>NZ_MDGL01000024.1 GCF_002742265.1 Maribacter sp. 4G9
ATCGTACGTTGATATATCAGATTTTGTGGAACTCCATATCACCGAAAAATCCAATAAAGAAACCACAAAGGAAACCTTGAAATGGGTACACATAACCATAAGCAATGCCAAAAGGAACCTCTTGGGCAATTACCATAAGATCAAAGGGAAATATCTTCAGCTCTATCTCAACGAGTTCGTTTACAAACTCAATAGGAGATATTTCGAGGAAAGACTATTCGATAGGCTGGTGATTGCCAATATTACAGGATTATGATACTAAACGGACAATCAATTTGTAATTTACTATTTATTGATATTTTAGACGAAATACTATAGCAATATGGACTTCTTGGATACCTTGTACAACGAAATCATTGGTTTTCTAGGAATTTCCCAGGCTTGGGAAATCATTAAATCAGGTGATTATAGTTCTTTTAGAACATTTGAGGGCATACAAAGTCTGATTTTCCCAATTATCCCATTATTAGTATTGTTGGAATTTATTCTGGGCCTTGTTTATAAAAAGCCTCAGACCAAGGTATATAAGGTCAATTTCCTTATTTATGTTTTTAACCGATTCGTCGGTAGGTTTATCGCAATCGCGATGGTGACCCTTTGTATTGGTTGGTTTGAGCCCTATGCCTTGATCAATACGGGCCCTACTTGGTATTGGTTTATCTATGCCTATATCGTATGGGAGTTCGGACATTTTATCTATCATTATTTAGGACATAAGGTCCGATTGTTTTGGTGTCTTCACGCCACCCACCATGTTCCCGAAGATATGAACCTCTCCGTCACCTATGCCCATTTTTTCCTTCAAGCACCCTATGCCGATGTTATTCGAACGACCGTGTGTTTACTTTTAGGAGTGGAGCCCGCCATGTTATTTTTGATCATGTTCATTGATGGCACCTATGGCGCCTTTATCCATGTAGGTGAAAATATGATAAAGGATGCCCGATTCGGATTTTTGAACAAAATTATGCTAACACCCTCCCACCATAGGGTACACCATGCCCGAAACCCGCTATATATGGATACCAATTTTTGTAACCTTTTGAATATCTGGGACCGGGTTTTTGGCACCTATCAAGAAGAACAATCTGATACCAAGCCTGAGTATGGCATTACCCGAAAAGTAAAAAGCGGTAATTTTATAGATGTATATTTTGGGGAAATCATTGCATTGGCCAGGGACGTTTTTCATGCACCTGGAATAAGGAACAAATTGGCCTACATTTTTATGCCCCCTGGATGGAGCCATACAGGGGAACATAATACCTCAAAAATTGTCCGTGCGAATTATTTGGCGAATAAGTCGGCCTAAATACCAGCGATTTCCTTGATTTCACCAATAATGCGTTCTGCCAGTAAATCCGCTTCAGTCTGACTTTTCGCTTCGGTATAAATTCTGATGATGGGTTCGGTATTCGATTTTCTCAAGTGTACCCAATTTTCAGGAAAGTCGATTTTTACACCATCAATTGTGGAAATTTCTTCATTTTTATATTTGTCGGCCATCGCACGTAAGATTCCATCTACATCAAGTCCTGGCGTAAGTTCAATTTTCTTTTTGCTCATAAAATAACTGGGGTAGCTGGCCCTCAATTCTGCGACTGTTCCACCTTTTTCGGCCATCAACATTAGAAATAAAGCCGTACCTACCAAGGCATCGCGTCCATAATGACTCTCGGGATAAATGATACCACCGTTTCCTTCACCACCTATAATGGCCTTGTTGCCCTTCATTTTGGTCACGACATTGACTTCACCCACGGCCGCCGCCTCGTAGGTGCCTCCATGCTTTTCCGTAATATCCCGTAAGGCTCTTGAGGAGGACAGGTTTGAAACCGTATTTCCTTTGGTTTTGCCCAAAACATAGTCGGCACAGGCAACCAAGGTATACTCTTCCCCAAACATCTCCCCGTCATTGCTGATAAAGGCCAATCGGTCTACATCCGGGTCTACAACGATACCAAAATCCGCTTTTTCCTCCACGACCTTTTTACAGATATCGCCTAAATGCTCTTTTAAAGGCTCTGGATTATGGGGAAAATGGCCGGTTGGGTCACAATACAATTTAACCACTTCAACCCCCAATTCATGTAACAGTTTGGGAATGGCAATGCCTCCCGTGGAATTGACACCGTCTACCACCACCTTGAATTTAGCCTTTCTAATCACATCGGCATCCACCAAGGACAGATTTAGGACCTCGTCTATATGAATATCAATATAGCTATCGTTTTTAACGATTTCGCCCAAATGGTCCACTTCGGAGAAATCAAAATCTTCCCGTTCGGCAATTTCCAAAATTTTGGCACCTTGTGCGGCATCCAAAAATTCGCCCCGTTCGTTCAATAATTTAAGGGCGTTCCATTGTTTTGGATTATGGCTTGCCGTTAGGATAATACCGCCATCCGCATGTTCCAAGGGCACGGCGATTTCAACCGTAGGGGTTGTGGAAAGATCTAGGTCAATGACATCGATGCCAAGTCCCACAAGGGTTGAAACGACCAAATTCTGTATCATTTCCCCAGAAAGACGGGCATCGCGACCAATCACCACTTTCAATTGCTCCTTTTTGGAGTAGTCTTTTAACCAAATGCCGTAGGATGCCGCAAATTTTACAGCATCAATGGGTGTTAGGTTATCTCCCGGTTTTCCTCCTATGGTGCCTCGTATTCCTGAAATAGATTTGATTAGTGTCATATTTGAAGTAAGTTTTTGCAAATATAAAGGGTTAGGGTTATTTGAAAGTTCTTCAATTCGTAAATTCGACTTTTATAGAAAAATATCGGCCCATTGAACTTTTTAGCACATATTTACCTTTCATTTGACGATACCGATATTACCATTGGCAATTTTATTGCGGATGGCATACGGGGAAACAAATACAAACACCTACCCCATCGAATTCAACAAGGTATTTTGTTGCACAGGGCAATAGATACTTTTACGGATGCCCACAAAATCCCCAAAATGAGCAGCAAACGGCTCCACAAGAATTATAGCCATTACAGCCGTGTCATCGTGGATATATTTTACGACCATTTTTTGGCGAAGAATTGGTCCGTGTATTCTGATGTGCCCCTTGAATTGTTCGTAGACAATTTTTATG
The DNA here is from genome assembly GCF_002742265.1 of Maribacter sp. 4G9. Lineage (GTDB taxonomy): Bacteria > Bacteroidota > Bacteroidia > Flavobacteriales > Flavobacteriaceae > Maribacter. Next base: position 3,107 of record NZ_MDGL01000024.1, read on the forward strand.
ATTCCTTGGAAGAATACTATCATTTCCTCCCCGATAGCACAAAACATATGATGCCTTATATGATTGCCGACAATTGGTTGCTCAATTACTCCAACATGGAAGGAATTGCCAAAGTACTTACAGGCATGAACCGAAGGACCCAAAATAAATCCAAGATGAATTTTGCCATTCTGGATCTGGAAGAACACTATGATGATTTTGAAGAAGAGTTTACTCAATTTTTTGAGGAATTGGTTATCTTTTCCAAACAGAAATACAACTCCTTAAAACCTGATAAAAACCAGCTTTAAACCAGAACACATGAAAAAATATTTCTTACTTGTATTCGCTTCTATAGTCTTCGTTCACTGTAAAAAGGCCCCAGTAGTGCCAACGGGATTGGTCACCGAAAAAGCCATGGTGGTTTCCGCGCGGGAAGAGGCCTCTAAAATAGGGGTGGAAATTCTGAAGAAGGGCGGTAATGCTTTCGATGCCATGGTCGCCACAGAAATGGCCTTGGTGGTCGCGTACCCTTTTGCAGGAAATTTAGGTGGTGGCGGATTTATGGTATATCGTAAGGCTAATGGTGATGTTGGCGGATTGGATTACAGGGAAAAAGCGCCACTTGCAGGCCACAAGGATATGTATTTGGATTCCTTGGGAAATGTCATCCCCAATATGAGTACCGTGGGCGCTACTGCCGTCGGGGTGCCTGGTACCGTTGCCGGAATTATAGAGGTACACAAGAAGTTTGGTTCGTTGCCTCTGGAGGAGATATTCGAACCTGTTATCGCACTCGCGGAAAAGGGGGTTCCAGTGACTGCAAACCAAGAGAAGCGATTGGCGAGCCAACGGGACAAATTCATCGAGGTAAATGGTGATAGCACCAAATTTGCCCAAGTATTTAAGGAAGGCGATATTATACAATACCCGGCCTTGGCCAATACCATGCGCAGAATTGCAAAAAACGGGAGGGACGGCTTTTACAAAGGGGAAACCGCCCAAAAACTGGCGGCCTTTATCCAAAGAAAAGGAGGTTTTATTACCGAGGAAGACTTGGAAAAATATGAAGCGGTATGGAGACAACCCATTGTTTTCAAGTATAAGGACCTTCGGATAGTTTCCATGAGCCCACCTAGTAGCGGAGGGGTTACCATGAACCAAATTTTTAAAATGATCGAACCGTTCGAGGTGCGTGATTTTGGCCATAATTCGGTCAAGACTGTGCAACTGTTCACGGAAGCCTCCCGCAGGGCCTATGCGGATCGGAATTATTATTTGGGCGATCCGGACTTTGTGGATATTCCATTGGATGTTTTATTATCCGATTCCTACATACGGGAACGCATGCAGAATTTTTCTTTTGACCGGGCAACCAAATCTTCGGAAGTAGAACGGGGCAATGTGGAAATTGTGGAAAGTATGGAAACGACGCACTACTCTATCATAGATGCAGAAGGTAATGCCGTCTCCGTAACCACAACCTTAAATGGGGCCTATGGTTCCAAACTGTATTCGGATGAGCTGGGCTTTTTCCTCAACAACGAAATGGATGATTTTAGTTCCAAACCCGGGGTTCCCAATATGTTTGGTCTTATAGGGGCCGAGGCCAATAGCATTGCACCGGAAAAACGAATGTTGAGTAGTATGACTCCAACGATTGTGGAAAAGGATGGTAAACTGTGGATGGTAGTAGGTACACCTGGTGGTTCCACAATTATTACGGCCGTGGCCCAAACGATCCTAAACGCCTATGAGTTCGATATGAGCATGCAGGACGCTGTAAACGCCCCACGTTTTCACCATCAATGGTTGCCGGATATGGTCATCTTTGAACCGGAGGGATTTTCAGAGGCTTTAAAGGAAGAAATGAAATCGAAGGGTTATATTATAAACGAAGACCGAACGCCGATTATAGGTAAGGTTGATGCCATAAAGGTATTGCCCGATGGCAAACTGGAAGGTGGCGCGGATAGACGCGGTGATGACGCTGCGGTAGGTTATTAGGTTCAAATACAAGATCAAGTGTCAAGTTCAAGATGGATTTAGTTAAGAGTACAAAGTGAAAAGTAATAATTTAGAGGTTAGATATTAGATTTTAGAATTGAGAAAAACATAAAACCTGCAACCTTAAACTTTAATTTCAGTGAAATAGTTGGATAGTGATATAGTAAGATTTACGAACAACCAACAACGAAAAACTAATAACTATCCAACAGCGAAAAACAAAAAATCATGATTAAAAAATTATTAAGAATTCTGGGGATTATCGTTTTGATACTTGTAATCGCCTTTGGAGTTCTTTATGCCATATACAACGAGCCATTGCCAGAGGGTCGTTCTGGTCCGGAGGCGGATGCCTTGGCTCAAAAGATGCTCACCTCTTTGAATTACGAACAGTATCAAAACACGCGGTTTATTGAATGGTCCTTTAGAAACGGGTCCCACCTGTACAAATGGGACCGGCAATTACGAAAGGCAGAGGTACAATGGGATGCCTACAGGGTGGAATTGGATTTGATCAACACCGATTCCAGTATTGGATACAGAAATGGAAATCGGCTGAACGCCAATGAAAATGGGGAGGTAGTGGAAGAAGCCATCGCCTTGTTCAATAACGACTCATTTTGGTTGGTTGCACCATACAAGATTTTTGATGCGGGAACACAACGGGAAATCGTTACTTTGGAAGATGGTTCGGATGGTCTCTTGGTTACTTTTGGTAGGGGTGGCACTACCCCCGGGGACTCCTATTTATGGGTGTTGCAACCTAGTGGCTTTCCAAAAAGTTTTAAAATGTGGGTGAAAATCATTCCCATTGGCGGTGTGGAGGCCACGTGGGACGAGTGGTTGGTCACCGAAAGCGGCGCCTTCCTTCCCAAATCCCATGAAATGGGACCTTTGGAACTTTCAATGGGTGATGTTAGAGGGTATAATCGGTAAGAAAGTTCAAGTATCAAGTTCAAGATGGGTTGAGTGCAGAGTTAAGAGTGCAGAGTGCAAAGTGAAAAATGAAAAGTGAAAATGTAGATTTTACCATAAGACAAAAGCCAAAAGCTAAAACCCAAATACCAACGACCATCAACCAACAACCCTTACCCTGAGCGGCCTGTGCTGAGCGGAGTCGAAGCAAGTCGAAGGGAACAACCAACAACCAATAGCCAAAACAATGGAAATAAAACTCTTAGCTAAAAAAGATTTAACCAAAGACATACAAAATCAACTGTCCAAGTTATACCTACAGCTGAATGCCGAATTAAAACAGCTTTCCTTGGAGAGGATCCTTAAGGATGATGATTATATAGATGTTGCGGTCTGTTTTCAGGATGGGGAACTTATTGGAATTGCGATGATGGCGAATTACAAGGTGGTATCGGGGTATAAAGGTATGATTGAGGATGTTGTCGTTTCCGAAACCCATCAGGGAAAAGGAATCGGACGAAAACTTATGGAGTTATTACTCACACAAGCTGAAAAAAGAGAGCTTGATGATGTGCTTCTATTTAGTGGTCATCACAGGACGGCCGCCATCGGTCTGTACAAAAGCTTGGGGTTTACCTTAAAGAACAGTGGGCTCTATATTAAAAAATACAATTAGGACTTACACCTTTTTAACGTGCTGCAATTGACTTTTAAGTTCCTGCATGGATTCCTGTAACTGCCTTAAAAGACCGGTATCTGTGGTGGCATCCACGTTAAAGGTAATTTTACTGCTCACCTCCCAGATTTCTTGAATCAAAAAAGGCTTAATGTCATACGGTGGATAGGTTTCGTTCAAGGAAACCAAAGTAATATTGTTTGAATTTGGTCTTTTTTCAATTTTCTTGACCATAACGGAATCCTGCAAGACCACAACATATATTTTATTGGCGCTTACATGGTCAATATGTTCTACGGCCCTCGCCAACACCCACTCGCCCGGACTTAGATTGGGCAACATACTGTCACCTTCCACTTGAAAACCACGATAGGTTGCGTTCCTAAACTCTGGAATGGGCAAATCAAACGCTGGTAATTGCTGGTACCAGCTGGTATCGGAAATATTCTGTGGATACCCCGCCGCCGCCTTGGCATTGACCAACACCATATTGTCCCGGTCGGCGCTGTCTACGGTAACCACTTTAGGAATGACACTGATTTGGGAAGTTTCCAAATACTGGTTGTCACTTTCCCCAAATAACCACAAGGGGTTAATCTTAAACTGTTTCAGAAGCTCAGAGACCACTTTCCCGGATAGTTTGGTCCTACCCCTTTCAATATCGGCCGTGGTGTTTTTTATGCCTAGAAGCTCCGCAAACTCGGCTTGTGTATACCCTAGTTCCCTTCGTATATCTATAAATCTCTTGAGTGTCAATTCGTTTTCCATATATCAAATATAGTCATTATGGATTATTTCCAAAATAAAATATGGATTATTTCCATGATTAGGATTATTTCCATATTTTTGGAATAATTACAAAAATGCTATGGATTTTAATCGGATAAAAGAAAAGTTGAATATTCTTGCGGATGCCGCCAAGTATGATGTTTCCTGCTCCAGTAGCGGAAGTGACCGAAGAAACACGAACAAGGGACTGGGCAATGCCAGCAATGGAATCTGCCATAGCTATTCGGAGGATGGTAGGTGTATATCCCTATTAAAAATCCTATTGACTAACCATTGCATCTATGATTGTGCCTATTGCGTGACCCGTAAAAGCAACGATATCCAGAGGGCGGCCTTTAAGATCCAGGAAGTCGTAGACCTTACTATCAATTTTTATAGAAGAAATTATATAGAAGGCCTTTTTTTAAGCTCTGGAATTTTCAAGGACCCGGATTATACCATGGAACGCTTGATCGCCGTAGCCAAGAAACTACGTTTGGAGGAGAATTTTAATGGATATATCCACTTAAAGTCGATTCCCGGGGCGAGTGATGAACTCATGTATGAGGCCGGATTGTATGCGGACCGATTATCGGTTAACATTGAAATCCCCACAATATCCGGCCTTAAATTGTTGGCACCTGATAAAAAGCACGAGGATTTTGCCAAACCGATGCGCAAGGTCAAGAATGAAATTATTCGTTATAATTTGGAAAAAAAAGTACTTAAAAACACGCCAAAATATGCTCCTGCAGGCCAAAGCACCCAAATGATTGTGGGCGCTACGGGAGAATCTGATAAGGATGTGATGTACTCAGCCACCCATTTTTACAAGAATTTTCATATGAAAAGGGTCTATTATTCCGGGTATGTGCCCGTAAGCAATGATAGTCGTCTTCCTTCCATTGGTACACAAGTGCCCATGCTCAGGGAAAACAGGTTGTACCAGACCGATTGGCTATTGCGGTTTTATGGCTTTTCCGTGCAGGAACTGCTCAATGCAGAGCATCCCAATCTGGATATGGATGTTGACCCAAAATTGAGCTGGGCCTTGCGCAACCTGCAACACTTTCCAGTAGATGTCAACAAGGCGGACATGTCCGTTTTGGCCCGTATTCCGGGAGTGGGAATGACTTCTGTCCATAAAATCATGAAGGCCCGTAAATTCAGGAAGCTGGATTGGGACCATCTAAAAAAAATGGGCGTAGCGCTCAATAGGGCGAAGTATTTTATTCTTTGCGACTCAAGATATTGGGAACGCAAGGATTTGGATGCGCAGCGTATTAAAGGATTGATCATAAGTACATCCTACGGAAAATTTAGACCTCAGTATTCCAATCAATTATCACTTTTCAACTAAAATGGTAACCTCATGACAACATCCACAACAAAGACTTTTATCTATGACGGTAGCTTTAACGGTTTTCTGACCGCCGTATTTGCAGGTTTCGAACAAAAATTGCCTTTTGCCGATATTCAAAAGGAACGTTTGGTACAGAACGGGCTCTTCTCTGAAACGGAGACCATTTTTACCAATATCGATATTGCCAAAAGGGTTTGGAACGGGATTAAAAATCGAAGTAACAGTGCCATCAAGAACATTTACTTTTCCTTTTTAAGCGGGGAGAAAAACCTGGAGCCCCTACTCTATCAATACATCCGAAAAATTATGGGTTCCAAACAAGTTGCGTCCGATTTCTCCGATGCCTGCATCCTTAAAATCAGTCAAACGGCCCAAAAGGTACAAAGGGAAAAGCACCGTATGGAGGCCTTTGTACGTTTTCAATTGACCAAGGACGGTATCTATTTTGCGAACATAGAACCTGATTATGATGTATTGCCCTTGATATCGAGACATTTTAAAAACCGCTATGCCGACCAGTCTTGGATCATTTACGACCTAAAGCGCAACTATGGTCTTTATTACGACCTGCATGGAGTGGAAATCATTACGATGGACCTTTCCAACGGTATTGGCAACAGTATCCAAAAAAGTGCGGCAATGACGAACGAGGAGTATGATTATCAGGATTTGTGGAACAACTATTTTAAAAGTACCAATATCAAATCCCGTATCAACAAAAAACTACATACCCAACACATACCCAAGCGATACTGGAAATACCTTAGCGAAAAGAAGGAGGCTGTTTGATTCTATAAGGATTATTTGGAAGGCCGTTCATAGAATTTAATTTTTTGAAAGAAATCCGTTCGCATTTTGTCGGCATCAAAATCCTTGTAATAGAATACTTTTCGGTTCCCATTGTCCTTTGAAGTGGTGATTTCAACTTCCTCCATCCACTCTGGGTGCAAAAAGGCATTCACAATGGTCAGGTCCCAGATAGTTCTTTGTGTTCTACCGCCGTCTATATGGTCGTCCCAAACCTTTAATAGAAAAACCCCAAGAAAATGGTTTTCCAATTTTGCTCGGGTCTCTTCATACTCAAAGGTCATTTTATTTGCTACACTTACGGGGATTATGTGCATCTCTACAGTCGAAAACAATAAATGTGTAAGGGCATAGGGGTCCATGGCACAGTTGAAATCGTCCCTCCTTAACACCCCCTTTTCAAAATCATAGGAACTTCCTAACCAATACAATCGGATTTTATCAGCTATTTCTGGTTCAATGAAAATAGCGGAGGCCACATTGGTCAAGGCCCCAAGCGCAATTACATTCAGTTTTTCACCGTCTTCTTGGGCTCGTGCCTGTTTGATTATTTCATAGGCTGCCGCAGAATGTTGGGCACGGTCACCCCAATCGTACATACGGGAGGCACCTCCCCTATTGGTCTTGGTGTTCAATCCCATTACCCCCAATAGAGTTTGGTTCAAACGGTGACTGTCTTCCATACTATTTGTTGTGGACCATTGGGAAGCTTGCCACTGCGTGGCATTCAACGCCAGAATATCAATACTGTCGTCCATCAAAATGATACTCAGCGCATATGCATCGTCTACTTCATTCGCAGTATCCCCTTCCAAAATCACCCTAGGTTTGCTTTGTGAAAAGCCTTTTAAGCAAAAAATCCCTATAAAGAATAGTGAAACAAGAAAATGTCTTTTAAAATTCATAAGGATACCGATTTTATCATTTATTTCATGCTTACTACGAGGAACGCTCCCCTACAAATTGGTCGCTCTTATTTTTGAACAGGACATTGAATGTGGTTAAACTACCGTATATTCTGGTAATATATTGTTGTAAATCTACTTTTTCCTGGTCGTCCAGATTCTTGCTCGAATTGATTTTTTGTTCCATGACCCTTATTCGGTCCCGTACCATGACTATTTTATGAAAAAAGGTGTCTATGGGGATTTCCTTATTGGTCAAACTGGAATCCCCGGGTTCCATTACAAGGTTGCCACCTTTCCATTTATCGGCAATGGCCACCTGTTCCGTTACATCGCTCCATCTCCTTAAAATTGACATCAACGACGTTTCTACTTCCAAAAAACTTACCGTATCCACGTCGTTTTCCAAGGCTTCGATAACTTCAAACCCATCATTGATGTCGATAGTCTCCAAACCCGTGTCCAAAAAAGTTACCCAGTAGTGCTTTGATGAAACATTGGTTACCACACCAAGTCCAAATTCACTATGTTTTATACGTGATCCAATTCCTAATAACTGCATACTAATTCTTTTGTTTTAGCAGCTAAGTTAGTACCTATGTCAATTTTCAACAAGTAAAATCAACCGAAGAATGGCATGGCTACTTGATTTATGCCCTTTGTTGTGAATATGGTGAACTTCCAGTACATTTATGTCGGACCTAGCACTTTTAAAATGAAACGATTAATACAGTTTATGATTATCGGAATTTTGGCCATCTCTTGTAAGGAAGAAGCGAAAAAAAGTATGGATAGCCCAGAAAAGGCACCAACCAAGTTAAAGGCGTTGATTTTGGATGGGCAAAACAACCACTATGTGTGGCCTAAAACTACCATGATGATGAAGGACTATCTGGAGGAAACCCAACTTTTTGAGGTGGATATCCACAGAATGGATTCCGTTTGGTTGGGTATAAAGTACAATGAAACGCGCCCTGAACCTTATACGTCGTATATTGAAAAATACCCCTTGGATTCCACCAAATACGTAGTTTCACATCAGCCTATTAAAACATCCGACTTTATCTTTGATTTTACCCAATATGACGTAGTTATCTCCAATTTGGGAGCGGAATCCCCCTTATGGCCAAAGGCTACAAGAACCAATTTTGAAAACTACATTGCCAATGGGGGTGGGTTTGTCATTGTCCATGCCGCCAATAATGCCTGGGGCTAATGGGACGAATTTAATAAAATGATTGCCCTAGGCGCTTGGGGCGGGCGCGATGAGCAATTTGGGCCATATGTGTACTACAATGAAGCTGGTGAAATCGTGCATGATGAAACCGAAGGGGTCTGCGGTTCCCACGGTCCGGAATACGAATTTCCCCTTACGACGCGTGCACCGGAACATCCTATTATGAAAGGCCTTCCAACCACGTGGATGCATACCCAGGATGAATTGTATGAACGCATGCGCGGCCCTTTTGAAAACGCGACCATTCTTGCCACCGCTTTTGCGGATGTTGAAGGAAATGCACCACCTTGGAATCCTAACGTCAAAGGTTTAGGCCAAAATGTACCCATGTTAATGGCCATTGATTATGGCAAAGGAAGGATTTTCCATACCACCTTGGGACATTTTGACTATTCCATGGAATGTGTGGGTTTTATAACCACCTTCCAACGGGGATCGGAATGGGCCGCAACGGGTAAAGTGACTCAAGACATACCATCCGATTTTCCGACTGAAAAAGGTATATCCGCCAGAAAATGGATGGATTGATTAAAAAGGATGTAGGATGAATTAGTTGGTCTGACCTTCACAGCCTTCCCTTCTTCGGGTATCTATCAAATAAATAATCTTCCAAGCACCATCAAGTTTCACCATCTGAAAGGAATTGACCCCGCAATGGCTGAAGTTGTCATTAACCCAGAATTCGTAAGGCGTCCACGCATTTGCCATGGCCCCGTCTACTTGAATGGAATAATCCAATAGTTTTTCGTTGAACGCAACGGAATCCGGAATGCTTATTATGGACTTAATCAGGTCGCTGTAATTTTCCCTCCTAAGAATGGTTTCACCATTCTTTCCTGTGCCAATGGTCTGCAACACAATATCAGGAGTAACCAAGTTTTTCAATCCTACAGAATCCTGGGCATGGAAGGCGACAAAGAATTTATCTACAGTCGCTTTCACCGCATCGGATTCGGAGGATTGTGCCAAAGAAAATAGCGAAGTAAAAATCAAAAAAGTTGTTATAGTGCTTTTCAAGATGGACAGGTTTATTGAAATCTAAAAATAGGGATATATTTAAAAATCCTTCGGTTTTTTTGAAAATCTTCCAAAAGTTTAATCTCGGCAAAACTCACTACTTTTGCTGGGACTAAATAAAATTATATGTCTATTGCAAAAAAGGAATATAAAAGGATAACGGTAAAATCGCTGATCGAAATGAAAAGCTATGGGGAAAAAATATCCATGCTTACGGCCTACGACTACTCCATGGCAAAAATAGTGGATGCGGCCAAGGTCGACGTCATTTTGGTGGGTGATTCCGCCAGCAATGTCATGGCGGGCCATGAAACTACCTTGCCCATTACCTTGGACCAAATGATATATCATGCCTCATCGGTAATCCGGGCTGTAGAAAGGGCCTTGGTGGTTGTAGACCTGCCTTTTGGCAGTTATCAAAGTGATCCAAAAGAAGCGTTGCGGTCTGCCATAAGAATCATGAAGGAAAGTGGTGCCCATGCCGTAAAAGTGGAAGGCGGCTTGGAAATAAAGGAATCGGTAAAACGTATTTTAGCAGCAGGAATCCCTGTCATGGGCCATTTAGGACTTACACCGCAGTCCATTTATAAATTTGGAACGTACACGGTAAGGGCCAAAGAAGAAGAAGAGGCCCAAAAGTTGATGGAGGATGCCGCCATGTTGGAAAAATTGGGCTGTTTTAGTATTGTATTGGAAAAAATTCCGGCCAACCTGACCAAAAAAGTTTCGGAACAATTGACCATCCCCACCATTGGTATTGGTGGCGGTAAATATGCCGATGGACAAGTGTTGGTCGTACATGACCTTTTAGGTATGACCCACGAGTTTAATCCTAGGTTTTTAAGACGTTATATGAACCTTTACGAGGAAATGGGCAATGCCATTTCTAATTATGTGCAGGATGTAAAAAGCATGGATTTTCCAAACGACGACGAACAATACTGATTTTAATGAAACCAAGTAGAAAAGTACTTTTAAGTCGGTTTTTAATTATCGTTTTGGTCCTTCTCAATATTGGTTGCGACCAAGTCTCCAAAAAGGTGGTACGAGAAAATGTTTCCTATCAGGATTATATACCTTTGATCCAGGATCATTTTATCCTTACCAATGTGGAGAATACCGGGGCCATGTTGGGATTTGGGGCGAACTTCCCTCCCACCCTAAAACGTATTTTGTTTCAAGCACTCCCGTTAATCGTGCTTCTGATCTTATTGTACAGGATGCTGACTAAAATCCACACCAACAAATGGATGACCTTGGCTTTTGCCTTTGTAATTGGAGGAGGTATTGGAAACCTGATTGATAGGATTGCCCTGGGGTCGGTAACGGATTTCTTCCAAATTAGGTTGGGCTTTTTTAAAACAGGCATTTTCAACATGGCCGATGTGGCCGTAACTACAGGGGTTCTTCTTATCCTATTTTTGGGTCTTTTTGGAAAAAGAATTACCATTTAAGGCGTATGGGCTCTTCAGAAAAGGTATTATCAACCCCCAAAAACCTACTAGTTTTATTTGAGGACAATCACCTTATCATCATCAACAAAAGACCTGGAGATATTGTACAGGGCGATAAAACAGGAGATAAGGCCCTGAGCGAAGTGGTAAAGGAATACCTGAAGGAGAAATATAATAAACCCGGCAATGTTTATTTAGGGGTCGTACACCGGTTGGATAGGCCTACATCGGGATTGGTGGTATTTGCAAAAACATCAAAAGCACTCCCAAGGTTGAACAAACTCTTTTCTGATAAAATGGCAAAAAAGACCTATTGGGCTATAGTAAAGGAAGTACCCCCGAAAAAGGCGGATACTTTAATACACTGGCTCAAAAGGAATCCGAAGCAAAACAAGTCTTACGCGTATGAAAAGGAGATACCCGATAGCAAAAAGGCAATCCTAGATTACAGGGTACTCAAGGCTCTGAATAATTATATTCTATTAGAAATTGATTTAAAGACCGGTAGACACCATCAAATTCGATCACAGTTAGCATACATTGGCTGTCCCATAAAAGGGGATTTGAAATATGGCTTTCCCCGAAGTAATAAAGACGCAAGCATTCATTTACATGCACGTAGGCTTGAAATTGTGCATCCCGTAAAAAACGAACCTTTAACTATTTTAGCTCCTTTGCCTACAGATCCAATTTGGGATGCCTGTTCATAATTTTTGTACATTCGATTTTCTAAACACCATAACCATGTACAAGAAAATCAGTATTCTATTCTGCTTTGCACTATTCTATAATTGTGGTACCTACAATTCCATAGACACGTTTTATAATGCCCATAAAAACGATGCCCAAGTAACGGCGGTAAGGGTACCCCAATTTATGTTGAAATTGATAAGTGGTATTTCCCCAGAAATGCAGTTCCTTATTGGAAACACGAGGGATTTGAGATATATGAAGTTTCCCAGCGCAACCCCCGCTAGAACCCAATTTTTAAATCAGCAAATGAACGGGATTACCGGTAATTCCTTTATTGAGGTTTATAGAAAAAACGACGATTTAAAACGTAATGTGGTATCCATTCGAGAAAAAAGAAACAGTGTCAAGGAAATCCTCATTTATAATAACAATGCGGAAACGGGCTCCTTTCTTTATTTCAATGGGGATTTCGACCCGGTAAAGGTTAGGGAAATGGCGCAGAACAATGAATTTGAAACACTGGGAAATAATGTGATCAAAGAATTTGCCCCTGGTATCAATCCAGAGAATTGACCTCTTGCTTTTTGGAGGCCCGAAAACTTTCGATAACAACGGAACTCAAAATCAAGGCGCCCCCCAACAACGTTGTGCTTTTGGGAATTTCGTCCAAAAACAGCGCTCCCAGGATAATCCCATATACGGGCTGGACACTACTAAGTATGCTTACAGTGGTGATGCTAAAATGTTTGAAGGTCATTAGAAATAGACTATGGCCAATGGCCGTAGTAAGCACTCCCAAGGCCAAAAGTCCTTCCCAATGCCCTATTATCAAAGAAGGGGAAGTGAAGAACAAGGCAGGTGCCATCAATATGGCAATCGTCCCCGTTTGATACACCATAAGGGTAGTTCCCAGGTATTTTTCAACCTTTAATTTTAAGATGATATTTCTAAGCGCATAGGAAAAAGCTGAAATCAACCCCATAAGTATGGCTAGGGTATGCGAATCCCCCAAATAAAAATTGGGGCTAAGAAAGTAAATGCCCAACAGTACCAGCCCACCAAGAAGTAGGTGCATTTTTTGTAGTCTGGATTTCAACAAAATCGGCTCCAAAAAGGCAGTAATGACAGGATAGGTAAATAATGACAACATGCCTATGGCAACATTTGACCATTGAAGCGCATAAAAATAAAAAAGCCAATGGGAGGCCATTAGTACTCCAGTCACGAGTATTAAGGGTATGTCCCCAGTTTTAAGTCTTAACGGTATGTTTCGCCATCTACAAAATAGGTACAGGAAGACAAAGGCAATAATTCCCCGTATCCCAGTAATGAGCGGAACGGGTAAATCCACAAACCTTCCCAAAGGTCCCGAAGTGGCAATAAAAAGCATTGCCAGATTGATTTCCAATAAATGGGAAACATGTGAACGGTTCATCTGGGCTTACCTTGTCTGTTTTAGGGCTTTTTCCCGAATGATTTCGGAAACAGGTTTGTTTTCCAGATGACTTTCCAACCAAGAAATAATATCCAAATAAAGGAATGCCCGCTTTTCGTAGGGATGGTCCTCATACTTTTTAAGTTCCGTATGTAATTTTTCGAACTCGCCCCTTAGTTCATTGGGGTAAATATTACCTAGGTTCCTTAAAAACTTGATCATCTCCTTTTGAACGGCATGCATATCGTTCATCTTAAGTAAAAACTTGTAGGTACTTTTTAATTGGACTTCCAGATGATAATCCATGCCGGCCTCATAATGTGCCACTAAACTCAACACCCTGGCAAAGCACATAAGGTCTTCGCGCATCTTTAGGTTTTTGTTGTTGATGATTTTTTTAAGGTATACAATACATGTTTTATTGTCCCCAATTCCAAAATACAGGCATGCAATCTTGTAGTACAAAACCATCACATGGTGGGCATCTATTCTATCCCTGTGCTTGGTAATGCCATATTCTATAATTTTTACCAGGTACATTCCCTTTTCAAAAGTACCTTCGAGAAAATGAAGATTCAGCTTATTGGCATTTAGGTAAAGAAAGGCCAAGGAGTTGATGTTGTCGTTCTGAGGAAAATCCTTCTCTTGTAAAACTACTTCCATTTTTTGTAGCGTTTCCTTAAATTGGGAACTATACTTTACATAGAACAAGGATTCTAGCAAGTAATGGTTTCCTTTTAGAAAGAAAACTGGGTTTAAATAGATCATTTCCTTGTAATCATAGAAAAGATCCACCCACTTGCTTGCGTATTTGTAGGATGAAAGGAAATCCTGGGTCAAAAAACTATACCATAAATGTGCCTTGTATAACCACAATTTCTCCCTAAAACCAAAGGTTTCAACATCGACTTTGGGTAAATGTTTTGAAAAATATTGCTTTACTTTTTGGAGGTCCTCATCACTACGCACATAGCCAACCTTTAGCATCATGCTGTATAACTGTAAGGATAAGTTGGAAAGCTTACTGGTAATAACGTTTTGGCCCGATAAATCCTTTGCTTGAATGGCAAGTTCATCCGCTCGATCCGGAATACTACGGGTAATGTACTGCGTCTCGATGATTTTTTCAAATTCTACAATTTCATATGCGATGTTCTTCTCCTCATTTTCTATGGCAGTGGATTTTGCTTTGTCCAGAATTTTAAGACTTTGTTTGTACAATCCCTTCTGATATAGAATGGTAGCAAAATCCAATTGTTCCCGTATTTGAACCCTAATGTTTTGGTTGACGGGATTAAGCCGAAGGCTTACAAGAATTTGCTTATACAAATGGGCTTTCAGATTGGAAAGCTGTGCCTTTTTAACTATTCCACTGGAAAGTATTACTTTTTCATCATAACGCTTAATTTTGTCAAGTAGATTGAAAAGTGCCAAAAATTTTGCGTCGGTATTTACACCCAAACGGCCTACATAAAGTTTAAATTGTCGCTTTTCCGATTTTGAAAGCGATTTTACCAAAACGAACAACGCATCTTTATGAGCATTTGTCATCGTAATAATATATGTTTAAATTATTGTAAATCAATATCTTGATATTATCGAAAAGTATATTAACGTTGTAAATGTCATAACAAAATTTGCTTTTTTCGTTATCGGCGTTATATATTCGTTTAACTTGCTAAAACTACATAAATATAATGAGCAAAGATATAGTACAAATTTTTGATACTACACTTAGGGATGGAGAGCAGGTTCCAGGTTGCAAATTGGACATGGAGCAAAAGTTAGTGATAGCTGAAAGGTTGGATGAACTTGGTGTAAATATAATAGAGGCAGGGTTTCCAATTTCTAGTCCGGGTGATTTCAAATCTGTAGAAAGTATTGCAAAATTAGTCAAGAACGCTACGGTCTGTGGTCTTACCAGGGCGGTCAAAAAAGATATTGAAGTTGCCGCGGAAGCCCTTAAATATGCTAAAAAACCAAGGATACATACGGGAATAGGCACTTCGGATTCCCACATAAAACATAAATTTAATTCCAATAGGGATGCCATAATTGAAAGAGCGGTCGAGGCCGTTAGCTATGCAAAGAAATTTGTGGAGGATGTGGAGTTTTATGCCGAGGATGCCGGGAGAACGGACAATGAATTCTTGGCAAGGGTCTGCGAAGCGGTTATTAAGGCCGGGGCTACAGTGCTAAATATTCCAGATACCACGGGATATTGCCTTCCGGAGGAATATGGTGCCAAAATGAAATATTTAAAGGAAAACGTAAAAGGTATAGATAAAGCCATTCTTTCCTGCCATTGCCACAACGATCTTGGTTTGGCCACCGCCAATTCCATAGCTGGGGTAATCAATGGCGCCCGACAAATTGAGTGTACTATCAATGGAATTGGGGAACGTGCAGGAAACACTTCTTTGGAGGAGGTCGTTATGATCATGAGGCAGCACCCAAGCCTAAACTTGGACACCACCATCAATAGCCAATTGCTTTATGATACCAGTAAAATGGTTTCAAACAAAATGGGAATGGTGGTCCAACCCAATAAGGCCATTGTTGGAGCCAACGCCTTTGCCCATAGCTCAGGAATTCACCAAGACGGCGTTATAAAAAACAGGGAAACCTATGAAATTATTGACCCTGCGGAGGTTGGTGTTACGGAATCTTCCATTGTTCTGACCGCTAGAAGTGGCAGGGCCGCCCTAGCCTATCGTGCTAAGCTTGTAGGTTACGAACTGACCAAAACCCAATTGGATAAGGTATATGACCAATTCCTAAATTTTGCGGATAGGAAAAAGGAAATTCTTGATGCCGATATCCATGAAATTATCGAGGCAAGCAACGTAAACCTTCAAAGTATACCGTAAGCATGCATTTGGAAATAGCTGTACTGGGAGGCGATGGTATTGGCCCGGAAGTCGTAGCCCAATCCCTTAAGTGTCTACGCTCCGTTGAAGAAACTTTTGGCCATAGCTTCAAATTTAAAAAAGCGCTTATAGGTGCTGAAGCCATTGATAAAAAGGGCACACCTCTCCCGAAGGACACCTTAAAGCTCTGCAAGCATTCAGATGCCATCTTGTTTGGAGCCATAGGTATGCCAAAATATGATGGCAATCCAGAATCTAAAATTTGGCCAGAACAAGGGCTATTGAAGATTCGAAAGGAATTAGATCTTTTTGCGAATATTAGACCGGTGAAAGTATTTCCCGCGTTAATAAAGCAATCCCCTTTGAACAAAAAGCTGATTAAAGATACGGACCTTGTCATCTACAGGGAATTGTCCGGAGGGATTTACTATGGAAACAAATCAATGGATTCAGGTACCAATATCGCTACTGATACCTGTTCTTATTCCGAGGATGAAATCAGTAGAATAACCCATTTAGCGTTTAAAGCGGCCAAAAATAGACGAAAGAAGGTTACTTTGGTAGATAAGGCCAACGTACTTGAAACTTCCCGTTTGTGGAGAAGGGTGGTCACTTCCATTGCAAAGAGTTATCCTGAAATTGAACTGGAAACACTTTTTATCGACAACGCGGCAGTCCAAATGATTCTCAATCCCTCACAGTTTGACGTAATACTTACGGACAATATGTTTGGGGATATTTTATCCGATCAAGGAAGTGTCCTTGCAGGTTCCATTGGCTTACTTCCCTCTGCTTCCGTGGGGGCCGAACATGCCATGTTCGAACCTATTCATGGCTCCTATCCAGATGCCAAGGATAAGAACATAGCGAATCCTGTAGCAGCCATTCTAAGTGCAGGTATGTTGTTACAGCACTTTAAGCTCAATGAAGAGGCCGATGCATTGGTAGCCGCGGTATTAAAATCCTTCTCTAAAAAAATCGTTACCCCAGATATTATGGGAAGCAGTAAATACGGCACCAATTATGTGGGGGACTTTATTGCGGACAATATTATGGAAATGGAAGATAACTTCAACATGAACGATGAGAATATTGACTTGGGCAAGTCTACCATCATTTAATTCAAAACCTGATTTATTCGGTCAATAATTCTTGTAGAAAGCTGTTGAATTCCTTTTTGAATTCCTCGTATTTGTTCCCCGTTGCGGGACCATTGAATCCCGTGTGTATTTTTCGCACCCCCCCTTTTTTATCCACGAAAATGGTTGTTGGATATGATAGTACGTGGTTCAACATAGGCAATTTCTGCTGGGCCTTTTCTTTATCATAGCTTCCGTATTGTGCCAATAAGATTGGGTAGGATATGCCAATTCTATCCTTAAGCCGCTGAATACTTTGCAAAGCGCGTTCTTTCGTTTTCGCCTGTTCAAAGGCGAGTGCGATAATTGCCAAATCTTCATTTTTATGATTTTCCAAATAGTCCACAAGGAATTTGGACTCATCCAAACAGTTTGGGCACCAAGAACCCATGAGTTGGACAATGACGACCTTATTTTGGAAGGAAGGATCGGATAGGGATACCATTTCTCCCACTAAGTTTGGAAAAGAGAAGTCGAATTTATCATATCCCTCTTTTATAAACGTCAGGGAATCAGGACTCGGTAGTTCATAAAGTTCGTTTCGCATGGCAACAAAGGGTTCCTTGAAATGATTTCCGGAATAAAAGGTTCCGTTCATGGAACTGTCAGTAACCTTTGCCTGGAACAGGAAGGCGTGCGCTCCATCAAAGGCGGATATCTTTAAGGAATCCTTATCCATGACCCCTTCCAAATATCGATAGTCCCCTGTGGTCGTTCTAAAGGTTCCTGAAACGATTCCATCCTTTTGGGTGAAAATCCCCTTACCCATATAACTATCCTCGGTTCCTGGACTGAATTCGGTTTCCCAAATACCGCTAACATTTGTAAGGCTAGTCTCTACATTGGAAAATCGTTGTTCAAGGCCAAAATCGGCTTCAAAGGGAACCATTCTTTCCAAACTCTCTATCACAAATACGCCTTGCATCGATTCATTGGTCAGCTTGGCGGTAATGTACCCCTCAAATACTGGTGCCTTGATCAGTATGGAGTCTCCTTGAATGGTAATTTCATCTACCAATATAGTTTCCTCCCCGTTTAATATTTTTATGTGGTGCGTGTCACCTCCGATCCTTTTCAATTCAAAATTAAACGGCAATATTTGATTATCCTTCACCGTCAGTCTGGCTTGCCAGATACCTTCTTTGGGCTGGGTCGTTTTGTCTTTTGGTGCACAAGCAAAAAACAGCAACATTAAAATGGGAATAAAGGCTTTTCTCATAATTTCTGGATTCTTATACGAATTAACAACTTAAAATTTTCATTTTAAAATAAAGGAGAAAACAAACAGACCGCTGTTGAATGTCTTGGGGCATTGTTTTATCTTTGGCTGCTTAAAATAGACTGATGAAAATTTCTTACAACTGGCTTAAACAGTTTATCAATATAGATTGGAGCTCCCAAAAAACGGGAGAGCTTTTAACCGATTTAGGACTGGAAGTTGAGGGTATTGAACCTTTTGAATCCGTGAAGGGAGGACTGAAAGGTGTTGTTGTTGGACATGTACTTAGCTGTGAACAACATCCCAATGCAGACCGGCTAAAGGTTACCACGGTCGATTTGGGTAACGGATCTCCAGTACAAATCGTGTGTGGAGCCCCCAATGTAGCAAAGGGACAAAAAGTGCCCGTAGCTACTATTGGTACTACGCTCTATACCAAGGAAGGAGAAGCTTGGAAGATAAAGAAAGGGAAGATTCGGGACGAAGAAAGCCATGGAATGATTTGTGCCGAGGACGAATTGGGACTTGGTGAGAGTCATGATGGTATAATGGTTTTGGACGACAGCTTAAAACCGGGCACTCTTGTATCTGAGTTGTTCAACGTAGAGCGGGATGAGGTTTTTGAGATAGGGCTTACGCCAAACAGGGCAGATGCCATGAGTCATTTTGGGGTGGCAAGAGATCTTAAGGCAGGGTTGAAGCAAAAAGAAATCAACAAGGAATTGATTACACCTCCCGTAAGCCATTTTAATGTTTCCAACAGATCTCTAAGAATTGATGTTGATGTAAAGAACAATAGCTTGGCACCTAGATATTGTGGTGTCACCATCAGCAATATTATTGTGCAACCCTCACCAGATTGGCTTAAAAATAGGATAAGGGCCATTGGTCTAACGCCCAAGAACAATGTAGTGGACGCTACCAACTATGTATTACACGAATTGGGTCAACCCTTACATGCTTTTGATGCCAATAAAATCAAAGGAGGGAAAATAGAGGTGAAAACCTTGCCAAAGGGAACAAAATTCACAACTCTAGATGGTGTTGAGAGGGAATTGCACGAGGAGGACCTTATGATTTGCGATGCCGAAAAGCCCATGTGTATTGCAGGGGTTTTTGGTGGAATACATTCCGGTGTCACGGAACACACCACCGCAATATTTTTGGAAAGTGCCTATTTTAATCCGGTATCCATTAGAAAAACTGCTAAAAGGCACGGACTTAATACTGATGCTTCCTTTAGGTTCGAAAGAGGTATTGACATCGAAAATGTGGAGTATAGTCTTAAGCGTGCCGCGTTGTTGATCAAGGAAATATCGGGTGGCGATATCACCTCTGACATTGTGGATCTTTATCCCAAGAAGCATAAGGATTTTGAAGTTTTTCTGGTTTTCGAAAAAATTAATAAGTTAATTGGCCAAAATATACCACAGGATACCATAAAGTCGATTTTGACCTCTTTGGATATTAAGGTAAGGAATGTCACGGAGGCCGGTATGGGACTTACGGTTCCTTCCTATCGGGTAGATGTACAACGACAAGTAGATGTTATTGAAGAAATTCTACGAGTCTATGGCTATAACAATATTAACTACAGTGAAAAGTTAAATGCATCGGTAGCATCCACAAGTCCCTTTGAAGATTATAAAATCCAACAGATCATTGGTGACTTGTTGGCATCCAAGGGGTATTTTGAAACACTTACCAATAGTTTGACCTCCCCAACCTTCGACAAGCTTTTGGAAGGGGAAATAAAGACCAAAAAACATGTTACCATTCTGAACCCATTAAGTGGGGAACTTTCGGTTTTAAGAAAATCATCCCTATTTACTGCTTTGGAATCGGCTTGTTTCAATATAAATAGGAAACGCCAGAACTTGAAGTTGTTCGAGTTTGGTAAAACCTATTATGAAGAAAATGACAACCGTATTGAAGAAAAATACCTTGGCGTCTTGTTGAGCGGGGAAGCCAACGAGAATACTTGGACAGAACCCTCCAAAGGCACGGATTTCTTTCAATTAAAATCCATGGTGGATACCATATTGGAACGTTTGGGAATTTTTGGCATTACTAGTGTACCGGATGAATCCCTATTATTTTCGGAAGGTATATCCTATAAAAAAAATGGAGGGGATGTATTGGTCTCCTTTGGAATTGTAAAAAAGGATATCGCCAAACACTTTGACATTAAACAACAGGTTTTCTATGCCGATTTTAAATGGGACGTTATTTTAAACAGTTTGAACAAAAACGGGATTATTTTCAAGGAAATTTCCAAATACCCTGAAGTTAAAAGGGATTTCGCCCTATTGTTGGACAATGCCATCACCTTCAAGGAAGTCTATGATCTAGGTTTTAGGACGGAGCGAAAATTATTGACGCACATAAATTTATTCGATGTGTACCAGGGCAAGAACCTACCGGAGGGTAAAAAATCATACGCCGTAAGCTTTACACTAAAAGATAGTAATGGTACCTTGACGGACACGCAAATCGACAAAATTATGTCGAAACTCCAAAGTAGCTACGAAAAGGAATTGCAGGCAGAACTTAGATAGCGGTTAAAACAAGCTGAGAGGGAAAAATACACTGTCTATTTCATGTATTACCCCATTGAGCTGCTCTGAATCGGCATTTACAATTTTTGCCTGATTCCCTTTAGGGTCTGTAAGTACGATATCGATGCCGTTCATGGTAGCGGTAATTTTTTCGCCCAAAATGGTAGTAAAGGAAGCTTCCCCATTACCACGGCACATAGCCCTTAACATTTTGCTGGCAGAGATATTTCCCGCAATAATATGATAGGACATAATGGCCTTTAACTTCTCTTTATTATCGGGATTTATCAGCCATTCATTCGTAACTTCAGATAGTTTCTCAAAGGCCGCATTGGAGGGTGCCAAGACCGTAAATTGGCCATCATAGTCCAAAAGGCAATCCAAATCAGAAGCTTTTAATATAGATAGCAGCATGCTGTGGCTTTCCGTCTTTTCCGTACTATGTAATATGGAATTTAGTTTTGGACTTACACTGGATATCAAGTTGTCATGCGATTCTGATTGGGACTTTTGAGCGGTGCAGAAAAGTGTAAAGAGCAGTACGGCGAAAGACACGGGGGATGTCCAATTTTTCATATTCAAGGTTCTTTGGTTTGGGGCAAATGTCGTTAATCGATGAATGGTCATCATTCCCTGACAAGATACAATCTTGACGTTAATTGAATCCTATATAAAATATGACAAATATTATATTTAACAAATATTTAACAAATAACTAAATTTACAAGTTTTCCATAAAATTTATTTATTGTCTAACTTTGAAAGAGTTGCTAAAAAAGAAAATATGCTATTTAAAAAAACAAATCTCCTGGAAAAGTTACACTTGGAAAAGGAAAGACACCTAACAAATGGTGAGAATGTGCTTGAAGAAGTACGAAATATTTTTGCCGAGCTCGATAAAAATTATTCTAGAATCGATAAAAATCTTGCGGAGTCATCCAGAAACTCCAGGGTAAATATATTTGATTTTGACAAACTGGATTCTGAACGAATTTTTCATGTAGATCAAATTAAAAAGGTCTGTATCGATTACCGGCTTAGATTTTTGGATACCAAATACTTTAAGAGCGAAATTCCTGCAGAGGCCTTCTCCAAAATTGTAGATCTGGAGAAGAAGCATGATATCGAATTAAAAGGGTTTAAAATTATTGCACCCTCCAAGCTTTTTAAGTTGGAAGATAAGGACGACCCAATTTTGTTCGCCCCTATGGGCAACGGATATTATTATTTGATTCACAAATGGGGCAAGGATTTACATCCGTTAAGGAAACTAATGATGTGGCCTTTTAAGAATGTAGGTAACCTTATTTTTGTAATCGTTTTGCTAAGCTATTTGACAACATTGCTAATTCCCAACGGACTATTTTCAAAATCGAGTTCCATAGCACAATTTGGTATTCTATTTTTCTTTATTTTCAAAAGTATAGTAGCAGTTACCATATTCTATGGCTTTGCCTTGGGCAAAAATTTTAATCCTGCTATTTGGAACAGCAAATATTACAACGCTTAGTTCGGTTTTGGAACTATAATCGCTATTGGGATACCATCCATTTCTACAGCATCTATATATGCAAAATCTGGTGATGGGGTCAATCGTAATATCCCTCCAGAATCGCTGTCACGTTTCTTGTACCCTACTAGAATGAATCGGTTCTCTTCGTCATACCCTATGGCCGTTGCGGATTGTATATTTAGTTCCGATTTCAATTCCGTCTCGGATAAAAAGTTTTCGAAATAGTACAACGTAGCCAAATTGGATTGAAAATCGTACACAGCGGGAATTTCAACATTTGATTCGTCCTCTGTACCCAATATATAGTACATTTTTCCTCTGGAGTCAAAAATGGTATAGGTGGCTGAATAGAGACTTGGACGGAGCGTTTCTCCATATTGGGTGTAAACTTCCTCAAAAGACATACTGTTTAACGTGGTGTGAAGTTCCGGGTAGCTTATGACGATATTACCCTCTGGATTCTTAAAAATTTTCTTTGCATTAAATCCTATAAGTTTCTCATAAATTATTGATTGCCCATCAATATCAATAACACTTATCCCATTTTCATCCGTTATTTCTTCATCATGTGTAAGCACAAATAGTCTACCGTTACTTGGAACAACAGAAATAGGTTTTAGGTTTAATTCTACATCCATAGGACTTTCAACATCGGTTATATTGATGATCCTAATATAATGGGAATCGGCTTTGCCCACTTCACTTTTAATAAAGCTTAGGAAAACATGGGTATTATCGTTTGCGATGGCCGTAATATTTAAGTCACATGCATTTGGATTCAAAAAGGTTTCTATCAATTCATACGTACCGCTATCAAAGTCGAACCTTAAAATCCGTCCCTTACAGTCCGATGTGACTTCAAAAAAACTAAATGAATTTCCATCGGCATACGAAATATTCGTAGTAGGAAATGGAGGGAAATCTAAATCATTGGATTTTGCAACCATTCCATTCTCTGAGGTCTGGAGACTTTGGGTGGTCAAAACCCCGTTTTGATCCATCAAAAGTGTATAATCTGCTTCAATAGATACAGGGGTCTCATTCTCTTGGGTATCCGTGTCGGATTTACTGCATGCGGCCAAGAAAGCCATCAGCAATATGCCGACCTTGTAGGTGTAGGTCTTCATGATGTATGGATTTGGGTTATACTTCCTTACGCAGGAACAGCATACATCTTGCCCCTCTGTTCCTTTAATGCTTTATCGGACATATATTCATCAAACGTGGAATATCTGTCAATGTTGCCTTTGGGTGTCAATTCTATGATCCTATTGGCCACGGTCTGCGCAAACTCGTGATCATGGGTAGTAAAGAGTACCGTCCCCTTAAAATTCTTTAGGGAATTATTGAATGCCGTGATACTTTCCAGATCTAAATGGTTCGTAGGTTCGTCCAACATAAGTACATTGGCACGTAACATCATCATCCTACTTAACATACACCTAACTTTTTCACCCCCGGAAAGTACGGTACACTTTTTTAGGGCCTCTTCGCCGCTGAACAGCATTTTGCCCAAAAAGCCCCTAATGTAGACCTCTTCACGCTCTTCCTCGGTCTTTGCCCATTGTCTTAACCAATCCACGAGGTTTATATCTTGGGTAAAAAAACTGGAATTGTCCGCGGGTAAATAAGATTGCGTGGTAGTGACTCCCCAATTGTAATTACCGTCATCCGCTTTTTTATTTCCGTTGATGATTTCGTAAAAGGCAGTGGTTGCCCTGGAATCCCTTGAAATAACGGCTATTTTGTCTCCTTTTGCCAGATTGATGTTTATATTGTCAAACAACAGTTCACCTTCCTCTGTGGTGGATTTTAGCCGTTCGACATTCAGTATCTGGTCACCGGCCTCACGTTCCCTCTCAAAAATAATTGCAGGGTATCTTCTACTTGATGGTTTAATATCATCAACTTTAAGTTTGGATAGCATTTTCTTTCTTGAAGTTGCCTGTTTGCTCTTTGCAACGTTCGCACTGAAACGCATAATAAATTCTTGCAATTCCTTTGCCTTCTCCTCTGCCTTCTTATTTTGTTGCGCCCTTTGTCTTGCAGCAAGTTGGCTACTTTCATACCAGAAGGTGTAGTTACCTGAATACAGGTTCAATTTACCAAAATCAATATCCCCAATGTGCGTACATACCGTATCCAGGAAGTGGCGGTCATGCGAAACTACGATGACCGTATTTTCATAATCGGCCAAAAAGTTCTCCAGCCAATTGATGGTTTCGTAATCCAAATCGTTGGTAGGCTCATCCATTATCAATACATCCGGGGAACCAAAAAGTGCTTGGGCCAAAAGGACCCTTACCTTTAGTTTGGAATCCAAATCTGACATCAAAGTATAGTGCAGCTCCTCACCAATGCCCAAGTTGGACAACAGGGCGGCCGCGTCACTATCTGCATTCCACCCATTCATTTCTTCGAATTGCACTTGCAACTCCCCTATCCTATCGGCATTTTCATCATTGTAATCGGCATACAACGCATCAATTTCTTTTTTTATATCGTAGAGTGGCTTATTGCCTTTGACCACGGTTTCCAGAACGGTGTATTCGTCTGAAGCATTATGGTCCTGCTCCAAAATGGACATTCTTTTACCAGGCTCCAGATGTACATGGCCGGATGTAGGGTCCATCTGTCCCGATAATATTTTTAAAAAGGTAGATTTCCCTGCCCCGTTGGCCCCAATTATCCCATAGCAGTTGCCTTCCGTAAAGGTCACATTTACTTCATCAAACAAAACCCTTTTGCCAAATTGTACTGATAGATTGGATACTGATAACATAGCGCTCATTTTAAAAATCCGTGCAAAAATACTGAATTTAATAGGCGAAAACCAACAAACATTGAACATCATCCAAGATTATGTTCCATATAACCTAAACCATTAATTTTTAACTAGCTATTAACAAATAACGAAGTGCCGTATCCTTATTTTTGAACTTAAATGTTGCCCATTTTGTGTATGGATAAACTTTTACCTATTGCACTGTCTTTAGCTCTAGTAGCTTGTAATTCCCCCGTAAATAAAGATAAAGGTGTGTTTTTTGCCGGGGAAATTGTAAATCCTTCCAGTGAATACGT
The DNA here is from genome assembly GCF_002742265.1 of Maribacter sp. 4G9. GTDB lineage: Bacteria > Bacteroidota > Bacteroidia > Flavobacteriales > Flavobacteriaceae > Maribacter. The sequence goes on from NZ_MDGL01000024.1 coordinate 28,743, forward strand.
AGTATTGTATAAAGGCAGTAACGCATTGGATTCCGCCAAATTGGATGAAAACAATCGATTTTCCTTCAAATTGGATAATGTTGATGATGGTCTTTATCATTTCAACCATAACCGAGAACAACAATATGTGTATTTGGAAAAAGGCGACAGTGTCTGGATCCGACTGAATACCCTTTATTTTGATGAATCCTTGGTTTTCTCGGGAACCAATGAAGAGTTGAACAATTTTTTATTGGAAATCTTCCTTGAGGATGAAGAGGTGGAACAATTGATGTATTCCGATCTTTTTCAATTGGAAATTGATGATTTCTCGGAAAAAGTTGAAAATCTTAGAAAGGAAAAACTTGAGGAACTCGAAGAATTAAATAAGGAAGCCAAACTAACGGATACTGCCTTTGAAATTGCCAAGGCCAGTATTAATTATACGTTTTATAGATTTAAAGAAGTCTATCCTTTTAAGCACAGGGGAACCTTAAAGGAACAAGAACTACATGAATTTCCGAAATCTTTTTATGCATACAGAGATGGAATTGACTACAATAATAAAAACCTGATTTATCTGAGACCCTATTATAATTTTATGAAATCCCACCTTGGCAATCTTTCTTACATGACCTGTTCCAATTCTTGTGGCAAGCAGAACGGTATTGCCCACAACCAGTTGCATTTTAACCAACACAAGTTGGCTTTGATTGATAGCTTGGTTGGTGAAAAGGAACTTAGGGATAACCTTTTTAGAAATGTTGCCTTTAATTATCTTTTACGTGAACACGATGTGGATAGTAATAGGGTATTTATAAATGAATTTCAAAGAATATCGGGAAACAATAGGCATATAGAGGAAATTCAGCGTTTATATGAGGGTATCAGCAAAATTCAGCCCAATAGTCCAGTACCAAATATTGAAGTGATATCCATGTCTGATTCCTTGATTTCGCTCCCCTCCCTTAGTAAAAACAAAAAGGTAGTCTTTTATTTTTGGTCCGGTACGGGTAAAAATCACTATGAAAGCATTTTTAGTCGGGTAAGGGAATTAAAAAGTGAAAAACCGGAATACGAATACATTGGCATAAATTTTAAAACCGAACCCGATAATTGGAAGACGATAGTCAATAAATTTGAATTTGACGCCCATAGTCAATTTAGAACGGATGATTATCACAAACTCACAGAAACGTTCATTCTCTACCCTATGAACAAATGTGTCATTACAAATGATGCATTAATAGTAGATGCCTTCTCCAATATATATTGGAACAATCATTAAAATAAATTCATCCTTATTTTACCTGCTTACTTTTTGCTGTGATTCATGAGTAGCTTCTCGAACCAGGTATCCGGAAGGATACTTTTCAAAGTTGTGGATACTTTTTGCATAAATGCCCCCACCTTATAGTGTACTTTTGGCTTTTTGGTATTTATTATTTGCAAAACCTTTTTTGCTACTTCTTCAGGATCTCCTCCTTTGTCCACATCTTCATCAATGGTGTTTAATGTCTTTTCATAAGATTCCCTATACGGAGAATCGTTCGCTACAGGTGCATGATACCGGCCTGCGGCGATATTGGTGGCAAAATCTCCAGGAGCCAAGCAGGTGCATTCGATTCCAAAATCTTTGGTTTCCATCCTAAGGCTTTCTGTTATTAATTCAAGTGCCCCTTTGGTAGCGGAGTAAATACCCCGATAGGGCAATCCCATATAACCAGCTATGGAGGTAATATTGATGATCAAACCTGATTTTTGTTTGCGCATCTGAGGCAACGAAGCCTTGATCAAATTGAGTGGCCCCATGAAATTGGTTTCATGGGCATTCATTATTTCATTATTGGGGGTTTCCTCCAAAGGTCCGGTAATTCCAACTCCGGCATTATTGATCAGAACATCCAATCTGCCCACTTTATTTAATAATTCATCTATGGCATTGTTCACGGATTCTGGGTTTCTAACATCCATTTCCAATAATTCGAACCCCTCAAAATTCGGATATTTTTTCAAATCCCTAGTTGTGCCGTAGACCTTAAACCCATGTTTAGTTAAAAAGTTTCCTATGGACTTTCCAATTCCGGATGAGCCTCCTGTGATAAGTACGATCTTTGAATTCATGTTCCAAAAGTAAGCGATGGGAATCGTATTTTAAAAATCTAAGGACGTATATATTTGGAATGGCATTCGAATTCTCCCGATGCGATAAATGGTATTTGAATTCTCCGAAACTTGCTTTGAAATTAAAACCGACTTCTTTCGAATGCATCAAGATAATGGCCTAAGTGCAGTAACTATTGGGTACAAAAAAAGGCAAGCTACCTACATCGCACCGCTACGACCGTATACCCTTGCTGCGTTCCCACCCTGGGGGATTCTACAGGAGCTGGTCGTGTAGGACTTGCCGGGGCAAATATACAACCTTTTAAATGTTTGGCAATCCTTTTTAGATTCTAAATTTTATGGATTAACTTGCCGACTACCTAAATTAGCTATCAAATTTTTAGCATGTTATCTCAAATGAAGATTTTTAGAATTCCCTTGGCCCTTGTGGTTCTTATGTTATTTTTTTCTTGCGGAAGCGGCAACCAAAAGCCCTCTTCCCTTTTTAGCATTGAACTAGCCGATAATGCCAAACAAGTAAACCAAAATGATAAATTGGGTGTTTCCTTGAAAAACATCAAAAACAAGGAAATTGAAAGTGTGACATATAGTATTGATGGCCACGAGCTAGTACTAATGGACGATCAATTGGATTTTTCAATTCCCAAGTTGGGCAACAAAGTATTGAAGGCAAGCATTACCTATGAGGGAAATACCGTTGAGGTAACAAAAAATATAAAGGTATTGGCTTCCCAAGCCCCGGATATTTATACCTATACCATTCTAAACGAATATCCCCATGACCCAAATGCATATACACAAGGATTGGAGTTTCATAAGGACACCTTATATGAAGGTACTGGAAAAAACGGTCGTTCTTTTTTGAGGAAATTCGATTACAGAACTGGCAAGGTGTATCAACAAATCGATTTGGACGAAACCTATTTTGGGGAGGGCATCACAATTTTAGGGGATAAAATATACCAACTTACGTGGCGAAGCGGAATGGGCTTTATTTACGACCTAAAAAACATGAAAAAACTGGATAACTTTCAATATGGTAAAAGTAAGGAAGGTTGGGGACTTGCGAACGATGGTGAAAAACTCTATAAAAGTGACGGAACGGACAAAATTTGGATTTTAAACCCGGATACCTTGGTAGAAGAAGACCATATAGAAATTGCCACCAACAAATCGCTCTTTGCGGATACTAATGAATTGGAATATGTAGATGGTAAAATTTATGCCAATGTATACCAAAAACCAGGTGTTATGATTATCAACGCTAAAAGTGGGGCCATTGAGGGCGTTATCAATTTTGGTGGTCTAAGTGAAAAAGTGACCAAAACCGAAAACTGGGTAGATACCGAAAATGTACTCAACGGCATTGCCTATCATCCTGTACGTAAGACCTTTTTTGTAACTGGAAAGGATTGGGACAAAATTTTCGAGGTCCAAATTCAAAAAAAATAAAATGCCCTATACCAAACAAATCGAGGTTACCTTAGAGGATTTGGATGACCTTAATCATGTAAACAATGTACGATACATGCAATGGATACAGGATATTTCCAAGGAGCATTGGAGAAAAAAGGCTCCTATCGAGATTCAAGAACAAGTAATTTGGGTAGTTTTAAAACACACCATTGAATATAAGTCACCTGCCTTTCTTAAAGATCCTATTCATATTTCTACCTATATTGAAAAAAGTAAGGGCGCTATTTCTACGCGAATTGTGGAAATGTTCCATGAAATAACAAATACGCTTCTTGTACGTTCAAGTACTGAATGGTGTCTTTTAAATAAGGATACAAAAAGGCCTATGCGGATTTCAGAGGATATTCAGCAGTTGTTTTCTTAAATCTTTGTTAAAGTATTGGATATCAAATCATTAAAGTAGTCTTTAAATGTAAGTGAATAGACCCATTTATAGCAGAAAGGTTACACATCAACCAGTTGACATAATTTGATTGCATGAAATTAAAATTTTCCCTTTTATCCATTTTAATCATCTTGGTGCTTTGGGGAAGCTCGTGTAGAAAGGATTTTGAATTTGCCAACAGTGCAGGCCACCTTTCCTTTTCAAAGGACACCGTTTACTTGGATACGGTTTTCAGCAGTATTGGAAGCAGTACCTATTCCCTTAAGGTTTACAATACTACCAAGGACGATGTGCTAATACCATCTATTCGGCTTAGAAATGGTGAAAGTAGTTACTATCGGTTGAATGTCGATGGTAAGGCAGGCAATACTTTTGAGGATATTCCCTTATATGCAGAAGACAGTTTATTCATTTTTGTTGAAACCAATATAACGCTATTACCGGATGAACCATCCCAATTACTCTATACGGACGCCATTCAATTCGATGATAACATTTATTTACAGGAGGTGGAACTTGTTACCTTGGTCAAGGATGCCGTTTTTCTGTACCCATCCAAGGATGCCAACGGAAAAATGGAAAATGTCTTATTGTATACCAGAGAGGATGGTTCCGAGGTATTTGTGGAAGGTTTCGATTTAAAGGGCGACCAACTCCATTTTAACAACCAGAGACCCTACGTGATATATGGTTATGCCTCTGTACCACAGAATGCACAACTAACTATAGATGCCGGTGCCAGGGTTCATTTTCATCGTAATTCCGGACTCTTGGTGAAACCCAATGCCTCCCTGCAGGTAAACGGAAACTATAGCAACGACCAAGAAGCATTGGAAGGTGAGGTCATATTCGAAGGCGATAGACTTGAACCAAGTTTTTCCAATATCCCGGGACAGTGGGGAGCCATTTTCATTGCTAGGGGAAGTACCGGTAATATTATAAACTACCTCACCATCAAAAATGCGGAAATAGGCCTTTATGTTGAAGGGGACATGGAAGCGGAAACTACCACTTTGGAGATTGCCAACAGTCAGATACATAATAGTGCCATGCATAATTTATGGGCCAGGTCGGCCACTATACATGGACAAAATCTTCTTTTGGGAAGCTCAGGAAACTCATCCTTCTATGGCGAACTAGGTGGCAGGTATGCGTTTACACATGCAACCATAGCCAATTATTGGACCAATGGCTTTAGAATGGGGAGGGCACTACATTTGAGCAATTTTGGGAAATTTGGAGTTGGCGAGGGCGCCGACTTGGTAAAGGCAGATTTTAAAAATTGTATTATCGACGGAAACTCCATGTCCGAACTCATGCTTTCATCGAACCAAAACAACATTTTTAACTATAGTTTTCAGAATTGCCTTATCAAATACAGTACGTCTGGGTCGGAATCCTCAAGTAATGATTTATATGATTTCGATGGGCCGGCTTTCGAAAACATTTTATTAAACGGTGACCCTGATTTTTTTGATCCGAAGCAAAATGATTTTAGGATTGGGCTTGATTCCGATGCAATCAATAAAGGTAGTATTCCATTTGCCCAACAAGTACCTTTTGATTTACTGGATAGGGAAAGGATTTCCGCTCCGGATTTGGGCGTTTACCAAGCCACGTTTAGGTTGGAGTAGTATATATCTTATATTATTTTCAGAAATATCTTTCAAAATCAATCAATTAGAAAAAAATAACACAATAACCTCCATTTTTATAAGGTTTTCCTAGTTCAAAGACTTTTAGCGTATTAGTAAATTGCGGCAGAACTCTATGGATTTTGGAATATTCGTACGTAATTATCGATTCTGATGCTGTTTCCAACTTACAGTTAAATACGTTTTTGGAAGCATATGGTGACTTTTCGTGTTCGGGATTGGCTAAAAATCCTGATGACGGACTGAACTATATTCTTAAATACACTCCAGATTTGGTTTTTATTAATTTGGACCAAAAGGCACAACCACTATTCCAAATGGTGGTAGAAATGCATCAGTATCTTTTGGAAGTCCCTATGGTCATAGGTATTTCTAAATCCAAGAAATATGCCTACGATGCAATTAAAAATGGATTTTTTGATTACTGGTTATTGCCATTTAATGAGTTCGATATTAGAAAGTCCCTGTTAAAACTAAGGAAAAGAAATCCAAAGGTCAAGGAACCTACTACTATCTGCCTAAAGTCCTACAATGATTTTCAATATTTGAACACAGCGGATATTCTTTACCTACAGGCCGACAATAATACCACGGAATTTTTTATGAGGGACGGAACGGTCGTGAACGCATTCAAGACCTTAAAAACCTTTGAAAACAATCTGCCCCAAAACTTTATCCGCATCCACCAAAGCTACATCGTCAACACGGACTATGTATCAAGAATCAATTTTGGCAAAAATATCTGTGCCTTAAAAGAAGGTGAGAAAAACCTGCCCTTCTCCAGATCCTACAAGGATAGAATGGATCAACTGAAGAAAATCCTTTCCAAAAACAGTGTATCCTCCCTAAATTGACCAAATTCTCCCAAAACCTGTTCAATTACTCACAGAATAGGGCAATCCACTAACTACTGGAAAATCAGGGTTTTAATTTCTTTTAAGTCTATTACTTTGGTAACGTAATAAAAAAGGAAACACCATAAATTTAAAACCTTACGAAAATGAAAAAAATAGTTAGTATTGCCGCAGTAGCCATCATGGCATTAGGATTATCAAACAGTTTAATAGATAACGCCAATAATGTGATTGGGAATTTAGATGATGCTACCACCCTTTCTGCCTGTGATAATTGTCATTCTCAAGATGATAGAAGAGATCCTCCTAAAAACTAGTATATTTCTTATAAAAATTAGGAGCCTCGAAATAGTTAGTTCGAGGCTTTTTTTTATCTTGTAGGTAAATAGTTACAAGATTAAATAAGCTGTATTGAAAAATTTCTTAAGCCTAATTCTGATTGTCTGCTTTTCAATAAAACTAGAAGCGCAGAAACAAGAGCAAGTTGTAGATGTAGACTACCTTAAACGAAAAATCGATAGTATAGTTTCTCTTAGTAATTCTGAAAATATACCACAAGAAATTAGGGGAAACCTTTTGGATAAGGCCTTTTTACTTACTAAGAAGTTAAAGAATGACTCCATAAAAATCAAATATTTCACTAACTTATCTTACTACAGTTCAAGTTCACAAAATAGTGAACTTTTTAAAAAAATAAATTCGGAAACGACTCGTTTTGCACAAATTTTAAATGATTCGGTTGCTTTGGCTAATGCTTATTGGGATCGTGGATTTTATTACAGCCGTAATTCTATTAAGGATAGTTCGTATTACAGTTATTCTGAAGCTCAAAAAATATTTGAGTCATTAGGAAATCAATATTTATCTGCCAGAATGCTGTACAATATGGGTAAACAGCAGCAAGAAATAAAAGATTATATTGGAAGTGAAGCCAACGTGGTAGCAGCTATTGCTAGGTTAAAGCCTCTTGAAAAATATAGGGAGTTGTATAATTGCTACAATACGTTGGCGATTATTTCTCAAGCCTTAAAGGATTATGAACAGTCTCTGAATTACTATGATGAGGCCTTGTTCTATCTTGAAAAAGTAGGTAAAAATAATTTGGAAATTTGGACGAACACAAATAATAATGGAGTTATTTATCACGATATGGGTAATTATCAAAAAGCGTATGAAATCTTTTATAATCTCATTGATTCTGATAGTTTAGAGGTAAAAGACCCAAATCTCTATGCAAAAACTTTGAACAACCTGGCCCTGACGAAAATAAAGTTGGGAGATACGCTAGGTTCGGCAAAACTGATTAAAACATCCATCAAAAAGCTTGATAGCCTCAGGGATTCTCGTAGCTTGGCCTCGGCATATACGACGTTATCTCAATATCATTTATATGCCAAGGATACAATCAAAGCAATTGTCCATGCAAAAACAGCCTTGAAAGCAGCATTGGAAAGCTCCAGTAACGAAAGGGTTTTGGATACCTATGCACTGCTCACCCGTATAGATTATGCCAATGCCCCAGATTACGCACAAAAATATTTTACCTTAAGCGATAGTTTACAACAGGAAGAACGCCAGGCACGCAATAAGTTTGCCCGTATTCGTTTTGAGACGGATGAATTTATCGCCCAAAATGAACAATTGGAGGGGGAGACCGCTATTCTGGCCAAGCAGAAACAAATTTGGTCAGGCGTGGCATTGGGATTTTTCCTTTTGGGAATATCGGTCTATACCATTATAAACCAAAGGGCCAAAAACCAAAAACTTATATTTGCCCAACAGCAACAAGCCAACAACCAAGAGATATTCAACCTTATGCTTACCCAAAAACAAAAAGTGGACGAGGTGAAAAGGATGGAGCAAAAAAGGATTTCAGAAGAGCTCCATGACGGTGTTCTGGGAAAAATGTTGGGGGCTAGAATGGTATTGACAGGTCTCAACAAAAAAACGGGGCAGGAGGCCATAGAGGCTAGAATGGAGGCCATAAGGGCACTAAAAAATGTGGAAGAGGAAGTAAGGTCCATATCCCATGAACTTAGCCATAGTGCCTATCAGAAAATTAACAACTTTATCAATTCCGTGGAAGATTTGTTGGGTTCTGCCAAAGAAAATTCCAAAATTATCACTACATTCAATTATGACGAGGATGAGGATTATGATGCACTTAAAGGTGAAATCAAGATCAATCTGTATCGTATGATACAGGAATGTCTTCAAAATGCGATAAAACATTCGCACGGGAAGAATTTCTTTGTTGATTTTCAGAGATTTGATAATACCTTTAGGGTGGCAATGGGAGATGATGGAAAGGGATTTGATATGGAAAAAGAACGAAAGGGAATTGGCATGCGAAATATAAGTTCACGGGTAGAAAAACTGAACGGGACTTGGCAAATGGAATCAGAACCTCAAGGAGGAACTACCATAACCTTGGAAATTCCGTTGCATTTTATGGATTCCAACACCAATACTGCCTTGGAGCGTGTGTAAGCCAAACTCCCGGATAAGAAGGTTAGGATTTGGTACATAATGTATATTTTTGCCTTACAGTAAAATCAAAGGCCATCCTATCTAAGTAATAATATAAACAACAAGCAAATGAAGACGGTTAGGATATTAGCGGTGGATGATCATGAAATGACAACCTTGGGATATAAATATATCCTTGAAGATGCTGATTTTGAGGATTTTTCAGTAAAAGTGGAAATAGCGAAAAGCTATGATAAGGGAAAGGAAAAAATTGAATATTCGGCGCGAAGTTTAGCTTTTGATATTATCCTATTGGATATCCAACTATTTCCCGCCGAATCCAAAGATCCAAGATCTGGCGTGGATTTAGGGAAATTGGCCAGGGAAATTGTTCCCGACTCAAAGATTGTTTTTATGTCCTCTTTCAGTGACAGTTACCGTATCAACAATATTTTTAAGGCCGTAAACCCGGACGGTTATATGGTAAAGTCGGAAATTGACGAAATGTCCCTTAGAACGATGGTGGATACCGTAGTAAAAAAGCCTCCCTATTATACCGCCAGTGCCTTGGGTGCCGTTCGCAGGAGAATGGCCAGCAATATAGAAATCGATGAACAGGACCAAAAGATTTTGTATTATTTGTCCTTGGGAACCAATACGCGAGACATTGCACCCCTTATAGCTTCGGCCAATACCACCGTAGAGGCAAGAAAACGTCAGTTAAAGGCTATTTTTGGTGTAAAAAATGGCAATGACCTAGCACTTATTCAAGAAGCAAAGAAGAGAGGTTTCCTTTAAGCCAGAAATTTTATCATTACAACTATTTAAAAATCAGTATTTTGTAAATTCTGTTTTTAAAATATAATAATATCCTCCAAAATTCTAAGGTTTTCCTAGGTCTTGCGAATTCCCATTAAGGCTATCTTTATAATAAAACAATTGTAAGGAATGCTTTTCAAATTTCACAATTACCAAACCATCGAACTAATAAACACAAAGTCAGAAGAGAAGATTTTTGGCTTAGATGATTTTAAGAAATCCCTTGAGTTGGGTTACTTTTCCGAAGTTACTATCAAAAATGCCAAGCATGGTAACAAAAAAATGGATTTGGTTTTGGAGCTCGACTGTCCTTTAAACCTTATAGATGTTCTAGGGCATTTTAATAAGGGACTTTGGGGTTCAGAGGACATCAATGGTTCCACGCTTACAAAAAGTTTTGGTCTATTGACAACTCAAAACAGGGCATTGGAAATAGATATTCATGAAATCACCCTGTATTTAAACGATACCAATATCATTATCAAAAACATTTACAGGAATAGTATACCAGAGCAATTCAATAATATCATGACTGAAATTGCAAGGCAATATGTTTCAATTACCAAGGGATTGACCGAACAGCCCGAAGAAATCTTCGTTCCTGTTTTCGAAGATAATCTTTGCAATGCACATACTTTTCTTGAAAGGCAAAAATCCCCAAATGCCTCTGCTTATAAGGAATATTGGGGAATTTATATGGAATCCGAAGTAGACGGATTGATTTTTGATGTCCAGAAGAATAAATTTATCCCTGCAAATCTCGATTACAATTTGTTTGACGAAAACAACTAGGCTCTAACGGTCATCTCATTAAATATGGCCCTGTCTCCCATCATGGCGTTAACACTATTCTTTACATTGGCAATTACTTGAGAATCTTCAGGATTCGTCAATACTTTATCAATAAACTCCACCACCGTCTTCATATCCTCTTCCAATAACCCCCTTGTCGTAATCGCAGCGGTACCAAATCGAATGCCAGAAGTAACAAAAGGTGATTTGTCATCAAATGGAACCATGTTCTTGTTCGCCGTAATATCGGCCAGAACTAGTGCTTTTTCGGCATCTTTCCCTGTTATACCCTTATTTCGTAGATCGATCAACATCATGTGGTTGTCCGTTCCTCCAGAAATGATATTATAGCCCTTGGCCACAAAGGCCTTGGCCATGGCATCAGCATTCTTCTTGACCTGTTGCATGTAAATTCCAAATTCTTCCGTAAGTGCTTCCCCAAAAGCTACCGCCTTCGCAGCAATAATATGCTCCAAGGGACCTCCCTGATTTCCGGGGAAAACGGCTAAATCCAACAAGGCGGACATTTTTCTTAAACTACCGTTTTTAAGTTTGATTCCGAAGGGATTGTCAAAATCCTTCCCCATCAAGATCAAACCGCCCCTTGGTCCTCTTAGGGTTTTATGGGTGGTGGTGGTCACAATATGGCAATGAGGAATAGGATCATTTAGCAATCCTTTGGCAATCAAACCGGCGGGATGCGAAATGTCGGCCAACAACAAGGCGTTTACACTATCCGCAATTTCCCGAAACCTTTTGAAATCCATATCCCGAGAATAGGCAGAAGCCCCCGCTATTATAAGTTTTGGTCGCTCCTTTGTAGCTATTTCCTGAATTTTATCATAGTCAAGCATTCCCGTTTTTTCATCTACCCCATAAAAAACAGGATTGTATAATTTACCTGAAAAATTTACAGGTGACCCATGGGTAAGATGGCCACCGTGGGACAGGTCAAATCCCAAAATGGTGTCGCCAGCCTCTAGGCAAGCGTGGTACACGGATGCATTCGCCTGGGAACCTGAATGTGGTTGTACATTGGCATACTCCGCTCCAAAAAGCGCTTTGGCACGGTCAATGGCCAATTGTTCTACTTCGTCGACTACCTCGCACCCTCCATAATAACGCTTCCCTGGATAACCTTCGGCATATTTGTTCGTTAGAACGGAACCGGCAGCTTCCATCACCTGCGGACTTACAAAATTCTCGGAAGCTATCAATTCTATTCCGTTCGTCTGACGCTTTCTCTCCGCTTCTATGAGGTCAAAAATTCGAGTATCCCTTTCCATGTATGTGATAAATTTAATTCTTTTGCAAAAGTACAATTTGCCCCAATTCCTAGTACTATAAAATTACGGGTCTCAAGATAATTTTATTAAACAAGCGTTAATAACTGTCGCGCTTTTGTCATTTTTAAAACACAAATATGGGACAAAAGTGTATTTTATCCTATTTACACTATTCTTCATCCTTTTCCGTTATGTAAAGGAATATTTCTGGCATAGCTATTGGAATAGCTCAAATGGAAACCTTAAAATTCTAGTTATGAAAAAATTTCTACTTCTTGGTATCCTTGTGTTCATATACTCCTGTAGTGGCGTTAAAAGAACCCAAGAGGCATTGAATTCAGGGAATTATAATGCGGCCATAAACAAGGCGATCGTAAACATTGCGGAAAACAAAACCAAAAAAAGCAATCAGGCCTTTATCGTTCTCTTGGAGGAAGCCTACCAAAAAAATACGGAGAGAGAACTTCAAAATATTAAGTTTCTAAAAAAGGACGGTAATTCCGCAAATTATGAAACTATTTATGAATCGTATGTAACATTGAAGGAAATCCAGCAAAGAATCAGACCCTTATTACCCTTATACATAATGGAAGAGGGAAGGGATGCAAGGTTCAATTTCAATAATTATGATTCTGATATTATTGCCGCAAAGGAAAATTTATCGGAATTCCTATATAATAATGCAGTGGGCCTTTTACAAAATGCTCGATATAAAAATGAATATAGGAATGCCTATGATGATTTGAAATATTTGGAGGAAATCAATCCAAATTATCGGGATACCAAAATCAAAATGGACGAGGCCTATCAAAAAGGATTGGACTATGTGGTGGTAGAGATGGTAAACAATACGGATAAAGTAATACCAAAACGATTGGAAGACGAGTTGTTGAACCTTAATACCTATGGATTGAACAATCTATGGACAGAATACCATACCAACAGGTTGGCGAACATCGACTATGATTATTTAATGGAGGTTTCCTTTCAAGATATCAACATTTCTCCAGAACAGGTAAATGAAAAACAGATTATAAAAGAAAAACAGATCAAGGATGGCTATGAGTACGTAGAAGACCAGAACGGAAATATTGTTAAGGATAGCCTGGGTAACAAAATAAAAGTGGACAAGTTTAAAACCGTGCGATGTGATTTTTATCAATTCACCCAGTTCAAGAGCGCTCAGGTAGTGGGAGTGGTTAATTTTACGGATTTGAGAAAGCAACAGCAAATTAATCAATATCCCTTGGCCAGTGAATTCGTTTTTGAGCACATATTCGCCAATTATAACGGGGACAAACGTGCGTTGGATAATGACTTATTACCTTTCTTGCAAGCTGCAAGGGTACCCTTTCCAACGAATGAGCAAATGGTCTACGACGCGGGAGAGGATTTAAAGAACAATTTAAAATCAATTCTTACCAGACAACGATTTAACTAAAAGATAAACTCCGCAAATATGCGGAGTTTTTTTATATATACTGCTCCAATTTTATTTCCGATATGCCTCCATGGGAATCATGGGCTACCACTACCCCATTTTTAACAATCAAAAGCTGGGGCGACTGGTGCATCACTTGAAATGTTTCTGCAACTTTGTTGGATACCTCGCGGTTCGCATGTAAATCCAAAAAGTAAAAATCCATTTGGGAAGGTTCTAGACCATAGGAAGAATTGAACATATTTAAAACCATTCTACTCACGCCACATGTGGTGGAATGCTTGAATATGGCCTGTGGCCTTGTTTTTGAATTTTCGGTCAATACCTCTAGCTGATCTTTATGCTCAAGGGAAATCCAGGGTATATCCTTACCATTATCAGAATTTTCATTTTTACCAAAAAAATTGCCAAATAATCCCATACTCCACTAACTTTAAATGACGCTATACATATTAATCCACTACTGACTTTATGTCTTAAAAATATTGAAATTACAGGACATTTTGTCTTGTTGATTCAATTGGTAGGATTGTTGCCCTTTTCCTTACAAAAGTAATATTCAAAATAAAAGTAATCCATATGAACTTTAATAATTTCACCATAAAATCACAGGAGGCTGTACAACAGGCTCAGGTAATTGCCCAATCATTGGGGCATCAACAAATAGAGAACGAACATTTATTTAAAGCCATTACAGAGGTAGAAGAAAATGTGGTTCCATTTATATTCAAAAAATTGGGGCTCAACACCAACCTTATTAAGCAGATTTTAGAAAAGGAACTCAATTCCTTTCCCAAGGTCGAAGGTGGAGACATTATGCTTTCCAGGGAGGCCGGTAAATCGGTAAACGAGGCCTCTATAATCGCTAAAAACATGGGGGATGAATATGTTTCCATAGAGCACTTAATTTTGGCCATTTTCAAATCAAAAAGTAAAATCGCCCAAATCCTAAAAGATCAAGGGGTAACCGAGAAAAATTTGGTTTCCGCTATCAATGAATTGAGAAAAGGCTCCAATGTGACTTCCCAAAGTGCGGAGGAAACTTATAATTCCTTGAACAAATATGCCAAAAACCTTAATGAATTGGCCGATAGTGGTAAACTGGACCCGGTTATAGGAAGGGATGAAGAGATTAGAAGGGTGCTACAGATTCTATCCAGACGAACCAAGAACAACCCCATGCTTGTGGGTGAACCTGGAGTGGGAAAAACGGCTATTGCCGAAGGTCTGGCCCACAGAATCGTTCAAGGCGATATCCCTGAAAACCTAAAGGACAAGGTTATTTATTCCTTGGATATGGGTGCCCTAATCGCTGGTGCCAAATACAAAGGGGAGTTTGAGGAACGATTAAAGGCAGTTATTAAGGAAGTGACCAGTGCGGATGGTAATATCATATTGTTTATTGACGAGATTCATACGTTGGTAGGTGCCGGTGGTGGTCAAGGAGCAATGGATGCCGCCAATATTCTAAAACCCGCTTTGGCGAGGGGCGAACTTAGGGCCATTGGTGCCACTACTTTGGATGAGTATCAAAAATACTTTGAAAAGGACAAAGCCTTGGAACGTCGTTTCCAAAAGGTTGTAGTAGATCAGCCCGATACAGAAAGTGCTATTTCCATACTTAGGGGAATCAAGGAGCGTTACGAGACCCATCACAAGGTGCGCATTAAGGATGAAGCGGTCATCGCTGCCGTGGAATTGTCCCAACGCTATATTACCAATAGGTTTTTGCCTGATAAGGCCATAGACTTAATGGATGAAGCTGCCGCCAAATTACGAATGGAGATTAATTCAAAACCAGAGGAACTAGATGTTCTAGATCGTAAAATCATGCAGTTGGAAATTGAAATTGAGGCGATAAAAAGGGAGAACGACCATTCAAAACTTAAGTCCCTAAATTTGGAATTGGCCAATGTGAAGGAAGAACGTAACGAGATTTTTGCCAAATGGGAAACTGAAAAATCCGTAGTGGACAATATCCAAAAAACTAAAATGGATATCGAAAACTACAAGGCGGAAGCGGAACGAGCCGAGCGAAACGGGGATTATGGTAAAGTGGCGGAAATAAGATACGGTAAAATCAAGGATGCCCAAGAGAACCTTGCAAAACTACAGGACGAACTGGCTCAGCAACAAGATGCCGGAACACTCATTAAAGAAGAGGTAACCAGCGAGGATATTGCCGAGGTCGTTGCGAAATGGACGGGCATACCCGTTACCAAAATGCTACAAAGCGAAAGGGAAAAATTACTGAATCTGGAAAATGTGTTGCATAAGCGGGTCGTTGGTCAGGATGAAGCCATCCAAGCGGTTTCTGATGCTATTAGAAGAAGTAGGGCCGGTTTGCAGGATATGAAAAAACCAATAGGCTCCTTTCTGTTCCTGGGTACCACGGGTGTTGGTAAAACGGAGTTGGCAAAAACCTTGGCTTCCTACTTGTTCGACGATGAAAATGCCATGACCCGTATAGATATGAGCGAGTACCAGGAAAGGCATTCCGTAAGTAGATTGGTAGGCGCCCCTCCAGGATATGTAGGTTATGACGAAGGAGGGCAACTGACCGAAGCCGTGAGAAGACGCCCCTACTCCGTTGTTTTGCTGGATGAAATTGAAAAGGCGCATCCGGATACGTTTAATATTTTGCTACAGGTTTTGGATGAGGGAAGGTTGACGGATAATAAGGGACGTGTTGCCGATTTCAAGAACACCATTATAATCATGACCAGTAATATGGGTAGTCAGATAATTCAAGAGAAGTTTGAAAATTCAACCGATATACACAGTGCATCGGAGGCGGCAAGGGTTGAAGTTATGGGATTATTACATAAAATGATTCGGCCTGAATTCTTGAACAGAATCGATGACATCATTATGTTCACCCCACTTACCAAAGATGATATCAGGGAAATTGTAAAACTTCAATTAGCTGGTTTAAAGAAAATGCTGGATAAACAGAACATTACGTTGGATGCGACCGATGAGGCAATAGACTTTTTGGCGGAACGAGGCTATGAACCACAGTTTGGGGCAAGGCCTGTAAAACGTACCATACAAAAGGAGGTATTGAACAATATGTCTAAGGAACTATTAAGCGGTAAAATTAAATCAGATAGCGTCATTCTTTTGGACGCTTTTGACGACGAACTGGTATTCAGAAATCAAAATGATTTGGTAGTATAAACGAACGATTGCTTTATGAGACGCCCTAAAGAAATTTTAGGGCGTTTTTTTTATCGACAAGATATACCATACAGTATAGTTTTTTTATCTTCGTATAAAATAACCTCAAATGTCCACCAAAGCTGAAAAAACCACTGCCTACATCATTGAAACGGTAGCTCCTGTATTCAACAAACATGGTTATATTGGTACCAGTATGAGCGACCTTACGGACGCTACAGGGTTAACAAAGGGGGCGATTTACGGTAATTTTGAAAATAAGGAAGCCTTGGCACTATCTGCTTTTGAACACAATAGCAAGCTATTGTTGCAGGCTTTGGACGATGCCCTAAACGTTTCTGGGTCTACCATGGACAAACTAAAAAGTCTCATGGATTTCTATAAGAAATATGATGTCTTTACACTTCCATTAGGGGGATGTCCGGTACTTAATGTAGGGGTAGATTCACAACATAATAATAAGTTGCTGGCTGCGGCGGCAAAGGAAACCATTAAGGAAATTGAGGGGAAAATCGCCTTGGTCTTGGAAAATGGCGTCAATAAAAGTGAAATAAAAATTCCTGTATCTCCACTACAGTTTGCCAAACAGTTGTTTACGATGATTCAGGGTGCCGTTGCCATGTCTACCATCACAATGGACCGGAAGTATTTATTGAATACAATGACCTATCTGGAAGTATTGGTGAAGCGGGAGTTATAGTATTCCATTGATAGTATACTTCCTTCCTGATTAAAATACTTCCATCCTTTTTTATATTATTCCCCTACTACCCTAAAAATCCAAGTTTTATCGGCATACTTTCCTCCAAAATTGGAATCTCGTGCCGCCCTTGCCTCGGAAATGGAATCATATCTTTCCAAAAAGACATAGTTATATTTGTTCGTCTCCCTATAGAATGATCCAGGATTAAGTCCCTTCTTCTGTAAATCTGCCATAAAGGCATCAAAGTAGCGTTTTGTGCCGAAAACGTTGGCAATCAAATAATAACCTGGTTCCAAAGAACCTTGTTTGGACACTTCCTCATATCGCTCCCCTTTTTCAGGGGTAACCACTTCTTTTCTGGCTGCTTCGACCTCGGCCAATTTTACCTGGGCCAAGGAATCTTGTTTCCTTTCTTGTTCCAATGCCAAGGCTTCCTCTAAGGCCCTATTAGCGGCATTGGTAGAATCGATTTTCCTTTGGCGTTCCCTAGCCTGTACCTCTGCCAAGGCTTCCCCTTGCCTCGCCTGTGCCAAAGAATCCCGTTTTCTTTGGGCTGCGTTTTTAGTGGCTTCCAAGGCCAATTGCTCTAATCTGGATGCTTCCAGTAAGGAATCCTTTTGTCTTTGACGTTCCACTTTGGCCAAGCGCTCATGCTCCTTTTCCGCTTCACGTTGCGCCAATTTTTCAGCACGGCTCAATTCTTGTTCCATGGGCTCTTCAACAATAAGCTCCTCCTGTGGATAGCGCTCTTCAGAAGACAACGGCCCCAATTTATAAGAGGTTACCAATTCAAATGTTGGATCTGTACCCTTAAGATCATTTGATACACCAAATTCCACCAAGGCACCAAGGGAAAATCGTTTAAAAAATCGTCCTCCTGCACCTCCCGAAATTCCGTAGAAACTATTGTATCCAAGTTGGGTCCAAAACTTATTTGTACTTAACAATGTTGAAATTCCCAATTGGGAATCGAAACCGGGTATGGATTTATAGTACAACGTGGGCCTTAATACGGAGTTCTCATCTGAAGAAAGGATACCAATTGGAAAATCATAACTGGCCAAGGCCAAGAAAATGCGTCCGTCAGAACTGGTATTTCGTTCGTTTGTACTGATATTGTAATCCATTAGGTTCTCAGAGGAAAGTCCCAAACTAAATTTGTCCAATCTAAAATTGATACCCGGTGCCATCTGTACGATGAAATCATCGGTTATTTCTGTTTGTATGGGATTGGGTATGAAAAAACGCTGATCTGCCAGTTTTTGCTGAAACCCTAAAATATTGATCCCCACGCCAAGACTTGCGCGATCGCTCAATTGTATATTATAGGCATAGTTTAGAACAATCCCCGTATTGATAAAGATTTCTGTATTCTGCTGAAAAAATCCCAGTCCAACACTGGAAAGGTCGTTCAGTCTATGGGAATAATTAAAGAAAAGGCTCGTAGGATCCGCGTCAAAGGTCTGCCATTGCCACCTGGACCAAAAGGCAACGGAGGAAGGGTTGTTCCTGTCCAGTGAAAATGCAGGATTGAGAAGACTGGAATTGTATTCAGTCAAGTTGTGCTGTCTATAATCGCTGGGAAGTTCAACATTCTGAGCGTTTACACCAACAACTACAAGTACCATAAGAAGTGCCCCACAAAATTTATTCATATGCAAAAAAACAAAAAATAGCGGTGTAACGTACTATTTTAAAGTAAATTTAGTTCTGTATTAAAGCAAAAAGTATCGCTAAACCATGAAACTACTAAAGATTTTCCCATTTTGTATTATACTATTCCTTTTTTCCTGTAATGAGGAAAAACCGACCGAGATTTCTGGTACCAATCCAGATATTTCAACTTTTTATTTTATAAGGCATGCGGAAAAGGATAGGACAGATCCAGATGATCCAGACCCAGAACTCAACCAAAAAGGGCTTGGCAGGGCCATGCACTGGGCCGAAATTTTAAACGAGGTTGATTTGGATGCCATTTATTCCACAAATTTCAACAGAACCTCCATGACGGCCGCACCAACTTCGGTTAAAAAAAATATCGATGTTCAATATTACGATCCTAGAATCTTGGACCTAGACCAATTTAAAAAGGACAACCTAAATAAAAATGTCCTTGTTGTGGGGCATAGCAATACTACCCCAGAATTTGTCAACCTCATGTTAGGCAAAGATACTTATACTCAAATATCCGATGATGAAAACGGAACGCTGTTCATTGTGACCATCGTTAACGGGGTGGCAACCAGTACAAGATTGGTGTTTAATTGTAATTGTCCCGATTAACCTGTACGTTTTTAAGTTCTATATTGGAAAGAAGTTCCAGACCGTCGTTTACATATAGACTATCTATTTTATAAATCGGACTATTTTCAATTTTTGGTTTGTAATTTTTATAATCCACGAAACGGATATCGCCCACATAGCGTTCATTATATGCTTCCCGAAAGCGTTGGCCGCCCCCGTTTACATGGAATTCATACGCCAAATAATCAGGTTTAAAGGTCTCAGAGTTGAACCAATACACATAGACGTCGTCAAAATCATCTCCTCCACCTTCTTCCCTAAAGGTAACCTTTACCTTATAATAGGTCTTTTCTTTGATTTCTACTTTTCCCAAGAATTCCTTTTGAACCGCCCTGTCATTTAAGCCAAAAGGCAAGTAGGCAAAATAATGAACGGAATTTACGGAATTGGCATATTTATTCGCCGTGGTATCGGCCAGTTCTATAAGACTATCGTTTACGAATCGCCGAAATCCGGATGGTTCCTTTCTATCCACAATAACCGAGGTATCGTTACTAATGATTCGTTCCAGAACCTTGATGGAACCTTTGGATTTTGAGGTATAATGGATATCCCTAAAATCGAAATCAACATTTGAATCCGTATAATTCTTACCACCGCTCACTTCAATGCTTCTGTCCACAATTTCTTGGACATTTGGTGCTTTGTCCTTTGGCTCGCAAGCGACTAGGATACTGAAAACAAGTATTATATAAACTCTTTGCATGGAATACTTTCTTTGCTTAATCGTTCGTATATGGGAATCATTACAAAATAAATGCTTTAAATCATTATATCCCTTAAATGTGTTTATTTTTGTAACCAATGCAGAAGAACATCAACATCAAGAACAAAAGGGCTCGTTTTGAATACGAGCTATTGGAAACCTTTACGGCCGGACTCGTGCTTGCCGGTACTGAAATTAAATCCATTAGATATGGAAAGGCTTCTATTTCAGAAAGTTTTTGCGAGTTTAACGATCGTGATGAACTTTTTGTAATCAACATGCAAATTGACGAATATTCGCATGCCTCCCATTTTAACCATAAACCAAAAGCGGAACGTAAGCTCTTATTGAACAAAAGGGAATTAAGAAAACTACACAAAGAGGTAAAGACTACGGGACTCACCATCGTTCCGCTGACCCTGTTCATCAACGACCGCGGACTGGCCAAAATGCAAATAGCACTTGCCAAGGGTAAAAAACTTTATGATAAGAGAGAAACCATAAAGGATAGGGATAATAAACGGAATCTAGACCGAATCAAAAAAAGCTTTAATGCCTAAGGTTTTAGTTCTTATCCTCCAATAAGGGCACAAACCTAAAGGATCCATATTCCGTTTTCTTGAATTCCTTCTCAGAAGTCCTTTCAAAAAGCGTCATTATTTGCTCTTCAAAACCAATGGGTATTACCAACCTGCCTCCCACTTTTAATTGGGACATTAGGGCCTTTGGAACTTCAGGCGCTCCCGCGGTTACGATAATTCGGTCAAAGGGCGCTTCTTCGGGCAGACCTTTGTAACCATCTCCAAAAATGAACTTCTTTGGTCTGTATCCCATTTTTTTAAAAAATAAATTCGTTTTTTTGAAAAGTTCCAACTGTCTTTCAATGGTGAAGACCTTTGCCTTGCACTTTAACAAAACCGCAGTCTGGTAACCACTACCGGTCCCTATTTCCAAAACACTAAGATTGGGTTCCAGTTGCAACAGTTCCGTTTGAAAAGCAACAGTGTAGGGCTGGGAAATGGTTTGGTCCGCAGCAATGGGAAATGCCTTATCCTGATACGCGTGACCTTCAAAACTACTGTCCATAAAAAAATGTCTTGGTACCTCCCTAATGGCATCCAAGACGGTTTTATCGGAAATGCCCTTTTCAATCAGCAACTCTGCCAATTGATTGCGCATGCCTCTGTGTTTAAATGTGTCCTTCAATTTTAGCTTGGTTTGGTTCCCAAATTTATAAAACAATGTTATAGAAAAGAAACCGGTAAAAAAAGTAAATGTGAAAATTGGAATTTGCATTCCCGCCTAAACTTATAAACTATGTGTATTTTTGATAAAAAAGGAATAGCATGCTCAAAGTTGGGGTCTTAGGGGCCGGTCATTTAGGAAAAATTCATTTACGCTTGCTCAATCAGTCCGAAAAATATGAACTGATAGGTTTTTATGATGCCGATATCATAATCGGTAAAAAGGTGGCCGCCGAATTTGGATATACTTATTTTGACAATATCAATGATTTGATTGACGCCGTTGACGTAGTCGATATCGTAACGCCTACCCTATCCCACTATGAATGTGCCAAAAAGGCCATGGAACGGGGCAGGCATGTCTTTATTGAAAAACCCATTACCAATACCTTGGAAGAAGCCGAAAACCTATTGGCGCTAGAGCAAAAGTATAAGATAAAGGGACAGGTTGGCCACGTAGAGCGTTTTAATCCGGCATTTACCGCTGTCAAGGAATCCATTAACTTGCCGATGTTCATTGAGACGCACCGATTGGCCGAATTCAATCCACGTGGTACCGATGTACCCGTTGTTTTGGATTTGATGATACATGACATTGATGCCATCTTGAGCGTTGTAAAATCAAAAGTAATCGGTATAAAGGCAAGCGGGGTATCCGTTTTAAGCCAATCACCGGATATTGCCAATGCAAGGTTGGAATTTGAGAATGGCTGTGTGGCCAACCTTACCGCCAGTAGGATAAGTCTTAAAAATATGCGCAAATCACGATTCTTCCAGAAGGACGCCTACATTTCCGTTGATTTTTTGGAGAAAAAAGTGGAAGTCGTAAGGATGAAGGACGCCCCTGAAATACCCGGTGATTTTGATATGATCCTTCAAAATGCGGAAGGTGTAAAAAAACAGATTTATTTTGAAAACCCTGCCATTACGGAAAACAATGCCATTTTGGACGAATTGGAATCCTTCGCGGATGCCATCCTTGAAGATAGCATACCTATGGTTACGCTACAACAAGGAACCGAGGCATTGAAAGTGGCTTTACAGATTATAGCGGCTTTTGAAAATAAATCGGTTTTAAATTAAACAAGTGCCATCAATATAATTTTTAATTTTTCAATACTCTTAGATATGAAGAATATTGCGGTCATAGGAGCGGGAACCATGGGAAACGGTATTGCCCATGTATTTGCCCAAAGCGGTTACTGGGTAAACCTTATAGACCTAAATGAAGATGCTCTAAAAAACGGGGTTTCCAATATTTCCAAGAACCTGGACAGGATGATTTACAAAGGTACCATTCAGGAGGAGGACAAGAAGGCCACCCTGAATAACATAACGACATTTACCGATTTAAAAAATGGGGTTGGCGAGGTTGACTTAGTGGTGGAAGCTGCATCCGAAAACCTGAATATAAAGATGAATATCTTTAAGGATTTGGATGCGTTCTGTAAACCTTCAGTGATCTTGGCCACCAATACCTCTTCCATTTCCATTACACAGATCGCTTCGGTGACTTCTAGACCTTCCAAGGTTATCGGGATGCATTTTATGAACCCCGTTCCCATCATGAAACTCATGGAGATCATTCGCGGATATAGTACGTCTGACGAGACTACGAAAAAAATTATAGAACTCGCAGGAAAATTGGGTAAGACGGCAACGGAGGTCAATGACTACCCAGGATTTGTAGCCAATAGAATTTTGATGCCCATGATCAACGAAGCAATCGAGACCTTACATCATAGTGTAGCCGGTGTCCAGGAAATAGATACGGTCATGAAATTGGGAATGGCCCACCCTATGGGCCCCCTTCAGTTAGCAGATTTTATAGGCTTGGACGTTTGTCTATCCATACTGCAAGTGATGTACGATGGTTTCAAAAATCCGAAATACGCCCCCTCCCCGCTTCTTGTCAACATGGTTACGGCGGGAAAATTGGGCGTAAAGTCCGGGGAGGGATTTTATGATTATGCTGATAGCAAAAAAGCCGAAACCGTTTCTAATCAGTTTAAATAAATCTTATGTCCATAGCGGAAAATCTCAAAACCATAAAAAAGGAAATTCCTGAAAACGTAACCTTGGTGGCCGTTTCAAAAACCAAGCCCATGTCCGATATTATGGAAGCTTATCACAATGGTCAAAGGGTATTCGGGGAAAATAAGGTGCAGGAAATGACCGAAAAATGGGAAGAAATGCCCAAGGATATCGAATGGCATATGATCGGACACCTGCAACGCAACAAGGTAAAGTACATGGCTGCATTTGTGGCCCTGATCCACGGTGTGGACAGTCTTAAATTGTTAAAGGAAATTGATAAGCAGGGAAAGAAACACAATCGGGCAATTCCATGCCTTTTACAGGTGCACATAGCTGAGGAGGATACTAAATTTGGTTTTGATGCCCATGAACTAAAGGAACTGATCAACGATCCGGAGTTCAAGAAACTTGATAATGTATCCGTAGAAGGACTAATGGGAATGGCCACTTTTACGGATAATCAGGAACAGATAAGACGGGAATTCAAGAACTTGAATGGGTTATTCCAAGACCTTAAGAATAGCTTGCCACAACTTTCCGTTCTTTCCATGGGTATGAGCGGTGACTATACAATTGCCATTGAGGAAGGCAGTACCATGGTGCGTATAGGAAGTAGTATCTTTGGAAAGCGGAATTATAACTAAAAACGAGATTTTGCCGCATTTTAAAATTAGATCTAGAAAAAATTTATGTACGCTATACTTGATATAGAAACGACGGGAGGAAAATTCAATGAAGAGGGCATTACGGAAATTGCGATACATAAGTTCGATGGCCACCAAGTAGTTGATTCGTTTATCAGTCTTGTAAATCCCGAAAAGGAAATACAACCTTTTGTCGTAAATCTTACGGGCATAAACAACAAAATGCTCCGTACCGCGCCTAAATTTCATGAGGTAGCCAAAAGAATCGTCGAAATTACCCAAGATACCGTACTTGTTGCCCATAACGCGCAGTTCGACTATAGGATCCTGCGCACGGAATTCAGAAGATTGGGCTATAATTTTGAAAGAAAAAGCCTTTGTACGGTAGATTTATCCAAAGCGCTTTTGCCCGATGCGGAATCCTACAGTTTAGGAAAATTGGTACGGTCGTTGGGGATACCGGTGAGTGACCGCCATAGGGCCAATGGAGATGCTTTGGCTACGGTAAAACTGTTCAAACTTTTATTGGCAAAGGATACTGAAAAAACCATAATCCAGGATGTTATAAGGAAGGAAGGACATGGTGAACTTTCGGAGAAACAACTGGACATCGTGCAAAGTATGCCCAACGAAACCGGGGTTTTTTATATGCATAACAAGGATGGGGAAGTCATTTACCTAAGTAAAAGTTCGGATATTAAAAAAAAGGTAAACCAATTGTTTACCAAATCCGGGGACCGCGCCAGAAAACTGACCAAAGAGACAAGGAAGGTCACCTATGAGAAAACGGGAAGCGAGCTGGTGGCGCTTTTAAAGGAGCATCAGGAACTTTTAAAAAACAGGCCCAAATACAGTCCCGTCCCTAGAAAAAGAATGTTTTCCCATTCATTATGTCTTTCAAAAAATGAATATGGATACTTAGAATTAAAACCGACTATCCTAAGCAAGTGTTCCGATCCGTGGGGATATTTTAACGGGGAATTCAGTACAAAAAACCATTTGTACAAAATTACCCGTGAATTTCAACTATGTGATAAGGTCAACGGCATAAGCGAGGCAAGGGGAAATTGTTCCAACTATAAGGAGGGCAATTGCAATGGGGCTTGCATAAAAAAGGAAGCAATAGGGAATTATAATGAACGGGTCATGGAGGCCTTGCAAAAATATAGCCTAAAAAATAAGAATGTCCTATTGGTGGATAAAGGCCGTGCTTTGGGAGAAAATTCCGTAATACTTATCAGGAATGGATCTCTGGTAGGGGTAGGTTATTATGACCTAAACCATCAAATAAATAATATTCATATATTAGAAAGCTTGATTACCCCTATGAACGGCACCCATAATGCCAACTTTATTATAGAATCCTATCTTAGAAAGAAAAAAATAATTAAAACTATTGCGTTGTAAATAGCATTGAGCAAGGAGCAAAAAAATACAGATTGGAAACATAAGCTACATGAGATAATTTATGAAGCAGATACCCCAATGGGTAAGTGGTTCGATATTGTTCTTATTATTCTTATACTCTTCAGTGTGCTACTGATTATGTTGGAAAGTGTGAAAAGTATTGATGCAGAATATCATTTGACACTTTTGTCCCTTGAGTGGATCATAACCATTCTTTTTACCATTGAATATATTGCGAGGATAATTTGTATTCAGAAACCTAGTAAGTATATTTTTAGTTTTTATGGGATAATAGATTTTTTATCCACCATTCCATTGTATCTCTCCTATATTTTGGCAGGCTCTCAAGTTTTGCTTGCGGTGCGCGCTTTTAGGTTGTTACGGGTTTTTAGGATCTTAAAACTGGTTCAGTTCTTAGGGGAAGCCTCGCAATTAAAAAGTGCTTTGAAGGCAAGTAGTGCCAAGATAACCGTATTTTTATTTGCAGTGCTGATACTGTCCGTCATGTTGGGTACTTTGATGTATCTTGTAGAGGGAGATGAGGCAGGTTTCACCAGTATTCCCATGAGTATTTACTGGACCATCGTAACCCTGACTACCGTTGGATATGGTGACATTGCCCCAATAACGCCTCAGGGTCAATTCATTGCTACCATAATAATGCTTTTGGGTTATGGTGTTATAGCTGTACCCACAGGAATGGTCACCGTGGAATATGGGAAACGTTCCAGGGCCTTAAAAACAGGCGAAGAGCATTTGGAAAAATTCGTCCATGTGAATACCCAAGCCTGTCCGGTGTGTGCAAAGGAAGGTCACAGGGACGATGCCAGTCATTGCTATAACTGTGGAAGTTTGCTAAATGAGTAGTAAAGTCCTTATTTCCATAATCGGACCCACGGCCATAGGAAAAACAAAATTGGCCATCCTTTTGGCAAATCATTTCAAGACGGAAATTATTTCTGCGGACTCAAGGCAGTTTTTCAAAGAAATGGCGATTGGTACGGCAGTACCATCCACATGGGAACTTTCACGTGCTGTACATCATTTCATACAACACAAAAGTATCCACGAACCCTATTCTGTGGGCGATTTTGAAAAAGAGGCGCTCAACACATTGGAAGCATTGTTTCAAAACCATGACACAGTCGTTATAGTCGGAGGAAGTGGCCTCTATGTGGACGCCGTTACAAAAGGACTGGATTCCTTTCCAAAAGTGGATAGTGGTATCCGTGAAACACTCAACAAGGAATTGATGGATAAAGGTATTGGATTCCTTCAGTCGAACCTCAAGGAATTAGATCCAGATTATTATGAAAAAGTAGATCTTCAAAATCCACATCGCTTGATCCGGGCCTTGGAAATCTGTATTGGTGCCGGTAAATCGTATTCCAGCTTTCTAAACAAACCAAAAAGCCAAAGAAATTTTAAGGTATTATCCATAGGTTTGAAAGCCGATAGAAAAGTAATTTATGATAGAATAAACGAACGGGTCGATATTATGATGAAGGACGGATTACTGACCGAAGTACGATCGCTCCTTGACCAGCGGAATTTGAATGCCTTACAAACTGTTGGCTATAAAGAGCTTTTTGAATATTGCGATGGAAATTGGACCTTGGATTTTGCCGTTTCGGAGATTAAAAAAAATACCCGAAGGTTCGCAAAAAGACAAACCACTTGGTTTAAGAAAAGCCCTAATACCCTTTGGATAGCATACAACTATCATGAAAAGGAAATAATTGCTCAAATTGAAGAAGTAGTAGCAGAATTACAAAATGAATAAAGCAAAGATTATATATGTGATGGGCGTTTCCGGTTGTGGAAAATCTACCATCGGGAAATTATTGGCGGTAAAATTGGGGTATTCCTTTTACGATGGCGACCATTACCATCCAAAAGCCAACATAGACAAAATGAGCAAAGGCATTCCTTTGGATGACAACGATCGTACAGGTTGGCTGGAAACTTTGAATGCGTTAGGAAAGAAGAACCAGGAAAAGGGTGCTGTCATTGTATGTTCTGCCTTAAAATCCAAGTATAGGGAAATCTTGAGGGCAGGTATGGAGGAAACGACCGTTTTTCTGTTCTTGAAAGGTACCTTGGAACTTATTGGGCATCGGCTTAGTTTAAGAAAAGGGCATTTTATGCCAAAGGAATTGCTCGAATCCCAATTTAAAACTTTGGAAGAACCTGAAAATGCCCTCGTGGTATCCATTGAACTTAGTCCCGAAGAAATCGTTGATCGGGCGATAGCCCTTTTAAAAAACTAAAAAAGCACCTCGAACAAGGTGCTTTATATGTTAAATGTGAATTAGTTTTACTCGCCCTCTGTTTTGATCACCAAACGAAAGCCTTCGCCATGGATGTTCAAAATCTCTACACTATCGTCCCGTTTTAGGTATTTTCTAAGTTTGGCAATGTAAACATCCATACTTCGGGAAGTGAAATAGTTGTCATCCCTCCAAATTTTTGTGAGGGCCAACTCCCTGGGCATCAAATCGTTTTCATGCAGGGCCAAGAGTCGTAGAAGCTCATTTTCCTTGGGTGATAATTTAATGGATTCTTCATCCTTATATTTTAAGAACCTCAGTTTTGAATTTAGGTGAAATCCTCCAATTTCAAATTCAAACTTCTTACTATCGGCCAAACTACTGGAAGCCTTTCTTTGAAGTATCGCCTTTAGTTTCATCAATAGCACCTCAGAATCAAAAGGTTTGTTTAGATAATCATCCGCACCGGCCTTATATCCTTTTAGTACATCCTCCTTCATGGTCTTAGCGGTCAAGAAAACGATGGGAACATTTTCATTTTTCTCCCGTATTTCTTTCGCCAAGGTAAATCCGTCCTTATAGGGCATCATGACATCCAGAATACAGATATCAAAATTGTCCTTTTTAAATTTCTCGAAACCTTCCATACCATTCTTCGCCAATGTTACATCGAAATCGTTCATGGATAGATAGTCCTTAAGGACAATTCCAAAATTTGGGTCATCTTCTACTAAAAGTATCTTTTTATTTATTGTTTCCATAATTTTTAAATTAAAGGGAGTTTAATGAAGAAAGTGCTTCCCTTATCTTTTTCACTTTCCGCGTATACTTCCCCTTGATGATCATCTACTATTTTTTTTACGTAGGCCAATCCTAACCCGTGGCCCTTTACGTTGTGAATATCTCCTGTATGTTCTCTATAGAACTTCTCAAAAACTCTCTTCAATACAACTTTGCTCATCCCAGGACCTTGGTCCTGAACTTTTATAACAATGTTGTTTTTAACTACTTCCGTGTAGACATCTATCTTTGGGGCATCTATCGAGTATTTTATTGCGTTGTCCAAAATATTGACTATCACATTGGTAAAATGCATTTCATTGGCCAAAACTTCCGATCGATGTGCATCTAAATGTGTTTCAATATATCCTCCCCTATCCTGCACAATGAGCTCCACATGAGTAATCGCATCATTTATT
The DNA here is from genome assembly GCF_002742265.1 of Maribacter sp. 4G9. Lineage (GTDB taxonomy): Bacteria > Bacteroidota > Bacteroidia > Flavobacteriales > Flavobacteriaceae > Maribacter. The sequence continues at coordinate 57,720 of NZ_MDGL01000024.1, forward strand.
ATATCGTGGGCATCTACCCTATCCTTACTGATATCCAATTGGTTTTTCTCCAATTTGGATATGCGCAATACATTTTCTACTTGGGCGTGCATACGTTTATTCTCGTCCCTGATCATCTGCAAATAGCGCGAAACCTTTTCCTGATCCCCAATTATTTTAGGGTTTCTTATAGCTTCCACCGCTAAGTTGATCGTTGCAATAGGGGTCTTGAACTCGTGCGTCATATTATTGATAAAGTCCGATTTTATCTCCGATATCTGTTTTTGCCTGATCAGTTGGTATATCGCACCGGAATATGCAATGACAATTATCAGAGTAAACAAAAGTGACAATAAGGCCAAACCTAGTATAGACTGTAACAAAAAGCGCTTTTTCTTTGGGAAGGAAACCAATAGGTCAAAATTGGATATCCCGTCAAGATCGGTAAACAATGGCGATTTATAGATGTTCGCTTCGGAATATTTGAATTTTCGGGATTTCAACTTCGTCGGTAGACCATTGCTGTACACCCCATATTCAAAAGCTATATCAACACCCCTATCCTCCAATTCACGTTGCACCAACAATTCTATCTCCTGTTTGGAAACCCTTTTGTGTATAGGCACTCTTTTGGCATAGGTCGTGAACAAATCTTCCATGGCGATTTTATCAACATCCCTAAGTCCCCCAATCTTTTCTATTCTTTGAATGGGCGTTAACCTAAGAGCCTTACCGTCTATATCGTAATCCTCCCTGAAGATCGATGTGGTTCGCTTGCTTGTATAGTTTTTGATGAAAGTGGTATCGCCCACCTCACCGTTATCAAAGAACGTTGATGAAATTCCGTAATCTTCTTCTAGGATACCATGTTCATATAACAATATTTCATTAGAATTGACATCCCTGTCTATGAAAAAGAAATTTCTAAATTGGGTCTCCTTCAATTCCCCGATGCTATCCTTTGCATACAGATACCTGTCGAAGTAATTTTTCTTCTCCCGCTCCTCTATCTGATTGGTAACACTGTTAAGCGCCTCAGAAACAACATTCGAAAATTGTTCCTCTTTGTTCTCAACGGACTTTTTTATCCAAATGCTTTGAATAAAAATCAACCCTACGAGAGAAAGGCTCATTAGAACTACCAAGAGAACAAATAACCTCTTATTCATTATAATGTTAAAATTAATTATTTACAGGGAAGGCCTGAGTACGTTTAACCAAACCTTAACACAAATGTTAAAATTAGCTGTCCTTAGTAAAATCAAGGAGAACGCGATGCACCTCTACCACCTTTTCATTTGTTTTTTTCAGGTCGATATTTTCAATGACAAAGTCTGCCAAGGGTAACTTCTCCGCATCGTCCAATTGATTCCTCATTCTTGCCACGATATCCTCACGGGTACTTTGGTCTCGGTTTAGAATGCGGTCTATCCGATATTCCATGGGAGCGGTCACCAATACCACCTTATCATAAAATTCTTGGGCATTATTCTCAAACAACAAGGCGGTTTCCTGAATCACATAAGGATAATCCTGTGCCTTGCACCATTTCTTAAAATGTTTTCGAACTGCAGGATGTACAATTCCGTTAAGTTTTTTTAGCAAATTCGTATTCTTAAAAACAGATTTAGCAATGTAGGATCGATTTAATTTTCCGTCCAGATAGGCCAATTCCCCAAACAGGTCGATCAGTTTTCTCTTCATCGTTTTGGAGGAATGCATAAGTTTCTTGGCTTCCACATCTGAATTGTATACGGGAACCCCCAATTTTTCGAACATCCTTGCAACAGTGGTCTTTCCACTTCCAATGCCTCCCGTAAGACCAATTATTTTCATTGTTATGCGTCATTTATGCCCAAGAAACTGGTACGCCCATGCATTATTTTTAATTCCGCGTGCCAAGTGCTGGCCATGGTTTTTTCATTCCCTTTTCAATATGAATTCAACCTCTTTGGTCTTCAGGATGGCATTATTGATTTTTTCCGGCTTCTCCTTCAATATCAAGGATAATACATTTTGGTTGCGTTCCCCTACTTGACCATAATCTGCAACTACCATAAAATCATCTGGTGAAATCCCCTTGAGAATTTCCAATTTAGCCTGGCAGACTACTTGAACAACGTCTGGGAACATTCTCACCTTTACACTGTCCGGAAGGTTAAAAATAGTTACGGGCACTTCAAATACCTGTTCAGAAAAGCGATATACCTTACCCGTAATCGTTACCTGGGATGGTTCGAAATTGGTTTCGACCAGCTCCCTCGATTTCACCAAGGTAAGCTTTTGCGAAAAATCGGAGTCTACGTTCAACAGCTCTACATAGGACGTGTGGACACTTTTCACGGTATCGATCTGAATTTTTGGTCCTTTTATAAGGATTGTTTTTGGCTCAACGACCAAAGAATCCATCAAAGCGTGATTTTTTTCAAACGTAATATTAAGCCTAGGTATAACAGGTACTTCTTTCGATTCTAGTGGGGTGAATCCAACAAAAATTGTATCGTTGTCCATTTCCAGCAGCTCCATATCGCTCGACAATTGTGCTTGAACCTGTTTTTTATAAATCGACGGCGGTATAAAATAACGGCCGTTTCTTTTTCGTACTTCAGCAAGGTTTATCTGTATATTTTTCTTTCTTATGCCAAAACCTATAAATTGAAACCCCACGGCCCTAATCCTTACCTGTAATTGATTTTTTTGGGTTTCTTCCAAGAGAAAATCCCGTGGCACGTTCACGTAATTTAATTGGAAATAGGTTGTCCCCACAAATGTTTGGGCAAGATTGTTTACGAACCATGCAAGAAAGGAGAAAAACAAAAAGACCAGAAATACCTTGACCTTTCTCTTTTTTAAAGCTGTTTTAATCCTTTCTAAAATCACGATCTGTCCTTGGTTTGAAAAAACAATTTTGGAAAAAGCGCTTCCGGTGTCCTTTTACTAAATGTAGTATAAATAGTGGACTTCAAAAAACCAAAACCGTAGCCCAAAAATTGGACCAGCGTGGCAAAAAGTGCCATAGTGGAAATTTTGATACTTTTTGTTTTGATTACGGCATCCAATAACAAGGCTGAAAAATAGAGAACAAAACAGATAAAGGGTGCTTTAATACCAAAAAAGATGAACCCAATGGAAATCAACAAGGAAAGGATAAATAAAGCAGGAAACCAATAAGTAAATTTGGCCGTGGACGGATGCCATCTATTCAATATGGGCCTTACCATTCCAAATTTTTTCACTTGCACGTAAAATTTGTTCCAGTCGATTCTTCGCTTATGGTACACAAAGGCCTCGGGTATCAATTTGGTTTCATATCCCTTTTCCCAAATACGAAAAGTCAGGTCTGGATCCTCACCCGGATGGATGTTTCCGTACCCGCCCGTTTTTTCAAAGGCTTCCTTGGATATGCCCATGTTAAAACTTCTGGGCTGAAATTTGTTTATAGCGTCTTTTCGCCCTCGTATTCCTCCTGTAGTCAAAAAGGAGGTCATGGCATAGTTGATAGCCTTTTGAACATCGCTAAAGGAAGGGTGGGCCGCATCCGGTCCTCCAAAACAATGTACAAATTCCTTGGTTAGGCTCTTTTCTACTTCGTCTAAGTACTGGGAAGGCAGAATGCAATCCGAATCCAAGACAATAAAATAATTCCCTTGTGCCTTTTTCATTCCAAAATTGCGGGAATCTCCAGGTCCTGAATTGGGTTTTTGGTAGTAAGAAATATGTAACCTATTGCGGTACAAATCTACCACTTCCTTGGCTGGTATTGTGGAACCGTCTTCTACAATGACCACCTCAAAATCCTTGGAATAAGTCTGTAATAAAAGACTTTCCAAGAGTTCTTCAATTTCATTGGGTCTGTTAAATACTGGAATTATAAACGAGAATGATACATTCATTTCAAACTTTCAAGTAATTAAGCCCCCAGAAATCCCTGAATTCCCTTTTAGAATTTGTCTATGACTTCCTGACTGACCCCGGTGTTGGAAAAACCGCCGTCATGGAATAGGTTCTGCATGGTCACTTTTCTGGTGAGGTCCGAAAACAAGGTAATAGTATAGTCGGCACAATCTTGGGCGGTCGCATTGCCCAAGGGCGACATTTTCTCCGCATAGTTGATAAACCCGTCAAATCCTTTGATTCCTTGTCCCGCAGTAGTAGCTGTCGGCGATTGGGAAATCGTGTTTACCCGTACCTTTTTCTCCTTTCCAAAGAAGTATCCAAAGCTCCGTGCCACGGATTCCAGATACGCCTTATTATCTGCCATGTCGTTATAATCAGGAAAGGTACGTTGTGCGGCCATATATGTCAAGGCCACAATACTGCCCCATTCGTTCATGGCATCATTTTTATATAAGGATTGCATTACTTTATGAAAGGAAAGGGCGGAAACATCCCATCCCTTCGCCGTAAAATCATAATTCTCATCCGTATAGGACCTTCCTTTACGCACATTTACGGACATCCCAATAGAATGTAGTACAAAATCCAACTTGCCTCCCAAAATCTCCATGGACTTAGTCACTAAATTTGCCAAATCCCCTTCATTGGTAGCGTCTGCAGGAACGATTTCAGAACCAGTCTTTTCGGCTAACTCCTTAATCTGGCCCATTCTCATGGCTATAGGTGCATTGGTAAGCACAAAGGTGCCGCCTTCCTCATGGACCCGTACCGCGGTTTTCCAGGCGATTGAATTTTCATCCAAAGCACCAAATATGATTCCTCTTTTTCCTTTTAATAGATTATACCCCATGATTATTGGTTCTTAGTGTTTTTAATGTTTCAAAGATATTTAAAATATGCCAATTGGATTTTAGGCAAAGACAATTAATTTAACAATTGTCTGGCATGGGCCAAGGCGGAATCAGACACTTCGTTGCCCCCTAACATCTGGGCCAGTTCCACTACGCGATCATCATTGGACAGTTTTCGCATATTGGTTTGGGTACCTTCTGAAGTATCGGTCTTAAAAACTTTAAAATGGTGGTTTCCTTTGGAAGCTACCTGTGGTAGGTGTGTAATGGAGAATACCTGCATGTCCTTGCTCATTTCTTTCATGATATCCGCCATTCTATTTGAAATTTCCCCGGATACGCCCGTATCGATTTCATCGAACATTATAGTGGGCAGTTTTTCATATTTCGCCAATATGGCCTTGATTATTAGCATGATTCTTGAAAGCTCCCCGCCCGATGCTACTTTTTTTAGTTCACCATAATCGCTGCCTTTGTTGGCGGTAAACAAAAAGGAAAGATCGTCCATGCCATTGCCCTTAAAGGTATCCACACTTTCTAGTTGAATATGAAATGAGGCACTGGGCATTCCCAAGTGTGCCAAATCCTGTTCCAATTGTTGTTTCAAACTGGGAATAACGGCATTTCTTTTTTCCCTTAGCACAAGTGCCTGTTCCTCAAGAGCAGATTCCAGATCCTGAAGTTCCCTGGTTTTAATTGAAATTTTCTCGTCTACATGGGCGGTTTCAAAGGCTTTTTGGGAAAGTTCCTCTCGGATTTTGATCAATTCCGTTATCTCTGAAACCCCATGTTTTTTCTGTAGGTTGTACAATGATTGCAACTTGGCACTGGTTTCTTCCAAAAGTTCCGAATTGGATTCAATGTTATCCTGATACGCCTGCAGTTCGGTATTGATGTCGTCCATCTCAATGTATACGGATTGAATGCGCTGGTGCAGGCCTTCGTATTGTTTACCAAATCCAGAAAGCCTGGATAGTGTAATTTTCAATTCCGATAATAGGGATGTAAGTCCAATCTGATCGTCGTTCATCAATTGATCTCCCTTGGAAAGTTCCTCCATGATCAACTCCACATTGTTCAGTTGCTCGTATTGCTCTTCCAATTCCTCCAAAATGCCTGCCTTTAAGGGAGCTGCTTCCAACTCCGATAAGAGAAAATCGTTATAATCCTGTTCCTTTAAGGCATTGTTCTGAAAATCAATTAAATCCTCGAGTTGCTTTTTTGTGGAATTATAGGTGGTGAGGGTCTTTCTAAATTCCTGAAGACGAACCTTATTATCAGCCAAAGCATCTATCAATTTTAACTGAAAATCATTTTCGGTCAATCTCAGTGTTTGATGCTGGGAATGGATATCGATCAAGCGGTCGCCCAATTGTGTCAATACATCCAAAGTTACCGGTGTATCGTTGATGAAGGCCCGGGATTTTCCGCTGGGCAAAATTTCCCGCCTGATGACCGTGGTATCCTCATAATCCAAATCGTTCTCTTTAAAAAAAGACTGCAAACCGTAGTCCTTGATCTGAAAATAGGCTTCTATGACGCATTTACGTTCCTTATCCCGAAGCGATGATAGATCGGCCCTCTTTCCCAACACCAAGGATAGGCCTCCCAAAAAGATGGATTTACCCGCACCGGTTTCTCCGGTAATAATGGTAAAACCCGCGTCCAGACCTACCTCTAAGCTATCGATCAACGCGTAATTGTCTATGGAAAGATTGGTCAGCAAAACTGTAAAAATTTAGAAAATCAAAGGTAATCTATTTCAGGTATCAAATTCAAGCTCAAATTCAAATGCAAGAATCAAGTTCAATTTAGTTGTTGGTTGTTAGTTTTTCGTTTTTTGTTGTAAGTTGTTAGTTGTTAGTTGTTAGATGGAGAAGTGGTTTAAACTTTTTTTGGATCGAAAGACAGGGTTGCAGAGATTTGTGTTGTGAAACATAAGTCAAACCAAAACAACCCTTTATGTACTTTATTCTTGACAAAGATATGATAGAAGAATCAATAGTCGCATACCTTCCTTCACCTAGTCGTGGCTTTAACGTTACGGTACCCATGGCCG
>NZ_MDGL01000025.1 GCF_002742265.1 Maribacter sp. 4G9
TCAGACGTTCTATCTTTCTGTTCTGCCTATCATCCCATTCGGATTGTATTAGATAGGCTATCAGCTCATCATTGGTGTAATCGATGCTCTGTGATGATAAGCTGGTATCAAAAGCCCTGAGCATTCCATGAAGCCTTAACTGTTTCATCTGTTCTAATGTTTGTGTATTCATATTTCTGTTTTAAGAGTTTCTATTTTATTTGTAATAATGGCCTCCTCTGATGTTATCATGGCTAGGCATATCAATTTCTTGTTCTATGTTTTCATCAAGGCTATCCCATCCTTTTTTGAGAATACGTTCGATGATATTGTAATTGTACGCTCCATAGTCCAAGGCTCTTTTACAGGCCTTGTCCAATCGGTTATTGCCTACCTTTTTTGCTAAGTGCAATACACCCAAACATGATTTATAAGACTGTTCAGGATGTTGCTTTTTATCTAGTATTTTGATGATATATACTTTGCAATCTTCTCCTATATGACCTGCCCATGCAATGAACTTTTCACTACTCCATT
>NZ_MDGL01000026.1 GCF_002742265.1 Maribacter sp. 4G9
GACCTATACGATGAAAGATATGCCGTGGAAAGGGCGAATGCATGGATGGACAGCTACCGTTCCCTGCTCAACAGGTTCGATACGACCACCGAAAGCTGGAAAGGATTCAACTATTTGGCATTCATTGCGATAGCGTTGAAAAAATTCAAGAAAAAGAAAAAAATAAAAGTTTAAACCACTTCATATTGAAAAGTGATTTCCGAACCCTTAATCTGAATGATTTTTTTTGGCTGAAAAAAGTATAGTTCCGGAAAGTCCAACCCATCAAAGTTTTGGGAAACCAAATCTTCCACGTCATTCTTTAAATCGTATGAAAGATACCCGAATATCCAATCGTTTACCTGTGACTGATATTCTTTTAAATCATCAAAAGCATGATGATGGTCCGTTGAAATTCCCGTTAGTCCATCGACGGCCAGGAGTACATCAAAGGAAGCATATGAATGATTGTGTTGGTTCGAATCCAACCAGACAATTTCATCGAAGTCTTGTGTCCAACGGAGCAGGCTTTTTTTGAACGATGCGATGTCCTCAACGTTATGAACAATCTGTTTCCTCAACAATCTTAGTCCAAGGATTTTAGAAAATCATTAAGTACTGATCGATGGGTATCGTCCAATTCGGTATCCAGAATTCCCTTTTCCCTATCAAAATTTTCACCGAAACTGGGTAGGGAAAAAGTACCTGTAACATGGGCACCAAATCTGGTAAAAAGCTTTTCGGATACTTCCAAAGCTCCTATAGCCCCACGTTTTCCCTTGGAGGTTGACATGAGCATTAGCTTCTTTTCCCTAATAAAGTTCCTATCCAACCTCGATAGCCAATCCAAAAGATTTTTAAAATAGGCCGATGGATAGCTATTATGTTCATTTACGGAAACAATAACCCCCTTTGAATATTGAATGTCCCTTTTGATCTCATTAAGGGAATTGGAAAAACCATGTTCTTTTTCATGATCCTCACTATACATAGGAAACGGACAATTAGACATGTTCATGAGACGTACTTCTTCTCCTTCGATTAGGGAGCACGTATATTTTACCAATTCAAAATTTATGGAAGAGGAGGAATTACTTCCGGCAAAAGCCAAAATAAAAGACATAGTATACCTTATGAAGTTAAAGGACTAAAATAGTCCAAAAGCCATTTAGTTACCAGTAATTTATCTAATTTCGCAGCTTAAAAGATCCAATTCCCCTGTTAATTAAGTATATAGGGTATTTAAGATTCTTTATGGACAAACGCACCACAAGGTTATTCTTTATCGATGCCATACGGGCATGGGCCATTTTAATGATGCTCCAAGGGCATTTTATAGATGGGCTGCTGGACCCCATCTATCGGGATAGTTCCAATACCGTGTATGCCATATGGAAATATTTTAGGGGGATAACGGCACCGGTATTTTATACGGTTTCGGGATTTATCTTCACGTATCTGTTAATAAAGGTTCCACAGACAGGCTGGAATAACCCCAGGGTAAAAAAAGGCATCAAGAGGGGATTGCAATTATTGTTCTTTGGCTATCTATTACGATCGAACCTTTTTGGACTTTTTAAAGGGGAAATTTACAGCTCCTTCTATTTGGTAGATGTTCTGCATTGTATCGGTTTATCAATCTTAAGTATCATTGCTATATACCTCCTCACGATAAAATTAAACAAATGGTTATTTCCATTGGTTCTTCTGTCATGTACTCTAGTGCTCTTTATTTTTGAACCGATATACAAGGGATTTGATTATAATGGTCTCCCAATATGGCTTGCCAATTATTTCACAAAGGCCAATGGTTCCGTATTTACGATAATACCTTGGTTGGGCTATGCTACGGTAGGCGCATTTATATCAATTATTTTCTCAAGATTTAAGGAAAACAACTATTTATATCCTGTTGCCATACCCGTGTTTGCCGTAATCGGAACTGTATTGATGTGGCTTTCTTCCCCATTGTTTGACCTCTCTTACAGCATCACAGGCCTACAGTTATTCTTTGATATTTCATCCAATAATTATTTGTTCATCAGACTGGGGGATGTTTTGGTCGTATTCTCCATTTTCATGTTATTTAGGCACTTTTTAACCAATAAGACAGGACTACGTCTTGGGCAAAGTACATTATCTATTTATATCATCCACTTTATAATCCTCTATGGAAGTTTTACAGGGTTTGGACTCTACCGCTTTTTCCATCATTCCTTGGGCCCATGGCCGACAGTTATAGGAGCCCTAGGTTTCATGTTTGTCTGTTCCTATTTTGCCTTAAAGTATGAGGATCATAAACCGTGGATAAAGGAAGGTTTCAATCGATTTATCTGTATTCTTAGACTTCAAACCGAGCGATTTGCCGCTGTAAGTTTTAATATGCTTAGAACGTTGACCTATCGATTGATTCAGCTTTTTGGACTGCAAAAGAATTAGTGCATCCTTTTTGGAATTGCTTTTTTCCCTTACCTTAACAACAAAATTTCATAATTATGAGTGAGAAGTCCTATAGCCCCATTGCCGTAGATTTAGAGAAGGATAGAAAATATGCGTGGTGCACCTGTAGCCATAGTAGCAATCAGCCATTTTGTGATGGTTCCCATAGGGCCCATAACAAACCACCTTCCTTAGGCTTTAGTGTGGAAGAGGACAAAAAAGCTTATTTATGCACTTGCAAGAAAACCGGAAATCCTCCCTATTGCGATGGTAGCCATAAGGGTTAGGAGTTAGAGGTTAGAGGTTAGAAAAAACATCCTTTTGAATAGTCCACAAGGATTTTTTGAAAAAAAAAAGTTATTGATATTTAGCGAAACCTTGGGAAATAAAACCCTTTGTGGGTGCCAATAAAAAACAGCCGTTTCAAGTATTTTGAAACGGCTGTTTTTAATCCATAATACTTCAAATTATATGTGCAACGCACGGTCTTCCGTGGCCGCAAGGGCAGCCTCTTTCACCGCTTCCGCATAGGTTGGATGTGCATGGCTCATGCGGGAAATATCCTCGGCTGAAGCCCTAAATTCCATGGCCGTTACGGCTTCCGTTATCAAATCGGCACAACGGGCACCGATCATATGGACTCCCAAAACCTCATCGGTTTTCTTATCGGCCAGTATCTTTACAAATCCGTCTATATCCATACTTGCACGGGCACGTCCCAAGGCACGCATTGGGAACTGACCCACTTTGTATTCCACTCCAGCTTCCTTTAGTTCCTCTTCCGTTTTACCAACGGCAGCCACTTCCGGCCAAGTATATACCACGCCAGGGATCAGGTTATAATCGATATGCGGCTTCTGACCTGCCAACTGTTCGGCTACCAAAGTACCCTCTTCTTCAGCTTTGTGGGCAAGCATCGCTCCTTTGACCACGTCACCGATGGCATATATATTGTCCACGTTGGTTTTAAGATGTCCATCGACCTCTACTCGGCCCCTTTCGTCCATTTTTACACCTGCCGCTTCCAGATTCAATCCTTCCGTATACGGCTTTCTGCCCACGGATACCAAACAGTAATCCCCTTCAAAAACCACTTCCTCTCCTTTCTTATCATCCGCCTTAACCGTAACTGTATCTCCTTTACGCGCTACGGATTTTACCTTGTGAGACAAGGCAAACTTGATTTTCTGTTTTTTCAGGACCTTCATGAGTTCCTTGGAAAGCGCGCCGTCCATTCCTGGTATAATTCGGTCCATATACTCTACTACGGTAACATCGGCTCCTAATCTACTATAGACCTGTCCTAACTCCAACCCAATGACTCCACCGCCTATAACGATCATGTGTTTTGGAATTTCCTTTAATTTCAATGCCTCGGTAGAGGTAATAATCCTTTCTTTATCAATGTTGATGAAAGGCAAACTGGCGGGTTTGGAACCTGTAGCAATGATGATATTTTTTGCTTCGATGGTTTCGGTATTGCCATCATTCCTTTTGATGTTTACATGGGTAGCATCCTTAAAACTGCCGAGACCTTCGTACACATCGATTTTATTTTTGTCCATCAAAAACTGGATGCCTTTCGTAGTCTGATCTACCACACCTTGCTTTCTGGCAATCATCTGTTCCAGATTTACCTTGACCTCTCCCGGAATTTCAATGCCATGTTCCTCAAAATGATTGATGGCATCGGCATAGTGGTGCGATGAATCCAACAAGGCTTTTGAAGGGATACACCCTACATTTAGGCATGTACCTCCCAAGGTTGCATATTTTTCTATAATCGCCGTCTTCATTCCTAGTTGGGCACATCTAATGGCAGCTACATATCCCCCAGGACCGGAGCCAATAATGGCTACATCGTATTGATTCATAAATTTTAATTTTTACTCGCTTATCGAGATTTATTCTATTCCGACGCTAATGTCGATTTTCAGTTAAAGTTCTAAAAAATCCCATGGTCTTGTCCCATGGTATTTATTATCGTAAAATTACTGCTTTTTTGAATTTTAGAGCGATATAACGGTAGATTGCTTTACTTCTTTTATGGTAAAGGAACTCTGTGTACTCCCAATATGCGGAATTGCGGTTAATTTGGACACCATAAAATTTCGATAATCCTCCATATCCCTCACATGGATTTTGAGAATATAATCGAAATCGCCGCTCAAATGATGGCACTCCACCACTTCCTGAAGTTTGAGTATCTCCCGCTCAAAATGACGGATATTGTCCCGTGTATGCTGGACCAATTTTACATGGCAAAAAGCAGTAAAACCTTTATCGACCTTGAATCTATCGATTAAGGCAACATAGGAGGTAATCACCTTGGCACGTTCCAATCTTTTAATACGTTCATAAACTGCTGTGGTAGAGAGCCCTAGACTATCTGCGTATTCCTTGGTGGTCTTTTTACAATCGGCCTGTAAAAGTCCCAATAATTTTTCATCGATTTCATCAAACTTCATATCCGAATTTTATTCTAAATATTAACACTACTAACGTGCAATATAAATTTTTATTCTAAAATATGACCTATTTTAGTTTTTTATTCTATAAATATGTATATCAATTGACAATTCATCTAAACATGTATAAATTCGATGATAAATCATTACAACTATGAGCCATAAAGAAGCTAACGATTTACAGGATTTACAATACTTTGGGGAATTTGGCGGGGTCAATCCTTCCATATCAGATTCCTCCACCTATACTTTTCTCTCCGCCAAAACGATGTTCGATACGTTTGAGGGCAATACGGAAGGTTGCTATTTGTACAGTAGGCACTCCTCCCCTTCCAACCTATATTTAGGCGAAGCCTTGGCAGCACTGGAAGGCACGGAAACGGCGAACGTTACAGCCAGCGGCATGGGCGCTATTACGGCGGTCATCCTTCAACTATGTGATTCTGGTGACCACATCATAAGTAGCAGAACCATTTACGGTGGCACCTATGCGTTTATGAAGAACTTTTTAAAGAAATTCAATATCCATATTACCTTTTTGGATATCACGGATTTGGACGCCGTGGCAAATGCCATATCCTCCAAGACCAAAATGATCTATTGTGAGAGTGTCAGCAATCCCTTATTGGAAGTGGCGGATATATCGGCACTGGCCAAAATCGCCAAAAAAAATGAAATGCCCCTCGTGGTCGACAACACCTTTTCCCCGCTTTCCATTACCCCAGCCAAATTGGGAGCTGACATTATCATCCATAGTCTTACAAAATTTATCAACGGATCCAGTGATTGTGTGGCCGGGGCAATTTGTGGTACCAAAGAATTTTGCCTAAGTCTTAAAGATGTGAACAACGGGGCCGGTATGCTTTTGGGAAGTACATTGGACAGTCTGCGAGGAGCTTCCATTCTCAAGAATATGCGTACCCTACACATCAGGATTAAAAAGCATAGCGATAATGCACAATTTTTGGCCGAAAAGTTTGAAGCCGACGGTTTAAGAGTGGTATATCCGGGATTGTCCTCGCACCCAGGTCATTTGATCATGGAAGACCAAATGAATCCGCAATATGGATATGGCGGACTCATGACCATGGACGTTGGTTCTTTGGAAAATGCAAACGCCTTGATGGAAATGATGCAGGAAAGAAAGTTGGGCTATTTGGCCGTTAGCCTGGGATTCTACAAAACCTTGTTCAGTGCACCTGGAACTTCCACATCTTCTGAGATACCCTTGGAAGAACAAAAAGCCATGGGGCTTGGAGACGGACTTATCCGCTTTTCCATTGGTCTGGACAGTGATATCCAACGCACCTACAATTTGATGAAGCAATGCATGGTAGACCTGAACATACTTGAAGCCGATACGATGAAGCGAAAGTAAAAAAACACAGGGTTGCACATCTTTCCTTTAAATCGTAATATTACGGGATAACCAAACGGAAAATTGTTGATGGCGGATCAAAATACCAACAAACATAGGGAGAACGAGCATATTGTTGATAATAAGGAACTGAGCATTTTAGAAGCAACTATACCCGTAGTAGCGCTGGTTATTATGCTGGCATACAATGTATATGTGTTTGGGGATGACGCGTTAAGTGGTTCAAATCAATTTATCCTTCTCTTGGGTGGTGCGGTAGCGGCTATCGTGGGAATCTACAAAAAAGTTCCATACAAACAAATGTTGGCCGAAGTTGCCGAAAACATCAAATCCACTTCCGGTGCCTTGCTAATATTATTGATGGTTGGGGCCTTGGCAGGAACTTGGCTCGTCAGTGGTATTATTCCGGCCATGATTTATTATGGGCTCCAAATTTTAAATCCCACTATTTTTTTAGCAGCCTCTGTCATCATTTGTGCCGTTATTTCCATAGCTACGGGTAGTAGTTGGACCACAGCCGCGACTGTGGGCATCGCATTGATTGGAATTGGCGAGACCCTGGGAATTTCATTGGGTATGACAGCAGGAGCTATCCTTTCAGGTGCTTATTTTGGCGATAAATTGTCCCCACTAAGTGACACTACGAATCTTGCGCCAGCCATGGCCGGTGGTGAGTTGTTCACCCATATAAAGTATATGTTATGGACCACCGTGCCTACCATAACGGTTACGCTTATCGTGTTCATAATTATTGGTTTCAACCTTGAAACCAGTGGTGAGGCGGATGTAGATGCCATTCTTTCTTCCATAGATGCTTCATTCAATATAAACGGCTGGCTTTTTATAGTACCGATGGTCGTTGTGGCATTGATCGTGAAAAAAACCCCGCCTTTGGCCGCTCTACTAATAGGAACCTTATTAGGGGCGCTTTTCGCCCTAATATTTCAACCCGAAGTTGTGGCAGGTATTACAGGTGCCAAGGAATTGAATTTTCAATCTGGATACGAGGGTATTTTAAAGGCAATTACGGTAAGTACCGATGTTCCAACGGACAATGCGTCATTGAGCGATCTATTCTCCGCCAAGGGAATGGCAGGCATGTTGGGAACCATCTGGCTCATTGTTTGTGCCATGGTGTTTGGGGGTATCATGGATGGAATTGGGGCACTTTCAAGAATTACAAAAGCTTTGTTAGGTCTGGCCAAGTCAACCTTTGGCCTATTCTTTAGCACCGGGATAAGCTGTATCGTTTTAAACGGAACGGCCTCCGATCAATATCTAGCCATAGTAGTTCCGGGCAAAATGTTCTCCCAAGCTTTCAAGGATAGAGGTTTGGCCCCGGAAAATTTAAGTAGAACCTTGGAGGATACCGGTACGGTAACTTCCGTGTTAATTCCATACAATACTTGCGGTGCTTACCATAGCGGGGTCTTGGGCGTAGGCGTGGCCGAGTATTTTGTATATGCCATTTTTAATTGGCTTAGCCCCATTATGACCTTCATCTTTGCGGCCTTTAATATTAAAATCAAAAAGTTGGCCCAAACAGTAAGCAGTACCTAAAATTTAAAAGTGAAAATTTATCCTTTTTTTAAAGGTTTTGGCTTTTAGGTATGGGCTTATATTTATAATTTCACAATCCAAATAAAATGAAACACTATGGCTACCGTAACTCTAAAAGGAAATGAAATAAACACTATGGGTTCTTTGCCCACAACAGGAAGCAAAGCACCTGATTTTCAACTAACAAAAAATGATTTGTCATCCGTAAATCTCTCTGATTTTCAAGGCTCGAAATTGGTGCTGAACATTTTTCCAAGCGTGGATACGGGAACATGTGCGCAGTCCGTAAGGCAATTCAACGAAGAGGCAGCTGAACTTGACAACACGATAGTTTTGTGCATCTCCAAGGATTTACCTTTTGCTCAGGCACGTTTCTGTGGGGCGGAAGGAATTCAAAACGTAGAAATGTTATCCGATTTTAGGGACGGTAATTTTGGCAGGGCCTATAACTTGGAATTTACGGATGGTCCTTTGGTATCCCTTCATTCCAGGGCTGTGGTCGTTCTCGATGAAAATGGGACCGTTTTGTATACCGAGCAAGTTCCCGAGATTGTGGACGAACCCAACTACAAGGCAGCCCTTGAGGCATTGATGGATTCCTAAATTAGGCAATATGCCCAAAGAATCCTTTCTGGTAAATAGAATAAAAAGTATAGGTTTCGCCCTTCGCGGCGCACTCTTATTGATTCGTACGGAAGCTAGCATAAAAATCCAGGTCTTTATCACGTTGGTAATGACCGCCGCTGGTTTTTATTTTGAGATTTCCAATACGGAATGGATCCTACAGATATTCGCTATTGCCTTAGTTTTGGGTATTGAGGGATTGAACACTGCAGTGGAGAAAATTTCAGATTATGTACAACCTGAATATGACAAAAAAATCGGATTAATTAAGGATATCTCCGCAGGAGCTGTCATGTTGGTTTCCATAGCGGCAAGCATTGTAGGTTGCATAATCTATCTTCCTAAAATTTTTTAAAAAAAATTGCAAGAGGCCTTAGGGGGTAAATTTGTATTTTTGCCCCCAAAGTAAATTACCTCAGGGCAGGCCCATGAGGTATTCATTTGAAACTAATTTTTAATTTTGAGGCTAGCCTATGGGTATTATTCCTTTTGGCGGTGCCAATAAAAAGTACATGGCAAAAAAGGCATCCAAATCAAAGCCAAAGGCAACATCCACAAAAAAGAAGAATCCCTTCAAGATTTCCAAGAAGAACAAAATTATTTTGGGAAGTCTTCTCGTTCTTTTTAGTATTGCCCTGTTCTTTTCGTTTGTCTCTTTTTACTTTACCTGGGAGCACGATCAAAGTTTGTTGACCGAGTTCAAGAACAGGAACGAGGAGGCCAAAAACCTGCTCAATAAATTCGGTGCCAGCATAAGCCACTTCTTTGTGTACAAAGGATTTGGTATCGCCACGTTGATAATCCCCTTTTTGTTATGCCTAACGGGAATTTATATGTTCTTAGGATTGGATAAAAAAGGGTTGGCCAAAAAGTGGATCTGGGGACTCTTGTTCTTGGTCTGGTTTTCCATCGCTTTTGGTTTCTTTGCCGTTGAAAGTCCCTTGCTTGGGGGTCTTGTTGGATACGAAATGAACGATTTTCTTCAAGATTATACCGGTAAGATTGGCGTGCTGTTGCTATTGGTTTTTGGCTTGATATTTATTTTGGTACGTCTATTTGATGTAACTCCTGAGGGCGTGGCCGAATTTTTTAAGTCGAAACGAAATGAACTATCTGCCGACTTTAAACGTTCCAAACCCAGCGATAATCCTGAAAATATTGATGATGAAATAACGGTAAGCAATGAGGATGGGGCGCAAGTATTGGTCGATACCTATACCCACAAGGAAGAAATACCACACTTGGCCAAAGACGAGGACGAGTTTAAGGTAACGGTTCCCAAGGAAGAAGAAGAGGAACTGGCCATGGAAGTGGAGCAAATTGTTGAGGAACCTGAAGAAATCGATATACTGGCCAGTAAATTGGTAGATGATTTTGGTGAATTCGACCCTACCTTGGAGCTTGGTAATTACAAATTTCCCACCATCGATTTGTTGGATGCCCATGGTGTATCCGGAGGTATTACCATTAATCAGGAAGAACTTGAGGAAAACAAGGATAAAATTGTTGAAACCCTCAAGAACTATAAAATAGGGATTGCACAGATCAAGGCCACCATTGGCCCTACCGTAACCCTATATGAAATTGTTCCCGATGCAGGTATCCGAATTTCTAAAATCAAAAACCTTGAAGATGATATTGCCTTGTCCTTGGCAGCTCTGGGGATAAGGATCATTGCGCCCATTCCCGGTAAGGGAACCATCGGTATAGAAGTTCCCAATAAAAATGCAACGGTTGTCTCCATGCGATCCGTTATCGCTTCGAGCAAGTTTCAAAAAGCGGAAATGGAACTTCCTATTGCTTTTGGAAAAACCATCAGCAATGAAACCTTTGTAGTGGATTTGGCAAAAATGCCCCATTTGTTAATGGCGGGTGCTACGGGTCAGGGAAAATCCGTGGGATTGAACGCGGTTCTGACATCGCTCTTATATAAAAAACATCCGGCAGAGGTCAAGTTCATCTTGGTGGATCCCAAGAAGGTGGAGCTTACCCTGTACAATAAAATCGAACGTCATTTCTTGGCCAAACTCCCAGATTCCGAAGAAGCCATCATCACGGACAACACCAAGGTTATCAATACCCTTAATTCCTTATGTATCGAAATGGACAACCGTTACGAACTGCTGAAATTGGCCATGGTACGGAATCTAAAGGAATACAATACCAAATTCAAGGCCCGAAAATTGAACCCGAACGACGGTCATAAATATTTGCCCTACATCGTTTTGGTCATCGATGAGTTCGCAGACCTGATCATGACAGCGGGTAAGGAAGTGGAAACGCCCATTGCCAGATTGGCACAATTGGCTCGGGCCATAGGCATTCATCTCATCGTGGCCACGCAGAGACCGTCGGTAAACGTTATTACCGGTATCATCAAGGCGAACTTCCCTGCAAGGATCGCTTTCCGTGTAACGTCAAAGATAGATTCAAGAACCATTTTGGATGCCCAAGGAGCCGATCAATTGATCGGTCGTGGGGATATGCTGTATACACAAGGAAACGATGTTACCCGTATACAATGTGCTTTTGTAGACACCCCCGAAGTGGCTAAAATCACTGAATATATAGGCTCACAAAGGGCCTATCCTGAAGCCCATGAGTTACCGGAATATGTGGGTGAAGATTCTGGCACGAGTGTTGATTATGATATTGAGGACAGGGATAAAATGTTCCGGGAAGCGGCAGAAGTAATCGTTATAGCCCAACAAGGTTCCGCCTCGCTCATACAACGAAAGTTGAAGCTTGGCTACAACCGGGCCGGACGAATCATCGATCAATTGGAAGCTGCGGGCATTGTCGGCGCCTTTGAAGGAAGTAAGGCAAGGCAGGTACTCATTCCCGATATGGCATCCCTACAACAATTATTGGATAATGAAGGCCTGTAACAAGGCATAAAAAACGAAAATAAATATTCTACCCTTTTATACAATGAAAAAGTGGAATTTCAAAAACTTTAAACTGAATATAAAATGCGAAAAATAGTATTAGTATTGGCCCTTGCACTCACAACAAACCTTTTAAGTGCCCAAACGCCAGAAAAAGCCAAAGCATTGCTCGATGAAGTGTACAACAAAGTTAAAAGCTACGACAATATTTTTGTGGACTTCAAGTTCGACCTAAAAAACGCGGAGGCGGGCATCAATCAAGAAACGAGAGGTGATGTCACACTTGCAGGCGACAAATATGTCTTTAACTATCTGGGGTCAAAACAATTGTTCGATGGTAAAAAGGTATACACCATCGTTCCAGAAAATGAAGAAGTTACCATTGAGGACCAATCCAACGATGAAGATGCCATGACACCGTCCAAAATGTTGACCTTCTATAAAGAGGGACATAACTATGAATGGGATATCCTTCAAAATGTACAGGGAAGAAAAATCCAATATGTGAAGTTGACCCCTATTGACTCCAATACGGAAATAAAATCCCGACTACTTGGTATTGATATGGGAACAAAACACATCTATAGGCTAATAGAAACTGGCAAGAACGGTACCAAGACTACTATAACTGTTAATTCTTTTAAAACAAATCAGCCCTTATCGGCTACCTTGTTTACTTTTGACGAAGCCAAATACAAGGATGAAGGTTATTACATCTTAAGAAATTAAACCATTGAGAATATTAGACCGGTATATATTATCCAGGTTTACCTTTAATTTTGTCAGTTCGTTTGTAATATTGATGTTCATCTTCATATTTCAAACGATTTGGCTTTTTATAGATGATTTGGCCGGTAAAGGATTGGATATCATAATTATAGGAAAATTTCTCTTCTATTTGATGCCAGACCTAACAGAGAAAGTATTGCCATTGACGGTGTTACTTTCTTCCATTTTGACCTTTGGGGCATTTGCGGAAAATTATGAATTTGCGGCGATGAAAGCTTCGGGCATCTCGCTTCAAAGGGCCATGTTGAGCTTGATCGTTTTTGTGACCTTGTTAGGTGGACTAACCTTCTTTTTTGCAAATTCCGTTATCCCCTTATCCCAGCGTAAAATTTACAATCTTAGAAAAAACATCGCCAAGGTAAAACCTGCGGCGGTAGTCGCCGAAGGCGTATTTAGTGATTTTGAGGGCATGAACATCAAGGTCGATGAAAAATATGGCGACAACGACCGATACCTTAGAAATGTCATCATCCACAAAAAAAATGACAGAAGCCAAAACAACGTGGTCATAAAGTCAAAACAGGGGGAATTGGTGAGTAGTGAAGATTCTGATATTGTGCAGCTCATTCTAACCGATGGCCATTATTACGATGATATAGACTCCAAAAAGAACAAGCTTAAGTATCCCCATGCCAAAGCAGATTTCGATACTTATATCATGAATATTGAAATTCCAGAGTTGAACAATGAGGATTTAGAGGCGGAGCAGGATATTAGTACGGATAAAATGAAGAATATTTCCCGCTTAAAAAAGGATATAGATTCCCTTAGAAATGATAATTATAACATTGTAAGGGCCTTTTCAAAAAGTATTGGAAATAGAATGGGAATGTTTCAACCGTTAGATCCCAGTGATACTTCGAAAACAAAAACACCCTTACAGATAACCCAGGATTCCATACGGCAGATAAAGTTGGCGAAACTTAAAAACAATCCCGCGCGCCAAGATTCCATAAAGCAGGATATCTTCCATATATTCCCCTTCTATCTCCAAATGCAAATCGTGAACTCTGCTAAAAATGCCACGACCAATGTCCTAAATTCCGTTAAGGGAAAAAGGGAGGAAATGCAAAAACGATATAAAATATACAACATGCATATACTTTCCATGCATAACAAATATGCATTGGCATTTTCATGTATCATCCTATTTTTTGTAGGCGCTCCCTTAGGGGCCATTATCCGTAAAGGGGGATTGGGCCTTCCCATGGTAATTGCAATTGTATTATTTTTGGTCTATTATTTTATTGGGGTATTTGCCGGCAACTATGCCAAGGAAGGGAACATTCACCCAATGTTGGGCGCTTGGCTTTCCACGTTGATCATGTTACCCCTAAGTATCATCCTTACCAAAAGGGCTACGGAGGACAAAGGTTTGATGAGTTTTGGAGTGGTAACGGATTTCTTCAAAAACCTAATAAAGAAAATAAAGAAAAATGGAGGTCATGACAGCTAATCTTACGGATGAGGTAAAGTTAAATACGATAGAGGAAGCTATTGAGGATATCAGAAATGGCAAGGTAATCATCGTTGTGGATGATGAAAATCGTGAGAACGAGGGCGATTTTTTGGCGGCGGCCGAATTGGCAACCCCGGAGACCATAAACTTTATGGCCACACATGGAAGAGGCCTCATCTGTGCGCCATTGACCGAAGGCAGATGCGAGTATCTTGGACTCCATCGTATGGTAAACAATAATACCGATCCGCTGGAAACGGCATTTACGGTTTCCATTGATTTACGGGGGCAAGGGGTTACCACGGGTATTTCCGCATCCGATCGGGCTAAAACTGTATGCGCCCTAACCGATGACAGCATCAAGCCCCATGATTTTGCAAGACCCGGACATATATTTCCTTTAGTTGCCAAGGAAGGGGGAGTTCTTAGAAGAACCGGACATACGGAGGCGGCCATAGATTTTGCCCGCTTGGCAGGACTAAAACCCGCAGGGGTTATCGTTGAAATCATGAACGAAGATGGAAGTATGGCCAGACTCCCACAATTAATGGAGGTTGCCAAAAGGTTCGACTTAAAAATCGTTTCCATAGAAGATTTAGTGGCCTATAGAATGGAGCACGATAGCCTCATCCAAAAAGAACTTGATTTTCCAATTACCACAAGGTTTGGGAAATACAGGCTTAGGGCTTACAAACAAACTACCAACAATCACATTCATCTCGCCTTAACAAAAGGTTCCTGGGGTCTAGGGGACAAGGTACTTACCAGAATCAATTCCACCTTGGTGAACAATGACATTCTTGGAACGCTTACCAATAATGTGGATTCACAATTGGAGAATATGTTCAACGCCATTGACCAAGAAGGAAAAGGGGCCATTGTTTTTATCAATCAGGATGTTGAGTCCATGAATATTTTAAACCGACTTTCAGAATTAAAGGAACTTCAGAAACAAGGGATTTACAAAGCGCCAAAAATAGAAATGGACGCCAAGGATTTTGGAATAGGCGCACAGATTCTTCATGATCTCGAAATTTCAAAACTGCGATTGCTCACAAACAGCCAACAGACAAAGAGAGTGGGTATGGTGGGCTATGGATTGGAAATCGTGGAGTATGTAACCTACTGAGCTAGCTTTTAAGAACGTCTCTGATAATCATTGCCATTTTCTTTGCCCTTTCTTGAACCTCGGTTTCCGTCCAACTCAGTTTTATGAGACAGGATATCGTCCGGCCGATCCAAGAATCAGATGCTGAGAAATCAGATTTTGAATAATCGGGCAGGTTCTTTTGAACTTCATCGGGCAGTTTTCCCAAAGAAGTTAAACTGGTGAGATGCTCCCATTTTCTATAATAGTGCCAATTATTATCGTACCAGTAAAAACAGGCGTCTACGCCCCCCTCACCCAGTGCCTGGTGTGCTTTTCTAGTCACGTCTTCCTTCGGTAGGAAAAAATTCAAAAAAGAATAATTCTGAACGCCCCCCATGGGAATCCTGCTAAAGGTAACCCCATCAATATTTTTAAGGGCATCAAATAGAATGTTGTAATGTTTTTCCTGTAGATCCACAAATTCATCAAGACGTGCAATCTGGGCACAGCCTACGGCCGCATTCAGTTCAGAGATTCGGTAGTTATACCCCAAAAAAGGATGGGATTCCACACCCCTGTTGGAGCCCACATGGTCATGTCCGTGATCTGAATAATGGTCGGCATTTATATAAAAATCGGGATTATTGGTAATCAATGCCCCTCCTTCCCCGCAGGTAATCGTTTTTACATAATCAAAAGAAAAGCAACCTAAATCCCCGTAACTGCCCAAGGGTTTGCCTTCAAAACTACCGCCGATAGCCTGGCAGGCATCTTCCAATAAAATCAGCTTATGTGTATCACAAAGAGCCTTTAACGCCTTTAAATCGGCCATGGAACCGCACATGTGCACGGGCATAACCACCTTAGTTTTGGGGGTGATGGCATTTTCCACTGCCAATGGGCTTAAGGTCAATGTGTCGTCCACATCGGCCAATATAGGAACTGCACCAATAGCCAAGACCGACTCAAAACTAGCCACAAATGTGAATGTAGGTAGAATGACCTCATCCCCTGCTCCAACACCGGCACTTGCCAAGGCTACCGTAAGGGCAGCAGTACCACTACTAACTACCTGGGCATGTTTGACCTGCATTCTGTGACACAAAGCTGCTTCTAACTCTTTGGCCTTCCAATGTCCATTGCGGGCCCCATCAAATCCATAACGCATCAAGACCCCTGTTTCCAAGACGTCTTGCACACTTTGCTTTTCCTTTTCCCCAAATAGTTCAAAACCTGGCATAGTAAAAATTTAAATTGAGAAGATACTTATTTTCCTTTGGATGTAAACAGACGATAAATTTCCAGTTTGTCCTCATTGGTAAACTCGTGTTCCTTGAACCAATCATGGGCCGCAATTTTTTCATTCTCGATCTGGGCCTTTCTTATAGCGTCCAAAGATACCAAATGCCAGTGAGTGCCCTTTTTTCTGGATTCGGAATAGCCAATATCCTCGGTAATATATGAAGTCTTTGGCTGGTTTATTAACCGGACGCCATTTTTCAATATCGCCAAGGTCTTGGTCAAGGCAACTACCTCAGAAAATGAGTATCGCACAAAATCGGCAAATCCATTTTGCTTTGTATTGTACACCTTATCGCCCACTTTTAACTTTTCCATGCGTTTAAAAGTTTGCAAAAGTACTGGTTGAAAGTAGTTTTCAACTAGGGAACCCCGTTCGAATTATCAACATTGTTCGATTTTGCAGCCCAACTACTTTCTTAAATTTAGACTGATTCCATATAACAAGTTGGTACTCATATTTTTATGGTCTTTCATTACCTTTATATCCAGTGAGTAAAATATTTTCCATAGTACTGTCCTTTGTAATCCTATTGCAAAGTGTTGGACTCCATTCGGACGATTTAGCCCAAATTGATGAGTTCATCGAGCATGCCAAATTCCATAGTGAACAATATGGGGACAATGTCTTGGTCTTTATCTCAAAACATTATGGTGAATTGAAAGAGGCCCATGAACTGGAGCATCAGGAAGAGAAAAAAGACCATGAACAATTACCCTTTCAGCACCAATGTCACTTAAGTTCCATAGTAGCATTTACAAACAATCCATTGGATTCCGAATTGGAAACCCCAATAATCATGGAATATAAGGCTACACATTTCTTTTACCAAGCACCTTTTTCATCTTCACATACAAAAGGGTTGCTCCAGCCGCCCCGGCACTCATAAGATCAATCAAGTTAAACGCTCATTCCGGATTGCAAGATTCGGACAATTTCAATGTTGATTATTTTATGACATATGCTTTCACATATTATTAATTTCAGTATAAAGAACAAGTTTATAGTCCTACTATTTACATGTTTTATCATAGGTTTCGGAATTTATTCCCTTCCAAAAATTCCCATAGGTGCCGTTCCTGATGTAACGAATAACCAAGTTCAGGTCATTACGACCTCAAGAAATCTTTCCACCCAGGATATTGAACAGTTTATTACCTATCCTGTGGAGTTGGAAATGGCAAATTTACCCGGTGTAAAGGAAATAAGGTCCGTTTCCAAATTTGGGCTTTCAGTGGTTACCATAGTTTTTGAGGATGACCTGGGCACTTATTTGCCAAGACAGTTAATCGCTGAAAAAATAAAATCGGCCTCGGAAAAAATCCCCTCCAATTTTGGTTCTCCGGAAATGGGCCCAATTACTACGGGTTTGGGTGAAATATACCAGTACATTCTTGATGTAAAGCCCGAATACAAAGACCAATATACCGCAGAGGATCTAAGGACGATACAGGATTGGATAGTAAAAAGACAACTCTCTGGAATACCCGGTGTCGTTGAAGTAAATACTTGGGGAGGCTTTTTAAAACAGTATGAAGTGGCCATAAATACGGAGAAACTCAATGCCATGAACATTAGTTCCCAAGAGGTATTTAAGGCAGTGGAATCCAACAATAGCGTAGCCGGAGGCGGATATATCGAAAAGGTAAACCAAGCATTTTTCATTAGGGGCGAAGGTCTTGTCAGCTCCCTTAAGGATATAGAAAACATCGTCGTTAAAAATGATGGCGAGGTTCCTGTTTATATCAAGGATGTTGCCACGGTCGGCTTTGGAAACGCTATCCGTTTTGGTGCCATTACCGGAAATGGGGAAGGCGAAAAAGTTTTGGGCCAGGTAATGATGCTAAAGGATGCCAATTCCAAAAAGGTCATTGAAGCGGTAAAGGAACGTGTTGACAATATTTCAAAATCCTTACCTGAAGGAGTATATATCAATGCCTTTCTAGATCGAAGTGAACTCATTGCCAAAACTACCTTTACGGTTACGGAAAACCTGATACTGGGATGTTTGATCGTAATTTTCGTTGTGGTATTATTGCTCGGAAATTTCCGTTCCGGTCTTGTAGTGGCCTCCGTTATTCCCTTGTGCCTGCTTTTTGCCCTTTCGCTCATGTATATCTTTGGCGTAGATGCGAATTTGATGAGTTTGGGAGCCATTGATTTTGGAATCATTATTGACGGTGCCGTGATCATCGTGGAGTTTATCGCCTTCAATGTAACCAAGAAACGGGCTGAACTAGAAGGGCTGACCAAAAGCGAACAACAGGAGCTTAGGGATGGAATAACCTATACCGGGGCCACTAAAATGATGAACTCTGCCATATTTGGGCAGCTCATCATCCTCATCGTCTTCATTCCCATCCTATCCTTGAGTGGTGTTGAAGGTAAGATGTTCAAGCCCATGGCATTGACCTTTAGCTTTGCCTTGATCGGTGCCATGCTTTTGTGCTTTACCTATGTACCGGTGGTATCTTCTCTCTTTTTAAAACCCTCCAAGACCACGGACAAAAACATTTCCGTTCGCTTGATGAATTGGCTGACCAAAAAGTACGACCCTATAATTGACTGGGCATTGCGCAGTAAAAAATTGGTCCTGGGTATTGCCGCAGCGCTCTTAGCGATTGCCGTTTCACTTTATATGTCCATGGGAGGTGAATTTGTGCCCACTTTGGACGAGGGGGATTTTGTGATACAACCAGTACTAAAAACAGGTACTTCCCTAAGCAACACGGTCGAAATCACCACAGAGATAGAGCGTATTCTTTTGGACCAGTTTCCAGAAGTTGAACAAGTGGTTACAAGGATCGGTGCGGCAGAAGTTCCTACAGACCCTATGTCCATGGAGGAAAGTGATGTTATTATCGTATTAAATCCAAAAAGTGAATGGACCTCGGCGGAATCCAAGGATGAATTGGCCGATAAATTCAAAGAAGCCTTGTCCATAATACCGGGTATGGAGGTTGAATTTACACAACCCATTGAAATGCGTTTCAATGAACTGATTACGGGGGTACGTGCCGATATTGCCATCAAGATTTTCGGAGAAAACTTGGACATTCTTGCCAAAAAAGGAAAGGAAATAGGAGACCTGATTCAAAATGTCCCTGGTGCGGCCGATATTTCCGTAGAAAAAATAGCCGGACTTCCAGAAATGAACGTAAAATACAATCGATCTAAGATTGCCCGGTACGGTCTCAACATCCAAGAATTGAACGATATGATTTCCATGGGGTTTGCCGGTAAGACGGCAGGCAGTGTTTTTGAAGGCGAAAAGAGATTCGATTTGGTCGTTAGGCTAGACAGTAAAAAACGGCAGGATATCGATAACCTAAAGAATCTATATGTGGACCTACCCACTGGAGGCAAAATACCTTTGAGCGAATTGGCGGAAATTACCTATCAAAAAGGTGCGGCCAAGATATCAAGGGACGATACAAAAAGGCGAATCGTTGTAGGAATCAACGTGCGAAACAGGGATTTGCAATCCGTTGTGGACGATGTACGGAAACTGATCGATGATAACGTAAAACTTCCCGTGGGCTATTCCATTACCTATGGAGGACAGTTTGAAAATCTGCAAAGTGCCAAAGCAAGGTTGATGATTGCGGTACCTATTGCCTTGATCTTAATTTTCATTCTTCTTTACTTTGCTTTCAAATCCGTAAAAGAAGCTCTTATGATCTATTCAGCCATTCCATTGGCGGCCGTTGGAGGCGTATTGTTATTGTGGGTCAGAGGTTTGCCTTTTAGTATTTCTGCCGGGGTGGGTTTTATTGCCCTTTTTGGTATTGCCGTACTGAATGGAATTGTATTGATCGAACATTTTAAGGAATTGAAAGCATCTGGCAAATTCAAAGATATAAACGATTTGATCAAAGAAGGGGCCAAGGATAGGCTTAGGGCGGTTCTTTTGACGGCTTCGGCCGCGGCCTTAGGCTTTCTTCCCATGGCCATTTCTACCAATGCAGGGGCCGAGGTACAGCGTCCCCTGGCTACCGTTGTCATTGGCGGACTCATCACCGCGACCATTTTGACCCTTGTAGTGTTACCTGTTTTGTATTCCTACCTAAGCAGTCATATAGAGAGAAAAGGTATGGACCTTTCAAAACAGACCAATCTTATTATAGGTCTTTTGGTCCTTTTTGGGCCATTTCAGGTGAAAGCCCAGGAACCGCCCAAGAATTTGGAGACATTGATACCCATGGCGATTGAAAACAATGCGGGTCTAAAGGCACATCAATTGGGTATGGAAGCTTCGGATGCTTTTGTGAACAGTGCCTTTGATTTTGAAAAAACGGATGTGTACTACTCCTATGACGAAAATAATTTGGCCCTTAATAATTTGCCTTTGAAAGTCTTTGGCATTGCCCAAGGTTTTAGTTTCCCTACGGTTTATTTTTCAAAACGAAGGGTGAACAAGGGGTTATACAATGTTGCTAAAAGCACGTATGATATCCAAACCAAGAACTTGGAAAAACAGGTAGTGTCCGGATACTATGAATATCAGGTCGCGCGGGAAATGGCCAATGTTCTTAACCTATTGGACAGTCTTTATGGCAACTTTTCCCAAATGGCCAACAGACGTTTTGAACTGGGTGAGACCAATTACCTAGAAAAGATTACGGCGACCTCAAAGCAACGGCAAATCCAACTAAAATATGCCGAGGCGGAACGAAATGTGGAAATCAGCTATCAGAATTTGATGAAAATTATCCAGTCCCAGGACAGCATCGTTATTGCCGAAGCACCCCAATTAAAGGTTCCCATGAAGGATGTTGCCATTGCATCGATTCCAGAGATCTCCTTTTATCAAAATCAAATCGATTTAAAACAGGCCCAGAAGAATCTGGAAAACCAGCAATTGCTCCCTGATATTGGCGTGGAATATTTTCAAGGCACCAACGACGGACTCAGCGGAAACCTGCATGGTTACCAATTAGGTCTTAAGATTCCCTTGTTTTTTGGGGGAAAGGCCTCAAGGATAAAATCGGCAAAAATTGCCGAACAAAGTGCCGAGGCCGCCTATACGGATTATGAGATACAGCTTCAAACAAAATTGACCACTTTAAAAAAGCAACTTCAGGTGCTTTCCAAATCCTTGGAATACTATGAAAATGAGGGTAACCTTTTATCCGATGAAATTTTAAAAATGGCCAACGGTAGTTTTCAAAATGGGGAAATCGACTTTTATCAATACATACAAAGCCTGGAAAGCGCCTACGACTTAAAACTAGAATATCTAAATAAACTCAAAGAATATAATTCCACGGTAATTGCCATCAATTACTTAACCTTATAAACAGTACACCATGAAATCATATATATATTATTTTCTGATATTGGCGCTTCTAGCGGGCGTCACAGGATGTGGCGAAAAAAGCAGTACCAACGAAACTTCAGCAGCATCTGCAACATCCTCTTTTATAGAAGTAACGCAGGTACAATATGACCAACTGGGCATGAAAATGGGCGCTATAGAAGAAAAATCCTTTCCGATCAGGGTAAGTGTGAACGGCATGATAGACGTACCGCCAGAAAACAGGGCCGTTCTAACCGCGACCATGGGAGGGTATATTAGAACGACTCCCTTTTTGATCGGTGATAAAGTGAGCAAGGGACAAACGTTGGTGACCTTGGAGAATCCGGAATTCGTGAACCTGCAGCAACAGTATTTGGAGGTAAACGAGCAACTTACCTTTTTAAAGGCAGAGTATGAAAGACACAAAATTATGTCCGATGAAAATATTACCTCCCAAAAGAATTTTTTGAAATCGGAGAGTGATTATAAATCCGCCGTAGCCCGGCATACAGGCTTGGAAAAGCAATTGACCATGCTCAACATCTCACCGGAACAGGTGAAAAACGGCACTATTGTGTCATCGGTTTCCATTAAGGCACCTATTTCCGGTAGCATTACCAAAGTGAATGTTTCCAGGGGCTCGTATGTTTCGCCGGCGTCCTCCATTATGGAAATCATCAATAACGATCATGTGCACTTGGAGTTATCGGTTTTTGAAAAGGATATCATGAAAGTGAAAAAAGGTCAAAGAATTACCTTTAAGATACCGGAAGCCTCTGGCGATACTTTTAATGCGGAAGTACATTTGGTAGGCACTTCCATTGATGAAAATAGGACTATCAAAGTACATGGCCATTTGGAGGACGAGGACAAGGAAAATTTCTTAACTGGAATGTTCGTGGAAGCCCAAATCATTACCGATAATATCCAGGCAAAGGCTTTGCCCAGCGAGGCTATCGTAACTATTGATGATACGGCCAATGTATTGGTTCTCGAAAAAAAGGAAGGGGATACATATTATTTTTCACAAAAAGAAGTTACCATAAAAGAAGAGCATGACGGTTTTTCGATCCTACAGG
This sequence comes from Maribacter sp. 4G9, assembly GCF_002742265.1. Lineage (GTDB taxonomy): Bacteria > Bacteroidota > Bacteroidia > Flavobacteriales > Flavobacteriaceae > Maribacter. The sequence goes on from NZ_MDGL01000026.1 coordinate 22,353, forward strand.
AAACAGAAAGCTTTGCACCAAAATCACAATTTTTGACCAAAGGAACCTTTAACCTGATCGGAGTGTGATTTTTTAAGGTAGAAATTGAAAGCTTTTGGAATACTTATTGACAAAGGGATAAACAAAAAGAGTAATGAATAGTAAGATAAACTTGTTAGCCATCGTTTTCCTTTTAGGTATGGCCTCCACATGTGCCCAAGAATGGCATAAAGATTTTAAGGAAGCACAGCAGATTGCAAAAGATGGGCACAAGCCGATTATCTTGGTTTTTCAAGGTTCGGATTGGTGCGCTCCGTGTATTAAGTTGGACCGGGAAGTTTGGAGTACGGAGGAATTTAAATCCTATGCCAAGGACCATTATGTCATGTTACAGGTGGACTTTCCCAGAAAGAAGCAGAATGCCCTGCCTAAAGAACAAGCTGAGGCAAATGCCAAACTTGCCGAGAAATACAACAAAAACGGCATCTTCCCTTTTGTGGTCGTTCTGGACGAGCAGGGAAAGGTGAAGGGTGAGACCAGTTACAAAAAAATGAATCCCAAGGAATACATGCAGCTTTTGGATTCCTTTACCGAATAATTTGAGGAAGTACATATTCATAGGGGTTTTGATGATGTCCACCGTGATTTTTTCACAGCGGAACTATCAACGCACCCTTAAATTAATGGGAAGTAGGTTTGACCTTACGGTCGTTGCCAATGATTCCGCCACTGCCAATAGCTATATGGATCTGGCCGTCGATGAGATTACCCGCATTGAAAAGCTGATATCCTCCTGGGATCCCAATTCCAGAACATCGGAAATAAACAAAAATGCCGGTATCAAACCTGTTAAGGTGGAATCTGAGCTGTATGAATTGATCAAAAGGGCCATTGGTATTTCCAAATTAACGGATGGTGCCTTTGATATCAGTTATGCCTCTATGGATCGTATCTGGAAATTCGATGGAAGTATGAAAACAATGCCTTCCGAGGAGGAAATAAAATCCTCCGTTGCCAAGGTGGGTTTTCAGAACATCGTTCTAGATCCGGTGGCGCAAACCGTTTTTCTAAAACTTCCCGGAATGAAAATAGGTTTTGGGGCCATCGGCAAGGGATATGCGGCGGATAAAGCAAAACAACTGTTGATGGATAGAGGCGTTCCCGCAGGCATCATAAATGCCTCCGGAGATATGAATACCTGGGGAAAACAGCCTGATGGGGAATCTTGGAAAGTGGCCATTACCAATCCCATGAACAAAAACAAGGTCTTTGCTTTGTTGCCCATTACGGACGGTGCCGTGGTCACCTCTGGTGACTATGAACGTTATGTTACCTTTAATGGCAAACGGTATGCCCATATCATCGACCCCAGAACGGGGTACCCTTCTACGGGAATCATAAGCGTAACCGTTTTTGCGCCCAAAGCGGAATTGGCAGATGCCTTGGCCACCTCCGTTTTTGTGATGGGAAAGGAGATTGGATTGGATAGGATAAACCAACTGCCCAAAGTGGAATGTATCATCATCGATGAAAAAGGAAACATTTCAAAATCCGATAATATTGAAATAGACAAACTATGATAAAAAAATTGCTAGTATTGGCCATCATGGCCATTTCCTTTGGTAGTTGTACGGTGCTCAAGGAATACGACAAGGTCAACATCAACGACCCAGATATGATCTTGGCCGAAAAACCCTGTGACCGAAACGTCACGACCATGCATTCCTACAGGGAGGCCGCGGCAGGCGCCAACGGCGGAAAAACCGGCGGAGGCTGTGGCTGCAACTAACCTATTGAAAACAAGCACTTGTCCATGACATTTTACAGAAACTATTTTGCCCTATTCTTGGGATTACTTGGCAGCATCGCATTTGCCCAAGACAACCAAAACGATACCCAATATAAAAAAAGAGTATTGGAAACCACGGAGGTAGACTTCCTTACCAGCTACTACTCACAGGATGGCGACAACGCCGCCGTAAGTGGGGGTATTGGTACCGAACAACTTACGGATGCCACGGGAACTTTTGTGGTATCCATTCCTTTAAACGATGATGATGTACTCACCATAGATGCGGGGGTTTCTGCGTATACCTCGGCATCGTCTAGTAACATAGACCCTTTTGACGGAGGCCAGCGTGCTGATCCCTTTGTGGCAAGTTCCGGTGCCTCAAGCGGCGATGTATGGGTCAACCTTACGGGTTCCTATACGCATAGTTCGGATGACCGAAATAACATCGTTTCAGGTATGCTGTCCGTATCCTCGGAATATGATTATTTCTCCTTGGGATTCGGCGGAAGCTATTCCAGGCTTTTTAACGAAAAGAACACGGAAGTAAGCTTAAAGGCGAATGTATACCTGGATTCCTGGAATACCATTTATCCCTTTGAATTAAGGGCTTTTGGAGCCAATGGCATTGGTTTCTTTAGACCTACGGAGATTACGGGAAATGTCAATTACAATCCCAATTTCACCGAGTTCGATAAAACCAACAGGAATTCCTATTCCTTGGGGATGGGTTTCTCACAGATACTGCACAGGAACCTTCAAGGCTCTTTGGACTTGGATGTGGTTCAACAGCAGGGCCTATTGTCCACCCCGTTCCAGCGGGTCTACTTTAGTGATGTGGCCAATTCCTTTATAGAAGATTTTCAGTTGGCCGATGATGTGGAAAGACTTCCCGATACCCGTACCAAAATTGCCATGGGCGGAAGATTGAACTGGTTCGTAAACGAATTGATAACCGTTCGTACCTTTTACCGATACTATTTTGACGATTGGGGCATCAATTCCCATACGGCCAGCGTAGAAGTCCCCGTAAAGATTTCGGATAAATTCACCCTCTACCCGTCCTATCGTTTTTACAATCAAACGGCAGCGGACTACTTTGGCCCCTATGAAACCCATCTATCGACACAGGAATTTTATACTTCGGACTATGACCTGTCCGAATATAATGCAAACCAATTGGGCTTTGGGGCTTCCTACACCGATATTTTTACGCAACTGCACATTTGGGAATTCGGCCTAAAGGGTATAGACCTGAAATTTTACAAATACGATCGGGATACCACCTTTACCTCCTACATCATAACTGCAGGATTCAAGTTTGTGATGGATTAATCCTAAACCATATTAGGGGTTAGATCGACAGATTTCCGGCCAGTTGTTTAAGGATGATTTCGGAGAGTTTTGCCTGAAATTTGGCGTTGCTGAAGCGCACCTTGGCATTGATATAGTTCAACTGGGCCGTTCTGAACTCAATGGGAGGAATGATTCCAATCCTGTATTTCTCGACCGTGATATCCATATTTTCCTTGGCAATGGCCTCATTATTGCCTTCGAGTTCTATCAAACTTACATTGGTTAGGTACGTTTGGTAGGTAGTTCCCAAGGTGGCCAATAAATCCTGTTCCTGTTGCGCGATAGCAACTTCGGCATTCTCTATCTGCAACTTCCCTATCTTCTCGTCCCTATTTTGGTTGAACCCGTCAAATAAATTTAGCGTGGCACCAAAACCATAGCTAAAACCTTTGGAGTTTGAGGATGTAATGAATCCCAAACTTGATTCGGACTCACTAATGATATATCCCGTGGTAGCGGTTATGGTTGGTAGCCTTGCCGCCTTAATCTGTTTTAATTCCAGCTCGGAAATTCGTTTGCTAATTTGCGAGACCAATAATTGCGGGGTTTCGCTCAGGACCATGGTTTGAAGTTCATCCAAAAGCAAGGATTCGTCCACAAAAATTTCCGGGGCCACCTCAAAATCGGTTTCCAGGTCACGCGCCAGTTGTTGGTTTAGCCGAATCTTGGTATTGACATACAATTCCTTTTGGCGCTGCATCAAGGTTTCGTCCGTATTCAAATCCACTTGGGCATTCAATACTTCCAATTTGGAGGCTTTGCCTATGGTAAACCGATTCTGGGCCAGTTCCACCCTTTGTTTTGAAATAAGTATCGTACTGTCCAAAGCGGTAAGTTGCTGCTGCTGCTGTACCAGGTCGTAATAGGTAATCATCACGGCGCCTACCGTAGACAGTATGACCTGTTTCAGTTCTGCATCCCCCAACTTTCTGTTTTCCTTCAACTGCTCATAATTCGCGAACATCCTAAGTCCGTCAAAAAGGGTCCAATCCAAGGCTACACCATAGTTCAGGCTGTTGTTTACGGCGTTATCCAATTCCTGTACGGTACCGTCCAAACGTACTTGGGACAGGTTTGTGGTTCTATTATTGTCCGTAACACTGGCCTGCACGGAAGGTAGCATGCCCGCATATCTAGGACTCACCCCATATTCATCAATTTTCAAGTCGTTTGCGGCGGTGATGATCTGGAAATTGTTTTCCAAGGCCAACTTTACTGTTTCATCAATGGTCAACACCTCTTGTGCGGTAATCAAAAAAACGTTCAAAAAAATAACTAATGAACTTAAAAGTATTCGGTTTGGCATTTTAATAGGTTTCTAAAACTTTGAACTCTGGTCGCTCCACCCTATCCTTCGACCATAAATAATACAGGGCCGGAATCACGAACAAGGTAAGAACCAACGAAAATAGTGTTCCTCCAATGATGACGACCCCCATACCTATTCTACTGTTAGAGGCCGCTCCCAGGGACAAGGCGATGGGCAATGCCCCTAGGGCGATGGTCAAACTGGTCATTAAAATAGGTCTCAATCGAGATTCAGAAGCCTTAAAGATAGCTTCGTGTTTGGACATGCCCTGTTCCCTAAGTTGGTTGGCAAACTCCACGATCAATATCCCGTTTTTGGTAACCAATCCTATCAGCATAATGGTCCCTATTTGACTAAAAATGTTCCAAGACTGACCAAAAAGCCACAGGGAAAACATGGCACCGGCAACGGCCATGGGCACGGTGAGTATGATAATAAAGGGATCTATAAAACTTTCGAATTGTGCGGCCAAAATCAGAAATATTAGCAATAGGGCCAGGCCAAAGGCAAAAAGCGTATTGGAACTACTTTCTACAAAATCCCGGGACTCCCCACCCAAATCCGTGGTGAAGGTTTCATCCAAGACTTTGTCCTTGATGGCTTCCATGGCCTCGATACCGTCATTGATGGTTTTACCGGGTGCCAGGTTCGCCGAAACCGTGGCCGACATGTATCGGTTGTTGTGGTATAATTGTGGCGGACTACTATGCTCTACGGTTTCCACGAGATTATCCAATTGGATCAATAAGCCGGCGTCGTTCTTTACGAAAATAGAGGTCAAATCCACGGGCGCGTCGCGGTCCTTTTTGTCGAACTGACCAATGACCTGGTACTGCTTTCCGTTCATCAGAAAGTATCCAAAGCGTTGGCCGCTCAAGGACAATTGCAAGGTCTGGGCCACATCCCGTACCGAAACGCCCAAAGTCTCCGCCTTTTCCCGATCGATGTTCACATAAATCTCCGGCTTGTCGAACTTTAGGTTTACATCTACAAACGAAAAGGTTTCATCCTGCTCCGCCTGGGCCATAAACAAAGGGATTTTTTCCTCCAATTTTTCAAAATTCTGTGCCTGAATAATAAATTGTATGGGGGGACCGCCCCTTCTGTTCACAGAAATAGTGGGCCTTTCGGATACATTCGACTTTCCGCCTACATAGGCCTTGACCCATCTACCCAAATCCTCGGCAATTTCATGCTGGGAACGTTCCCTTTCACTAGGGTCCACAAGGGCGACATTGGCCCTGCCACTGTTGACCGAGGAAGATCCGAACCCCGGGGAAGTCAAAACCAGACTCACCTTTTTTTCCGGTATGGAATCGTTGATTAGTTCGGTGATATCGGTCATCAATCGGTCCATATATTCATAGGAAGAACCCTCCGGCGCGGTCACGTTCAAGCGTACAAAGCTACGATCGTCATAGGGGGCCGTTTCTTTTGGCAAAAGGATATAGAAGAGGGCTATGAGTCCCAAACATCCGATCAATATGGGAAAACTCAGCCATTTCCGTTTCATGAACCCTCGTAAGCTCTCCGCATAGGCTTCGTTCATTTTTATAAAATACTTTTCCGTAAAATGATAGAATTTGGACTGTTTCTGTTTTCCGGGTTTGATCAAATAGGCGTTCAACATAGGAGTCAAGGAAAGCGACACAAAGGCCGATACCAGTACCGCCGCACCCAGCACCACCCCAAATTCCCGAAACAATCTACCCACAAAACCTTCTAAAAATATCACTGGAAGAAAAACCGCCGCCAGGGTAATGGATATGGAAATAACCGCAAAGAAAATCTCGTTAGATCCTTTAATGGCTGCCTCAATGGGACTCATCCCCTCCTCCACTTTTTTATAAATATTCTCGGTGACCACAATACCATCATCCACCACAAGGCCGGTGGCCAGTACGATGGCCAACAGCGTAAGCACGTTGATGGAGAAGCCGAACAACCACATAATAAAGAATGTGGCAATCAGGGAGACCGGTATATCGATCAAGGGCCGCAGGGCCATGGACCAGTTCCTAAAGAATAGGTAAATGACCAGGATGACCAGGATAATGGAAATCAGCAAGGTTTCCCCCACTTCGGTGACCGCCCGCTTCACAAAAACGGTGTCGTCAATGACTACATTGAGCTTGAAACCTTCGGGCAGGTCCTTTTTCAGTTTTTCGTATTCCTGATAGAAAGCCTCGGCAATTTCCAAATAGTTGGTGCCCGGCTGGGGAATGACCGCTGTGGCGACCATAGGCTGGCCGGAATCGCTCATTTTGGTCTCCATGTTCTCACCTTCCAAGGTCGCCCTACCAATATCGCTAAGTCGGACCAATTTTTCGCCATCGGCCCTAATAATGATATTATTGAACTCTTCCTCCGTTTGCAGGTTGCCAATGGTCTTCACCGCGAGCTCCGTATTGGCACCGGTCAATTTTCCAGATGGCAATTCCACATTTTGCGCCAACAGGGCGTTGCGAACATCGGCCACCGTCAATCCATACGAGGCCAGTTTTAAGGGATCTATCCATAAACGCATGGCATACCTGCGCTGTCCCCAGATTTGCACACTGCTAACGCCCGGAATGGTCTCAATCCTTGGGGTAATGACATTTTCGGCATAGTCGGACAGCTCCAGAATATTCTTGTCATCACTTTGCACCGTCATGGAAAGGATACGTTGGGCATCGGCATCGGACTTGGAAACGACCGGCGGAGCGTCCAGATCGTCAGGCAGACTGCGTATGGCCTGAGAAACCTTGTCCCGCACATCATTTGCCGCATCCTCTAAATTCTTGTCGAGGTTAAATTCGATACTTATGGAACTAGAACCCTGTACACTGGAAGAGGTAATGTTCCTAATGCCATCGATAGAATTAATGGCCTTTTCCAAAGGTTCCGTGATCTGTGACTCGATGATATCCGCGTTGGCACCGGCATAATTGGTGCGCACGGATACCTGCGCGGGGTCTATGGACGGGAACTCCCGTATCCCCAAATAGGTATAACCAATGATACCGAACAAAACAATAGTAACGTTCATTACTATGGTAAGGACAGGTCTTTTTATGCTGAGGGTAGACAGGTTCATTATTCCGCTGGGTTTAATTCCGGTTCCTCTAGTTCAACGGTTACGGGGGCCCCATTCTTTAGGGCCATCACCCCATAGGTCAATACGGTATCGCCAACACGCAATCCGTTCAAAACACGAACCTCCGATCCCGTACGGGCACCTATCTCCACATCTACTTCCTTGGCCTTTCCATTTTCAGCCACAAAAATTTTCTTTCCGTTCTGTACGGGTATCAAGGCTTCGGAAGGGACCAAAAGCGCATCATTCACCGTCTGCAAAGGCAAGACCACATTGGCATAGGCCCCCGGATACAACGTACCGTCCAAGTTATCCGCAATGGCCCGCATTCTGAGCGTCCGCGTGGCAATCTCAACTTCGGGTTCTATGGCGTAGATGGTGGCGGTATAGTCCTTGGCGGCATCGGAAGTCTTGAAGGTAAGGTTGGAGCCTTCCCGGATCTGGGAGGCATATTTTTCCGGAATGGAAAAGGTAATTTTCAGTTTGCTCGTATTCACCAGTTTGGCCACAGGCGTGGTAGGCGTTACGTAGGTGCCCACCGAAATGGAACGTAGCCCTATCGTTCCCGAAAATGGGGCCCGAATAACGGTTTTGGAGAGTTGCGCGGAAATAAGGGATGTTTCTGCACTTGCCGATTTAAAATCCGCACTGGCGATGTCATATTCCTCCTGACTGATGGCCTGTTTGTCCAACAAAAGCTGGGCCCTTCGTTCATTTTCAGAAGCCAGCTTTTCAGCCGTTCTGGCTTTTGACAGTTGCGCCTGTAGTTATATATCGTCCACCCGAAACAGCACTTGGCCCTGGCCCACTTTACTGCCTTCCTGAAAGTTGATGCCCTTCACAATGCCCGAAACCTCGCTCCGGATTTCTATTTGTTCATTGGCCTCCAAGGTGCCGGAAAGCGAGATGTTATCATCGAATTTTCTGGGGGTCAGGACCATTCCCCGCACCTTGGTTTTAGTGGATTCTGGGGATGGTTTTGACGTTTTTCCAATAGTGGCATTGGCATCGATACGATACATAATAAGACCTCCCAACCCTACAGCGAGAAGTATATACATGACATATTTGAATTTCATGGTGTAACCCTGGTAGTTTGATTTTCTTGGTCTTTCAAAGCTAGGCCTAAAACCCTTTTTTTAAAAAAAGTTATGTTTTATTTAACATGTGTTAACATATGCGATTGAGGAATATTTAAGTAAACTACCTCGGGGCAAGCCCACGAGGCATTCGCAGGAAACAAATTTTTAATTTCGAAGCAAGCCTCGGAGTATTAAACCCTTTGGCGGTGCCAATAAAAAGCCCGAATTGGGTTATTAACTAAAATAAAAGGTGATAGCAAAAAGGAAGAAGTGGTATAATGGGCCATTCTCGCTACCTTCCTGTGCTGACTGTAGCCGGAGCATTACTGGTGGCTGTAAGTTGATCAATACCACTCGAAATGATGCGAAAGGTAGCGGGCGTATATTTGGGTTGGCATCTTATTCAATATTGATTTTGTCTATTTCTTTCATCAACCTGTCCGTTTCTGAAAGTGCCACAATGATTTTTTGATAGTGCAAAATGTCGTCAAACTCCAATTTGCGGTCTTTACGGTCTTTTAGCCATTTTTGGGCGGGTTGATAACCACCAATGTAAAACTCCCAAGCTGTTTGAGGAACATTGTCAAAATATTGCGTGTCGTTGATGTAAACTTTACCGTCTTTGTATTTGGGTTTGCCAACCACATTGTCGCCATCTATTGGATATTGTGTAATGTATTGATCCACTTTTGGACTTTCCAATAAATGGATTTGGCGTATTTCTCCGCCCAATTCCACCAATTGCCAAAAGGTATTTTTGTCTTTTGGGTAGGGAACTCTCGGAAAATCTATTTTTAAAAACTCTTTGTATTTCTCTCGGTAACTTGGCGAATGTAAAACCGCATAGATGTAATCTAAAATATCAATTGGGGCAAACGTACTATTTTCTTCGTTTATAGGCGCTACATTCCCCTCCTTTGGAGGGGTGCCCTTTAGGGCGGGGTGGTCAATAAGCATCTGTATTACCCCACTCATATTATTCATAACCTCTTTAACAGGAATATGAATAACCGTTAATCCTAAACCTTCTAAAAATGAGTCCCTTTCTGCATCATATTCAACTTTATTATCGTGGCTGCTACCATCAATCTCTATAACTACATTGCAATTGGTACAGAAAAAATCGACTATGTAGTTTCCAACTATTTTTTGACGGTCAAAATCGAAGCCTTTAAATTGTTTGTTTTTAACCTGATTCCAAAATAGAACTTCCGATAAATTACCTGCTTGGCGCAGCTCTCTTGCTCTACCTTTTAGTTTTGGGTTGTAGGGTAGGTTCATGTAGTTTTGGGTATTTCTACGACCTTTTTTACCACCCCGGCTTTCAGCCACCCCTCCACTGGAGGGGAATTTTTCGTTGGTAAATGTTAAGCCTAATTGCTCCGCTATTTCCTTTACAATATCAGGGTTTAGATTTGGTGTTCGCCCCTGCACTGAGCTTGGCGAAGTGTCTGATTGGTCAATGCTTTGTTGACCGTTGGTTTCTGGGTAGAGGTAAAGTGGAAAAATTGCCGATTGTGTAGTTCTCTCACCACATTTAGTTTCCATTATATTTTTTGAGATGTAAAAATGGTCACAAGTTTCAGACTTATTGCTTCTTGCACTTACTAAGCCAATATTATCACCGTTAATTAAGTGTTGCATAACCTTTCTTACTGTTCGCCAAACTAATTTATCTTCATAAAAAACATAACGATTATCAAAAGGTCTATAAGAAATAGGTTCGATATATTTACTTAAATCAGTTTCATTTTTGATATTATCATATCCTTGCAAAATATCCCAACCTGTTTTTTTTCTTACGTTAAATTCTTTATGTAAAAATTCATCATTTCTTGGTGACGCCTGAAATTTTTTATAAAAATCTAATAATTCTGTTTTACTTTCTCTAATTACAAACTCATCGTGTGCAGTGGTTAATCCAACACCATTTATTAAAAACAAATCGTTTACCGAAAAACCTTTATCATAAGTTACTTTTGCTTCAAAATCCTTTAACACCATCAAATACATGGGTGCTACATTTGGTAATTCATTAAAACCAATAGTTTGGATTGAGTTTTCATTTAAAAAATCGTATTTAAAATCACGTTTGCCATATAAATCATAATGAAAAACTTTACCTAATTCGCTTGGCTTTTTCTTTCCTGTTTTTACAAAAACGTTAATTGAAACTCCTTGTTGAATATCAAAAACATTAGTGTCAGCACTTCCGTCTGGTGCGGTTTCTTTTTTCTTGCTGTTGCCGTGTAAATCTATGGTGTAGATTTTATCATAAGTTTTAAGCAAATGCCAACGCATTCCCCTAAAAGTTGGATTATCTAAAAATCCGTGTGGATTGATAAAAGCCAAAACACCACTTCCATTTTTTTCAATAAAATGCTGGCCATATCGCAAAAACTTTACATAATCATCATTTATCCATTTTGGGTTTCGTTCTTTTAGTTTTTCTTTTCCGCCTGGTTCTTTTTTGTAATCATCCATTAGGCTCATAATCCATTCGCCTTTATTGGCACTTTCTCCGCTATATGGCGGATTTCCAATGACACACATTACTGGTGTATCTCGTTTGATGTGGTTGGCTTCATTGGCTTCTGTACTCAACCAATTGGCAAATAGCGTTCCCGTGTCTTGGTGGTGTTCTTCTAAACTGTTGGTTAAGTACACGCGTAGGCGTTGGTTACCACCCCGCCCTGCGGGCACCCCTCCTGAAGGAAGGGAATTGTTGTAGCCTGTTTCTTTTAATAGCAAATCCAACTTTAAATGTGCCATGGCATAACTTGCCATTAGTAACTCAAAACCGTTCAAGCGTGGTAATAAATGCGTTTCTACATAATTGCTCCAAATGCCTTGTTGTCCTTGAAACTTTTTGTGAATATGTTTTACCACTTCTGCCAAAAAAGTCCCTGTTCCTGTGGCTGGGTCAAGAATCTGGACACGATGTGTCTCTATTTCTTGTTGCTTGTAGCCTGTTGTAGAACGTTTGTCTGCGGTTTGGGTGTTTACTTTTATGGTTGTTTTGCTGGTGTCGGCAAGTCCTTGCGGTAAATCAAATTCCGTTTTTAGAATGTCGTCAACTGCTCGAACAATGAAATTTACAACGGGTTGCGGTGTGTACCAAACACCACGAGACTTACGCAATTTTGGGTCGTATTCACTTAGGAACGTTTCGTAAAAATGAATGATCGGGTCTTCCATTTTCGTGGATTTCCCATAATTCTTTAAAATTTCTTCTACGTTACACGCCAAGAAGATTTCTGAAAGATTCTCAACAACCCATTTGATACGGTCGTCTATATCTGGTCCGGCTATGTAGCCAAACAGTTTTCGCAAGAAAGGATTGGATTTTGGAATCAGTTCAGCCGCTTCTTGTCTGCTAAAATTATCCAAAGTAGGGTCGTGCAAACGAGCCGCAAACATTCCGTAAGCAATGGTTTGAGCGTAAACGTCTGCAAAACCTTGCGGTGTTATGTCGTGAATCAGAATTTGCTTGAAAGCCAACATTTGCTCTTTTAGCGTACTGTTTTCTTGGTTTTCTTCATCACTGGTCAACGACTTTTCAATAATATCAGACAGCAAGCGGGCCTTGCCCGCCATCATTTCCGCTAATTTTTTTGAGCTTTTTATCGTTTGCCCCACGTGAACGCAAAAGTCTTTGATTAGATTTTCAAAGTTGCCAAAGTTCTCAGGTAAAGGTTTAATACTACCCCGTCCTGCGGACACCCCTCCTTCCGAGGAGGGGAATAGTTCTCCAATGGAAATTTTGGTAATGAATTCGCCTTCTCGGTATAGATGAAAATTAATGTAGTCCGTAAAAATCAAATTGTTTAGAGATGCCTTGTAGCGGTCAAATTGCTCCTTGTTTCCTGTTTTCTTTGTGCCGTCTAGGTCTTTGTCGCCTATGTCTTTCGCTTCAATAAATCCAACGGGAATATCTTTTTTAGTCAAAATGTAGTCAGGTGCTCCACAACTCTGTCTTTTCGGTTCGTTGGTCGCTCTGATAGTCGGCACCAAACTTTCCAAAAGTTGCTGTAAGTCGCCACGAAACGTATGTTCTGTTGCGTTTCCAAGTCTGTACCTTTTGTCTAAGTTGTCAATGTATTCTTGTAATGTCATTTATTCAATTTCTGTCAGTGCGTTGGAAAAAAAGCAATGCATGCGTTAGAACGCTGCTGCTTTGTACGTTGGCTCCTTTTTTTCATGCCGCACAGCTTGCTCATACAGATGCAAAACAAATCTATGGACTACCAATATAAAAATAAAACCAATGAAAGAAGTCCACACTCAATGAGTAATTTATGAGTAATTGTATTCAAGTAACAATTCGATTGGATTCCGCCCCCTAAGGATTTGAAGGCCTGCAAGTATTAAGCCTAGAAATTCAAATAGGAATTAAGCTTTAAAAGTTTGTGAAAGATAAAAAAAGGGTTTTATATTTGCACCCGCTAAGGAGGAATGGCAGAGTGGTCGAATGCGGCAGTCTTGAAAACTGTTGAGGGTCACACCTCCGGGGGTTCGAATCCCTCTTCCTCCGCTGAGAGACATCATCTCAAAACAAAAAACCCTGTAAATTATTGATTTACAGGGTTTTTATTTTTTTTGATATCAAATGATATCATTTAATTTCATTCTAATAGGTGCCCAATTCGGTGTCACCTACAATCTAACCAAAAAGGGACACCTAATATCATTTAAAATATTGTTATTCAGTATATTACAAAGATTATATTTTAATTTTTTTTTACTAATTTCAAGGAAAATAATGTTAAAATAGGTGTCCCTTTTATGTTATCTCTCTTATTCTACATCAAAAAGCATAAAACCGACAAAGTTGGCCGGGCAATGATCTATATCAGAATCACGGTAAATGGAAAGCGTTCGGAATTCAGCACAGGTCGCAAAATTTATCCCAACACTTGGGATGCCACCAATGGAAAGGTATTGGGGTTCTCTCAAGAAGTGCGTCAACTGAATTCGCAATTAATGAAAATACGTACCGACCTATTTCGGCATGCGGACAAATTAAAAGACAAAGGCCGACCGTTGACCGCAGTTTCCATTAAGAACTCTTACCTAGGTGTGGATAAACCCTCAAAAATGTTATTGGAAATCTTTCAAGAGCACAATGAAAGGGTTGAAAAATTAGTCGGGAAAGATTTTGCTCCTGGAACAGCAGAACGATACAAAACCGCAAAAAGTCATCTGGCCGAGTATTTACAGAATGAGCTCCGAAAGAGAGATATTCCTGTCTTAGATGTGGATCATTCCTTTATTTCAGGTTTCGAATATTATCTAAAGACAAAAAGAAAGTGCAGCCATAACACGGCAATCAAATATGTGGTGAACTTTAAAAAGATCATAAGGATCGCTTATGCAAATGGTTGGATCAAAACAGACCCCTTTGCCAATTGGAAAGCCAGATTAAAAACTGTAGAACGGGAATTCCTGACTGATGAAGAGCTCCAACGACTAATGGATCATCCTTTTACAAATGAACGGTTGGAGCATGTAAGGGATTGTTTTGTTTTCTGTTGTTTTACTGGATTGGCCTATGCAGATGTAAAAAAACTGACACATGATGATTTTGTAATAGGAATTGATGGAGATCTTTGGATAAATACCAAACGTACAAAGACAAAAACCAAAAGTAACATTCCTGTTCTTCCCACTGCATTGATGATTCTCGAAAAATACGAGCATAGTCCCTTACTTGCAGATAAAAAGGTGCTACCAGTATTGACCAACCAAAAAATGAATGCATATTTAAAGGAGATAGCTGACCTTAGTGGAATCAATAAACACCTTACCACACATTTAGCCAGGCATACTTTCGCCACTACTGTAACACTATCCAATGGTGTCTCCATTGAATCGGTAAGTAAAATGTTGGGGCATAAATCGCTTCGAACCACACAACATTATGCGAAAATATTGAACCGAAAAGTCAGTGAGGATATGCAACTTTTAAAAAGGAAGTTAAGCTTCCAGGAAAAAGTTAAATCAAAAAATGCTTAAAGTCTTCGCGGAATTGTCCCAAATCCTTACCCCAAATTCAGCGCATGGATCCTGGCCTATTTTTGTAGTGTTCGGGAAGATAAGCGTCAATCAAAAATAGGATAGGGCGCTGTCCTACTCTTTGATCTTTTCCTCACTCCATTTTAGGTAGAGTTCCTTTGCCTCTGGGCTCTCATAAAGGAATGTTCCAAATTGTTCCTTGGTACTATTCTGACCTTTTATGAATGCTGCCTCTTCTTTTTTGGCTGTCCTTGATACCTGATAGATTGAAAAACCAAGAACCAATAGGACATTGACCAACAACCCCCAAGTAAGTTTTATGGCCCAACTGGGTAAGAGAACGGACCGCTCTACTTTATGAAGAATCCTTTCCATCAGTCTTTGTTGTTCCTCAATGTTGTTTTTTTGCTTGTTGCCGTACTCCTTTAGAAGAGCATTTAATTCGCTGGTATCTGGCCTTAATGGAAGGTTTTTAAAATCCTCATGTACCTTTTCCAATCGGCAAATGCTCTTCTCAAATCCGTTGATCTCCTCGGTCAACAGTTCCGCTATTTCATCCAGTTTTGCCATATTGTTGTGTTTAGATTCCTATTCCAGTGTCCCTGACCACTTTTATGGCCAGTTTAATGGTTTTCTTTATGATGGTCTGGGTCAGACTTGTCGGGACATTCACTGTCCTTCCCAAAAGTTCCATGCTCTTGTCCTTGGCTATACGTTGTGCCATGTTCCTTTCAAAGTTCATTTGACGTGCGATCCTGCCCATGGACATCGAACGGTGCACTTCGCTTCCCTTTAGGTTGTTTCCCTTGTACTCAAAACGGAAGCCCTGCAGTTGGTTCTGCCTGTTGATGCTGAGAATGACCTTCACGTTGTTCTGCTCCATCGATTTGATGTACCGGTCAAAGTCCCTTGGCCGGTCCCTGGCCATAACCTTTTCATGGATCTTTTGTATTTCAGAGCGGAGCTCCTGCATCCTATACAGTTTTTCCTGCTGTACCTCCCTTACCGTGGTCAGGTCCATCTGTTTGGCCACCCGTTCCGCCATCTGTTGACTACGTTTTCCGATGAAGCTGTCATTGTAGGCCTTTCCATGAAAGTTTATCCGGTTGGCATACAGATGAACGTGCACATGTTCCTTGTCCCTGTGGACAAAGGCAACGGCCTGGTGCTGCTTGAGGTTCATTTCCTTGATAAACCGCTCGGTCATTTCCTTGAGCCGTTCCTTTTCCAGTTTCCTGCCGTCCTCGATGGTGGGACTGAGCACAAAGCTGAGCGTATTCTTCCTACAAAGCTCGTTCTGTTCTTGGATGATCCTGAACTCCTCGGTGATTTCCCTTGGGGTCTCCCCGGCCAAGTATTGGCTATGGACGATCTCGGCTTCCTTCTCCTCGTTCATTCCATAGCTTATGGAGGCTGCAGTGTGCGATATGGATTTTCCCATGCCTATCATTTCTTGAAGCTTAAAAGGTGTTGTCGTATCTCTTTGGCCAGCTGGGCCGTTTCCTCTGCCAACTTTGGGTTCCGCTTTCGGAACATGTTGGTGATCAACTTGAAGTTCCGTTGGTATTTGACCAATAGTTTATAGGCCTCTATCTGTTCGTCCGTCATCCTTTCAATTATCCTATCATCGAATGCGGCTCGGCGGCAGTACTCACTGAGGGAAAGACCGCTCTTTCGGGCCTTGACCTTCAGCAGTTTCTTCTCGTAGACCGAGCATCGGAACTGGACGAACTCATTTTTCATTTTTATTTTATTCTTTGCGACCTTCGGGAGCCAAAGCAAGATTTGTCATGACAATGACACATCTTGAATTCGTTTCCGAACTTCATCTTCAGTGCTTTTTACCATCCATTCGTTCATATCCTTGAAACCCTCATAGAGGAAGGATATATCCCTACTGTTCGGGCACTTTTCCAATAAAAGTTCCGTCATCTCCATCCCTGTTCTATCCCTGTCAAGAAATAGCTCTACGTTTTCATATTCCCCTATTTCTGCAATCATCCGTTTAACAAAGGCCGTGGAGTTCAATACCAAAAGATCATGGGTTTTATGAAGTTCTGGTCTAAGTTCCAACAGGGAGAGCATATCGAACATGCCTTCCGTAACGGCCAATTTCTTTGATCTGTTCCCGATCATCGTAACATCCTTTGGTGACGTGGACCCCTTCCCATATCTGTTTCGCAGTTCCCAACCTTCCGACCTGTTCCGGAGTCCTATTCCAAAGTACCGCCGTCCCTCAAATAGATAATGAACCTCTTTACAAATAGTCGATGCCGTTGCAATGGAAATTCTCCGTTCAAATAGATAGTTTAACAGCCCGCAATGACGGATAGTACGTGCATGGATAACCTTTAGTCCTTCATCTTTCCGGCTGCCGTTCGAGGGCCGCTGTTGAAAAGAAAAAAAGCTCTGGTCCTGTTCAAAAAACATTAATGCTTCCTTTACCGACGATTTGGTGATTTTACACACCAAATCGATAACATTGCCTCCGATTCCTTCCCCATGGTCGTACCATCTATTGAGTTTCTTGGACACCTTGAAAGAGGCTTGGGTCTCGGTCCGGAACGGGCTCAGGAACCAAGCTTCTTTTTCAGTCGACCTGGTCGGAAAGTGCCCGAGTTTTGCCAGCGCTTTTTCGATGGGAAAAGCTCGGGCTCTTTCACATGTTAACTTGTTCGTTCTTTCTTTTTTCATAAGCCGAATGGTTTTGGGTAAATTTTTGATATTTTGATGAAAAACTATCGGAAAGCCAGTATTTGCAATGGTTTCCTTGGCATCGTTTTCTTCATCGATTCATCGTTTTCATATTTTTCTGTTTTTTTCTGTCATCGTTTTATTTTTTGATGAACAAATGATGATATAATGATGACGGCCTCGACACCGATAGCCATTGGGAACAGCTCAATCCGTCATCGGTTCATCGAAATTTTCAAGCAAAAAGGATTTTTCCACGGTAAAGTAGCGGCCCTTGGCGTCCAACAACTGCATGGAGGCGTCCTGCCAGATGACCGGTTTTTGATAGCTCAGGGAATTGTCCCTGTTCTCCAATTTCCAGTCCCTTTTCAACAGCCTTCTGAGTTGGGTCAGATCGGTCCTTATCCGTGTCCGGTTCAACAACTGCAATGCATCCAAGGGGCAAAGGTGTATTTCCTCGGTATCGAACTGTTCCATGGCCCCAAGAAGAATCGTGGCAAGTTCCTTTTCAACCCTGTTCCGATTGTTCTGCACCAACTTTCTTAATGCGGCCGTTCTAATCTGTTTTGGGGTAAACCACATTCTAGTGGTATGCCCGGACGATAACCGCCGTTTTTGCAGATAATGCAGGAAGGCAGGTATTTCGGATACGAGTTGCTGGAGGAAATCCGTTTTCTCCTTTTTGAGCGTTGGTATCTTCAGTACCCAAAAACGGGTCTCGTTCCCGTCTATCTTGATAAAATTGTCCTCGTTGTTGCTACAAAGGACGAACTTGCCGAAGAACTCCACTTCCCGTTTGTCCTTTCCCTTGGCTTCCAGTTTGTTGATATTGGTCGTGCTCAGGTACTTGATGCGCTCGGTAAGCTCTTCCTTGTTGAACAATACCTCGTCGATACAGATGAGCAGCTTGTTGGCCCAGTCCGCATTGAACTGGCTGCTGAAACTGTCATTGGTCAGGTAGGTCATATTGTTCTCGAAGATGGCCTTCAAACACTTTAAAAAAGTGCTCTTGCCCGTGGAACGTTCCTTGGAGACCAGGCAGAGAATGGGCAGTACCTGTACCGGTTTTGTATAAAGTAATTGTAGGTAGTCCAGTCCCAGTTCAAACTGCTTCCCGAAAATATGTTCTACAAAATTTAACGAATGTTGACAATCCCCATTTTTAGGGATGGCCGGTAACGGGGAATAGGTATTGTAGAACCCCTTATATTCCTGTTTGAAACCGATGTGGCTCGGGATACAGGTGAAGCCATCGTACTTGGGCACCTTGCCCAGGTAGTCCTTCCCGTGGTCCTGGCGGATGGTCTCGATGTTCCAATGGACCAAGATCTCGTTGAAATGTCCGGCGATGGTCGGTGCCTGTACCAATTTGTAGTACGAAGTGCCCACCCTTAAATAAGGAATTGATTTCATATGATAAGGTTTTAGAGGCCAAAGGTGATTCCCGAGGCGTATGATAGATTGATAAAATCCAGGATCGGTATTACCTAACGAAGAGGTTCCGCTATAGTTCCGGTTTCGGGAACGGGTCTGCGTTCGTTCTGGAGCAGCCAATCGACGATCTTCTTCCTTTCGAAAAAGATCAGTTTTCCGTTGGGCTTGGAGTGCGGGATATGCCCCGCTGCGGTAAGTTTGTACAGATAGCTTCTGGATATACCCGTATAGTCACAGGTTTCCTCAAAGGTCAGTACCTCTTTATTGGCCATCAACAGCCTTTCCAAACGGTCGAGCCGTTCGAGTATCAAAAAATTGTCCATTTTGTTTCTTTTTGGATTAAAAAATGAACAAAAGCGCTTTTGTTTTCTTATAGAGAATTCCTGGTATAAAGGTAAAGAGAAGGAGGTGTCCAAGTTAGGCCGATCAACTTATCTTATTCACAAATATTTGATATACAAGTACTTGTATCGAATCAGAATAAATGAAACCAAATAGTATAAGGTAAATAAAATCTGGTTTCAAAACGATTCAAATGGTACCGTTTGCGTTTTTCTAAAAACGAAGGGATTCTGGAGTTATCAACAAATGAGATTGAAAGATTAAGAAAATAGGGGCTTAAAAAAGCAAACTTTCTTGTTTGAATGTTTCTAGTTTTAATGCCTTCAGCAGAAAGCTAAAAAAATTGGAAAAATACTTTCCTGAAAACAGTTAAATTAATGGGATTTAAAACCATTTTCTTTCAAAAGAATCTAGTTACAAGAGCTCTTTCAGTTAAATACTAAAAGAAAATTTGTCAAGCAATATTCTTTCTATTTAGCAAAATTTAATAACATGCAATAATAAAATATGTTGGGTAACAGAGGAAAATTCAACCGTATTTAAAAAGCTCCTTGAAGCTAAAGAATATTCTCTCGGCAACACTTAAGTCTTCGGTAATAATCTCAGCATTTCCAAGCATCTCCTGATCAAAGCCAATGTCTATATCATAAGACGTTAAAGTACCTTTGGGCAATGAAATGTAAATCGCATAATTGCCGTGAGTATCAGGAGAAATTGAAATATTCTTAACCTTACCTAAAAGCATTCCGTACTGCTGATAAGGGAAGTTGTCTAATTTCACTAAAACTTTCTGCCCAATATTAACCTTCCCGGCATTCTGTGATGGAATTATCAACTGGCCGACCAAATTGATGTTTTCAATAGGTAGGGTGGAGAAAAGAACATCTCCATTCTTTACGAATTGGTTAACACCCCAATACTGTTGGAAACTAACAATGCCCCTTATTGACGATACCAACAAATAATTATTTTCCCAATCTAGAATTGCTTTTTTCAAGAGATTATAAGATTGGGCTAAGTTTCTCGAAAGCCTCGTTCTATCTTCTTCCTTATTTATATAAGTAGTTTTTAATTGTCTATTAGCCGAAGAAATGGCCTCTCTCATTTGTGAAATAGAAATAGCCATGTCACTTATATTCTTCTGCATTTGGATGAACTCCAATTCTTTGGATTCGTATTCCTGTTGAGAAATCACACCTTTATCAAATAGCTCTTTATACCTTTTAAAATCCGTCAGTTTCAGTTCGAATTCCTGTTCTAAGAGTTTCTTTTGGGTAATCCGATCAACTAAGCGAATCTTGATTTCGCTCAACGATTCCGCATCTCCTCTCAGTTGGTTGTTATAAGGTTCAAGGTCTTTCATCAGAGTATAGTCCACATAGCTTTTTTCAAAATTGCCGTAGGCATTTTCAATATCTCCCAAAATAAGATATCTACTATGTTGAATAGGAAATGAAAACTTGGCTAGATCAAACCGTAGGGTATCCAATATTCTTTTAAGGTAAAAGACATCTTCATAATCGGCTGTGTTTTTTATGACAGCCATTGGTTGATTTATCTCAACCGTATCTCTGTCTTTAACGAAAATTTTTTCGAGCTGACCATTATACCGAGCTATGATTCTCTCTGTTGGTTGCTCTGTTGTAATCAAAACTTTAGCTGTAACAAAATCAGGATACCTGATAATAAATGACAATGCAATCAAGAGAACTGCAAATATAAAAATTAACGTAATCCCCCAACGGACTATCCACGCAGGAGGATTGGTCAAAATTTCTTGCACCTCTTCTGACCTTATGTTTAGGCTATTCGACTGTGTATTTTCAGGCATCTTTTTTAATACTTAGTTTTTCCAAGGAAAGTTGATTTTTTACCAAACTATAGTAAATCCCTTTTTGGTTAATTAACGATTCATGATTACCTATTTCTTTTACTTTTCCATTACTTATTACCACAATTTGATCGGCATTCTTGACAGTGCTTAGGCGGTGGGCAATGACAATGGCAGTTCTATTTTTAAAGAATGCATTCAGATTTTTCATAATTATGCGCTCATTCTTTGCATCTAAAGCGGAAGTTGCTTCATCAAAAAATAGAAAATGCGGATTTTTATATACAGCTCTGGCAATTAATAATCGCTGCTTTTGTCCAGTACTCATTCCAATTCCTTCATTGCCGATTTTGGTATTGAAACCTAAGGGCAGTGATTTAATAAAGTCATCAATGTTCGCTGTTTTTGCGGATCTTAAAAGTCGATCTTCGTCAATTGTATTGTAACCCACAGCGATGTTTCCTGCAATCGTATCGTTGAACAGGTATCCCTCCTGCATGACCACTCCCACATTCGCCCGCCAACTTTTAGGGGAAATATCACTTAGGTTATGTTCGCCATGATAAACACTTCCTTTAGTCGGCTCATAGAATTTTAACAGGATTTTCATTAAGGTAGTCTTTCCACTTCCACTAGCGCCAACGATTGCCGTCGTTTTATTTGCCGGGATTGTTAAGCTCAATTTGCTTAAAACATTTTCGTCATTTCCATGGTATCTGAATGCTACATCTTTAATGACAAGGTCATTGTTTAATTCAATATTTGAAATGTATGTTTTGTCTGGATTTTCCTCATCTAGTTTGTCATGGATTTCCCCCAACCTTTCCAAGCTGATTTTGGCATCTTGGGCAGCCCTAATGAAAGTTACAAGTTGGGTAATGGGAGCATTTAACTGCCCTATTATATATTGGATGGACAACATCATACCAAGGCTGATAGAACCTTTGATTACAAGTACTGCTGACATGAACGTGATAAGAATATTTTTCGCTTCGTTAATGAACGAAGATCCTACTTCCTGCGTTTGCTCCAAAGCGAGATTTTGCATATTCACTTTAAATAATCGTGCTTGGACAAATTCCCAACCCCATCTTTTTTGTTTTTCAGCATTATTCATCTTTATTTCCTGCATACCGCTAATAAGCTCAATGACCGTACTTTGTTCCATACTCAATTGAGAAAACCGCCTGTGGTCTAGTTCTTTTCTGCGTTTAAGAAAAAATAAAATCCAACCGATATATAAAAGGCTCCCGAACGCAAATATTAAAAAAATAGTAAGGTCATAGTAGATTAATACTGCTCCAAAAACCAGTAGATTCGCTAGAGAAAACAATGTACTTAAGGTTGAACCGGTCAGCAAATTCTCAATACGATTATGGTCATTGATTCGCTGCATGATATCACCGGTCATTCTTGTGTCAAAATAAGATATCGGCAGGTTCATTAGTTTGATGAAAAAATCGGAAACCAGGGAAATGTTAATACGAGTGCTCAAGTGTAGTAAGATGAAACTCCGGAATACCTCAACACTAGTACGACCAATAAAGAGCATAATTTGAGCCAGGAGAATCAAATAGATGAAGTTGATATCTTGATTTTGAATGCCGACATCTACAATACTTTGAGTCAGAAAAGGAAGAATGAGTTGTAAAAGGCTGCCTACTAGAAGTCCAATACATAACTGAACCAAAAGATTTTTATATTTGAAGAGATATTGATAAAGAAATAGAAAAGAACGTTTATCATTACGCTCCCATTTTTGTTTTCTGAATTTTGGTGTTAGTTCTAACAACAAAGCGATACCTTCTTTCAAATTTTCCGTAGCATTATTACTTATCCAATGAGAAATAAACTCATCCTTTGAATAGGTTATTAGCCCGAAGGCAGGGTCGGAAAGGTAGACAGTATCATTTTTGATTTTATAGACAACTACAAAGTGAGCCTTGTTCCAATGAACAATCAAAGGTAATGGAGCTTCTTTGAGTTTGACATAGTTCATTTTTAGGCCCAATGACTTAAAACCGATAGCCTCGGCGGCATCACTGATTTTGAGTAAATTGCTTCCTGCCCTCGTAGTTTCGGATAGATTTCGAATTTCACGCAAGGAAATAAGTTTTCCGTAGTATTTTGAAATAATCCGTAGACATGTCGGCCCACAGTCTTTGGAATCAGGCTGCCTGTAGAAAGGAAAGGTCTTTTTCATAAACAGAACTTTGTACTAACAAGTAGTAATCGATTATGAACCATAATCGATTAAAAAACGAGCTCGGAGAAGATTTGAAAATCAAATTCTTCTTTCTATTAATATGCGCAAGGAATAACGTTTTCCTTAAATATTAAGACTCTGAACATTTTTTAATTATAAAAGTTGAATACCACAAATTTTGTGTGAAACCAGAAAGACATTTTCAATTTTCAAGGGTGCTCGCAGCTTTCGTATATTATATGAATAATTATAGATGTAAACGTCGCAAATCCATTTGAAGATACTTAAAAAGTGCGTAATATCCTATTGATATATAGTAATTCACCTACACAAATTTTGTCTTTTACTTTAAATATCATATTTGATTTAAAGTACTATATACCCTAAATGAATAGTGGGATAGATAGGCGAATACAAACGATTTAGAATTCGCGCGAACTCAAGAAACTATTGAAAAACAAAGTTATAGGTCAGAGACAATAGCGGACTGTTCAATATGGAAAGTTCGAACGCACCCAACGGACTGTTTCCAAAGACTTCCCCATTTTCGGAACCATTTCGTTGGGTATAATAGATACTATAGGGGTTTTTTCTGCCGTATAGATTATAGATAGTAAACGTCCAATCGCTCTGCCATCTTTTTGATTCCCTTTTTACACCTTTTACGTTCCAAGAAAAATCGAGTCTGTGGTAGGTCGGTAAACGTGAATTGTTACGTTCTAGGAACAAGGGTGCCTGTATTCCTTCTAACGTCACGATTCCATTCGCGGCCGTGTAAGGTCTGCCTGTCTGTGCCGTGAAGTTGAAACTCCACGTATTGTATGGGTTGGATTCGAAATTTATCGTTCCGTTCAATACGTGAGGTCTGTCGAAATCTGAATTGAACCATTGATTGTTATTGATGCGATCGCCGGGCTTCTCGATTTGGGAACGCAAAAGACTTCTAGACCACGTATAGTTGAACCATCCGTTAATTTTTCCAGTTTGTTTTTTGAAACTGAGTTCTACTCCATAGGCCTTTCCTTTGCCCTGTACAACGTCACGATTAATGGTTTCACCAAGAAAAAAATCAGCCCCCGGTTTATAGGTCAAGGTATTGGTAACATCCCTATAATAACCTTCCACGCCCAATTCTATTTTATTGCTATTTAGGTTTTTATACAGACCAAGACCATATGAATCACTTCTTTGGGGAAGAACGTTAGGATCTGAAGTCTTCCATCTAGAAGTCGGTATGGGTGTGGTGCTGTTATAGATATTCTGCAGATATTGGTTTAGCCTGGCATAGCTTGCCTTTAAAGAAGTGGTTTCTCCCAATTTTATATTTAGACCCACTCTCGGTTCCAGACCGTTGTACGTTTTAACGCCTGCCCCTTTTTCAAATTCGGTCGTACCCAATAATTCCCCACTCAAATCATCGAAGAAGTTTTGCGTATAAGGTCCGACGAGTACAAAATGGTTAAAGCGAAGACCTGCGGAAACAGAAAGATTTTCAAAGGGTGTCCAATTGACATTGCCATACCCTCCGAATTCATAACTGGATTCCTTTTCCAGAGAAACGGGCAATACGTCCGCCGAACCTGGATCAAGCTCTCCGGGGTTGATAGTATACCGATTTGCCTGTGCCCCGACATAGTAGTCCAAATTCGAACTCACTTCTTTCGAATATTCCGAGATGAAGCTCAAATAGTTGATTTTCGATTTGTAGGTAACCTCATTATTGCTATCCCGTTCGGGAAAAATGATTTTAGGTGTATAATCACTGGCAATTACTATTGTCTTTAGCCTTGAAGTATCATCAAAGGTATGGGACCAGTTTAACGTGCCATTCAATGTACTGAAGTCGTACTGGTTGTTCTCGGCATTGATATTTTGGATTGCCGTGACCAAATCCAGTTGATAAAAATCCTTTGAATAAAATCCGGTAAAGGTGACTTGATCGTTATCAGAAGGGAGGTATAAAAGTTTAAAGGTGCTATCGTAAAATCTAGCCTTCGTATTTTTCAATCGCTCTGAAAAAATGGGCAATAGAAAATCGGTCACCCCCGCTCGAACTCCTGCCAGTAGCATCAGTTTATCCTTTATTAAAGGGGTTTCCAAATTCAATCTACTCGAGACTAGCCCTAATCCCCCACTAAGTTTTAGTTTATCGACGTAAGGATTATTGACCTTTATATCGAGTACCGAGGTAGCCCTGCCCCCGTAGCGCGATGGAATATTCGCACGGTATAATTCGGAAGAGGATATGGCATCGGGAGTGAAGACGGAAAAAAGCCCGAATAGGTGGGTTGGGTTAAAGACAGGGGCATAATCATATAAGATAAGATTCTGGTCCAAGGAACCTCCACGAACCGATAGGCCGTTGCTGATTTCCCCGGCATTGTTCACACCGGCCAAAAGTGTCATGGCACGGAGCACGTCGAATTCGCCTACCGCGGAAGGAATCATTTTCAACTCCCGAGGTGTTAACTCTACTACCCCCATTTGTGGCAAGGTGAGATTTTCGTTCATTTTCTTGGCTCTGACAATGACCTCCGACAGTTCTTCTTGTTTTTCGTTGAGCGTTATTTCAAGGAAAACATCTTTATTGAGCTCTATTTGATGTACCTCCGTCCAGAAGCCGATATAAGATATCGTAACGCGATAGTTGTCTTCCGGCAGGGAGATGGAGAAAGCCCCGTTGGCATCCGACAGCCCGCCGCAATTGCAAGGAGCAATCGATATTTCGGCATTTTCCATGGACATACCTGTATCTGCATTATCTATTTTTAGCGATAGCTCGTATTCTTGGGAATATCCTATCTGAAAACATACCAGAATAATCAGTACGGAAAAAGAGGTATATGTTTTCATTATCATACTTCTGTATTCTTTTTTTGGTGTAATCGAAACCCTAATTCTCAATCCAACCTTCGGGTTCTATACTCGTCCTGAACCTACCCTCAACACAAGGCGCAATGGTAACGTTAGGGTCGAATGGGGGGCTTGGTTCGACACTTATCGGCGGCTCAGGATCAATTTCATTATCTAAAATGTCCGTTCTGTCTATGAAGATTGAAGCACTGGATGTCGATGTGGCGGTGAACCTACCCAAGACGATTTCATCTTCGTCATTAACGTTATAAATATTCCCTACAACTGCAGCCGGAGGAGGGGCATCGAAATTTCCGTTGTTATCGACCACATCCTTGAGTCTTTTATAATATTGAAATGCATCGAAAGATAATGACAACTGATCCACATAAACTAAAATATCTTCTTTTGTATATAAAAGTACATTGGCGATAGGTAGAGAATTAACCGTATTGCCATTCGTAAATTCATCATCAAATATTTCTATTGATTCATTGTAACGTATAGTCCAACACTCTTCATCGCACTGATATGTAAAATAGGGTGCTACAAACCTAGTTCGGGAATCATCGATACAAAATCCGTCTCTCAAAATACTCCCTGTGCAAACTTTACAAATAAATAGATTCTCGAACGAACGAAAACGCCAGAAATAGTAATTCTTTTCATCAAGAGGGTCAGTGAAGCTAACAGACAATGAATGACCTGGAACGAAACTTTCCGAAGCCTCCCTGAATTGCAATTCACTTTCAAAAGTTGCCGAGATGTCTGAAATAGGAACAGGTGCCAGTACGGTCTCAGGAAATGAGCGGTAGGAAGTTCCATCCGCAAGTGTAACATTTATTTCCCAAGATTGTCCAGTGGTTACTGCAAAATCAAGGGGCGGCACATAGATATCCGCCTGTTCCTGTAAAGGCACAATATCCCCAGTATTCAGATTATTAAAACTTACTGTGGCCCCCTCTTGAAAAATATTTTTAATTAATCCGAATTCCGAACTAGTCCTGTTGATAGTCACATATGATGTGCCAGCGGACGAAGATGCCAATCCCTCTATGACGATGAGGCCGTCCACAAAGTCATATTCGGGAGCTACTGGGTCGATACAGCTAAAAAAAAGTAGGGGAAAAAGATAGAGTAAAGGGATAAAGCGTTTTATTCTATAATATTTAGTGAGCATGAATAAAATTTTATAACGATTGCTTAGACCCCATTTCCACTACAAAATATAAAATACTCGTTTGAATTAATTGTTACCAACTTCAAAAGATTCTTTTAAAGATACTGTTTTAGTTTCTAAATTTTCTCAGCTTTTCAGCAAAACGAAGATAACAACAAGACCTATCTATGGCTTAAAATAAAGTTAAGCATTTTAAAAAGAAGCAGAAATAAAACAAAAAAAAGGTATGTGAACAGTTGTTTTTATACCAAGTCACATACCGTTTCAATTAGTAGCAATACCACATGCCTCCTCGACTAGCGCAATAAGATGGTCCAGATTGACAATGAACTGTCGGCTCGTTCGTGCCATCATTACAAACTACACCGCCTCCAATAACTTTTTTCTGCTCGTTCTTAGTCAACTCCACTCCTAAACTAAACTTTTTCATGATAATGATATTTAAGTTAAACATTCTACTTACGGTAAGATAGTAAAGTAATCATTATCTTACAATAAAATATTGCTAAATCTTATTATATTTGACATAATAATCTTACTTTATAATAATGATATTACTAAAGGCCAACCTTTTTATAGTGTCATATATAAGACGCTGATATTGAAGATTTTCGACTGTAATATGCTCTTCAAAGTGTTCGCTTACTTTCAATACTATTTGTCTAATCTGCTTTTCTTCTTTAATGGACTTAAGTATAATTTCATCAATTCCGTCAAGGTAGGTTTCATGAATTTCAAGACGTTTTACATTGTAATTCAAAGTGACACAATGACTAGATTCTTCTTTTTTAAGAATCTTGTCAAAGGTCTTGAGATGCGGTTCTTCAACTATTAATTTCCAATTCCACTTTAAGTCCAATATTTTTAATCCTTCTGTGTAAATCACTTCTCTATCCATCCAATTACGGGTAAAATGAAAATTTGAAGATTGTCTATACCTATTAAACTCATCATAATATCCGTCATCAGGTATTATCTCATTAATAAGTGTCTCAAATAATTCTCTACATTGTTTATCAAGACTATAGATTTCTTTCAATTGATTTGGGGCATTCTCCTCGTATACCAATTTTATAAGTTCATAATGGGTGTTGATAGGTCTAGAGTAATAGTACTCTGTAGCATCGATAGTTCTTTTGTAAGATTTCAAGAAATCACTTTTAGAAAGTTCTGTTATTCGGTTATCGACTTCTCCCAATGTAGTGTATGGATCTTGAATATCAGTGTCCTCATTAATCCTGATATAATTGTAAAACCTCGTGTTAAGGACAATGTTTTTATCTTTACATAACCTCAGAATATTAAAGTAAAAATTGGGGAATTCAATTTTCAACCTATTGGCCAAATGATCTAGAATATGAGGTAGTTTTTTACAACCCCCAACAAGGTGAATCATTTCAACGTTTGGCACGTCAGCAAAACGAAGATAATCTTGATAGAGCGGGTGTTCGACTGGGGTCGGCATAAAATAAGTAATCGGAACGTTCTCTTCTGTCGAAAGATAATAGAGTGATATCTGTTCAACCAAAAAATTAAGACTTCCTGTTTTGACTAGGTCTAAATTTGTCTTATTCGATTCTATAAAATCTATTGCTTCCTTACAATATTTTTGAATGAATGATATGTTAGACCCACCAATAATCCCCGCATTACTTGAAAATATATTCTTGTGAATATTTACTCCTTTTAAATGGGCAGGTATGACTTTGAAGTTTTTCTCTACTTCGTCCAAAATCTCTTTATTAAAAAAAAGATCCTTCTCAAGATTAGATGCAATAAGCTCAGAGTCAAGTAAGGGTTGAGGGAATCCTTTCCAAAGAAAAACATCCCCATCTACGTGGACAAAAGGTTCCTTCTGAAGACTGTAGGTTCGAATTTTTGCCACTGAAAAAAGTTGCGGATGAATTTTGAACGAATCATCAAAAATTACATGCACATCGGTATAAGGTAATTTAAGGATGTCAATCAATACTTGTTTTCCTGTTTCATCCGTATAGAGCTCCACTTGGTCATAAAGTCTTGTAAGCAACAAACAACTTAGCGACCATGACATCCAATGATACTCCGGCGAAAGCCAACCTGCGCGGATTTCCAAAGGAGATTGGTTTTGAAACGTTCCGCTCCAAAAAGTCTGAACTATTTTCACATAAAAACTTATTATATGTACATAATATACCTTTTAAAAGTAAGAAAAATAGTATATTTTTAATAAATGCATTGTAACCGGACTCCTACTAGTTCTGCAGATTAACATAACACCTACGAAATGGAGTTTTACAAAATCGCCAATGACTTTCTAAACTCAGCGGGAGTAAGTGTTAGCATAAATTACCTGAGAGAACGTCTGGAATCACACCCGCAATACCCCGCCCTTATATCACTTACTGACATTTTGGATGAATTTCAAATTGAAAATACTGCCATTCGTATACAACAAAAGGAAAAATGGAAAGAGTTGGAGACTCCGTTTCTAGCTCACGTCGTTTTCGCGGATGGACGAACAGATTTTGAGCTAATAAGTAGACAAAAGGATGTCGGTTCCGTAGAGTGTTTTTTAGGTAGGTGGACGGGTATCGCATTGACTCTTGGAGCAAATAAGAAAATCAAGCATGAACAGCATAACGAACAGTATAAAAAAGAAAAATCTAGTAGAATAGTAAAACGGAGTATTATATCATTGACAACATTGCTTTTCGTCATAAAGCAAATGATATTTTTTAATCCAGTTGTATTTACCCATTTCATGCTTTCAATTATTGGCTTGGGAATATCTTGCGCAATTATTGCCCGTAGTATGGGTCTAAAAAGTAACATTGCGGAATTGTTTTGTAAAATAGAAGAATCCGGGTGCAATAAGGTCTTGAATTCTAGACTTGGTAGGTTTGCGGGCAATATAGGATTGGGAGATATCACCGCCATTTTTTTTGGTAGCCAGATGATTTACATGACCTTCTCAACTCATTTTGAAACTTCGCAAAATCTTATCCTTTTATCATCGATTCAGGCATTCGCATTTGTCTTCACCCCCGTATCCTTAATTTACCAATGGCGATTGAAATCTTGGTGTAGGTTATGCCTCACAATCGTAGCCATCATATGGGCGCAATCGGCGAATTTTATTTGGCATCTTTTCATACTGGAATCTTATTCACTTGAAAAGATACACCAACCGTTAGAAACATATCTTTTATTTGCCATAAGCATATTTTTTGCGAGCTTTTGGATTATTGTAAAGCCATTAATAATTAAGGAAAGGGAAAATCTACCTCAAAAAATTAGAATTAGGAAATGGCGACAGGATCCCGGTTGGTTCCATGCATTGTTACCACTACATAAAAGAATCGATGATACCATTTGGGATAAGGAAATTTTCTATGGCAACCCCAAAGGGTTATTGCAAATAATAATTGTAAGTAATCCATATTGCGAGTATTGCGCAACTGCACATTCTGAATTGGATGCAATTTTAAAAAAGCACCCTGAGGATATTGGAGTCCGTATTCGCTTTACACTTAAGTCATATACTCCAAGTAATGAGAACTATAAAGCGGTCTTTGAAATTCTTAACAGCTATGAACAGCTTGTTTGGAAAAGAAAGTTGGATCATGAAAGTGAGTCTATGAGAAGAATCATTTCAGATTGGTATGAGCATCCTGACCTATCGGTTTGGAAATACCACACACACCATTACCAAAATCACAATATAATTGATGGTTTAATTAAAAAATCGATTGCCTGGGCTCGAGCTATGGAAGTGCATCAGACACCGGCATTTTTCATAAACGGCCATGAAATGCCGAACCCTCACACTTTTAGGGACCTGTTTTTATTTATTTCAGACTATATCGAAATTCTACGCAGGGAAAATTCCGTTTTACCCTAATCATATTTTTGTCTTTTTCAATAACTGAGAACATTTTAAAAGAAGTGTATTATTAACAAATTGAGTTTATATTAATACATATTGGAGAGATTCCCTAAAAAGCCATTCTAAGAATCACCCTTCTCAATCTAGACGACTTTTATTTAACGTATCTCATTTCTGATGTTTTAAAGTAGTTTCGGTAATTTACCTTTTATGGCACTTAGATTCCTTAGCTAATACTGAAGTTGAAGAAAAATATATGTAATCCCTTTTCAAAAAATCTATACTATGAAGGGTGAAAAAAACATCAAAACGGACCAGTTTGTATCAAATAATTACAAGGTTAATTTAAAACCAAGTTTGCGTGCAAATTGAGTGCAAATAAAAAAGGTTTCAAAAGTAAAACTCTTGAAACCCCTGTGTTTATTGGTGGAGAATACCGGATTCGAACCGGTGACCTCTTGCCTGCCAGGCAAATTAGGATTCCTAGGTAGAAATGTCACTAAATGAACCATTGAAAGGTCTTAATATCATAGTTAAATAGGTCGTCTATTTAAAATCTTGACTTCTTTACATGGCATAGACCAATTTGAAATTCTGTCGTTTTGAGGCTTTTTAATATAGAAGTGGTTTAAACTTTTATTTTTTTCTTTTTCTTGAATTTTTTCAACGCTATCGCAATGAATGCCAAATAGTTGAATCCTTTCCAGCTTTCGGTGGTCGTATCGAACCTGTTGAGCAGGGAACGGTAGCTGTCCATCCATGCATTCGCCCTTTCCACGGCATATCTTTCATCGTATAG
>NZ_MDGL01000027.1 GCF_002742265.1 Maribacter sp. 4G9
ACCTGTAGCCCCCGTCCCACTTTAGCCAGGCCAGATGCGACAGGCAGCTGTCCGTGTCCGGGAATTTCTCCATAAAGTCGAAAAGGGACATGCTCTTGAATCTTTGCTCCATGTTCTTGATGTTTGTTTCCCCGAATTTACTACTTCTATCGTTATTGATTAAGTACCTAAGTCAAATAATTGAATATGTACTAAAGCAATTTCTCTAAAACATCGAAAAGATTTACTTTGAATCCAAGGGATACCACTCAATATCGGTTAGGGCGGCCCTCCTACCCTTTTTAAAGGTTGGATAGTTTGTAGTAAGATAATCTACGATTATATCTTGATTTTCTCCCAAATCCCAAAGCCCTTGCGTTTCCTGCATCCAACGTATGGTAGCGTTCCACTGCTCCGTGCCCATTCTATTCTGAATGATCAATTTTGAAGAGTGACAGGTAGTGCAATTGGTAATTACTTCGGTAAGTCCTTCCCCCTCCACTAGACCCGTTCTAACATGAATACCGTTGACTATAAGATCTGGATTATTAGCATCGGAATCTGTTAATTCTACCTCCTTGCTATTGGCTTCGGAATCATTTGAAACCCATAAAAAAACACCAAAGAAGACCAATACTAGGGCCGTGACACTAAGATAAATATATAGGGACTTGTTTCTCATTACATTTCGTACCAACCTTACACAACTTTTACCGCAATCCTATGGCATGCATTGTTGAGATACCCTTTGGGGTTCCAGCCAGGTAAAACCATAGGTTGTTTATTTCCTTCACTATCCGTAGCCCTAGCCCAGACCTCATAATAGCCCTTCTTTGGAAATTTAACCAATCTATCAAAGCGTTGCCAAGCCAAACGGTTCGCTGGGGGATTTAAGTTACATGTATGCCAGGAAGCACCAAAATCAATGGAATACTCCATCTTTTGCACTTCAAATTCTCCGGCCCACGCATGGCCCGATATATTAAATACCGTATCCATGGTTATAACGGCACCGGATTTAGGATAGGTTATCAAGGATTTTACGGGCATGGATTCAATGATGCACATATTTTCATCCGGCACTTCTTCACCCGGAGCCACTGTTTCACATGGGACTCTATAAGAATCACCTCCCATTTTTTCCCCATCGTGGATTTTATTTCTAACACTTATCCTATGTATCCACTTACCTGAAACGGAAGCCGGCCAACCTCCTGCAACCAGTCTTATGGGGAAACCGTGGGCCAAAGGAATGTCTTCCCCATTCATCTCAAAAGCCAAGAGGGTTTTATTTTGAAGGGCCTTTGACATGGGAACACCCCTTGAAATGGGCTCTTTGGAGGGGTTTCTGCTTAGATGTATATCGGCACCATGATATCCTATATAAACTGCATCTGATTTGATACCTACATCCTCCAACACATCACGCAATCTCACGCCGGTCCATTCGGCGCAGGATACGGCCCCTACGGTCCATTGGTTGCCCTTGGCAGGCGGGTCGAATTCACTTCTTCCGTTTCCGCCACATTCCAATGTCAATTGATAGGTATACCTTTTGAATTTTGATTTTAAATCCTGTAAGGTATAGGATTTCTCCTGTTTAACAGATTCACCATCAATGGTCAGGACCCAATTCTTGGCATCAATATTCTCAGGAATAATCCCATTATTTCTTATGAACATATACTTGTTGGGAGTGACCGCATCATTGAGAAGATGAGCCCTTGCCTCCATATTCCAAGGCTTATCGTTGAGCAGGACCATTTCAGGGTCCTTGTTGAACATTTTAAATGGATTTGGGTCTTGAAAGGCCAATGGAACATAGTCCCGAGGCATGAAATGCCTAAAAACGATATCGCTCATCACCACGGTGGAAAGGCCACCGAGACCCGCTTTTTTGACAAAATTTCTTCTTTTCAAGATGATTGGATTTGCTCCTAAAGTTACATCTTTTGAAAATT
The DNA here is from genome assembly GCF_002742265.1 of Maribacter sp. 4G9. Classification (GTDB taxonomy): domain Bacteria; phylum Bacteroidota; class Bacteroidia; order Flavobacteriales; family Flavobacteriaceae; genus Maribacter. The sequence continues at coordinate 1,941 of NZ_MDGL01000027.1, forward strand.
AGTAAGAAATTATACCTCTATCGTTTTTTGTTTCTTGGCCGACTTGTATACGTAGGTATAAAACCACATGATGGTAAACGTGGGTATTACATCCAAACCAGGAATTATTTCTTCAACAAAGGTTATGATACCTGCGGCTTGACCAATTTTTCCCTTGTACATTCGAGTCATGAGCCAACCGGACAATGGGGCCCAAATGACATCGGAAAACTCACCCACGAAAGGAACGGCGAAAGATAGCATTCCTATGGCGTCGAACAGCAGTCCCAGAAACAACTGCCTATACTTTTTATCAGTAGTGTTTGACATGTTATAAATGAAGTGGTTTAAACTTTTATTTTTTTCTTTTTCTTGAATTTTTTCAACGCTATCGCAATGAATGCCAAATAGTTGAATCCTTTCCAGCTTTCGGTGGTCGTATCGAACCTGTTGAGCAGGGAACGGTAGCTGTCCATCCATGCATTCGCCCTTTCCACGGCATATCTTTCATCG
>NZ_MDGL01000028.1 GCF_002742265.1 Maribacter sp. 4G9
GACCTATACGATGAAAGATATGCCGTGGAAAGGGCGAATGCATGGATGGACAGCTACCGTTCCCTGCTCAACAGGTTCGATACGACCACCGAAAGCTGGAAAGGATTCAACTATTTGGCATTCATTGCGATAGCGTTGAAAAAATTCAAGAAAAAGAAAAAAATAAAAGTTTAAACCACTTCATTGTGGTAAAAACAATTACGCTAATACAGTCCGTTAAAATATTGTAAAATCAGTATCTAAAAATTGTCTTTGGTAATAGTGTATTTATCTTTATGGGGATTGATAGCTTGAAATGAAAAATATAATGCGTTCTTTAAGATGTTTTTTATTCATAGCCTTTTCTACGGTTGTTGTGCTTCATGCCCAGAATTTAAGCGTAGAAACAAAAATAAAACCAGCCTTCAAGGATTATTTTGGTATGCCAAGGGCATCTATTTTTCTTCACTTGAATAAAAGCTCCTTTGTAAAAGGGGAGCACCTATGGTTCAAGGGCTATATCTATAATCGGTTAAAAAATAATCTTTTAAAGGAACCACTAAATCTATATGTGGGTATTTACGATTCTTTGGGTCGACCTATAAAAAGGGAACTCTTCATCAGTAAGGAAGGTTTGTCCCATGGCCAAGTGTTGATAGATTCAACATTCGAAACGGGAACCTATTATTTAAAGGCGTCTACGAGTTGGATGAGAAATTTTCGCGAGGATGATTCATTTATCTCACAATTCGAGGTCTTAAGTAGGAAAAATAAAATTAGAAAATTAAACGAGAAGGAGCTGGACATACAATTTTTACCTGAAGGAGGTCATTTGGTTTCTGAAGTACTAGGAACAGTAGGAGTAAAAGTACTTAACAAACGGGGTTATGGTGTACAGGACATTACGGGTGTAGTTTTTGATAATAATGGCGATACAATAACCTCTTTTAGAACCAATAGATTTGGTCTTTCAAAATTTGATTTCTTACCGGTAAAAGATAAGATTTATACAGCTGTTGTGGGACGAGACGGAGGTAACCCCCAAAAAATCGTATTACCAAAAATACACTCAAAAGGAATAGGAATGTCCATCAGAAGGGTATCTTCTGACCGTATAATGATATTATTGGGCACCAATCGTGCGACAAGGGTAGATTTGGGCAGTAAGCCTCTTACCTTACTTTTTCATAGAGATGGCCTTTTGAAGCATATGGAAGTAGAGTTTCCTAAAGATGAGAACTATATTTCCCATATTCTTGATCCTTCATCCTTTCATCCTGGAACCAATATAGTCACCTTGATAGATAACCAAGGCAAGCCGTTATTGGAAAGATTGGTTTTTAATAGATCAAGTATCAAAAGAGGATTCCTTAAAACATCGATAGATTTCGTAGATCGGGATTCAGTTTCTGTAAACATAAAATTAGACCAAAATCGAGGTGATCTTCATTATTTTAGTGCCTCGATATTGCCGGAGAATACTAAGGCCTATGGACATTATAGCAATATTTTTAGTACTTTTTTATTGGAACCGTATTTAAAAGGGTACATTGAAAATCCAAAGTATTATTTCACTGAGGTATCTAACCAAAAGGATGACGATTTAGATTTATTATTATTGACACAAGGCTGGTCCAAATATAGATGGGACAATACTTTTGAGAACCCACCAATGAATATTAAGGGTTTCGAAACAGGTATCGACATTTACGGGAGATTAAATTTTGAATTGAGGAAAAATCAGGATATCATGTTCTACCCTGGTGAGGGTATGCTGCCTCAAATTATTAAGATGAAAGAGGGTTCAGGTAGTTTTACCCTTAGTAATTTTCTTTTGAATAGAGGGGACAATTTGAAATTTACGATAATCGATGCGAATGGTAGGTTTTCAAGACCTAATTTATATGTTATGATAGACGACGGGTCAACCTCGGATTTACTACATGAGCGTCCTTTGGAATATTTAAGCACTAATTTCGAATACCAATTAAGTGATTCAAACAATTTTAATTTTGTTCTTCCCGATAATACCATCGCCTTGAATGAAGTTACTGTAGAGGGACAAAGAGAAGAGGGAATTTATGTTAGTCCATTTGTAAGCGAGGGTAGGTTGATAAAGGTCACTCAGAAGACAGAAGGCAACTACCCTAGATTATTGGACCTTATAAGGTCTAGCGGATTTAATGTCTGGGAAGCTCCCAATACAGGTTATGACCGCATTAGAATAACCTCCAAAAGGCCGTCCGCACTCTCATTAACACCTCCCTCCCCAAGATTATATGTAGATGATATACCTTATTCCGATTTTAATATCTTAATGGATTTCCCTACAGGAAGATTGGAAAGCTATTTTATAGATCGGTCAGGGAATGGGGAACAAGGTGCTGCTGGGGGCGTTATTAGGGTATACACGAAGAAAGGTGTTGTTAAGGATGCCCCAGGTTTAGGTAGAAAATATGTAAGTAGTGATTTTTTTGAACATACTGTAAAAAATGGATTTAGTCCTGTTAAGGAATTTTATGTGCCTAAATATGCGAGCCTTAACAATACTTCATTTCACAACTTTGGGACAATTGATTGGCAACCCAATTTAGAAATAGATAAAAACGGAAGCACTTCCTTTACCTTCAATCACTTAAATATGGAACGAATAAAAATCTTTATTGAAGGAATAGGAGAGGGGGGTGTTCTTTATTCTACAGTGGAAGAGGTTGAAATCAATCCCAATTAAAAATCCAACTTCTTTTTTCTAAGCTCAAAATTTTGGCCCAGATATACCTTTCGTACCATTTCATCGGCAGCCAAATCTTCAGGAATACCTGATTTTAGAATGCCTCCTTCGAACATCAAATAGGAGCGTTCCGTAATGGCCAAGGTTTCCTGTACGTTGTGATCCGTAATCAATATGCCTATATTCTTATTTTTTAATTGTGCTACGATGCGTTGGATATCCTCCACGGCCACGGGGTCAACCCCTGCAAAAGGTTCGTCCAACAAAATGAACTTTGGGTCGGTCGCCAAGGCCCTTGCAATTTCGGTACGCCTTCGTTCACCACCCGATAGGAGGTCGCCACGATTTTTACGGATGTGTCCCAATCCAAATTCCTCGATGAGGGATTCCATCTTCATTTGTTGCTCCTTCTTGCTTAATTTGGTAAGCTGCAGTACACTTAAAATATTTTTTTCTATACTAAGTTTTCTAAAGACGGATGCTTCTTGGGCCAAGTAGCCAATACCGTTCTGTGCCCGCTTGTACATAGGGAAATTGGTAATTTCCATGTCATCTAGGTAGATACTACCGCCATTGGGCTTAATGAGTCCTACGATCATATAGAATGAGGTGGTTTTTCCTGCTCCATTGGGCCCTAAGAGGCCTACAATTTCACCCTGATTGACCTCCAAGGAAATACCCTTTACGACCTGTCGGCCGCGGTAGGATTTCATTATATTCTCTGCTCTTAGCTTCATTTCTTCAAATCTAACCCTTATTGGCGGTGGAGAAAAGCAATTATAAAATCTTTAACCTTGAATTCCCTCCAATGTTTCCCAGTATTCATACGCCCTTCTTAAGTGGGGAATTACAATGGTTCCTCCTACCAAAGTAGCAATGCTTAAGGTTTCCATGACCTCTTCCTTGGAGGCACCTTCCCTGAAGGAACTCTCCAAATGGTATTTTACACAGTCATCACACCGCAGTACCGCCGATGCCACTAGGCCCAATAGCTCCTTGGTCTTTACGTCAAGGGCCCCCGGCGCATAGGCATTGGTATCCAGGTTAAAGATACGTTTGATGACCTTGTTATTGTCCGCTAAAAGCTTCTCGTTCATTTTTGAGCGATAGGCGTTAAATTCCTCAACTGGGTTTGACATGGTTATTTTTTCGTTTAGCTTCTTTTTTTGCTTCCCTTTTCAATACTCTGGCGGATATGTAAATACTTACCTGATAGAGGATGAGTACGGGTATGGCCACAATAATTTGGCTAGTAACATCAGGTGGTGTAATAACGGCCGATATAATCAAGACGATAACCAAGGCTATCTTACGATATTTCTTCAAAATTTCAGGAGTTACCAATCCCACCTTTGTTAAAAAGAAGATGATAATTGGAAGCTCAAAAATAATTCCACAGGCCAATACGGCCGATCTTAGAAGACCTATGTAATTATCAAGGTCAAATTCATTAAGGACCATTTCACTAACCTGATAGGAACCTAAAAAGTTTATGGACAAAGGTGCTACAATATAGTAGCCAAACAAGACCCCGAGGAAGAATAGGAGTGATGCGATGAAGATGAAACCTTTGGAATGCTTACGTTCCTTTTCGTAGAGCCCAGGACTGATGAACTTCCACAATTCAAAAAGGATATAGGGAAACCCTATAATAATACCAGCCCAAATGGCCGTCCAGATATCTGCTGAAAACTGACCGGACATCGTTCTACTTTGGATGGTAAAGGGAACTTTGTCCTTGCAAAAATCCGATTCCATTCCAATAGAAGTTGCGGCGTCACAAAAAACTTTATACGTGGGAAAATCCATGTCTAAAGGGCCAAAGATGATCACATCAAAAATGAACCTGCTAAATACAAAGGCTACGATGCCAATGATGACTACTGCCAATGTAGATCTAATTAAATGCCATCTCAATTCTTCCAGATGGTCCAGAAAGGACATCTCATCTGGGGAGGTCTTGCTTTTTGCCATTATAAAATACCTTCGTTAATAAGGTTATGTAAATGAATCACACCGGAGTATTCCCCTTTGTCCATTGCCAATAGTTGTGATATTCCCTTTTTTTGCATCAGTTCCAGTGCTTTTATCGCCAAGGTGTCCATTTCTATAGTTTTAGGTTCGGTAGACATAATATCCGCTGCGGTAAGCCCCTTAATGTTATCGTGATTGTTAAGCATTCTACGAATATCACCATCGGTAACGATTCCCACCACTTTGTTTCCGTCCAAAACGGCGGTAACACCAAGCATCTTTTTGGATATTTCAACAATGACCTGCTTCACCTCTGTAGTTATCTGAACGGCAGGGATTTGATTGTTCTTGGCAATATCGGCAACCCTTAAATACAGTCTTTTTCCCAGGGCTCCCCCCGGGTGGTATTTAGCAAAGTCCGCCTCGCTGAAGCCCCTAAGCTCCAATAATACAATGGCAATCGCATCGCCCATGACCAATTGGGCCGTGGTACTCGTGGTTGGTGCCAGGTCATTGGGGCAAGCTTCCTTGTCCACATACGTGTTCAAGATGAAATCTGCTTGTTTGCCCAAAAATGAATCGGGGTTTCCTGTCATGCCGATCAAGGTGTTTTTCCCTCTTTTTATAAGGGGTACCAACATTTTTATTTCTGGGGTACTCCCGCTTTTTGATATGCAGATAACCACGTCGTCATCCTGAATCGTTCCCAAATCGCCATGAATGGCATCGGCTGCATGCATAAAGATAGCTGGAGTCCCTGTGGAATTGAGGGTAGCTACGATTTTGGAAGCTATAATGGCACTTTTTCCAATCCCCGAAATTATAACGCGTCCCTTGGAATTTAGAATGCAATCTACCGCCTTGGAAAAATCTTCATCCAACAAAGTGGCCAGATGTCCAATAGCATCCCGTTCTTTTTCAATAGTTCTTTTTGCCAGCTCAAGAATTGTGCTATTGGATGTCAATGTATTATTTAATTTTATCAATGGTATTCTTGTAAAGATGTGTTATCTTTAAGAATACAAAATTACGTAAACTTAATTTGATTGGATACCGATCCTTCAATATTTTAGTGCTATCAGGTTGTTTAAAATAAAAATTTAATTTCTATTTTGGGTCGTGGCCGGGATTCCTTGTTCCGACCCTGATACTTTTTGAAATACAGTATAAATTTGAGTGAAATTGATATACACGCCGCTTTAAAAAAATATTTTGGCTTTTCGCAGTTCAAGGGACTTCAGGAAGGCGTAGTGAAAAATATTTTGGAAGGTAGGAACACCTTTGTAATCATGCCCACCGGTGGTGGCAAGTCGTTGTGCTATCAGTTGCCGGCGCTCATGCAAGATGGTACGGCCATTATAGTTTCTCCCCTGATAGCCTTAATGAAAAATCAGGTGGATGCCATTAGAGGTGTTTCCGCGGATATGGGAATTGCCCATGTTCTGAATTCCTCCTTGAACAAAACCGAAATAAAACAAGTCAAAAAGGATATTAAGGACGGTATCACTAAATTATTATATGTGGCACCGGAATCTTTGACGAAGGACGAAAATGTGGAGTTTTTGCGTTCTATAAAACTATCCATCGTGGCCGTAGACGAAGCCCATTGCATATCTGAGTGGGGCCATGATTTTAGACCGGAGTATAGGAACCTAAAAGCTATAGTTACAAGATTGGGCGATGGGATTCCCATAATAGGCCTGACCGCAACGGCAACACCAAAGGTTCAGGAAGATATTATTAAAAACCTGGGAATTGGGGATGCCACCGTATTTAAGGCTTCCTTTAACAGACCAAACCTATTTTATGAGGTGAGGACCAAAACAGAAAATATAGATGCAGACATCATTCGTTTTATAAAACAGAACGAGGGCAAGTCTGGGATTGTCTATTGTTTGAGCCGAAAAAAAGTAGAGGAATTGGCGCAGGTACTTCAGGTCAATGGCATAAGTGCCGTCCCTTACCATGCTGGCTTTGATGCCAAGACCCGTTCCAAGTACCAGGACATGTTCCTGATGGAAGATGTCAATGTGGTCGTGGCGACAATCGCTTTTGGTATGGGTATAGATAAACCGGATGTTAGATATGTAATCCATCACGATATTCCCAAAAGCATCGAAAGCTACTATCAGGAAACTGGAAGGGCAGGAAGGGATGGGGGCGAAGGCCATTGCCTGGCCTTTTATTCGTACAAGGATATTGAAAAGCTGGAAAAATTCATGGCCGGGAAACCCGTGGCGGAACAGGAGATAGGTAATGCCCTTTTGCAAGAAGTAGTGGCCTATGCGGAAACATCCATGTCGCGCAGAAAATTTATGCTCCATTATTTTGGGGAAGAATTTGACGAGGTCAATGGAGAAGGGGCAGATATGGACGACAATACCAGAAATCCCAAGGAAAAGGTTGAGGCCATGGAAGATGCCGTTAAGCTCTTAAAGGTGGTACAGGGAACCAGCGAAAAGTTCAAGTCCAAGGAAATCGTAAATACCTTGCGCGGTAAGAACAATGCCTTGATCAGTTCGCATAAAACCAATGAAAAGGAATTTTTTGGAATAGGCTCAGACAAGGATAAGGGCCATTGGATGGCATTGATACGGCAAATGTTGGTGGCAGGGTATTTGCGAAAGGAGATTGAGCAATATGGGGTATTGCGACTCGCGGATAAAGGTCATGCGTTTCTCAAGAATCCCCACTCCTTCATGATGACCAAGGACCATGTGTACAACGCTGAAAATGACAACGCCATAGTAGGGGCCTCAAAGGCCGGTGGTGTAGCCGATGAAAAATTGCTCAAGCAATTAAAGGATTTAAGGAAATCCCAAGCAAATAAATTGGGTGTGCCACCATTTGTGGTTTTTCAAGACCCGTCTTTGGAGGATATGGCCCTCAAGTACCCTATAACACTGGAAGAGCTGCTGAATGTTCACGGGGTAGGTGAGGGGAAGGCAAAGAAGTATGGCAAGCCCTTTGTTTCCTTTATTGCATCGTATGTTGAAGAAAACGAAATACTACGTCCGGATGACCTTGTGGTAAAAAGTACCGGGGCCAATTCAGGTTTAAAACTCTATATTATCCAAAATATTGATAGAAAATTGCCCTTGGATGATATTGCTTCAGCAAAAGGATTGGAAATACCCGAACTGATCAAGGAAATGGAACAAATCGTGTACAGTGGAACAAAGCTGAATTTGGATTATTGGATAGATGAAGTATTGGATGAGGACCAACAGGAGGAAATCCACGAATACTTTTTGGAGGCCAAAACCGATAACTTGGAAGATGCCATGAAGGAATTTGATGGCGAGTACGAGGACGAGGAATTGCGGTTATACCGATTGAAATTCATTAGTGAAGTAGCCAATTAAGTGTATTGCTCAGGCAACTGGTTTTTCGGTTAGTTTTAACAGTAGTTCATCCGCTTCAAAAAAGGCTTGCGTTCCTATGGGAAATGTGAAGTTTTGTTCCACATGTCCAAAACTAAATCCATAGGCAGCGGGAATTCCCAAAGGTTTTATTCTATCAAGGATTACTTCCTTTAAGGTAAACGAATGGGTGTCCGAACTTGAATTACACCCTTTACAAACACCAAAAAGGATACCCGAAGCTTTTTTAAACGTTTTTCCCTCTAGTAACTGGGTCAGCATTCTATCCATACGATATGGTGCCTCGCCAACATCTTCAAGACAGACCAATTTATGGGTAAAATCAATTTCAAAGGGAGTTCCTATGAGGGCATTTATCACGCTGAGACTTCCGCCGCATAGAACACCCTTTGCCATACCGGGATGGATGGTGTATCGTTCGTATTCAGGGTTTGACCGCTGTTCTTTTGTACGTTTGGCATTTTGTAAGACCATTTCTTCTTTGGGTTTTCGAACTACATCAATAAGGGCCTTTTTTGAGAAGTTATCATCGATGGTGCTTCCCACGGGGCCATGAAAGGTAATAAGACCAGTTCTCTTGTGAATACCGTTTAATAGCGCTGTGACGTCACTAAAGCCTATGAGAGGTTTTGGGTTGGATTTTATTAGGTCGTACTCAATAAGGTTCAAAATGCGGGTGCAACCATAACCTCCTCGAATACATAGTATTCCGTCTACATTTTTGTTTTGGAACATATGGTTTAGGTCGCCCGCCCGTTCTACATCGGTATTGCTAAAATACCCATGGCGTTTAGATAGTCTTTCAGTATAATAAACAGTGTATCCCATTTTTTCCAGTACGCCTTTGGTTGTGGACAGGATTTCTTCGGAAAAAATAAACCCTGGAGCAATCAATCCTATGGTGGCCCCTTTTTTTAGCGGTTTTGGATATAAATTTTCTGGTAGTTCGTTCTTGGACGGGACATTTGCAACCATTTTGCCGGGTAGAAACGGATAGGCTGTTAGGCTCATGCTGGCTTTTAGAAACTTTCTTCTTGGAAGTTTGGGAGACATATTTCTTGTATTTTGTTTTGTTTAACTATTTTAAAAATAAATTAAACAATAATTAAGAGTTTGCTATGTATGATTCGATTACATTTGGCTAAATCTAAAAAATAGAACTATGAAATTTTTGAAAATTACAACATTAAGTGTTTTTTTTCTGTGCATTACTACAGGGTTTTCCCAAAACGAAACGATTGTTGGTGTAGCCGCAGGAAATGACAATTTTACAACATTGGTCACAGCGGTAAAAGCGGCTGATTTGGTTGGTACACTAAGCAGTGATGGACCTTTTACGGTCTTTGCCCCTGTAAACAGTGCATTTGATGCCTTGCCGAGTGGTACCGTTGAAAGTCTTTTAAAACCTGAAAACAAGGGAACACTACAAGGAATTTTGACCTATCATGTGGTGGCCGGTACATTTATGGCCAAAGATGTTATCAAGGCAATCAACGACAGTAATGGCTCGTTTGATGTAAAAACAGTTCAGGGAGGTACCATTACGTTATCCCTATCAGATGGAAATGTAATGCTGAAAGATGCCACGGGCGCTATGGCCAAAGTGGTTATTGCAGACGTTGAGGCTTCCAATGGGGTAGTACATGCTATAGACAGTGTAGTTATGCCCAAATAACTCAGAGTTTTTCGAAACAAAAAGGCCGTTGTAGAAATCTACAACGGCCTTTTTATTGATTACCTCAATTATTGGGATGCGGCAGAAGCGCCGCCACCATCGATTTTACCTCTTTTTAATTGCCTTTGAATTTTTTTGATGGCAGATTCAATGGATTTTTCTGGTTCTATAATGTTGTACTCACCCCAAAAATCCGGGTCGGCAAAACCTATGGCCTCGTCCGTCAATATGATGTCAGATTTTATGCGATCCCTATATTTGGGAATTTCATTGCTTAGGTTTTCTTCCCAATCCGTTATGGCCATTTCGCAGCTCATACTATAAACGGAATTGAAGAGTTTTTTGTCCCAATTAATTTTAAATTCCATCATTACATTGCTATAGCCGTAGTACCATTTGCCATCTTTTTCCCGATAATCGACCCTGTAAGCGACCTCGGTTGGCCAAACGTCCGCATTTCTAGGTTTTCTTCTCACGAACATTTGCGCCGCCAAATCCCTATCGGTAATATTCAATGAATAAATGGCACTGGTAAGGATTTTATTATCAACATCTATATACAGCTTACCTGAATACAAGGGGTCTAAAACACTGGGCTTCTGCTCAAAATTTATCACATAAATTTGCTTGTCGTCTACTCTGGTGGCATTGGAGAATGAAAAATCATAAAATTCAAATAGGTCATCCGCAAAAATATAGTCGGGGTATTTTACCATATCCACGAATAGGGCATTGAAAGGTCCACCCTGAAGTTTTAGGGCCAGGGTATCCAATTTGCTATAATCCGTACTTTTTCTAGCCTTAAATAGTTTTAGGGCATCGTTCTTATTACTGGAGTAGGGGGCTTTATAAATGTTTACTACAGCCTCGGAAAGGCTTACATTTTGTCTTCTTCTCTTAATAGTCTCCCTATAAAATGCCGTCATTACGGTGGGATTATCTATATAGTTCTCCCCACGTTTTTTTAAAGTTTCCCTTACCAGGGCCCTAGCGTCTTTGGGAACGCTAAGATTGACTTCCGCCAATTGGGTAACAAGTTCCGTCATGCTTATTTCATTGCCATCAGATTTAAACTGTAGTATAGGTATTTGCTTGGTCTTGTAGCCCAAAAACGAAACGATTACATTTTCACTGGTATTGGATTCCGGAACCTTAAGTGAAAATTCACCTTCAGTGTTCGTAATGGTGCTAATGTTGGTGCCTTCTAAGGTAAGTGTTGCAAAAATCAAGGGTTTTTTGGTGTCACTGTCATAAACTTCACCCAAAAATTCCTTAAAACCATCCGTTTGGGAGAATGCCCCATTGCTCATAATCATAAAAATAAAGAACAGGCTAATCTTTAGGTTTACCCCACTTTTTATTTTATTCGGGTTTATTTTCTTTTTCATAAGATTTGAATTTAACTAGATTCCTATCTAAATTAGTGATATTTAGAGGGATATAAAATTAATTTTAGTTAAAATACGAGGTCAATAATTTTACCGAAGACTTAATGTGGCTAGGTTTATTCTTTATGGGTTTTGGAAGAATTACGCACAAGTCTGTTGATTTCGTTTAGTTCTTCTGGGGTAAGGTTTCTCCATTTGCCTACGGGTATATCCAAGGTAACGTTCATAATTCGTATGCGCTTCAATTTTTTTACGTTGTAGTCCAAATATTCGCACATGCGCCTAATTTGTCTGTTGAGTCCTTGGGTCAGGATAATTCTAAACTGATATTTGCTTACTTGGTGCACTTCGCATTTCCTGGTTACCGTATCCAAAATGGGTACGCCGTTTCTCATTTTTTTTAAAAAATCAGGGGTTATTGGCTTGTCAACGGTAACCAGATACTCCTTTTCGTGATTGTTCCTTGCCCTTAAAATTTTGTTGACGATGTCTCCATCGTTCGTAAGGAAAATCAGTCCCTCACTAGGCTTGTCCAATCTACCAATGGGGAATATCCTTTTTGGGTAGTTTATAAAGTCGATAATATTGTTCTTTTCTACACCGGTATCCGTAGTGCAAACAATCCCAATAGGTTTGTTGAATGCCAGATAAACAGGTTTCTCTTTTGGTTCGGAAATGGATGCGCCATCCACTTGGACCAAATCACCTTCTGAGATTTTTGTGCCCATTTCAGGAATTTTTCCATTGATGGTCACACGTCCTTGTTCGATAAGCCTGTCTGCTTCCCTACGGGAACAATAACCTACTTCGCTCAGATATTTGTTGATTCGGGTTTGTTTTGGTGCTTCCGACATTTATCTCTTTCTTTCTAGTTCCAATCTGTGGATTTCCCTTCCCAATTCGGCCAAAAAGGGAATACCTATTTCATCATATTCATAGGCATCATCATTGAATATTCCGTCCTTATTTACCAAAATGGTTGCGGTCAGCATAAAATCGACCTTGTTTTTTGTGTCGCTTATATAGGCACAGTCAGTGAGTGTACCATAGGCAAATCCAACCTTATTGTAGATTTCCATATAGGAGGGAATAGTGTCCTTTGTATCGCCATACATGAAGAACTTGCAGTAACCATCATAGTATTCCACGGGGTCATAACCCGCACTTCTGGGAAGTGTTTTCATGGCTTCCAATAAAAATTGGCGTTGTTCTTGGGAGAGATTGAACTGTTGCTTAGGACTAAATTCATCGGGGAAAATTACCCGTTTTAAAACGGCATGTTGGGCCTCAATGGGGTAATAGTTTTTCAAGGAAAAATCAAATGGCTCCTCAATCAATTTTTCGTCTTCATAATACCCCTTTCCCTTTCGAATTTCCTTTAAGTATAAGGGTTTAGGCGCGGTGCTTATACTTGGGTTGGTTATGCCCGTAGTACTATCATTAATGTAGATGATTAATGGTTTAGTTTCCAGGTCCTCAGAATGGTATCCCAATCTATGGGAAATACGAACCGGCCCAATTCCTTTTTTTTGCAGGGATTCATTTATTGCGTCCTGTCCCAATAGTTCCACCAATCTATTATTGGCCAAATTGTCGCTTACAGTAAAGACTTGAACAATGTCCTTGGAAAATGTCGATTCCAAAGTGTCCCCTTCTACATAATAGCGTACCTCCCTGTTCAAGGTATCGGTTTCGTTCAATCGCTCCAGACCTAGAACGGCAATTGGGAACTTGACAGTGCTGGCCGGATAGAAATAAGCGTTTTCATCCACCTGAAAATCATAGTCGGTAAAATATATACTGTCATTTTTCCTGTCGATTTTGGTGTACCTAATCTGTACCTCGTACTGATCTAGGCTATCCATGACCCTTTTTATTTTTGGATTATTGGAGCTTAGGGCAACTTCCAAAATGTTGTCGTTCATTGGGTTGTGCGAACATGAAAAGTACGTACCGATACTTACCCAACAAATGATCTTTAAAAATAATCCCGGTGTATAGCTAGTTGTCAACATATATTTCCCCTCTGTGTGGTTTTAATTTATCCCGCATGGCGATCATATCGCGCTCATGGACAACCATGTAGGCAATGCTGTGCATTTCGTTCATTTCTTTGTGGCCTGTGGTAATAACATCTGCTTTTTCCAAGGCAATGAATTCCTCGAGATGTATCTCATGATGTTCCGCGGTCTTTAGGGCGGCAGGGCCTCTAAAATCCCAAATAAGTTTTATCTGTCTTTCCAAAATTGAAGCCTGTAGGGTCAAAATTAACGTTTGGCCGTTGTTTTTCAATGGATTTCAAAATTTTTATTTGGTATGACCCAATTTGTAAAGGGTGTCATTGCGTTTCGTTATGAATTCTGTTAAGGAAAACCCATAGCATTTGCTCGGGATATTGTATTTACTATTTTTGCATGATGTGTAATTCTCAAATGATACGAAGGAGGGTCTTTTTTTTGTTACTGGCCGTAGGTATTGCTGGTATCTTAATTTCCTGCGATGCCTATTTCAACAAAAAAGTGGAAAATGAGCCCTTGGCCAGGGTGGGGGAATCCTATCTGTACAAGGAGGATGTGGAGCCTTTTCTTAAAGTGGGTATCTCCAAGGGGGATAGTGCTACATTCGTTACCAATTACATCAACAATTGGGCCTCCAAACAACTCTTGCTTTCCAAGTCTAAAATCAACTTGCCGGAGGAGAAGCTTAGGGAATTTGATGCCTTGGTCGATACTTACAGAACGGATCTTTATACAAGGGCCTATCAAGAGGCCTTGGTGGCCCAGGGAACGGATTCCGTAATTACGGAAAACCAATTACAGGAATTTTACGACCGCCAACAAGAAAATTTTAAATTAAAGGAGCGGATCGTAAGGATACGATTCGTACAGTTGCCCTTGAATTTTTTGAACCGGGACGAAGTGGAAAAAAGATTGAAGAGCTTTACGGAGGAAGATTTGGTCTATTTGGACTCCATTGGGGTACAGTTCAAGAAACTGAATTTTAACGATTCCATTTGGGTGAGCTCCTCTAGGATTTTTGAGGAAATTCCGCCCATAACCTTTGATAATCAGGATAGATACTTAAAAAATTCACAATTTTTTGAATTACAGGATTCAATAGGGGTATATTTGGGAAAAATTGAAGAGGTTAAGGATGTCAATGATATCGCACCGCTCTCATATATAGCGCCTACCATTAAGCAAGTTTTATTAAGTCGCAGAAGAATCGACTACCTGCGAAAACTAGAAACTGAAATCATAGATGAAGCAATTAGAGAAAAAGAATTCGAAATTTACAATGACAATGAATAAGCTACAGTTTGTCTTTTTGGCAAGTATTTTTTGCACCCATGTGGGGGCACAGGAACCCACTGCGGGAGAAACCTCTGAAGAGACGGCAGTTGTGGAAGCTCCGGCCAAAAAAGATTCCATAGACTTCAAAAAAATAAAGTTGGACGGAATAGCTGCTGTAGTAGGCGATTATGTGATTTTGGATTCGGATATTGAGAAAACCCTTATCGATTTGAAGAGTCAAGGCGCCTCCACGGAGGATATCACACATTGCAGTCTTTTGGGGAAATTAATGGAGGATCGATTATACGCCCATCAGGCCGTGCAGGATAGTATCTTGGTCTCTGATGATGAGGTAAATGCCACGGGAGACCGCCAATTGCAATCCTTGGTGCAACAGATCGGTTCTATGGAGAAGGTGCTTAAGTACTATAAAAAGGAAGACGAGCAAAGTTTTAGGGAGGAGCTTTATAAGATCAACAAGCTAAGAATGTTATCCGAAAAAATGCAGCAGGATATCATTTCGGAAATTGAAATTACCCCGGAAGAGGTACGTCAATTTTTTAATAAGATTCCGGAAAATGAAAGGCCCGTGTTTGGCGCGGAATTGGAGATTGCCCAAATCGTTAAGGCTCCTGAGCCATCTGAGGAAGAGAAACAAAAAGTTATAGATAAACTCAATGAGATCAAAGCAGATGTTGAGGATAACGATGCCAGTTTTAGCGTAAAGGCCATCCTATATTCCCAAGATCCCGGGTCTAAATCAAAAGGAGGATTTTATAGCATTACAAGGGAAACTGGTTTTGACAAAACCTTTAAGGATGTCGCCTTTGGTCTGCGGGAAGGGGAGGTGTCAGAACCCTTTGAAACCCCTTTTGGCTTTCATATCATTTATATTGAAAAGATTAGGGGTCAAGAACTGGATTTAAGACACATTTTGATTCAGCCCGAAATATCCGACAAGGCCTTGGAAGAAGCCAAGCAAGAATTGGACAGCATCCGTCAGAAAGTTATTGAAGGCAAGTTTACTTTTGCCGAAGCTGCCCTTAATTTTTCAGATGAAAAGGAAACCAAATTCGATGGTGGCCTACTTAGAAACCCCCAGGATTTTAGTTCGCGATTTGAACTCACAAAAATGGATCCTACCCTGTATAATCAAGTACGTGATTTGCAGGACGACCAAATATCCTATCCAATTTTGGAAGCGGATCCACGGGGAGGACCTTCAAAATATAAAATACTTAAGGTTACCAACCGTTATGATGAACATGTAGCGGATTTTGCCAAGGACTACACAAAAATTCAACAGATTGCCCTAACCGAAAAGCAATATAACGCAATCAAGGAGTGGATGGAAGATCATATAGAGGATACTTACATCAGTGTGAGCGATGCCAACAAGGATTGTGATTTTGCGAATAATTGGGTAAAGAATTAAGTATGTCAGATGTTGCTGCGGTTAAGTTATTGGTAGAAAAACACAATGCCTTAAAAAAGGAAATTGCCAAGGTAATCGTTGGTCAAGAAGGCGTTATCGACCAAATATTGCTTTCTATTTATACGGGTGGACATTCCCTTCTGATAGGGGTCCCTGGATTGGCCAAGACCTTGATGGTCAATACCATTGCCCAGGCATTGGGTTTGGATTTCAAACGTATCCAGTTTACCCCTGATTTGATGCCGAGCGATATTCTGGGAAGTGAAGTTTTAGATCAAAACAGAAATTTCAAATTCATAAAGGGGCCGGTATTTTCCAACATTATTCTGGCCGATGAAATCAATAGAACTCCTCCAAAAACCCAAGCGGCCCTATTGGAGGCTATGCAGGAGAGGGCAGTGACCATTGCCGGACACCAGTACAAATTGGATTTGCCCTATTTTGTTCTTGCTACCCAAAACCCAATTGAACAAGAGGGGACCTATCCCTTGCCCGAAGCGCAGTTGGACCGCTTTATGTTCGCCATAGAGTTGAAATATCCAAGTGTGGAGGAAGAGGTAATGATAGTTAAAAATACCACTACCACAATCAGGAATCAAGTGGAACCGCAGTTCAATGCTGAACAAATACTGGAGATACAGGAGCTGGTAAGAAGAATTCCCGTTCCTGACAATGTTGTGGAATACGCGGTAAAATTGGTGAATAAGACAAGGCCCAATTTGGAAACAGCTTCTGATTTTGTGAAACAATATGTGGATTGGGGTGCTGGTCCCAGGGCATCACAAAACCTTATTTTGGCAGCTAAGGCGAACGCCGCCGTCCACGGGAAATTTTCACCCGATATTGAGGATGTCCAAAAAGTGGCCAACGGAATTCTAAAGCACAGAATTATCAAAAACTACAAGGCAGAAGCAGAAGGTATTTCTGAAGAAGCTATCATTAGGGAGCTATTGTAGTTCGCCAATCTTGGAATTTACATATCCAAAGTTTTTTTGCCCAAGGTTTCTTTTTTCGTGATGCGCCGTTTTAAATTTCAGTGAACCGTAAAAAAGGTCTTATTACTTCGTTTAAAATTTTAATTGCGCTATAGATTTTCTTAATTTTACGGAATTGCTTTAACATTAAATAGATAAATATGGCATTTGATATTGATATGATTAAAGGGGTGTACGCCAATATGGCGGAGCGGGTGGATAAGGCCCGTGAAATTGTGGGAAAACCACTGACCCTTTCGGAGAAGATTTTATACGCTCACTTGTGGGATGGGACTCCTACTAGGGCCTTTGTCAGAGGTAAGGATTATGTTGATTTTGCTCCAGATCGTATCGCATGTCAGGATGCAACGGCCCAAATGGCATTGTTACAATTTATGCAGGCCGGTAAACCAAAAGTTGCGGTGCCCACAACGGTGCATTGTGATCACTTGATTCAGGCAAAAAGTGGCGCGGCAGCAGATTTGAAATCTGCCAACTCTACCAGTGCGGAAGTCTTTGACTTTTTGGAGTCCGTTTCCAATAAATATGGAATCGGGTTTTGGAAACCTGGTGCCGGTATAATCCACCAAGTGGTTTTGGAAAATTATGCATTTCCAGGGGGTATGATGATTGGGACAGATTCTCACACCGTGAATGCCGGTGGTTTGGGCATGGTGGCCATAGGTGTTGGAGGAGCGGATGCTGTGGATGTGATGGCAGGAATGGCATGGGAGCTTAAGTTTCCAAAATTGATCGGTGTTCGATTGACCGGTAAGATATCCGGTTGGACCGCCCCCAAGGATGTTATTCTTAAAGTTGCGGAAATTTTGACCGTTAAAGGAGGAACAGGAGCGATCGTTGAATATTTTGGTCCCGGAGCCATAGCGCTTTCCTGTACGGGAAAGGGTACGATTTGTAACATGGGCGCAGAAATTGGGGCTACCACTTCGACCTTTGGTTATGACGATTCAATGGAACGATATTTAAGGGCTACAGATAGGGCAGATGTTGCTGATGCGGCCAATAAAGTAAGGGAATATCTTACGGCAGATGATGAGGTGTATGCCAATCCGGAACAATATTTTGACCAAGTCATCGATATCGATCTTTCAACACTTAATCCGTTGTTGAACGGTCCTTTTACGCCAGATTTGTCAACGCCCGTTGGAAAGGAAATGACAGAGAAGGCCACAAAGAACGACTGGCCCATGCAAGTGGAATGGGGACTCATAGGTTCTTGTACCAACTCTTCCTACGAGGATTTGTCCAGGGCCTCATCTATTGCGCAACAGGCTTTGGATAAGAAACTTAAAACAAAAGCGGAATTTGGTATAAATCCGGGTTCTGAACAAGTTCGCTATACAGCAGAAAGGGATGGAATCCTCGGAATATTTGAAAAATTAGATGCCAAGATTTTTACAAACGCCTGTGGGCCCTGTATCGGTCAGTGGGCGCGTTACAGCGATCCAAAAAATGCACCTAAGAACAGTATAGTTCATTCCTTCAATAGAAACTTTGCAAAACGTGCGGATGGTAATCCCAACACCCATGCATTCGTTGCCTCTCCAGAAATTACGGCTGCCATAGCAATTGCCGGAAGATTGGATTTTAATCCTATGACGGATACTTTGATCAATGAAGATGGCGAGGAAGTAAGGTTTGAGGAACCAACAGGATGGGAATTGCCGCCAAAAGGTTTTGAAGTGGAGGATGCCGGTTATTTAGCACCCAAAGAAGATGGTTCCAGTGTTAAAGTGGTTGTAGACCCAACCTCGGAGAGACTGCAATTGTTGGAGCCTTTTGAGCCAATTAAAAATGAGGAATTACAAGATGTCAAACTGTTGATAAAGGCATATGGCAAATGTACAACGGACCATATTTCCATGGCAGGACCATGGTTACGCTTTAGAGGGCATTTGGACAATATTGCCAATAATACCTTAATAGGTGCCGTTAACGCCTTCAACCAAAAAACAAACCTGGTCAAAAATCAGTTGACAGGTGAATATGAAGGTGTGCCTGATACACAAAGGGCTTACAAGGCCAAAGGAATAAAATCCATTGTAGTTGGGGACCATAACTATGGTGAGGGTTCTTCAAGGGAGCATGCGGCCATGCAACCAAGACATTTGGGCGTTGCTGCCGTTTTGGTAAAATCCTTTGCACGTATCCATGAAACAAACTTGAAAAAACAGGGGATGTTGGCTTTGACTTTTGCCAATGAGAACGACTATGATTTGATCAAGGAGGACGATACCTTCAATTTTGTGGATATTTCCGATTTTGCTCCGGATACACCTTTAACGATTGAGGTTGTACATGCAGATGGATCTAAGGACAGCATTAAGGCGAACCATACCTATAACGGAGCCCAAATAGGCTGGTTTAGGGAAGGTTCCGCTTTGAACGTCATAAAGAGGCAAAACGCTTCTTAACATAATTTTAAAATAAATTGCGAAAACTCCCATTCCTATTTGGGAGTTTTTTAGTTTTGGATATACCATAATCTTAAAATGAAGAAACAAACCGTTTTCACGCTTTTGGTCATAGCTTTTGTGTTGTCTTTCTTTGTTACACCCCTTGGTGACTACAGCAAGATTCTTTTAAATAGATGGTTGGCTATGGCGCCCACCATTATTACCCCAGAAAAAAGGGGGAAAATAGCCAGCTATGATTGGACCTTAAAGGATGAAAATTGGAAATTCATTAATTTTGAGGAAGCTAAGGGAAAAGTCGTATTTATTTCATTTTGGACCTCATGGCATATGCCATCCCAAGCGCAGCTAAAGGATATCCAGAATCTATACAATAAATATAAGGGAAAGGTAAAGTTCTATATTATTACCAATGAAGAAAGGGCCCCCGTAGAATTGTTCATGGAGAAACATGGTTATACATTCCCCGTTACATATCGGATTGTGGGAGAAGACAGTCCAATTACTATTTTAAAGCCACCTGGATCCTATATAATCGATAAAAATGGATTCATAGCGGTACATCAAACTGCCATTGCCGATTGGGATAATTCTTCTATTGATACTTTGTTGCAAAAGCTAATTGACGAATAGCGTATAGCAAATCAATAGTGACAGATTAGAATAATTTCAATTTGTGTTTAAGGCGTATCTAAATCCCATTATTCTTATAATATCCGATGTCTCAAGTTACTACGCTTACTTTTTTTAGATATTTAAATCTTAAAGGTAGAATATGGGCTTTTGGCACCATGCAATTTGCACATTCACCACTTTCTAAAGTTTCAGGTCTACAGATGTATAAACTTATGGGCAGTGGAAAGCAGGGCTTTAATCCCCTACCGGATTGGTCGGTTTACGCATTGCTTCAAATTTGGGAAAATGAAGCATCCGCTGATGCTTTTTTTGATTCATCCCCGCTTATGAAAAGCTATCTAAAAAAAAGCAACGAACGATGGACCGTCTACATGAAAAACAGTATGGCAAAGGGCAAATGGTCAGGTAAAAATCCGTTTTTAAAAAGCAATTCATTGGAAGCGGCAAATCCATTTATAGCCGTTATAACGAGGGCGACTATAAAACCTAGAATGTTGTTCAGATTTTGGAAATATGTTCCAACATCCCAAAAACCCTTAAGGAAAAATACTGGTTTATTGTTTACAAAGGGAATTGGTGAAGTACCAGTTCTACAAATGGCTACGTTCAGTATTTGGCGTGATAAAGAGTCCTTGATGAATTTTGCCTATTCCAGCAAGGAGCACCAAAAAGCGATACAAAAAACCCGACAGCTGAATTGGTACAAAGAGGAGCTTTTTTCAAGGTTTCAGCCCTACAGGTCCATCGGTGCCTGGATGGGTAAAAACCCATTACCCGACTTGAACTATGAATAAAGGAAAAATGCGAAGAACACAAGTTGAGCCAAATATAAATGCGTTGAAAATGGTTTATTTCCTTTAATTTTTAGGACTCTAACTACGGCTTGAAATACAAGTGCCAGGGTAAACCATGTGGTATAATTTTCCAAGGGAGCGGTTCCGCCCTCAAATCTCCAAAAATCGAACACTGGGGCATTGTGTTCCATAAAATAATCGAGCAATACCATCAAGGCGGCAGCCATTATAATTTTTGGAATAGCCTTCAGTTGGGTATAGTCAAGGATACTTGCCGTAATAAAAGTCAATAAAGCCCAGTAGATACCAATTAAATAAGGTACTCCGTCAAGTTTTGGCCCCAGATTGTTTCCATATACATAATCCCCGAACAAAATGCCATAATGTACTCCTAGCCATTCCGCAAACATGCCTCCAAAAAAGAATAGTGCAAAGGCGAGTATCTTACTGATATTATTTATGGGATATATGAAAAGGAAAAGCAAGAGGCTAACCATTAAATTCAAGGGAGTTTTTTGAATGAACCATTCCAACGCTCCCGAAGCTATTCCGATCAAGGCCGAAATATGAAAGAGCCATACAATGCCAATGGCGATGATAACCTTGTTTTTTGAAATGGCTTCAAGCATTTTGGGTAGGATTTGGAACTAAATCGGAAACTATTTTTGCAGATAATAGGCAAAGTGGAATTCCGCCGCCCGGATGTACTGAACCTCCACAGAAATATAAATTTTTGATTGATTTTGAAAAATTTGCATGCCTTATAAAAGCGGCGAACTTACTATTGCTTGCGGCACCGTACAATGCGCCTCTGTGCGAGCTTGTATTGTTTTCTATCCCTACGGGATCTAAAATATGCTCCGTAGTTATGAATTCTTCAATATTGGTTTTTAAGATCTTATTTATTTTGGAGATGATATTCTTCCTGGCCTCCTTTTTCAAGAATTCCCAATCCTGTCCATAATTTCCGGGTGCATTTATCATTACGAACCAATTTTCATGTCCCTTGGGTGCGTCGTTCGTTTCCTCTTTTGAAGTTATGTTGATGTATACCGTTGGGTCTACATAAAGGGTTTTTTTCTCAAAAAGAGCGTTGAACTCATTGGGGTAGGATTCGGTAAACAAAATATTGTGCAGATCCAATGCGGGAAATTCTTTTGAAATGCCCCAATAAAATATAAGTGCTGAACTTGAACGTTCTTGTTCCAGGGTTTTCTTTGGATAGGGTTCGTCCTTCAACAGTTTTTTATAGGTAGGAAAAATATCCATATTGGAAACTACGACATCCGCTTCATGGAATTTATTGTTGCATACTGCTCCCAGTGCCATTTTATTCTTAATGGTTATACTATCCACAGGATGTTCAAACTTAAAAATGACACCCTGCTGTTTTGCAAACTCATATAATGAAATACTAATTTGATGCATCCCTCCCTTGGGAAAAAAAGTACCGTAATACATTTCCAGATGTGGGATCATGGACATAATACCTGGAGTCCTGTATGGTGATGAACCGTTATAAGTGGCATATCGATTAAAAAGTTGCACCAATTTTGGATTTTTAAAGTACTTCCGGTTTACTGAATCAAGAGAGTCGTTTATGTTTAGTTTCCCAATTTGAAGGATAGACTTTATAGTTTGTTTAGTGAGGTATGTGGATAGTTTGTGCAGTGAATTTTCGAGAAAAAGCTCAGCTGTCAAATCATATTTTTTTTGATTGCTTCTTAAATAGGACCTTATTTTTTGTTGTGGTTCATTAAAATACACCGCAGCATCCTTTATGAATTTTTCTGAATCCGATGTGATTGAAAATTTTTGGCCATCTTCCCAAAAATAATTACAGACTATCTCCTTTTTCTTGAATTGAAAATACTTTTGTGAATCTACCTGATAGAGTTCAAAAAGTTCAGTTACCAAGTGAGGCATCGTGAACAAGGAAGGTCCTAGATCAAATCTATACCCATCTTTTTCAATGGCATGGAGTTTACCTCCAGGATAACTATTAGATTCTAAAACGGTTACATCGTAGCCCTTCAGCCGTAGCCGTAGGGATGTAGCAATACCACCAATGCCGGCACCAATGACCAAAGCATGAGGCATTCCCTATTTTTTAAAATATTTGAAAGGAACGACCAACATACCAAAGCATTCCCCATCCTTTTTGCCCAAATGCTTATGATGTATTTTGTGGGCACGTCTAACGCCCCTGGCATACCAATTATTGGCGTTTCTAAATATTTTAAATCTTTGGTGAATGAAGATATCGTGTACAAAAAAATAGGCGATGCCGTAGGCCAAGATTCCAAAACCGAGGGGATAACCATACCAAAACCCATTGGCTCCGGTATAAAATAAGGACATACTTACTATTGCATAGAAAATGAAGAAGGTATCGTTTCTTTCAAACCATGAATCATGGTCCTTGTGGTGATGGTCTTTATGCAAAGACCATAGGAAACCATGCATGATATATTTATGGGTGAACCATGCCATAAATTCCATGAAAGAAAATGTACCCAAAAAAATAAGTATCCAAAAAAAAGTTTTCATTTAAACCAAGTTCATTTTATATTTAACGTATGACCTTGCCAAAAGGCCAAATTTTTCGTAGTCGGGAACTCTAATTCGAGTGCTTTTAATCTTCGTAGATGGCGTGTCCTGTAATTTTTTTAATAATCTGGAATAATATCTATAGGCGGTATATACCCCAAATTTAGCTTCAATGGGCAATTTTACGATTCCATTATAACCTTCTTCAAAGTCCTTCCGTATCTCATCAACGATTTCTTTTTTCGCAACTTCGTCCAATGCTGCCAAATTTGCATTTGGGAAATAGGAACGATTCAATTCTTCAAAATCGGCTTTTACATCCCTAAGGAAGTTTACCTTTTGAAACGCCGAACCTAGTGCCATAGCGGAATCCTTCAGGTTCTCATAGGATTGATCGCACCCTTTTACAAAGACCTTCAAACACATTAAGCCAACTACATCGGCAGAGCCATAGATATACTCCTTGTATTCCGCATCGCTCTTATAAACATTTTTGGTAAGGTCTGCACGCATGCTTTTCATAAACGAATCTACCAAGTGCATTGGAATATTGTATTTATGAAATGTATATTGAAAGGAATTAAGAATGGGGTTTAGGCTTATTTTGTATTTAAGTGCTGCACCAAGTTCCTCCTCAAATTTATCAAAAAGAGTTTTTTTATCATAATCATGGAAAGTATCCACAATTTCATCCGCGAACCTAACGAAACCGTAAATATTATATATATCCCCACGTATGGAGTTATGAAGCATTTTTGTTGCCAAGGCGAACGATGTACTGTATTTTTCGGTAACTATTTTACTACACTGGTAGGATACCTTGTCAAAAGTAATTTTCATGGTTTTAAGTTAGTTATTTTTAGTTAGAAGTTCAGAAACTAATTTACCAGAAATGAGCGATGGGGGCACTCCAGGGCCAGGAACGGTAAGCTGACCTGTAAAATATAGGTTCTTGACTTTACTACTTTTTAATTTTGGTCTTAGAAAGGCGGTCTGGGAAAGCGTGTTCGCCATACCATAGGCATTCCCCTTGTAGGAATTGTACCTTTCTACAAAATCGTTCACACAAAATGTTTCCCTAAACAGTATTTTTTGCGAGACTTTTTGTTCGGTTTTTTTTTCGAACCTATCCAGAATCAAATCAAAATATTGCTCCCTTAGTTCTTTGGTGTCCTCAAGACCTGGGGCAATGGGCACCAGAAAAAATCCTGTCTCACAACCCTCGGGAGCCATACTTTGGTCCGTTTTGGAAGGAAAATTGGCATAGAAAAGGGGATTTGTTGGCCATTTAGGATTATCATAAATTTCTTCTGCGTGCTGTTCAAAATCCGTATCAAAGAATAAGTTGTGGTGCTCTACATTTTTTAATTTTCCGTTAAAGGCGATGTAGAACAACAGGGATGAGGGAGCAAACGTCTTTTTTTTCCAATAAGCTTTGGAGTACTGTCTGTATTCTTGGTCCAATAAGGACTCAGAATGGTGGTAATCCGCTCCGCTTACAACTATATCTGCGGGAATCGTTTCACCATTACAGATAATCCCGGTACATATTTTATTGGAAACCAATATTTTTTCTACGTTAGTACCTGTATGTATCTTGACGCCAAGTTCTTGTGCCAAATTTCCCATGGCCCTGATTATTTGGTACATACCACCTTGGGGGTGCCATGTGCCCAAACCGAAATCAGCGAAATTCATGAAACTGTAAAAAGAGGGAGTATCACTAGGTTTTGCACCCAAAAAAAGCACGGGAAACTCCAATGTTGCTATAAGTTTTGGGTTTTTGAATCTTTTTCTAACTTCGGAACTAATGGTTTTAAAAAACTGGTCCACCTTGAGAACGGTTTCCTTGGTGACCAATTCAAAAGGCGTTATACCGGGTCTTAGGACAATTTTGTTGATAGCGATGTCATAATTCTCTTGTGCAAGGGCAATGAATTTTCTTAATTTTTGGGAACTTCCGGATTCAAGGCGTTCAAATTCCTCACAAATTTTATCCATGCAGTCGCCAATGGTAATAACATCATCGGCAAAAAAAATTTTATAGGCTGGACTCAACTTATCCAGGGCGTAGTAATCTTTGGTAGATTTTCCAAAATCGTTGAAAAACTTTTCGAAAATATCCGGCATCCAGTACCAGCTAGGGCCCATATCGAACGTAAATCCATCTTTAATGTATTGTGCGGCCCTACCACCTATGGTTTCGTTTTTCTCGTATATAGCTACTTCGTGGCCGGACTTGGCAAGATAACAGGCCGCTGAGAGCGAGGAGAAACCGGATCCTATGATAGCTATGTTCCTTTTCATGGGTTTGCTATAAATTTTGGATAACTTCTTCAATCGAAGTGAATGTCTTTACAAAGCTTGGAATCTTGGAAGGTTCCAAATGTTGGATTTGCCTACCTAATATCCAAAAGTGCGGGTTTGAGCTTTCCCTAAGATATAATTCAAACTCCTTAATATAGTTGGATATCTCGGTTTTGTCGGGTTTTACGGTAAAGTAAGATAGGAAATAAATGTTATCAAAATATTTTACGAGATCTATTAAATATTCAATGGGTATTGTCTGGCCCAAATACACTACTTTGTACCCCTTTAAAAGTATTTCGTAATTCAAATAAAGTATCCCAATATCATGTATCTCATTTTCTGGTAAAAATGAAACAAATACCTTATTTGTCTTGGTAGGTTTTTGGTGTTGGATGCGCTCCGTGTTCACCAGTATTTTTTGTTTAATAAGACTTGTAATAAAGTGCTCGTGGGCCGGACCAATGGTATCGGTTTGCCAAAGAAGGCCAATTTCGTTTAATAAAGGAATGAATACATCCTTAAAGATTTCCCCAAAAGACTTTGTCTTTAGTAGCTTATCATAGGTTTCAAAAAATACGGTTTGGTCAAAATTCATCATTGCCAACTTAAAGGCATTCAAATTTTGGGACTTGCTCGTCTTGTTTGAAACAACTTCCCTGACCATATTCGGTATTTCCGGCTCGGGTATTTTTGCGATTTTGGAAATTTTATAACCGTTGTCGTATAGAAGGGTTATGTTCAAAAGTTTCTGTAAACTGGAAAGGCTATAGGTGCGTATATTGGTGTCCGTTCTTTCGGGAGAAAACAAATTGTATCTTTTTTCCCAAATTCTAATGGTATGGGCCTTGATACCGGACAAATTTTCCAGGTCTCGAATGCTGAATACTTTTTTTACGTTGTTCATATTTTACCGTAAAACGTTAAACAAAATTAAGGAATTGGGTTTAAAGTTCGTTGTAAAAGAAGTTAAAATATCGCCAAATAAAAAAAGCCAGGTGTAATTGACCTGGCCTTTGTGCCCACGACTAGATTCGAACTAGCACGTCCTTGCGAACACTACCCCCTCAAGGTAGCGTGTCTACCAATTTCACCACGTGGGCAATTTAGAATCGGCGGTAAAGATATAAAGGTATTATGTAAATCAAAGCAAATCCATACCGAGTTTTATGTATGGGATATAAAAATTATTTTATTTGGATCCCTTTCAAAAATTCATGAATTTATTGTTCTATCTATTTTTAAGGCGCATTTCCTGAAGAAAATATTTTTAACTTGTTGAAATATAAATATTTAATTTATACCCGTATGCATAGAATAAAAGCTTTCCTTTTTTGTGTCCTTCTATCTTATTTTGTTGGTAGCTTCAACATGACCTTTGGTCAGTGGAAACCCACCGGTGATAAAATCAAGACGAAATGGGCCGATCAACTGGATCCAGCAAATGTACTTAACGAATACCCCAGGCCATTGATGGTAAGGGAGCACTGGAAGAATTTAAACGGTCTTTGGGATTACGCAATTACTAATAAAGGAGCTATGGCCCCCATCAATTTTAGCGGTAAAATTTTGGTGCCATTTGCTGTAGAATCGAGTCTATCAGGGGTTATGGAAGAAGTTGGCGGTTCTAAGGAGTTATGGTACCAGACTTCCTTTGAAATTCCGATGGATTGGAAAGACCAAAATATACTTCTCCATTTTGGAGCTGTAGATTGGAAGGCCGATGTTTGGATAAATGATGTTCAAATTGGTTCACACACTGGTGGATATGCTCCTTTCAATTTTGACATTACACCCTTTTTAACGACCGGAATACAACTAGTAAAGGTGAAGGTTTGGGATCCCACGAACGATGGTCCACAACCTAGGGGTAAGCAGGTGAATGATCCCGAGGGAATTTGGTATACCCCGGTCACCGGAATTTGGCAAACCGTATGGTTGGAACCGGTACCAAAAAAACATATCCGCAATATAATAACAGTTCCCAATGTGGATACAGGCACCATTTCCATTACTCCTGACCTTGAAGGTGCTTCTTATGGCGATATTGTTGAGGTATCCATATTTGATGAGGGAGCCTTGGTTTCTAAGGCCAGAACTAGGGCAGGTTTGGAAGTAGTGTTGCCCGTAAAAAATGCAAAACTATGGTCGCCGGAGACTCCCTATCTGTACGATATGGAAGTTAGCATCATGTCCAATTCCAAGGAAGTGGATAGGGTCGCTAGTTATTTTGGAATGCGAAAAATCAGCATGAAAAAGGATGCTTTTGGCATTGTAAGAATGCAGTTGAACAATAGGGATTATTTTCAGTACGGTCCTTTAGATCAAGGTTGGTGGCCGGACGGACTTTATACAGCGCCTACGGACGAGGCACTAAAATACGATATTGTCAAGACCAAAGAGCTAGGCTTCAATATGATACGAAAGCATGTAAAGGTGGAACCGGCAAGGTGGTATGCCCATTGCGACAGATTGGGCATATTGGTTTGGCAGGATATGCCCAATGGTGACAAGGGTCCGCAATGGCAGAACCATGATTATTTCTCAGGCACCGAATTCACAAGGAGTGTAGAATCCGAAGCAATATATAGGTCCGAATGGAAAGAAATAATGGATTACCTGTATTCCGTACCAAGTATAGTGGTTTGGGTTCCTTTTAACGAGGCCTGGGGGCAATTCAAAACGGAGGAAATTGCCCAATGGACCAAAAGTTACGACCCGAGTAGGTTGGTAAATGCCGCAAGTGGCGGAAATTTTTATAGGACAGGAGATATTGTAGACTTGCATAATTATCCTGGGCCTGCCATGTACTTGTACGATGCGCAACGCGTAAACGTACTCGGGGAATATGGCGGTATTGGATTGGCCGTTGAGAACCATCTTTGGAAGCCGGACAATAACTGGGGATACATAAAATTCAAAAATTCCAAGGAGACCACAAATCAATATATAGAATATGCCGAGGAATTGAAAAAATTGGTAAAGGCGGGATTCTCGGGGGCTATCTATACACAGACAACCGATGTTGAGGGAGAGGTCAACGGATTTATGACCTATGATCGTAAGCTCGATAAAATGAATATAAAAGAGGTCCGCAAAACAAACCAAGAAGTAATTGATATTATCAACAAGTAGTTGAGTTTATTCTTTGAACTTATTCAATAAATCGAATACTTGTAAATTCATGGCAATTTTGACGTATGAAGTAAAACCACTGAGACAATCCAGAAAAAACCTTGGCTAAAAAGTCAAAGTTTTTGGAGACCTTGGTGGGATTTTCTTGGCGCTTACTGAAAAAGATTCACTTTGAAAATTGTTCAACAAAAAAAGCTCAAGCAAAATAAAAACAAAATAACAAACTATATCTGGATTGGCTGCGCCTTTCCCAAAACGCTCCGTGTCGAAATTCAACAAAAGAAAACTTAACATACCAAAAAACAAAAGCAAGCTATGATTTTAGCTTGCTTTGTTTTCAACTTTTTGTTTATTTATTCGTGACCTGGCTGGGATTCGAACCCAGGACCCTCTCCTTAAAAGGGAGATGCTCTACCAGCTGAGCTACCAGGTCAAAATGTAATCGCAAAGATTCCTTGTTTGCGGGTGCAAATATAAGGCCTATTATTTATTTACCAAGTCCAAAAGTGTATAAATTTATTTTTTTTTGAAATCGATTGAAATTGACGGATTTTTACAAAAATTAGCAGGCGTGAAAATCATACTGATCGGTTATATGGGGAGCGGAAAGACAACTATTGGTAAAATGTTGTCCAAGCGATTGAATTTTAATTTCTTAGACCTAGACGATTATATTGAGGAGGCTGAGGGGATGTCCGTGAGAGAAATTTTCAAGAATAGGGGAGAAGTCTATTTCAGAAAAAGGGAAACGGAATATTTAAGGCAAGTTCTGGAAGGAAATGAGGATGTTGTGCTATCGGTTGGTGGGGGAACTCCTTGTTTTGGCACCAACATGCAGCTGATCAATGATGCAACTCCAAATTCGATTTATATAAAAACGGATTTGAACGTATTATGTGACAGGCTACTCAGAGAAAAGGAGGGTCGTCCCCTTATTGCAAATCTAGCTCCTGAAGATTTCCAAGAATTTATAGCAAAGCATCTCTTTGAGCGTAGTTTTTTTTATAACCAAGCTCATCACACCGTGCACAATCAAAACAAATCGGTAGAAGACGTAGTGTTGGAAATTCAAAAAATATTAGTCTAAATAAACCCTGTTTTTCTTGGGTTCAAAGAGCACGTTTACATGTTCCTGTAAGGAAGTGGAAAGGGAAATTCCTTTATAATCGGCCTTCACAGGATATTTTTTGTGGTTTCTGTTGACCAAAACCGCGGTCTTTAATTGTTTGAGGGGGGTTTTAAGAAAGTGATGTACACCATAAATCAATGTGGTGCCGGAGTTCAGCACATCGTCTACCAATACGACCGACTTATTGGCATATTCGTTTTCTGTTAAAGACGTGGATACACCGCTTTTCAGTGGGTCCTTTTTATCCATCATTACTTTACAAAGAATTATTTCGGCTTCTGTAATTTTTTTAAGAACGTCCATTATTTTTTTGGCAAAAAGAAGTCCTCCGCCATCAATCCCGGCTACTACAATTTCCTTTTCGGAAACGTTGGTCTCGTAAATTTGATAGGCAATCCGTTCAATTTTGTGCTGGATCTGTTGATGGTTCAATATTTGTTGTTGCATGGCCATTCAATTCTAAGGGATAAATATAGGGGTTATTTGATTTTTTGTTGTTCGTTCTTGGTTTTTAGAAAAAAAACTATTTATTTTTCGTTTTTCACTCTGAACCCTGAACCTGAACTCTGTATTCTGCACTTTCGCAATTCGCTAATCGCTGGACGCATTTCGCTGATTTTTAATTCTAAGTTTAAGTTTTCAGGTTTCAAGTTCCAGATTTATCTGTTCCCTATTAACTTTCACTTTTCACTTTTCACTTTTCACTCTGACCTCTGAACTCTGAACTTTGAACTCCTGCATTCTGCACTTTTGTTGTAGGTTGCTCGTTTTTGGTTGTTGGTTTCCTAAAACTAATTCCTAACCCATTACTCCTGAAATCTACTCGTCTTCACTCCCCTCCAAATAATCGTCTATTTCCCTACGGTCTTTCTTTGTAGGCCTACCCGTTCCCTTTTTGCGGTAATACTCCTTGGAATATTGTAAAAGTTCCTGATGGTCAAAAGCTTCCTTGGGCGTAGTGTCCTTTCTGTAGATATCCACCAATTTGGCACCTACCCGATTTTCGGGAATATCCAAAACCGTAAGTTGGTAATCAATTTGGTTTTTGCGCACGATTATTTTATCCATAGGAAATACTTCCCTACTAGGTTTTGCTGTTTGGTCATTTATTTTGACCTGACCTTTTTTACAGGCATTGGTGGCAATATTTCTTGTCTTAAAATAACGGGTACTCCAAAGGTACTTATCAATGCGCATGGCAAACTAAAATCTTTGTTAAGGTTTCCCACAAAAATAGGGGAAAATTGTATCTTGCGCGCCTAAAATATTGTTGATGAAATTGAAAAACATAGTAATAATTACCATTGTTTTCGGAACGATTTGGTCCTGTAGAAAGGATGATGATCCCATTGGAGAGGTCGTTCCTCCAAGATCTATCATAGAAGTTGCCGCTGAGGATGATGCCGAAATACGAGAGTTCTTGAGTACCCACTTTTTTAACTACGAGGATTTTCAAGATCCACCCGAAGGCTTTGATTTTAAGATACAATTTGATACGATTTCAGGAGAGAATGAAGACAAAACCTCTATTTTGGATAGTGGTTCCCTTCCTGGAATAGAGTTTGGGATGGAAACGATTACTATTCCTTCGGCTGCATTTAGAATTACAGACGGCGAAGAGGCTGAACATACCCTTTACTATTTGATAGCAAGACAAGGCGTTTCAGAAGAGACACCAACAATCGGGGACGATGTGGCTCTAAGGTATGAAGGTTTATTGTTGAATGGAACAATTTTCGATAATTCCGGTAGTCAGCCTTTACTATTAAATTTAACTGCTGGTGATGGAAGGGGTTTAACTATTGGTTTTGGAAATGGAGTAGAATATTTAAAAACAGGAATTGATTTTATTGATAATGGAGATGGCACGGTGTCTTATTCTGATTATGGTATTGGAGCTATTTTTATCCCATCGGGGCTGGCCTATTTTAATGGGTCACCCAGCTCTCTAATCCCTACATATTCTCCATTGATCTTCAAAATTGACGCATTGGCTTATCAAAAGGATACGGATTTTGACGGGGACGGTATTCCCTCTATTTTGGAAGATGTGGATGGGGATGGTAATCTAAACAATGATAATACGGATGGAGATATTTTGGCCAATTTTAACGATACGGATGATGATGGAGATGGAATACCTACCAGAGAAGAAATTATATTAGATGATGAAGGGAATTTTGTAGGCTTTAAGGATACGGATGGCGATGGTATTCCTGATCATTTGGATAGGGATTCTTAAATAATTCAATTTATTTGCAAGAATAAAAAAAGGCTTCCAGTACCCTGGAAGCCTTTTTTATGGGAAATTTTTCCGCTCAAATCTTTAGGGACAAGCTCAAAATAAGTTGGTCCGGTCTAGTGTCTACTCGATTGTTTATGGAGATACCTCCATTGGCATCAATAAAATTGACCTCGTTTTCACTAAAACCACGCTCATATCTCAAATCGATTCCCAACTTGCCCAAGTTGACCCCGGCACCTATGTTTAGACCTACTGAAAAATCGTTTTCCACATCGCCCAAGGTAACGCCTTCAAAGTCGGTGTCCAAAATATATTGGAATGCTGGTCCGGCAAATAAATTTAGTGGACCTATCACATTAACACCTAAGAGGACGGGTGCATCCAATTTTTTCATTTTAAAATCTCCGTCATCATATCCGGATGATATACTAGTATAAACCAATTCTGGTCTTACATATATTTTATCTCCTAGTTTCCCATAAATACCCAAATGGTACCCCAAGTTTTTGTTCGGGTCTTCAAAAGCATCCGCTGTAGAATCAAAATAGTTTCCATTTCCTGCGTAGTTTAAACCTCCCTTGATTCCAAATCCAGAACCGCTTTGTGCCATCGCGGTCAGACCGGTCAAAAGCATCACAGTTAAAAAAAGTGTTTTTTTCATAATAGTTTTATTTTATTGAAACATTCGTATCAAGAACAATACCGATCGTTTCCTTTCTCGTTATACCATCAGAACGGAGGGTAAAGTTCTTTTATTGTTTGGCGAAGTTAGGGGAGGATTGGATTTTCTATTGTCGCATCAAGAAGCAAGATTGACTTATAACGTATCTGGTTGCCCTTTTGAAGTATGACCATTTTTTTTGTTCGGTGGATAATCCCTTAGAATACATACTTTTTTTAGAAGGCCGTCGAGACCTAATTTTATATTGTTCAGCATGAATCCCTGCAACCATCCGTTCAAATTTTTGGAGGAATGTGACCAACATTGGATTTTCAAAAACGAAAAACCTTCTTTGGTTTTTATTAAGTTTTGGAGCCAAGGAGTTCACTATCTTTGCACCTTTATTGGCACCGCCTAAGAGGTCAATCGAAGGCGTAACCTGAAATTATTAATTCATTGATGAATTTTACCTAGAGGTCCTACCAATGCAATATTTACTGGCAGGTTACCTAGAGGTTGTTTACCCAAGCATATTGAAATTTACATTACATCACACAGATTCACTAAGCAAGGCAAGGGCGGGTACCCTTACCACAGATCATGGAAACATAGAAACGCCTATTTTTATGCCCGTTGGAACAGTTGCATCCGTAAAGGGAGTACATCAAAAGGAGTTGAGGGACGAAATTAACCCTGACATCATATTGGGCAATACCTATCATCTTTTTTTAAGACCAAAGACCGATATTCTAAAGAAAGCTGGCGGACTTCATAAATTCATGGGATGGGACCGGAATATCCTGACCGATAGTGGTGGGTATCAAGTATACTCACTGTCCGGGAATAGGAAAATAAAGGAAGAAGGCGTAAAGTTTAAATCCCATATTGACGGGTCAATGCATATGTTCACCCCGGAAAATGTCATGGAAATCCAACGGGTCATTGGTGCGGATATCATCATGGCCTTTGATGAATGTACCCCTTATCCCTGTGATTATAATTATGCCAAGCGTTCCATGCATATGACCCACCGATGGTTGGACCGTTGTATAAACCATCTTGAAAAGACCCCTTTTGTATACGACTATACCCAAAGTTTTTTCCCTATTGTACAGGGTTCTACGTACAAGGATTTACGGAGGCAGTCCGCGGAATATATAGCGAACGCGGGTGCTGAGGGAAATGCCATTGGCGGACTTTCCGTGGGGGAACCTGCCGAGGAAATGTACGGCATGACAGAAGTGGTCTGCGAAATCCTCCCCGAGGACAAACCCAGATATTTAATGGGGGTTGGTACTCCCATAAACATCTTGGAAAATATTGCACTTGGTATAGATATGTTCGATTGTGTAATGCCAACCAGAAACGCAAGAAACGGGATGCTTTTTACGGCACACGGCACCATCAATATAAAGAACAAAAAATGGGAGGATGATTTTTCGCCCATTGATGAAATGGGAACTACCTTTGTTGATAGGGAATACACCAAGGCCTA
The DNA here is from genome assembly GCF_002742265.1 of Maribacter sp. 4G9. GTDB lineage: Bacteria > Bacteroidota > Bacteroidia > Flavobacteriales > Flavobacteriaceae > Maribacter. The sequence goes on from NZ_MDGL01000028.1 coordinate 34,220, forward strand.
TTTAAGACATTTGTTCGTGGCGAATGAATATTTGGGAAAACAAATCGCTACTATTCATAATTTAGGATTCTATCTTTGGTTGGTGCGTCAAGCAAGAAAGCATATTTTGGACGGGGATTTTTATACTTGGAAAAATAGCATGGTAAAACAAATGGACAAAAGACTGTAGTGCTCTCGATAATAGACAAATATATATTAAAGCGTTACTTGGCCACTTTCGCCTTGATGCTGCTCTTATTCATCCCAATAGGGATAATGGTAAATTTGGCGGAGCAGATCGGGAAGATGATCGACAATGAGGCACCATTGAATGAAATACTGTTCTATTATCTAAATTTTACCATTTACATAGGTAGTCTTCTCTTTCCTATTTTCCTTTTTCTATCGGTCATTTTTTTTACTTCAAAACTGGCCAATAATACGGAAATCGTTGCCATATTAAGTTCCGGTGTTTCGTATGGTAGATTCCTGCGCCCCTACTTGATCGGGGCCACCATCATCGCCATTATCATGTTCTTTATGACCATGTTCATTGTTCCTCAGGCAAGTATCGGTTTTAATGAATTCAAATTTAAATACCTTAAGCGCGGTAAGCAGGACAGGATTACCAACAATATATTTAACCAACTCAATGAAACGGATTTTATCTATGTTAGTAGTTTTGATCCCGCGAGGCAATTGGGGCATAATTTCACCTATGAAAGGTTCCATAGCGACAACAAGCTCGATTTTAAAATATCCGCAGTAAATATCCGATGGGTGGAAAAGGACAGTAATTATAGGCTTACTTCCTATGTAAAACGGAAAATGGTAGGGGACTCTGCAATCTTGGAGAGCAAACGTCGACTGGACACGATTTTTTCGTTTAAAATAGATGATCTCACCCCCGTTTCCTATGTAGCAGAGACCAAAAACCTGTTTGAACTAGATCAATTTATTGCCGATCAAAAACGAAAGGGAGCATCCAATATCAATACCTATATTCTGGTCAAATACAAACGATGGGCATTGCCTTTAACGGCGTTTATTCTCACCATAATAGCGGTAGCGGTTTCCTCGGTAAAAAGAAGGGGAGGAATGGGTGTAAACCTGGCCTTTGGTATTTTGGTGGCCTTTGTGTTTATCTTTTTTGACAAGGTTTTTGGAACGCTCGCGGAACAGTCCGGATTTTCGCCATTATTGGCGGTTATCATTCCCAATGTACTTTTTGGCCTATTGGCCTTTTATCTTCTGCAAAATGCAAAAAGATAGAATTCTCAATCTGATCCATTTACACATAATTGTTTTTATTTGGGGCTTTACAGCGATATTGGGGAAATTGATTTCCATTGATTCCCTACCGTTGGTATGGTACAGGATGTTATTGGCTTCTGTTTTTATTTTAATTTACATCTTAGTGGTTCGCCTTCGATTAAAGGTAGACAGAAGGACTTTGGGTTGGCTGATTTTTGGAGGGATGGTGGTTGCCGGTCACTGGGTCACTTTTTTTTATGCCATAAAGATTTCCACCATATCCGTGGCGCTGGCCATGATGTCCACGGGAGCTTTTTTTACCGCTTTGATGGAACCCTTTGTTTTTGGGCGAAAAGTAATTGCATATGAATTGTTGTTTGGGGTCTTGGTCATTGCAGGGCTCGTTTTGATCTTTAGGGTGGAGTCCAACCATACTTATGGTATGTTGGTGGCCTTATTCTCTGCTTTTTTGGCCGCGGTATTTTCATTGGTCAATGGAAAACTGGTAAAACAAAATAAACCTTCTGTAATATCATTTTATGAATTAAGTATTGGAGTATTGTTTCTTTCCTTGATTTTGGCCATAAGAGGCAGTTTTTCGTCGGAATTTTTTCAACTAAGCAAGATGGATTGGTCGTATATTTTTATTCTGGCCCTTATATGTACTGCCTATGCTTTTTTTGCTTCCATAAAAGTGATGCGAGTATTGACACCCTATACCGTAATGTTGACGACAAATTTGGAACCCGTTTACGGTATCTTATTGGCTTGGGTTATTTTTGGGTCGGAAGAACAATTGGATCCATTGTTTTATATAGGTGCCCTAATTATTTTGTGTACGGTGATATTGAACGGGATTTTAAAATACAGGGCAAGTCTAAACAAACTGCCCATAAGGAAAGCAAGGAATTTCTTATATGGTAACAAAAGTTGAAAGTGCGGATAATGTTGGAAGCTGTACCTTCCAAGCTATCTGTCAAATTGACTATGGGCAGATTACCCATTAAAGTTTTATCTTTGCCTGCACAACGAACGAAATCTTATTGAAAACTATGGAGTATTTGGATTTTGAACTTCCAATTAAGGAATTGGAAGACCAATTGGACAAGTGTATTGTTATAGGGGAGGAAAGTGATGTAGACGTATCCGAAACCTGTAAACAAATAGAGAAGAAATTAGAGGAGACAAGGAAGGAAATCTATAAAAACCTCACTCCTTGGCAACGTGTTCAATTATCGAGACATCCAAACAGACCCTACACGTTGGATTATATCAGGGCCATTTGTGGAGATACATTTCTCGAATTGCATGGGGATCGTAACGTAAAGGACGATAAGGCCATGATCGGGGGATTGGGTAAAATAGGTGATCAGAGTTATATGTTCATTGGGCAACAAAAAGGCTACAACACCAAGACAAGACAATATAGGAACTTTGGAATGGCCAATCCAGAAGGGTATAGAAAGGCGTTACGATTGATGAAATCTGCCGAGAAATTCGGCATACCAGTAGTAACACTTATCGATACTCCTGGTGCCTATCCAGGTATTGAGGCGGAGGAAAGAGGTCAGGGAGAGGCAATTGCCCGGAATATTTTGGAAATGACGCGATTGGAAGTACCCATCATCGTTGCCATTATTGGCGAAGGAGCTTCGGGAGGTGCTTTGGGGATTGGAGTAGGAGACAAGGTTTTGATGTTGGAAAACACTTGGTATTCGGTTATTTCACCAGAATCCTGTTCATCAATCCTTTGGAGAAGTTGGGAATTTAAGGAAAGGGCGGCGGAAGCATTGAAGCTTACGGCCAGTGACATGAAAAAACTTAAATTGATTGATGAAATTGTCAAAGAACCCGCAGGAGGGGCACACACCAACAGGGAAAAAACCTTTGAAATCTTCAAAAACAAAATTGCCGCACATTATGAGGAACTCCAAAAGTTATCACCAAAAGAATTGGTGAAACAACGGATGGAAAAATATGCCAACATGGGTGTTTTTAATGGTTAAACTACCATTTTAACTGCATCACATTGGACCGAAGATTTTCATCTTCGGTTTTTTTATGTTATCAACATAAAATTGTATTTTATCAACAGGCAATTGTTAGTTAACTGTGGACATTGGTTGCACCTCAATTAAAGTTAACTAAAGGTTAATTGTATATTTTCGCACTATGGAGAACACACAACCTTTTGTTGGTCGAAAGATTGACAAATCTACAATTATTAGCCTTGAAAGAGGAAAGATACCGCCACAAGCGGTTGACTTAGAGGAAGTTGTGCTTGGTGCAATGATGATTGACAAAAAGGGGGTCGATGAAGTAATAGATATTCTTCATCCCGATGTGTTTTACAAGGATGCCCATAGATTTATCTATGAGGCAATATTCATATTGTTCGAGGAATCGCAACCCGTGGATTTATTAACCGTTTCTTCCCAATTGAAGAAAGCTGGAAAGTTGGAGGCCGTTGGGGGTGATTTTTACCTTATAAAATTGACCCAAAAAGTGGCATCTTCGGCACATATCGAGTTCCACGCCCGTATCATACTTCAGAAATACATTCAGCGCAGCTTGATAAAAATTTCAAACGAGATTATTGAGGATGCATACGATGAAAGCACGGACGTTTTTGACCTTTTGGACAATGCCGAAGCAAAATTGTATGATGTCACCCAAGGTAATCTAAAAAGGTCTGCCGAAACCGCCCAGAATTTGGTGATACAAGCCAAGAAGAAAATCGAGGAGATCGCCAATAGGGAGGGTCTTAGTGGAATACCTTCCGGATTTGATAAGTTGGACAAGTTGACCTCTGGTTGGCAACCAAGTGATTTAATAATCGTTGCCGCGCGTCCGGGTATGGGTAAAACGGCGTTGACCTTGTCCATGGCCAGAAATATGGCTGTAAACTCAAACACTCCAGTAGCCTTCTTTTCCTTGGAAATGTCCTCTGTACAGTTGATAACTAGATTGATTTCATCTGAGACGGGTCTTTCTTCGGAGAAATTGAGAACGGGCAAATTGGAAAAACACGAATGGGAACAATTGAACGTAAAGGTAAAAACCTTGGAAAAAGCTCCTTTGTTCATTGATGATACCCCTTCCTTATCCATATTTGATCTGCGGGCCAAGGCAAGGCGACTGGCTTCCCAACATGGCATTAAAATGATCATGATAGATTACTTGCAGTTGATGACGGCCGGTGGTAGTCAAAAAGGGGGAAACAGGGAACAGGAAATATCAACGATATCCAGGAATTTAAAAGCATTGGCAAAGGAACTGAACGTGCCCGTAATCGCCTTGTCACAGCTTTCAAGGGCCGTTGAGACCAGAGGTGGTAGCAAAAGGCCTATTCTTTCAGATTTGAGGGAATCCGGGGCTATTGAGCAGGATGCGGATATCGTTTCTTTTATTTACAGACCCGAATACTATAAAATTGAGGAATGGGACGACGAAGAACGCACCCCAACCCAAGGCCAAGCGGAGTTTATTGTAGCAAAACACCGAAATGGTGGACTGGACAATATCCGACTTAAATTTATTGGAAGTCAGGGTAAATTCGATAATTTGGACGATTTCGATTCGCCTTTTGAGTTTCAGTCCAAAATGAACGATAATGAGGAGAACCCTTTTAAAACGAAGAACCTTCCAAGTGCTGACGACGCCTTTGGTAGCTCCATGAATCACGGGTTGGACCCAGAAGATGAGGACGATGTACCATTTTAAGGTCGTAAGGCACTCATTTTTTTGATTTTAATCGGTCTAATTTTAAAAATCTTTAACGCTCCTAAAACACGGGAGCGTTTTTTTTCGTTTATTTTTGGTAGAAGACCAATTGAAATATGTGGTATGAATAGAATTTTTTTTTTACTGGCAATATTTTTTATGTCGCATTTGGGGCATGCCTCTTCCATTCTTATACCCATGGACGCTGAATCCCAAAAAAATCATTTAAAGGCCTATGGAATTACCTATTGGGTACTTTCCAAACAGCAAAAAGTACAATGGTTGCTTAATTATAGGGGAGGATCCTTTCTTTTGCCAGATGGCGAAGTTATACGAAAAGAGTGCCAAATCAGGGGCGTTTCCTTTGAAATAATTTCGGATGACCAAGCAAATACAATACTCGATGAAATAAGTAGTCCGTCCAAGAATCAAGATGCGGTAATTTTGGAGAAGGCACCCAAAATTGCGGTGTACTCCCCTAAGGAAAACCAGCCTTGGGACGATGCGGTTACCATGGCGTTAACCTATGCCGAAATACCTTATGTCACAGTGTACGATGAGGAGGTCTTGGAGGATAAGCTGGCCCTATATGATTGGCTACACTTGCATCATGAGGATTTCACGGGACAATATGGCAAGTTTTATGGTGCGTACCGGGCTACTCCATGGTATATCGAAGGTAAGAAGGAAGCGGAAAAGTTGGCCCGAAAATTAGGTTATGATAAAGTTTCAGATGAGAAACTGGCCGTCACACTAAAGATCAGAAACTATGTAATTGGAGGTGGTTTTATGTTCGCCATGTGCTCTGCGACCGATAGTTTTGATATAGCACTTGCGGCAGACGGAGTGGATATTTGTGAGCCCATGTTTGATGGCGACCCATCAGACCCTAATTATCAGGCAAGTTTGGACTTTGACAAAACCTTTGCTTTCACGGATTTTATCTTGGAAAGAAGTCCGGTCAAATATGAATTTTCTTCCATAGATATGACTTCAAAAAGGGGGAATGTCCCTAAAGAGCAGGACTATTTTTCCCTAATGGATTTTTCGGCCAAATGGGATGCCGTTCCTACCATGCTATGTCAAAACCATACCACGCTTGTGAAAGGGTTTATGGGACAGACCACGGCTTTTGAGCGTTCCGAAATCAAACCAACCGTATTGGTGCTAGGGGAAAATAAATTGAACGGCGAGGCCCGCTATATTCATGGTATAAAAGGGAAGGGTTTTTTCACGTTTTATGGTGGTCATGATCCTGAGGATTATCAACACAGGGTAGGGGATCCAAAAACGGAGTTGGAATTGCATCCAACTTCGCCGGGGTATCGATTAATTTTAAACAATGTGTTGTTTCCTGCGGCTAGAAAGAAAAAACAAAAGACTTAATTGGTCAATAAATAGTCAGTTAATTTTTTCAACTGATGTTCAACCCCCATTGCGTCATTGCTTAATGTAAGGTACTTGGCGGCCCTTTTTATGGCAGGATGGGCATTTTCCATGGCAAAGCTATAATCGGAAAGGGCCAGCATCTCCAAATCGTTGTTGTAGTCCCCAAACACCATAATTTCATTTGATGTGATGCCATAGAGCTGCATGACTTTTTCCAGGGCGAATCCTTTATGTGCATTGGGACTTGATATATCTACCCAATTTTCACCTGAAACTTTGACTTTCATCCGATTTTCAAAGTGTTTAACATGGGGGTATATGTATGTTTCAGAATCATCAAAATGATAAATGGCAATTTTGATGATTTCTGAATCCACAATACTTAATTCATTCAGTATTTCAAATTGCGTATAATATTCTTTGAGCTTTTGAACAAATGCATCGGATTCACCTGAAATGTAGGCCATATGCTTGCCACATAGAACGGGATAGGTATTGGGAACCTGCTTTATTGTTTTCAATATTTCGGAAACAAACTGGGTGTTAAGGGGGGTAGATAGAATTTCATGGTCCCTTTGTTTTGCAAATCCCCCGTTTTCGGCGATTACGATGATATCGTCCTTAATAGGATACAACTTATCAATAATACTATTATATTGTCTACCACTGGCCGCTACAAAATGAATTCCCTTACTTTGTAAATGTTCGAAAAGTTTAAAAAATTCATCACTTACTTCGTGATTTGAGTTGAGTAAGGTACCGTCCATATCGGTGACGACCATCCGTATTTTAGATAAATCCATATTTTTAAATAAGGGGCAAAGATATTTCAACGATATCTATTTAATAAGTAATAGGTAAAGTTTTACCTTTATTTAATAAGAAATTGGCATGCATTGGTTTCAAAAAGAGTTTACACTTCCCACATTTTCTAGAGGTTTTCATTTAATAACGAATAGGATATTGGAAAGATGTCCAGAAATAAAGGATATTGATACAGGAATTTGTCATGTCTTTATCAAACATACATCGGCAAGCCTTACCATTAATGAGAATGCAGACCCTACGGTAAGAAGTGATTTTGAAAGCCATATGAATATCATGGTACCGGAAAATGCCCCGTATTATGTGCATACCAATGAAGGGACCGATGACATGCCCGCGCACATTAAGTCTTCCTTAATGGGAGCATCGGTTCAAATTCCTATTTCACAGGGTAAACTTAACTTAGGTATTTGGCAAGGTATATATCTTTGTGAACACAGAAACCATGCTTCGGGTAGAACATTGGTGGTTACCATCTTCGGTAATTGACAAAGTAATCTTTATGTAATGAAGTAGGAGGCATCGATTTTGAAGAGAATACAAACCTAAATCATTTGCCTTTTAAGAAGTCACGGAATAGGTCTTGGGGTTCTTGGCTCACACAATGAACGAAAGTTTGAAAAAGGAAATTTTAATCTTCCCAAATAGGAGATGATTAATGGCTTGTTTAGGGATATGGTAAAAATAAGGATGCGCTAATGGATTGTGGGAAGTGTAAGGTGGTCAATGTAAAAGTGAGTTAATATTGGAAAACAAAAAATCCGACCTAAAAGGTCGGATTTTTTAAGTGAGATTTGTTTTTAATTTATTTTACCTGCTCTACGATAGCTTTAAAAGCTTCTGGGTGATTCATGGCCAAATCTGCAAGAACCTTTCGATTTAGTTCAATTCCACTGGCTTTTACTTTACCCATAAATTGTGAGTAGGACATTCCATGCTGTCTGGCACCTGCATTAATACGGGTAATCCATAATGAACGGAATGTTCTTTTTTTGTTTTTTCGATCTCTATAAGCATATAACATTGCTTTTTCGACCGCGTTTTTGGCTACTGTCCAAACATTTTTACGTCTTCCAAAGTAACCTTTGGCTTGCTTCATTACCTTTTTTCTCCTGGCTCTGGAAGCTACTGCATTTACTGATCTTGGCATTTTTTTTCGTTTTTTGTAGTAGGCGATTAAATGGTTATCCGTTGTATGTCAAGGTTTTTTAGAGGCTCTTAACTTTTAACTTTTAACTTTTTAACTCTTTTTGATTGGCCTAACTCCATGGTTAATAAATTTACCTTTTGAACTTTTACTTTAAACGTAATTGTTCCTTGATGCTGTTAACGTCATTTGGATGAACCAAAGTATCATGCGTTAAAGCAAGTTTACGCTTTTTAGATTTCTTAGTAAGAATGTGGCTCTTAAAAGCGTGCTTTCTTTTGATTTTACCCGTACCTGTTAGCTTAAAACGCTTTTTGGCACTGGATTTTGTTTTTTGTTTAGGCATTTTCTCCTATTTTTTTGATTAAATCTCACTTACTACCTTCTATATTTTGGACCCAGAAGGTTGCTTAAGGGTCTCTTTCCAAGCCAAACGCTATCAGTGAATTACTAATAGCGTTTAGTTTTTATTTAAATAGCTTCGGTAGGTTATAAAAACCGAAGATTTTATTTTTTTGTTTTTGGAGCTATGAACATGGTCATTCTTTTTCCTTCCAACCTTGGCATTTGTTCTACCTTTCCAAGTTCTTCCAGTTCAGATGCTAGTTTTAAAAGCAGAATTTCTCCCTGATCTTTATAAACTATCGATCGTCCTTTAAAAAAAACGTATGCTTTCAACTTTGCACCATCTTTCAGGAATTTTTCAGCATGCTTCTTTTTAAACTCATAGTCATGGTCATCAGTATTCGGTCCAAACCTAATTTCCTTAACAACAACTTTGGAAGCCTTGGCTTTCATGGCCTTCTCCCTTTTTTTCTGTTCGTATAAAAACTTTTTGTAATCTATGATTTTACAAACAGGAGGATCCGCCTTTGGTGAAATTTCAACTAAATCCAATTCCAGTTCCTTGGAAATATCCAAGGCTTTTCGAATAGGATATACTCCAACTTCAATGTTGTCACCAACTAACCTGACTTCCGGAGCAAGTATCTGTTCATTAATATTATGAGGGTTTTTATTTTCCCTTCTAGGTTGAGGCCTGAATCTTTTACGTATTGCTATGACTTACTATTTTTAATTAAACTTAATTTTTGAACGACTTTAAGGTACTATTTATTTCCTTAGATACCAAGTCGGTAAATGCTCCAATGGTAATGGCTCCTAAATCTTCACCACCGTGCCTTCTTACTGAAATGGTGTTGGAGCTTTCATCGTTTTCCCCTACGATAAGCATAAATGGAATCTTATTCATCTCCGCTTCCCGTATTTTTTTGCCGACCGTTTCGTTTCTATTATCTACAAGGGCGCGAATTTCGTTAATTTCTAGCGATTTTAAAACTTTTTCAGCATATTTTTCATGTTTCTCGCTAACTGGCAAGACAATGGCCTGATCCGGTATTAGCCATAGTGGAAAATTTCCTCCTGTATGCTCCAATAAAAGAGCGATAAAACGTTCCATACTGCCAAATGGTGCACGATGAATCATGACCGGCCTATGCAATTCGTTGTCGCTCCCCTTATAGGTCAGTTCAAATCTTTCGGGTAAATTATAATCAACCTGTATGGTTCCCAATTGCCATTGCCTACCAAGCGCATCTTTAACCATAAAGTCCAACTTTGGACCGTAAAAGGCGGCTTCTCCATGTTCAATGACATAGTCAAGGCCCTTTTCTTTCGCAGCATTTATAATCGCCTGCTCCGCTTTTTCCCAATTTTCAACGGAACCTATATATTTTTCAGGGTTGTCCAAATCTCGTACTGAGACCTGGGCGGTAAAATCCTCGAAACCCAAAGAGCCCAAAACATAAAGGGATAGGTCAATGACATTTTTAAATTCTTGATCCAATTGATCAGGTGTACAAAAAATATGTGCGTCATCTTGGGTAAAACCGCGAACCCTTGTAAGGCCATGTAGTTCCCCACTTTGTTCATATCTGTAAACGGTGCCAAATTCCGCATACCTTTTAGGTAATTCTTTATAACTAAACGGACGGGTGTTGTAAATTTCACAATGATGGGGACAATTCATCGGTTTCAAGAGAAATTCTTCGTCTTGTTTGGGTGTGTGAATAGGTTGAAAGCTATCCTCCCCATATTTTGCGTAATGTCCGGATGTTACATACAGCTCCTTTTGTCCAATATGCGGGGTAACCACCATTTCATACCCGGCTTGCTTTTGCGCCTTTTTCAGAAATTGTTCAAGGCGCTCCCGTAGGGCTGCACCTTTTGGTAACCATAAAGGAAGTCCTTGTCCCACTTTCTGTGAAAAAGCGAAAAGTTCCAATTCTTTTCCTAATTTCCTGTGGTCCCTTTTTTTTGCCTCCTCCAAAAGCGCTAAATATTCGGTAAGGTCTTTCTGTTTTGGAAAGGATATACCATACACCCTGGTTAATTGGGGCTTGTTTTCATCACCTCGCCAGTAAGCTCCTGCAACACTTAAGATTTTAATTGCCTTTACAATTCCGGTATTGGGAATATGCCCGCCTCGGCACAAGTCGGTAAAAGTATCATGGTCGCAAAATGTTATAGAGCCGTCCTCTAAATTTTCAATTAACTCGACCTTATATTCATTGCCTTGATCTTTGTAAAATTTTAAAGCGTCCGATTTGGATACTTGTCGCATCTTGTAGTCATGTTTACCGCGGGCAATTTCCAAGGCCTTTTGTTCAATTTTGGAAAAATCTTTTTCGGATATGGTGCCTTCAGGTAGGTCTACATCATAATAGAACCCGTTCTCTATTGCTGGCCCTATAGTTAGTTTTACACCGGGATATAGTACTTCAAGTGCTTGTGCGACAATATGGGAGGTTGAGTGCCAAAAGGCTTTCTTACCTTCTTTGTCGTTCCATGTAAATAAGGTCAGAGATCCGTTTTCAGTTAGGGGAGTGGTACTTTCAACAGTTGTGTCGTTAAATTTTGCGGATATAACATTTCTGGCAAGTCCTTCACTAATGCTTTTGGCTACGTCCATAGGGGTAGCCCCTTTTTGGAATTCCTTTTTTGAGCCATCTGGCAATACAATCTCTATCATGATGTAATTTTATACGGGGAGCAAAGATACTATGTTGTTGTTATGTCCGCAATAGTATGATACAATATGTTTTAGTAGAAAAATGGTAATTATTCTGGTAAATTTCACAACCTGTAATTTCCCTTGGTTGTACAGGGGAGTTATTATGTTGTTTTTTTCTTTGCGAGGAAAGATTTTTTCACTAAATTCAAGGCCCTTTTTCTTTTAAAATATACAATTATCTCATTTTAAGATTGTTGTGATTTATGGAGAAAAAAAGTCCAAAAAATGTGATTTTTTTTCTTTGAATTTTAAAAAACAGGCTTACATTTGCAGCCCGTTAGCCGTTGGAGGATTTTTTTGGCGGCTGGGGGAGTATAAGGTGCGAACGTTCATTGTTGTTTTTTTTGTTTTGCTTCGGGGCCGGAAAAAAAGTATTTTTTTCTTTCCAAAAAGTTGCCGGGTAAGGAAACAGTCGTATATTTGCACCCGCTTAGCGAAACGCTGGGCGACAAAAAGTTGGTTCATTGAAATATTGTGGAGAGATTTTCGGGACGGTTTTTACCGTTTTGAAAAAAAGAATATAAAGAATTAGATCGATACGATCGGGGCCGGGGTTCGGATTTTTGGTTCGTTGGGAAACATATAACAGAACAACGATGAAGAGTTTGATCCTGGCTCAGGATGAACGCTAGCGGCAGGCCTAACACATGCAAGTCGAGGGGTAACAGGGAGCTTGCTCCGCTGACGACCGGCGCACGGGTGCGCACCGCGTATGGAACCTGCCCTCTACAGGGGAATAGCCCAGGGAAACTTGGATTAATGCCCCGTAGTACCGTTATATGGCATCATAATTACGGTTAAAGCCTTCGGGCGGTAGAGGATGGCCATGCGTCCCATTAGCTAGTTGGTAGGGTAACGGCCTACCAAGGCTACGATGGGTAGGGGCCCTGAGAGGGGGATCCCCCACACTGGTACTGAGACACGGACCAGACTCCTACGGGAGGCAGCAGTGAGGAATATTGGACAATGGAGG
>NZ_MDGL01000029.1 GCF_002742265.1 Maribacter sp. 4G9
AGAAATTCGTCTGCGGTACCCGGTCACTTAATTGGAAATTATTGAAAAGCTTCTCTTGATAATCCTTTTTACCCTGCATACCTAAAGTTACGATCCTTTTACGGATCGGCAAGATCGAAATGCCCCTTTTTTTATAACTTGTGCAACAGGCACAATGGCTATAAGTAATTGCTTGTTCTCGCCCACTTCTGAAAATCCTTGCGGATTTTCAGCTTGGTGCGTACTTGCAAAATTGAATGCTAACCCACGCAACTACTCATAGCCGAGACCGTCGATGGCCATATCCCTTCGGGAACGCAAAATCACGTACATTGCACGCTTCCCTTTTGCTTATCGCCATCGATGGGCTTTGTACATTACACCCCATACCTAAGGAAGTTTTCCCTAATTTTAAACTGGCACTGGAGCAAAAGGTACGGCCATCGACTACACTTATAACCTATGAGGCGTAATGATGGCTCCTGGTGAGGCACGCCTCACACGCCATAAACAAAGCCCATTGTGGGTAATTGAGTAAACCGAAAATCACATGCTAACCACCATAAATCTTAATACTATGAAAAATTTGATTCTATTCAACCCTCACCCGAATGTAATACTCTTTCTGGTTTTTGCAGTTCTGCTTAGTTGTGGGCAGACGAATGAAAAAAAACAGGACGAGAAACGACCTGAAATTGAACAACCAGAAAAACCCGCCTGCGAAGTGGAGAAATCTGTTTCAACCCTTAAAAATTCCCTTCTGGCTCCTTCTGAAAATCTGAAATACACCGCTCTCAAGCTACATGAACTTGCCGAGAGTCATGATCATGACCGCATTTCAGAACAGGCTAAAAGTATGGCAGAAGAGAGCATCAAACTCATGAATGCAAGCGCATACCTGAACACCTCTTATCTTGACAGCCTAATAAGATACAGTACTCAATGCGCTGTTTTGGCCAATGGATTACAAGCGCATAATCGATCCATGGGAAAGCCAAAACTTAAAGGCACTGTTTCTCAGCTTGAATCGATAGCTGAAAGTGTTAGCAATTATACAGAACGAAAAGTGAAAATCTCACAGGATGCTTGTCTCTCCAATAAGGAAATGCTTGAAAATGAAATACGGCTTTACTTTACAACTATTAAACTTGGAATAACTTCAATAGAATCTTCGCTGGGATCACACTGTGAAGATTGTACAACCAAAGAAGTGGCCTTTTACGAAAATCTAATGAAAACATTTCGTGAAGCGCTTATCAAAGCCCCTACCAATCAATATAAAACAGTTAGTCGAACTTTAGCTGACATTGAACACACATTTCATGAATTATCGAGCATGCACGATGACGAAGCGCATCATACCATGGAAACTCTTGAGCGTCAAATGGATCGGTTTGAAGATGAACTTCTGGACATCACTGGCAGAAGTGAAATATAATTATTTGTACAAACATTTGTAACTAATCAGTGCTGATAAAGTTGTCAATTCATTTGGATCCTACGAAAGATTATCGGATCTTTCGGTTATCGAAAAGGATAAGTTCATATCGGAGTTATTGGTTCGTTTGGAGAATCTTGAGCGTGCGAACCGTCGTTTGGCCGACCGTGTTGTTGAACTTGAGGGACTTTTGGTCAAGT
>NZ_MDGL01000030.1 GCF_002742265.1 Maribacter sp. 4G9
ATAATGCCGATGACGACGATGACAATGACGGTACACCGGATTCGGAGGATGATTTCCCGTTGGACGAGAACGAGGATACAGATACCGATGGAGACGGAACCGGTGATAATGCCGATGATGACGATGACAACGATGGTACACCGGATTCTGAGGACGATTTCCCGTTGGACGAGAACGAGGATACAGATACCGATGGAGACGGAACCGGTGATAATGCCGATGACGACGATGACAACGACGGTACGCCGGATACGGAGGACGATTTCCCATTGGACGAGAACGAGGATACAGATACGGACGGTGACGGAACGGGTGACAATGCCGACGATGATATTGACGGGGACGGAATTCCAAATGATGAGGATCTATATCCCTACGGCGAATCAGAAGATAGGGACAACGATGGTGTGCCTGATGTAGATGATGCTTTCCCAGATGACCCAAATGAGAGCGTGGACAGCGATGGCGATGGCCAGGGAGATAATTCGGATACGGATGATGATAACGATGGTGTATTGGACAATGAGGATGCCTTTCCATGGGATTCTGAGGAACATATGGACACTGATGGTGATGGAATAGGCGATAACTCCGATAGCGATGATGACAATGATGGTATTTCTGATGCACAGGATGTATTTCCAAAAGACCCATCCGAATCTAGGGATACTGATGGTGATGGTATTGGCGATAATACCGATGCAGATGACGATAATGACGGGGTAGAAGACATGGAAGATGCATTTCCTAGCAACAATGAACCCACTTTGGTACCTGCCCAAGCATTTACGCCCAATGGTGACGGTAACAACGATGCCTGGGTGATTCCTGGAATAGACAACTACCCCAATAACGTGGTGAAAGTCTTCAACAGATGGGGGCATGAGGTATTTGCCGTACAATCCTATAAAAATGATTGGGAAGGCTTTTACAAGGAAAACAGTGAGAAATTACCATCAGGTTCCTACTTATATGTCATCGACCTTGGCGATGGTTCAAAACCTATCCAAGGATGGTTGTTCATTAATTATTAACCAATTAAAAAAATAAAAATGATACGAATTATAAATTCAATTATTGTCCTGTTCGTGCTGCTTACTTCAGTTAGGGCTTGGAGTCAACAGGATCCAAACTATACCTTCTACCGATATAACATGAACATTTACAACCCTGCTTTTGCGGGCAGTTCCGAAGGGGTGGAGTTTGTCCTTGGGCTCAGAAGTCAGTGGGCGGGCATAGAAGGTGCCCCGGAAAGTCAAAGTGCCATTTTTGGCATGCCTGTGGGCAATAAGGTCGGCCTGGGCGTTAGCATCCTAAATGACAAAACCTTTATTGAGACCCAAACATGGATGGCGGTGGACTTTTCCTACCACATCGATCTTGATGAAGATAACCAACTATATTTTGGACTTAAGGCAAGCGCGAACTCGTACGATGCCAATACACAAGGTCTTTTGACCTACGGGGTTGGCCAGGACGGTTCCCTAATGAACTTTGAGAGCCGTTTTACACCGAACGTAGGTGCTGGTATATACCTAAAGAACGAAAAGTATTTCATATCGCTGTCCGCGCCAAAAATTCTAACACCAGACAGGCTTCAGGAAGCCAATGGAAATGCATTTCTTGGCGCCGACAGGATGCACGCTTATCTTGGAGGTGGTTACGATTTCCTTTTGGGTGGAACTACCAAATTGCAGGCCTTGGGTATGATTAGATATGTAGATGCATCCCCGCTTTCCTATGAACTTACAGGTCTTTTGGACCTTGCGGAGAGATTTACCCTTGGTGCCGGATATCGGTATAATGAAAGCATAAGCGGACTTTTTCTCTTTAAGGTTTCGAACGGGTTCCAATTGGGCTATGCCTATGAGAATGCCTGGCAGAGACCAATCGATGGTCTTGACCAGGGAACACATGAGGTCTTCATGAGATTCTTATTATAGGTAGTTTGGTGTTTTTCTAAAAAGCCCTTGATTTTTGGTCAAGGGCTTTTTTTATTGTAATATAAATTCCTTTTCCGTCAGCCCAATGCCGTCATCGATCAGATGGCCTAACTTCGGATTTTCCAATTTAATCGAATTCAAATGGGCCTTTATATCACTGGCAAAATCCAAATCCTGGTTTCCTACTGCCAGTTCATATAATTCCACAGAAAGCAGCCAATCCAAAGGATATTTCTCAGTAAGTACCTTAAAAACTTTATTCCTTGAAATGGTCGTGTTTTTACCGTTTCTATAATCCCTAATTTGTTGGTAGAGATTTTCCAATTCCTCATCCTTGGAACCTTTCGCTTTTGGATTGGAACTGCTTAGTTCATGGTCTAATAGATCAAAGCTTTTTAAATCGGCAGGGCCATGATAGGCGGAAACTATCCGTTCCCCAATGGCCATATTATACAGTTCGTCTTTGGACTCAAAGAGAATCTTATCGTTATGGGTGACCTTACAATGTTCAAAGGTGATGAGGATGATTTGTCCCTGTAGGTTTCTGGTACCCGTTACAATTTTTCCGCTGATATTGATGCCGCCTTCAAAGTCTAAGGAGACTTCGTTTCCTTCATAAATATTATAGGCTTTTAAATCCCGGGGACTCATGTCTTCAATGGCAATATTGATTCCCTTGAGTCTCCCTATTGGTGATCCAAATCCCGTGGCATGTTGATTGATATCCTGTCCTACCAATTCCTTTTCCCGAAACGCCAGTGCCGATTTTCCATTGGTCTGAAAGTAAATGGGCTCCCCATTATGTGCAATAACGCTTTCAAAATTGCCGGATATCTGCAATCCTGTGCTTAATTCTATCGTACCCAAATCTTTAGAACCAATAAGTTTCTGCAGTCCGCTCAGGCCACCGGTTCGCAAGGCCATCGTGTTGGCAAAATCTTCCAGTACTTGGCTTAAAAATGCGAAATCGGGTGTCACATAAAGTTGTGGTTGGGGTTGGGTAATGTCAAAGGGGGTATGTGCCGCTTCGATGGAGTAAGGTACTTTCTTGACCTTGTCCGTCATACACCAGGCACTCTCCCCAATACTCGATAGGAGTCCGGCCCCATAGATTTTCGGATTTTCTAGAGTACCTATTAAGCCATATTCCACGGTCCACCAATGTAGATTTCTGATCAAAGCCATTTCGCTGGGTTCACCCATATTTTGTTGTAGTTTTTCCACCAAATTTTCGGCTTTTTCAATTTCCTCCCGTTTCGTTCCTTTGGCTTCCTTGATGATGGACAAGCGTCTAACTGCTTGGTACAGTGCAAAATCTTTTGCGTTGGATATGGCCTTGCTGCCAATTTCGCCAAACCTTCTTAAGTAAGCGGCATACTCTGGGTTGGCGATAATGGGCGCATGCCCGGCTCCCTCATGGATGATATCAGGTGCGGGCGTGTACTCAATATTTTCAAGCTGTCTGATGTCCGAAGCGATTACCAGAACATTATACGCCTGAAATTCCATGAAGGCGGCAGGGGGAATAAATCCGTCTACAGCCACCGCGGCCCACCCCAAATCCTTCAGAATTCGGTTCATTCCGTACATGTTGGGTATGCTATCTATGGAAATTCCGGTTTTTTTCAATCCCTGTGTATAGGAATCATGGGCTACTTTATTGAGATAGTCCACATTCTTTCGCATTACATAACGCCAGACAGCTTGATTGATAGCCGTGTAGTGTTCATAGTTTTGTGGCTTTATGTACTGCTTTAAATGTTTGGGTAGTTTGTCCAGTATGGGATTGCTTTCGTAGCTCATTACTATAAACTTTAGGTAATTGTTTTGTTAATTTGGGTGTCTTATAAATTTAAGAATATTAGTCTATATTTCTGTAAAAATTTATATATAAGGAAATAATTCCTTCAAATTGTATATTTGATAGGAATTAGTTATATAATGTAAGTCTATATAGGGCATTAAAAGGAAAAAATAATATGGAAAATTTGGATGAGGTTGACAGAAAGATTTTAAGAATATTGGAAAGGGATGCCAAAACTGTGGCCAAATCGATTGCGGACCAATTAGGAATGACCAAGACACCGGTGTATGAGCGCATCAAACGGTTGGAATCGGACGGATTCATTAAGAATTACAAAGCGGTACTGGATACGTCTAAAATTGAACCCAGCATTACGGTTTTCAGTTTTGTATCGCTGGATGCCCAGAAGGGTAGTTTAATGGATGATTTTCTGGATAATATTGGGCTTTTCAATGAGGTTACGGAATGCTATGTTGTTGGGGGTGAGTTCGATTTTCTTCTAAAAGTTACCGTGAAGAACTTGGATGCCTATTATGATTTTGCAAAAACGCGGATTGCTACTTTGCCTAATATTGGTGCGGTAAAAAGTGCCTTTGTATTGAATGTGGCAAAGAACAGTCGGCATTTTCCCCTTTTATAAAAAAAGCCCTTTCAAATATTTTTATTTGAAAGGGCCTGGATTTAAGAAATGAAATAATTCCTATCTAACGGCCACCGAATTAGGTGGATATTGTTCCAAAATCTGTGAAACAAACTCTTTGATCCGCTGTTCTTTCTTTTCGATGTTTTTGGTATTCGACAATGTTCCTTCGCCTTTGCCCTGCCATACCAACTCTTTATTTTGGGTATCGATTAAATCTATGTACAGGGAACCTTGTGTACGGGTACTAACACTAGGACCTCCCCAGCCCCATCCCCAACCGGGACCCCAAGCCCATGCTGGTCCCCAGCCCCAGGCGCCGCCCCAACCCCAACCAAAGTTGTTGTTGTAGACATCAACGCGTTCCTCTTCCTTGGTGAAGATACTTATGAGTAAATCGGGATTTTCAGATTTTACGAAGCCTCGTGAGGCCATTTCATCCTCAATGGCATATAGAATTCTTTTTTTGTCCAAGTCCGATATTTGGGCCTTATCTATCCCGGTCTTATAGAAAGCATAGGATTTATATTGGTTGAAATTGGCTTCCTGGTTATAGTCCGAAAGTACCCTAACCGAAGAGCATGAGGTCAATACCACCAGCGCCAAGGCTATCAGCGATAATATTTTAAAGTTTTTCATAGCTGTCAATTTATATATTTAAGGAATTATTCATCAACTTTAAAGTCTCAAAAATCATGCCGAAGAGCCTGTTATTGACTGTTCGTTTTTGGATCATATCCGTAGGGACAGTGCCTGCAACCACTTTCGCAGCAATAGCCCCTCTTTAAATGGTACTGGCGGGTAAAGACCCTGTAGCCCTCGTCCGTCCAATAATAATCACCATCTTCGATCGGAATAATTTTTTTCATTCAATGGGTAAAAATTAGCTTATCAATGTTTGATTAGCAATAAAACTACATATCATAAAATTAGAATATTTCTGTTGATAACCGGAGTCGTTAGTATTTATATGTCCTAGTTTAACGGCGATTTAGCATAATTCTATGGGATCGTATAGTTGTTGGCAACATAACTCTGTATACTTTTAATTTAAAATTTTAACGGGTATCTTTGAGTATGCAAGATTTGAATTGCCTATGATATTGGTTTTTAAGCATTTGTTCTATAGAAATTACGTGGGTCTCTCCCTTTGGCCATTTATTATCCTTAAAACACATACCCTTAAAAAGGACAAGGAGTTGATCAATCATGAGAAAATCCACTTGAGACAGCAACAGGAACTTTTAATTCTACCTTTTTACGTATTGTATGTTTTTGAGTGGGTGGTAAGGTCCCTTTTTTATTTGGACACCTATAAAGCGTATCAAAATCTTAGTTTTGAAAGGGAAGCTTATAGGAATGAGGAAACATCGGATTATTTGAAAAACCGAAGGCCCTATAGTTTTATGAAATACCTTTTTCATAATAAATAGCCACTTTGCACAGTGAAAACCAATATCTGGAACTTCCGCTTCTTAAAGAAAAGAAAGTTCGTATTGCCCTAAAGCGGGAGGATTTGCTTCACCCTATGGTTTCCGGTAACAAGTATAGAAAATTAAAGTACAATTTAATGGAAGCCCAACAATCAGGATACCGCAATGTATTGACCTTTGGCGGGGCCTTCTCCAACCATATTGCCGCCACAGCCGCCGCTTGTAAAATGGGTAAACTGGGTTCCATTGGGATTATTAGGGGTAACGAACTAGCGGATAGTTGGCGCGAAAATCCCACTTTAAAAATGGCTCATGAAAACGGCATGCGTTTCAGGTTTGTAGATAGGGAAACCTATAGAAAAAGGAAGGAATTGGATTTTTTGGCTTCCCTACGTGAAGAATTTGGGGAATTCTACCTAGTTCCGGAAGGCGGCACCAATGCTTTGGCCTTAAAGGGCTGTGAGGAAATTCTTGAGGAGGACGATAAAGTATTCGATATAATCTGTGTTTGTGTGGGGACTGGAGGCACCATTGCAGGATTAATCAAGGCCTCAAACAATAATCAACAGGTTTTGGGGTTCCCTGTTTTAAAGGGGGATTTTTTGGAAAACGACATAAAGGAACTTACCGAAAAAAGAAATTGGAGTCTAGATTTGAACTACCATTTTGGAGGTTATGGTAAGATTAATGAAGAACTTGTTGCATTTATAAATCAATTTAAGCGGCAGACCACTATCCCCTTAGATCCTGTTTACACTGGAAAAATGATGTATGGGTTGTTAGATAGTGTTAAGAATGATAATTTTGCACCCGGAACACAAATACTGGCCATACATACTGGAGGAATTCAGGGCATACACGGCATGAATAGGGTATTGCTAAAGAAAAAATTACCTTTGTTGGATATATGAAATTGGCCATAAAATTAGATGTTTCTCACCGAGATGTCCCGATAGCTATCGGGATGGCGAATTGCATCTGACCGTTTAAAAGAAATGATTTTGAACAGATGAAAAAGAAAATTTTAGTGCTTTTGTTGTTGGCCATTGGTGTCGTTGGATGTAAATCCAAAAAAGCATATTCCGATAGACTTCGCACCGAAAATGTAAGGGCCGAGAGCAGAAAATCCAATGAGGAGGCCACATCTTCCATATCGAAAGGAGATACCTCCATGCCCGAAGATTCTGGGAAATTTATAAAGTTCAGGATAGAGACTATCGACGAATACATTGATACGTTTTCGGAAATTGCACAGCTTGAAATGAAGGCTTATGGTATCCCCGCCAGTATTACCTTGGCCCAAGGACTATTGGAAAGCGGTTATGGTAAGGGGGAATTGGCGCTTAAGACCAATAACCACTTCGGGATTAAATGTCATACGGGATGGGAGGGAGATTATGATTTTCACGATGATGATGCAAAAGGAGAGTGTTTTAGAAAGTATAACCACCCCATGTATTCTTTTAGGGACCATAGTATTTTTTTAACGACTCGAAGTCGGTATGCCTTTCTTTTTGATTACAAACCCACAGATTATAAAACGTGGGCACATGGACTTAGAAAGGCAGGATATGCTACGGATAAAAGGTACCCCCAGAAATTGATTTATTTGATAGAGAAACACCAACTCTATACCTATGATGGTGGTGTACTTGATAAAGGCTATATTGACGATAGGGTTGTTGTAACCGATTCCGATGCCGTACACATTGTTAAAAAAGGGGACACTCTTTATTCCCTTTCCAGAAGGTATTACGTATCCGTGGACGAATTGATGCGGATGAACAATCTAAGGGACGCTGGACTTTCCATTGGTCAAAAGCTATTGGTAAAATCCACTTCGGTAAACAAATAACAGATGATTTATAAAAGAAGCAGTGCACTCTTTGCGGAGGCAAAACAATATATTCCAGGCGGCGTAAACTCCCCGGTTAGGGCCTTTAAGGCGGTAGGGGGCGAGCCTATTTTTGTAAAGGAAGCCAAAGGTGCCTATTTGTACGATGAGGACGGAAATAGATTGATAGATTATATCGCATCCTGGGGACCATTGATTTTGGGACATGCCTATGAGCCGGTTTTGAACGCGATTATCGACAAGGCCAAGAAGGGAACGTCCTTTGGAATGCCTACCGAAATTGAGACCGACTTGGCCAAGTTGGCCGTTTCCATGGTACCCAATATCGATAAAATCCGATTTGTAAACAGTGGAACCGAGGCATGTATGAGTGCCGTACGCTTGGCAAGGGGATATACTGGAAAGGATAAAATCATAAAATTCGCTGGATGCTACCATGGGCATTCTGATTCCTTTTTAATTCAAGCTGGTAGTGGGGCGGTAACCTTTGGTAGTCCAAATAGTCCCGGGGTAACCCAAGGAACTGCGAAGGATACCTTATTGGCCCTTTATAATGACTTGGAAAGTGTTGCACAACTCATAAAAGCAAATAAAGGAGAAATTGCTGCGGTAATCATAGAGCCGGTTGCCGGAAACATGGGCTGTATTATCCCTACCGATGGATTTATCCATGGCCTTAAAGCACTTTGTGATGAAAACGATATCCTTTTGATTTTCGATGAGGTCATGACCGGATTCCGATTAGGAAGGGGAGGGGCGCAGGAGGCCTTGGGCATAAAAGCGGATATTTTATGTTTCGGAAAGGTTATTGGTGGCGGACTTCCCGTTGGCGCCTTTGCCGCTAATAATGAGATTATGGGATATTTGGCACCCGATGGACCGGTATATCAGGCCGGAACTTTAAGTGGTAATCCATTAGCAATGAGTGCCGGGTTGGCCATGTTGACTGAACTCAATAATAACCCGGAAGTGTTTATCAGCCTTCAGGAAAAAACGGCCCATTTGCACATTGGCCTTTCCAAAGCTCTTGATAAAAAAGGAATTCCGTATCAAATCAACCGGTTTGGAAGTATGATTTCAGTTCACTTTACGGATGAACCTGTTATGGACTTTGCTACTTCGGCAAAAGGGAATAATGATACATTTAAGAAGTATTTCCACGGTATGTTAGACCAAGGAATCTATTTACCTCCATCCGCTTTTGAAAGCTATTTCCTGAATGACGCTTTGTCCTATGAAGATTTGGACGCAACTATCGAGGCGGTGGACAATTTGGACCTAAATTAGTATTATTCCTCAGGAAGGGCGTTAAATTCCTCTCGTTTATTCTTAAACCAGTTTTGCATAGCTTCGGGAGATTGCATCATGGACTTCATACTTTCCATGGCTTTCAGGTGTGGTTCATCTCCCTTTAGAAACATTTCGGTTCCATGTTTTTTGCTCAGTTCGGCTATTTCCTCAAAAGTTTCAGCTTGGAATTTTTGCTCACAAGCGCCTCCCAATTGTCTGCATGTCATGGTTTTCATAGCAATAGATTTACGTATTAAAAAAGGTCTAACTTCCTGCGGACGGTGTACCAAAAACACCCACGGCCAACTCTGCCCAAACCAAAAGAAAAAGTACGAGTAGGGCTATTATAAAAGCAACACGAAATTTTGGTGCTACTTTCCGGAGAATAAAATTGATTCCTAGTCCTACGGCGAATAAAAGAAGGCCAATTATTACAAAATCACTTAGACTCCAAGTAACTTCGTTGGTAAATTGCATACCAACAAAAGGTACTAAGAGTAAAGGCAATGGGGCTAGAATGGTAAGGAGTTGTTTTTTTTGGAAGCGTCATCTTAGATTACTTTATCACTAAAGTATAAATTTTTCCTTTTGGTCAGTTTGTGTTGAGCCCAAAACGTTTTAATAAACTTATTGAAAATCAATTATATACATCATATTTTTAGTCCAATTCCTTGGAAATAGTGTCCAAAATTGAATCCAAGTACTGCATCAGCGGTTGATAGTGGATATCCCCAGTGGCACGACTTGTAACTATAAACATTAGGAGTTTATTTTTAAATTCCCTGGAGGACAATAACCCTAGATTGGACTTTGGTTCGTCTCCTTGGGTCAAATCCATTTCAGCATAAATTCCGGCATCCTTAAAAACGGTCTCCAGACTATATTGGTTGGTCCTGAACATATCCAACAAATTTTCCCGCTGTAGCAATAAGTCTTTTTCTTGCCTTGAAATATCCTCAAGGGTAGCAAACCAATTGGTAAGCATAATTCTTAGGTCGGTATTCTTGATGTTTTTTAGATTTCCAGAGTTGATGATTTCGTTTAGCAAGGAATTGTTGGGATTAAAGGCAATATCCGAAACAAATGTTTGGAACAGGAGTTTGGATAATTCCTGTTCGGAAGGAAGTGAGTCCTTCAAATTTGTAAGGGCCAATAGTTTTTTAGCGCCTTCAATATTCTGTTCGTTAATGGTTAGGAGTTCCGTTAATTTGGACTTACTGGTCAAAAATTCCTCTTTTAAGCCTAGTAGATAGGTCTGTTCCGTTTTTTTCTCAATGTTTTTTTGGTTTTTGTTATTGATGGCCAGAGCTATAAGTATCCCGATGACCACAAGTACAATTTCCCCCAAGGCATAGGCCAGATATCGGCCTATTTTCTTTTCTGCCAGTAGTTTTTGTCTGGTTTTTCTAAAAATTTTTATCATAGGTAATTACTTCGGATTAATTTTATGGACCTTGACCAAGGCTAAGGATTCATTTTTTCCTTTTAAGGAAACTTCCCCAATTTCCGAAAAATCAAAGCCTTTACCCAAATCAAGACGTTTGGCCAATGCCTGGGAAAGTAATAAATCCGTATTATAGGTATTACAGGCACCTTGTATCCTTGCCGTTGTATTCAAAACATCCCCGGAAAAAACGATTTCCTTTTTTAAGGCCCCTATTTCTCCGGTGGTTACCTCGCCAAAATGCATCCCACCCTTAAAATGTGGTATATAGCCATAAGTTTTAAAAAAGGATTCGGCATTTTCCTCTAGAGCATGTTTCATTTCAAAAAAGGTATATAGACAGTTGTTTTTCTTGATTCCTGTTTGATATTCCCAGGTAATGACGATTTCATCGCCAATATACTGATACACATCCCCGCCAAATTTTATAATGGCGTCTTCCAGGCAATCATAATAGTCCCTTAAGAAGAAAAAGTACTTTTTTGTTCCCAATTTTTCTGCTATGGCAGTAGAGTCCTTCATATCCGTAAACAAAAATATGCGCTGCTCTTCCTTTGGGCTATGGTATTTACCTATTATGAAGTTTTGCAATACGCCATGCCCTAAGTTATCGCTTATCTCGGCATATATTAGTGAAATAAATAGGGAGGCCGATAGTTGGACCAAAGTACTTAAATGCACCGTGCTGGATAGGTAATCCATATAGCGTTGCCAAATCGTAACTGAAAATAAAGGCACACCAAGCTCTATGCTGGACGCAATGGGGTATAATACCATCATAATCAGCGAGAATAATATCATGTAAAAAAATAACTTGAACAAGACCTTTTTGTAGAAGGGTTTTCTAATAAATAACTCGAGTTTCCTATTATAGTACTGTTTTTTCAAACTGAAACGCCATCACGAACAGTATCAGTTTGATGATGAACCCGTCCGGGGTCACTGCGTTTATATGCCTCGGCATCAATGCGCAGATCTGGCTTATCGAGGTCTCTATCCTTTTTCTCATGTGTTCCTTGATGAAGGCCACCGCCG
>NZ_MDGL01000031.1 GCF_002742265.1 Maribacter sp. 4G9
CGATGCGGTGATGAAATCCGTATATTTGGCAACAAGGGAGGCCACCAAGAAGTGGTCCATGCCCATCAGGAACTGGGGCATAATTTTAAACCAGTTCCTTACAATCTATGAAAAAAGGGTCAGACTTTAGATAAAAGTCCAACCCTCGTTATTTTTAACTTACACACTTGGTGGGATAGTGTCACCAAAAAATTTAACGATAACTTAAAATCCATTGCCAAAAAAGCAAAAATAGACAAGAAGATTACAATGCACATTGCCAGACATACTTTTGGCAATATTGCCGGTGATTCTATTCATCCTTTAATGTTACAAAAACTATATAGGCATAGTGACTTGAAAACTACACTGAATTATCAGGCAAATTTTATCCATAAAGAAGCAGATGATGCTTTAGATAGCGTTGTTAACTTTTGAATTGTCCTACAGCAAACTGTACCTCTTAAGGTGTACTATACTTCAATTGAACCTATAAGTTTCTGATTAAAACATCTAACCAACATTTGATATAATTCGGGATGTTTCGGGACTATCTCATAAAGTGTGTAAATAAAAAAATAGCGGGGGCATGCCCCCGCTATTTTTTTAACTTTAAATTTTCACACCATTATGAAGAACGAGGAATTATTCGACGACAATTTTTTTAAACAGTTCAAGACCGGTGACGAGCTCAACGGTTTTTTGAAGGCACTCCAAAAACGCGGCATC
>NZ_MDGL01000032.1 GCF_002742265.1 Maribacter sp. 4G9
CAGGTGTAAAGGTAAGGGGCCAGTCGAACCGTACGCTCCCATAGGCCTCCTCGTAGGGCTCGTCGCTAAGGTCCACGTCCGGGAAGTTCCCGTTCAGAAAACCGCCGATCGGCTCCGTGCCCGTAAGGCCAGGTCCCAAAAACATGGGCGAAAAGGCAAGGACGAGGACGCCCAGAAAAAGAACCATTATCGTAGCGGTCCAATTCTTAATTTTTTTTGACAGGGGAAGGTAATTTTTTTTCATCAGGGCAATGCTAAAATTTAGTGCTTCTATAAACTAATCCACAAAAAAAAACTAATACGAGTGAAATACCATGTAATATCGTTTAACCGTCGGATAAAAACGTTTAATTTCGAGCCCGCAAATTTAAATTTTTCGATGCTCAAATACTACGTTAATCTGGGGACAAAACTTTAAAGTTACTAACATTAAAAAGAACAAAACAGAAGGGAACATTTGGTACATGGAACTTTGGTTTCCAGATGTAAACCAAAAATTATCTTTATGTGGATTAATCTCACAAAATATATAATCCGAACAAGGAGTTAATCTAGCAACTGCCCTATGGAATTATAAAATACCACTTAAAATTAAAAGGAACCGAGTACGGAAATTAGAAATTTTTGACGTAAATTTTAAATTTGACGGTGGATGTTGTACTTTCCCAAAGTACCGAAACATTTGAACAATGAAGAATACAGTTACACTACTATCATGAGAAAAAAACTAGTCATTTTTCTTTTTTTCACCATACTCTTAGGTTGTACGGCAGATAGTGATTTGGCTCAATTCCTAAATTCTAAAACTACAATAAACTTAATTTTTCCCGAAAATAATTCTGAGTGTAAAGAGGGCATAGCGTTATCAGCCTCCCAAACCGAACTGACGTTCCTATGGGAAGACAATAGCTTGGCGGAAGGTTACCTTATGACCTTAACAAATCTAAACTCGCGCGAAGTTAGAGAGCTGGAAAGTAATGAAGCACAATTATCCGTTGTGATAGAAAGGGAAACCTCGTATTCATGGAAGATAACCTCAGTTTCGAATCCGGATGAAATTCGTAGTGCTACATGGAGCTTTTTTAATGAAGGACCAGCACTGGACAACAGCCCTCCTTCACCAGCTACGCCCCTTTCACCTGTTACCGGAGCATCCATTTCAGCTACGAGTACCACTGTAAACCTACGATGGAACTCGGAGGACCCGGACAATGATATTATAGCGTATGATCTATACTTTGGTGAGGACAACAATCCTGGGTTGTTTGATTCTGATTTGGAAAATGACCAATACTTGGGAATCCCTGTCTCAGCTGGCAAAACGTACTATTGGAAAATAGTTACCAAAGACAGTAAAGGAAATGAGTCCATTTCCCCTGTTTTTTCCTTTACCGTGGGATAATACCAATTCGTATTAGGTCCCAAAACAATTATCAGAGAAGGAATAGTTCAGTATATTGATCTTTACGGTCTACGTACCTAACTATAAAATCAAGGAAACTTTTCTGATTGACCATAATCAATGATAGCAAACTGTAATCCTCATACCCAGTCGACAGGTTTTTGTGCCTTACCTGTTCAAAATTCGATGACTTGTATACCAGACCTGACATAGAAGTAATTCATAAGATAGAAGGCGTCTATTCGAAAGTCAATAAACTTATTTATGTCCGAAAACACATTGAATAAATCTCAAAGAAAATATCCGCCAAAAAAAGAGCCGCATCTTTTATCTGACACGGCTCTCCATTAAATATTGTAATTATAAGGGCTAAAACTGTAAAATCGTAAACTGTGATCTTCGGTTCTCCTGATGTTTAACCTCGGGACATTTTACCCCATCACCACATTCGTTGGTAAGTTCCGTTTCACCTTGGGCCTTGCCTACCAAACGGTCTGACGAAATTCCCTTTTCATTTAAATAATTAACTGTTCTTTCCAAACGTCTTTCCGATAACCATAGATTAAATTCTTCAGGACCCCTAGCATCCGTATGGGCCGAAATTTCCAAGGTAACAGTTTCATGCTCTTGAAGTATGGCCGCTAGCTTATCCAATAGCTCCTTATCCTCTGTAGTCAGGTATGACGAGTTAAATTTAAAATAAACACGCCCAAGCCCATCAATTTGATCTTGGATTGCCTTTTGTGCCGCTTCCTTTTTATCCCTCTCTGCTTTTTCGGCGACAGCCAATTCCGCGGCCTCTTTTTCTCTCTTAAGTCGCTCTGCCAACAACGCTTCCTCTCTTAACCTGTTGACTTCCGCAATGGAATCCTGTTGACGTTGGCGTTCTTTTTCTATAGCCGCCAAGAGTTCTTTCTTTTCTTCACCTCGCTTAGAAAGGCCCTTCTCAATACCAAACTGGTAAACAACACCCGCAGCATGTTGTATATGATTGGTAGCGCCTTCTGATTGGCTCATGGCCCATTTACCCGACGAATTGAAATCCAACCCCCATCTATCTGAAAACCATGTCCTAAAACCGACAATGGCGTTGTAGGTTCCCCTACCCAGATCATTCGCCTCCGTATACCCTGCTCCAACACCCACATAGGGATCGAACCAACCAGTTTCCCCAATGATTTTGTTCAAATCATACGTAATCCGGGCATCAATGGCATAATAGTCCTTATCTTCAGGATTTACCACTCCATCTACAATATTTCCTTCTTTGTATTTGTTTATAGTACCTATGGCTTCCACACCTAGTCCGCTTTTGAAATATCGGCCCAAACTAACCCTGGAAGGATACGGAAGTATATTCCACTCTTCACCAATATTGAAAAGTCCGTCAAAGACGTTTCCGGAATCATCTACGGCATTGAATCCAACGCCTACTATCCAAGAACTCGCTACAATACTATCCTTGGAGGTTATTTGCAGTTCTTCATCTTGTGCGAATGATACATTTATCGTGGCAAAAATCGTTACTACTAAAATTAGAAATTTGGTTCTCATGTCCATTATATTTGGGTATTAATGTGTAAAACTAGTATAATAAAAGCTAGTTTTCAAAAAACTCCTTTGTAAGGTATTTTTTATCGTTTGATAGATGTATTCCTATAAATATCCGATGTAATCTATTGGATTTTTAAGCTCCTCGTGGTTTTAGGAATGGTATAGATAAAGAAAGGTGTCAAAACAGCGGTTGTTTCATTTCTAGAATTTGTCTTTACCTTATTAAATAATAGTGTTTCATTGGAGGACATTCCTAAAGTTATATCGGATATATTATTGGTAGAAGTTCCTTTTAACCGAACGAGAACCGACTTTTTTTCAAAATCAATATCCGGAATGGGTATCCCAGGTTTTCTGGTCCTATTAATCTTTCCAAAAAAAACCTCAAATTCCGACTTACTATCGAATTTTAACAACTGCTCCTTTTCAAAGCCACTGTAATCTCCACTCATGACAAGTTCCATTCCCCCGTCATAACTATTTCCCATATTCCCTTTGACCTGGCTTTTACATGAACCTAAACAAATTGCAAGGAAAAACGCAACAAAATTGGCCCTAAGCATTTTTTAATCGGCTTTTATAAGCGCTTTCGTAGACCTTCTCGTACAATGGCAGCACCTTTAAAATGTCAAACTTTTCGGCTTCCTTAATAGCATTTATCTTAAATTTTTCCAAGGTTTCATCATCTTTTAAAATAAAGATTGCATTCTCGGCCATTTCCCCAATATTACCAATATCACTTAGAAATCCGGTCACACCATGAACATTTACCTCTGGAATTCCACCGGTATTGCTTGAGATTACAGGAACTTTATTTATCATCGCTTCCAAAGCCGCTAAGCCAAAGCTCTCCGTTTGGGACGGCAAAAGGAATAGATCGGAAAAGCAAAGTATTTTGTCAATTTCATTACTATTGCCCAAAAAGATAACCTTATTGCCAATACCCAGATCCTCACATAGGCGCTCGGCACCCTCCTTTTCAGGACCCTCGCCTACCATGATTAATTTTGAAGGAATCCTTTCTTGAATTTTATTGAATACCTTGATTACATCAGGTATGCGCTTTACTTTCCTAAAATTGCTAATATGAGTAATAATACGTTCGTCATCCTTTGCCATGGCCGACCTTTGGCAATCCGTAAACGTGTTCTTGTATTTGTTTTTGTCTATAAAGTTTGGAATGACCTCAATTTCGTTCTTGATATCGAATATTTCCAAAGTTCCCTGTTTCAGGCTTTCGGATACGGAGGTTACAACATCGGATTGATTGATACTGAAATTCACCGCTGGCTTATAAAATGGGTGCTTGCCCACTAGGGTGATGTCCGTACCATGAAGGGTAGTCACCATCGGAACATATATACCTTCCTCTTCCAACATCTTCTTGGCCATATAACCGGCATAGGCATGGGGAATTGCATAATGCACATGCAATAAGTCTATATTGTACAGTTTAATGGTATCCACCAATTTACTTGAAAGTGCCAATTCATAGGGTTGATAATGAAATAGCGGATATTCCGGTACATGGACTTCATGAAAGTAAATATTGTTGTTCAAAAGTTCCAGTCGCACCGGTTGTCTGTAGGTGACGAAATGGACCTCATGCCCCCTATTGGCGAGCGCGATTCCCAATTCCGTGGCCACTACGCCACTCCCGCCAAAAGTTGGATAGCATACAATTGCAATTTTCATTCGTTCTAAATCTATGTATTTATTTGGTCAGATTTCATAAACCATTGCAATCATGAAGGGTATCAGGAATTGCCCCGGCTCACTTTACATGTACAAAACTACTCTTTAATTTATAATGGAATCGTAAATGGCCTGTTGAATACGGGTTCTTAACCCAGATTTAACTAAAAGCGTGTTTGAGGCAGAAGGGTAGGTCCTGTTGGATAAGAATACATACACAATTTCTTCTTCTGGGTCTGCCCATGTGAAGGTACCCGTAAAACCACTATGTCCAAAGCTTTTTCTGGAGACACAACCACATGTAGGGCCACTGTGTTCCAATTGGGGCTTATCAAAACCAACGCCCCTTCGTACATTTTTATCGCAGAAATAGCAGGTATTGAACTTTTTTACGGTCCTGGAATCAAAAAACTTGGTACCTCCATAATAGCCGTTCTGTAAATACATCTGCATGATCTTTGCCACATCGTTCGCATTGCTAAAGAGTCCCGCATGGCCTCCTACGCCACCCTGCATGGCGGCACCCATGTCATGGACATATCCCTGTACCGTCTGATATCTGTAATAATTATCCTCTTCCGATGGAACAATGCTGTTCTTTGGAAACTTTTCCAAAGGATTATAGGTTGTACGGTTGGCCCCTAATCTACTATAAAGAAAATCGTTTGCTAAAATATCCAACCTTTTTCCATAGGTGTCCTCTACATATTTTTTCATAACATAGTAGGGTACATCGCTGTAGCGATATCTATTGGATTTTAAATCCTGTCTTCCAATCCTATTGTAGATAGAATCCTTATAGGCATCGGTCAGGTATAAATTTTCCGCCACCTTTACAGAGAAACCTGAAGTTGGTTGGGTCCTGTAAAATTCATTGGAAGGTTTTCTGTTTTCATCCAAAGTACGGACATAAAAAGGAATCCAAGCAGGCAACCTTCCATAGTGAGACAAGGCCTTTAATACCGTTACATTCTTTATTTCGGTATTGGAATACTCTGGAACAAGTTCCTCAAAGGTATCGTTCAACGCTATTTTACCTTCTTCCTCCATTTTCATGACCATGGGCAAAGTAGCCAAAATTTTGGTCAGGGAAGCCAAGTCGTAAATGTCGTCACCGGACACGGCAACCTGGGAATCGTACGTGGGTTTTCCAAAACTCTTGTTATAGACCACTTTCCCATGCCTTGCCACCAAAACTTGGGCACCAGGAAACATGAGACTATCCAAACCGTCATGCACCAATTTATCCAAAATGGCAAGACCTTGGGAACTTAGACCTACTCGCTCCGGCAGACTATACCCCAAACGATTTAATGATGACAGTTTGATTCCAGTCCCTGCCCTGAATTCAAAACTGCCGCTCACGGGAAGTTTTCCAGTAGCAGGTATCGCCCCAAAGAGTAGCTCTGCCGTTTTCCTTTGGGCAATCTCACTGTTTTGGTATGAGACCACGACTGCATCTATATTCTGAAATGTAGAAATATCCGAGAGTGCATAGGGTTTGGCAAATACGGACAAAATCAGGTTTGATGACCTTAAATTCGATATTTCTTGAAGCCAAGCCAATTCCTTATCCGTAAACTTATAAGCTTTCCAAGGGCTCTCATTACTTTTATGATGGCCAATGATGACCAAATTATAATCTTCCAATTGCTTTTTTAGCGATTCTATGTTGTCATCGTTCACTTGGGTGACCTTGGTATATTTATTCAATTCCTCAATAAAGGGATCGCTTGGTGCATCCCCAAATTTCACATAGGCAATCTTCTTGTTCTCCAGATTTTTGATACCAATCAAATCAAACCGATTTTTCACTATCGTAAGGGCGTTCTCAATAGCTTCCTCATAGAGGATATCATCTGCTACGGTATTTAAATCTTCATAGAGATTTTCCAAGACTATAGGCCTATAATCGTTGAGGCCTACCTTATATTTCGCCATTAAAATCTTCTTCACGGATTGCCCTAGCCTCGCTTCACTGATCCTGCCCCGATTGTAACTTTTGATCAGTAGGTTCTTGGCAGCCTCGACATCTTGAGGCATTAAAAGTATGTCATTACCCGCATTGAAAGCAGCTAATTCGACCGCTCCTTCGGTACCGAATTTTGTTGCCCCCTTCATGTTCAGGGCATCCGTAAAAACAAGTCCTTGAAATCCCAGCTCCTCCTTAAGTATGCCCGAAATGATCTGTTCCGATAAAGATGACGGTAATCCTTCCCTTATCTCCATGGAAGGCACTTCCAGGTGTGCCACCATCACACTGCTCAAACCCTCGTTAATCAATTTTTTAAAGGGATATAGTTCCAGGCTGTCCAAGCGTTCCCTGGAAAAGGGAATAACGGGCAAATCGTGGTGTGAATCCACCTCGGTGTCCCCATGACCTGGGAAATGCTTGCCGCTCGAGAGTACACCGGCACTTTCCATTCCTTTCATAAAGGCAATTCCCTTATTGGCCACCAGTTCCCGGGTCTCTCCAAAGGATCGGTTCCCAATTATAGGGTTTTTGGGATTGGTATTGATATCGATATCTGGCGCAAAGTTAATATGCACCCCTAGACGTTTTGCATGCTCCCCTACCCTATAGCCTACCTTTTCGATAATTTTATCATCCTGAATAGCTCCTAAGGTCATGTTCCATGGAAACGCATAGGTTGAGTCCAATCGCATGGCCAGGCCCCATTCGGAATCCATTCCTACCAACAATGGGACTTTTGAAATTGACTGGTATTCATTACAAAGATTGGCCTGCCGCACAGGCCCCCCTTTAGAAAATATGATACCACCTATTTTTTGATCTTTTATAAGCTGCTTGATCCGCTCCGTTTCCCCATTGGTTGGATTGGAGGTAACCATTACCATGAACAATTGACCTATCCTTTCTTCCAAGGTCATATTTTGGTATTGCTGCTCCACCCAGCCTGACTGAGCCAGACTATCTGAACTAACCAATGGGTTTTGTCCAAAAAAGGTAAAAGAACCAAAAAGAAAAAAGAAAAGTCTAAAAAAAAGCTTCATGTGTTTTTGCTGTATGGAGATAACATAAAACCATGAAATTTATTGCATTTCATCGATAAAACCTAATAAAATTAGATGTTAACACGCCATGGAGCCTCAAACAAAACGCGCATGCCAACTTTCTGAGGCAGGCACTTCCCAGTGTTCCAGATATTCGCCCTTGGTTGCAACAAGGTTGTTGAAAACAATGGTATTCTTGGAAATAGATTTTTGCTTGGCCATTGCTTTAAAGTCCAACAAGGTCTTATAGGCTATAAATTCGCCTTGCTTGAACGAAACGTTCATCTTATCCAACAGTTCAACATTGTATTTTTTTTCCAATTGCTGTATGAAATGAACCGAAGCATCAATGGAACAGCCCGTGGCCGACTGACCGCTTTGGTCCAGGGCAATTACCAAAAATCTGTTATACTTAATTTCAAAGCCCGCCTTCAAGTCCTTTCCATGAGCGGTCCAGTTTTCTAGAAATGCGTTGAGGTCGTTTTGTATTTCAAGCAACTCCTGTTCTGAAAAACTTCTGTTCGCCTGATAAATCCAAACTCTGGAATCATCGGGCAGTATATTAAAATCCGCTAACATGCATGTTGCTTTTGTACCGTTAAAATATCTTCTTTATAAATCCTCAGCTGCGGCAATAAGTTCTGCAATGTCCATCACCTTGATGTCCGCTTCCCTTTCCTTATGTTTTACACCGTCTGTCATCATGGTATTACAAAAAGGACATCCGGCTGCAATGATATCCGGGGTAGTCTCCAGAGCTTGTTCCGTACGCTCTATGTTTACATCTTTATTTCCCTTTTCAGGCTCCTTGAACATTTGGGCACCACCTGCACCACAGCACAACCCTCTTTGCTTACAGCTTTTCATTTCTACCAACTCTGCATCCAGTTTCCTGATCAACTCCCTGGGCGCCTCGTAAATGCCATTGGCCCTGCCTAGATAACATGGGTCGTGAAAGGTGATTCGCTTGCCTTTAAAGGTTCCTCCTTCCATGGTAATGCGTCCCTCCTTCAATAATTCCTTTAAAAACTGTGTATGGTGTACCACTTCATAACTACCGCCAAGACCAGGATATTCGTTCTTAAGGGTATTGAAGCAATGCGGACACGTGGTTACGATTTTTTGTATTTCATAGGCGTTGAGCACTTCGATGTTGGTAACCGCCTGCATCTGGAACAAAAATTCGTTTCCGGCCCTTTTAGCAGGGTCGCCAGTACAACTTTCTTCTGTTCCCAAAACGGCAAAGGATATATTCGCCTTGTTCAAAATCTTTACGAAGGCCTTGGTAATCTTTTTGGCCCTATCGTCAAAACTACCTGCACAGCCCACCCAAAAAAGTACTTCGGGTCTTTCACCGGCAGCAAACATTTCTGCCATTGTAGGAACTTTAATTGTGTCAGCCATTTTTAGTTCTTTATGATTCCTTGCTCCAATTTAACCTGTCCATTTGATTGAATGGCCAAGGAGCCCCATTGTTCTCGATATTGCCCATCATGTTGTTTAGATCTGAGGGCGCAGCGGATTGCTCCATCACCAAATACTGCCTCATATCCATGATAATGGACAAAGGGTCAATACTTACCGGACAAGCCTCAACGCAGGCGTTGCAGGATGTACAGGCCCACAACTCTTCGCGGGTAATATAATCGTCCAACAATTGTTTACCGTCCTCTTTGAATTCCCCACAATTGGCATCCAGAATTTTCCCTACTTCCTCCAATCGGTCACGGGTGTCCATCATGATTTTCCTAGGTGATAATTTTTTTCCGGTCTGATTGGCAGGGCATTCACTGGTGCATCGTCCACATTCAGTGCAGGTGTAAGCATTCAGCAACTGCACCCAACTTAAATCCATGACATCGGATGCACCAAATTTTGATGGCTCTTCTGTTCCCTCCGCAGGTGCTGCAAAAGGATCCGCCTCCGGATCCATCATCAATTTGACCTCCTTGGTTACGGCATCCAAGTTTTTGAACTTCCCCTTTGGTCCCAGTTTCCCATAATAGGTATTTGGAAATGCCAACAAAATGTGCAAATGCTTTGAAAAATAGAGATAGTTCAAGAAAAAAAGAATGCCAACGATATGCAACCACCAAGCCGTTCGTTCCAACAAGATTAGACTGGAGATGTCCATTCCACTGAACCAATTTGCAATATACTGGCTCACTGGAAAACTACCTGCCTGAACATAATGGTCCGCCCCCAACTGCTGCAAACGGAAATCGGCAGCATTCATGGTAAGGAACAGAAACATGAGGACCAGCTCTATATAAAGAATAAGGTTCCCATCTTTCTTTGGCCAGCCTTTCATTTCAGGCTTTAAAAAGCGTTGAAGCTTGATAATATTCCTTCTCACCCAAAAAGCCACCACAGAAACAATCACCAAAAACGCCAAAATTTCAAACGAAGCTATAAGAAAATCATACACGGGGCCTAAACCCGCAAAAATTCTATGTGTGCCAAAAATTCCGTCAATTACAATTTCCAATACTTCGATATTGATGATGATAAAACCAACATAGACAATCACATGAAGGATTCCCGCCACAGGACGCACCACCATTTTGGATTGACCAAAAGCGATTCGCAACATATTGCGCCATCGTGTAGGTGCATCATCCGAGACGTCCGTATCCTTTCCCAATAATATGTTCCGCCTAAGTTTTCCAACGTTTTTGGCGAAATAACCGATTCCTATAAGAAGGACCGCTACAAAAAGGATATTGGGTATATACTGCATTCGATCTATTCTATTTTAGCGGCCGGATCATCTTCCGGAACCTCATATTCCTTTTGTTTTTTACCGAATACCGAGACGTTCACGTAGCGTTTGGGATTTAGCCTAAAGTCCTGTAACAACAAATCCAACTCCTTGGAGGCATCGGTTAAATTGGAATACAACTCCTTGTCGTTCATCAACTTGCCCAAGGTGCCATCGCCCCGCTCGATTTTTGAAATCACCTTATCCAAATTGGACATAGTGGTTTCCAAGTTTGCAAATGTCCTACCCAAACCTGCGTTGTTCAGGGTATCCGAAAGTTTTGCAAAATTATAGGTTAGGGTTTCAAAATTGGTAAGGGAACTGTCCAGTTTCTTTTCGTTGTTGGCCAAAATATCGTTCAATACCTTGGCACTGCCATTGAGGCTTGCCATAAGATTGCTGAGCCCATTGATAGCGGTCTGCAAATCCTTTTTGGTCTTGGAGTCCAGGACCTCGTTCACGCTAATCAGAACAGAATCCGCATCCGAAACTGCCGATTCAAATTTCCTGAACAAGGGTGTAAGTTTTTCTTGGGCGAGCTCCGTTAGGCCCGGTCTTGTTTCCGTAGCAAGGGTATCGCCGGATTTTACGGTTTCCGCTCCATCGAAAACCGGGGTAATCTGTAGACCCTTTCCTCCTATTATTCCCGTATCATATAATTCTACGGTACTGTTTTTGGAGAATTTAAAATCACTGCTTACCGTAAAGGTGACGACCAAATTGCCTTGGGCGTCCTTAAATTTTATGTCGTTTACCTTTCCTACACCAAATCCGTTGATGGATACGGCGGTACCTGCTTGAAGGCCCCCAACGTCTGGATAAACGGCATACAAGGTTTTACTGTTATCAAAAAGAGGTGTCGATTTTAAATAGCTAAACCCCAATATGAATAGGAGTATTCCTCCAATTACAATAATTCCCGTCTTAATTTCCCTGGATAGTTTCAAACAATCAATTTTATGTTTCTAACAAAATTAGGAATAATTAGCATACCAAAGGAGTTTATTGGGATTCCTCTTCTACCTCCTTGGGTATCGAAATTCTTTCCCCATTTCTATACGCTACTATGTACGCTGAGGAATAACCGGTCCTGGTAGCCTTTGACTGAAGCATTTTTGCCTCCCTGTAGGAATGCGTAGCCCCATACATATATCGGTATAGACTGTTGTAAGGCTCCTTGGTTATTTGGGGCAACCCTTTGAAGTTTTCTGGTGACAAAGCCAAATCCTTGCTACTGGCCATTAACTGGACTTTATAGATAATGGCATTTTCATCCATCGTTTCCCCAACCTTATTTTCTGGTTCGGATACGGCCAATTCCTCCTTTTTACTTTCAACCGGTTCCGGTTTTTTAGCTTCTTTAATTTCCGATGTTTTCTCTTTAGGAACTATCACCGCAGCGACCGCAGCACCTTCGTCCTTTATTTGTATCTCAGGTGCTTCACTGCTCGTTACTTGGGTAGTTTGGGACCCTCCCTGCACATCGGCCTTGTATTTTAGAATAGCGTCCGCGATGGCCGTTCCCATTTCGGATTGTCCTTTTTTGGAATTCAAATAGGCGCCCTCTTCCTTGTTGGTGAGAAAACCTGTTTCCACTAACACACTTGGCATAAAGGTTTGGTGGAGCACAATAAAACCGGCTTGTTTTACCTTTCTATCGACCCTTTTTAACCTCCCCGACATGTTATCCTGAATATTTTTGGCCAAGGCGATACTTTGGTCCAAAAATTCTTCCTGCATAATGGTAAGCCCAATAACCGATTCAGGAGAATTGATATCATAATCCGCATAACGGATTTCATAGTTGTCCTCCAAGTAAATTACGGAGTTTTCCTTTTTTGCAATTTCAAAATTCTGTTTGTTCGCATGTAGCCCCAAAACGAATGTTCCGGCTCCATGGGCATCGGAGGAATGCGAATCACAATGCACCGATACAAAAAGATCGGCATTGGCCTTGTTGGCAATTTCCCCTCTTACAAATAGATCCACGAACGTATCGTCCTTTCTGGTATAAATGATTTTAATGTCCTTGTTCGCGGAAAGAAGTTCACCCACTTTAAGCACAATATTAAGGGCGATGTTCTTTTCTAGATATCCATTGCCCAAATTCCCCGGATCATGCCCCCCATGACCGGCATCCAACACTACTACAAATGGATCAACGGTAGACTTCTTCCCATCTTCTGGGGGAACTGCCTGCAAAGGCAGAAAAAACAATGAAAAAAAGAAGGCGATCAGTGAGTTAATTTTCATATTGTTATTGGGTTACTCTAGCTGTCTATATGGTTAAATTTATGGTAACACCCTATATAGAGAATAAAAAATATATGTAAGTTTGGCATCTGAATCTCATGGCTTCTAGATTGACAAACCTTTACAAAAATAGGATATATAGCCTTGCAATCAAATAAACAGAACGTACTTTTCCTATTCCTACTTTTTGTTGGTGTATTTTTAGTAACAGCACAAGAGGGCAAGGTAGTCCCCTTAGAGATTAAGGCAGAAAGAGATTCCATTGTAGCGCCCCTTCTCCCCAAACCAATGGTAAACGATACCATTTTGAGGGATTCCTTGCAACAAGATTCCCTGAATAAAAAACCTCCTGTTTTATTGGACAACATAACCTACAAGGCCAAGGACTATGTTAAATTAAGTCAGCGGGAGAACAAAATCTACTTGTACAATGAGGCTGAAATCTATTATCAAGATACCGAATTGAAGGCAGGTATCATCATTATGGATTACATCAAAAACGAAGTATATGCGGGCAGGATAAAGGATTCCGTGGGCAATTACACCCAACTTCCCTATTTTAAACAGGGTTCCAACGTGGTGATACCGGATTCCATCCGTTTTAATTTCGATACGCAAAAAGCAATAATTTGGAATTCCAGGACCGAACAACAGGCAGCAGCTGGCCAACTGGGGAGTGACGCCATGAAGGTCTATGCAGAAATTACCAAAAAGGAGAACGACTCCGTTTATTTTCTCAGCGAAGCGAAAATAACCACTGCCGAAGATACCATTAACCCAGATTATTACATTAGGGTGCGAAAAGCAAAGTTCGTACCAAAAAAAAAGGTGATTGCAGGGTTTAGCAACCTTTACATAGCCGATGTTCCCACACCCATAGCGATGCCCTTTGCCTATTTTCCATTATCAGTGGGCAGTGCCCCGGGCGTCCTGATGCCCACTTTTGGAAACGATCCGGACAGGGGTTATTTTTTACAGGACTTTGGGTATTACGCGCCTTTAGGGGACTATGCCAATGTAGAATTATCAGGTGATTTCTATACCAACGGGAGCTGGGGATTTAGAACGGCGTCCATTTACACTAAAAGATATAAATACAGGGGAAACGTCAATTTTAGGTACGAAAACCTAGTGTCAAGTCAAAAAGGCTTTAGTGATTATAGTTTATCAAAAAACTGGAATTTACAATTTTCCCATTCACAGGACCAAAAGGCGAGCCCCAATTCCAGATTTTCGGCATCGGTGAATTTGGGGAGTAGCGAGTATTATAGAAATTCATTGCAGCAACGCAATTTGCCCAACACACAGAACAATACCCTTTCCTCTTCCATATCCTATTCCAAAACGTTTCCCGCATATCCCTCTGTAAACCTAAGCGTTACGGCCACCCATTCCCAATTGACCTCGCCAACTGCCACGGCAACCAATCCGGACAATATCAACATGACCCTTCCAACGTTCCAGGCGAGCATGGAGCGTATTTTTCCATTTGCAAAAAGGGACGGAATAAAAAAGGGTGCCATCCAGAACATTAACTTTCAGTATGATGTCAATGCCCAAAACCGACTCACCACCAACGATGAGGATTTCTTTTCTGGCCGCATGTTTGAAAACGCCAGAATTGGGGCAAGGCACCGCATTCCCATCAGTACCAATTTTAAAATTGCCAAATACTTTAGCGTTACCATGGGAGGGAATTATGAGGATGTTTGGACGATGGAAACATATGAAAGAAGCTTTGATCCGGAAACGGAACGCGTGGTTGTGGATAGCGTAGCCGGGTTTGACCGTTACAATCAATATAACTTAAATGCAAGTATAGGAACTACGCTGTACGGTACGTTCAATTTTGGCGAGGACAAAAAGATACAGGCCATTAGACACGTGCTTAGGCCAACTATAAGTTATGGTTATGCCCCTTCCTTTGAACAATTCTATGATGAATATGAGGAAGGCATCAACGGTGAAGGCCGCGTGGTGCAATATAGTCGGTTTGACGGAACCCTAAACGGCGCGCCAAGGTTAGGGCGTTCCAACAGCCTTAGTCTTGCTTTGAACAATGTTTTAGAGGCCAAGGTCAGGGATAAGGATTCTACAAAAACGGAACCAAAGAAAATACCCCTATTGAGCAACTTTAATATATCAACGGCCTATAATTTAGAGGCCGATTCCCTGCGCCTAAGCCCCTTGAACATAAATGGGGGAACCAATATCCTGAACAACAAAATGTCCATCAACTTCGCTGCCGGGCTAGATCCCTATGCCATTGACAATAATGGAAGGCGCATCGATACATGGAACATCGATAATGGAGGAAGTCTATTTCGATTGACACGTGCCAATATGAACGTTTCCTATTCCATAGACAGCAAGATGTTTCAAAAGAAGAAAGAAGAAGAAGAGGAAGAGGGAGAGGATCCTTTTGATTATGTTGCCCAAAGTGGGGGTAGAACGGACGATCTTTTTGGCCGGGCCGATAGCTTTAGGGACAATCCTAGGGAAGACAGGGAAAAAGGGGATGTAGAAAATCCTGTTTATGGGACCAAAATACCCTGGAACTTTAGGTTGGCCTATTCTGCCACCTATCTAAACAGTGCAAGGCAAAACGAGTTTAGCGCGCATTCTTTAATGTTTTCTGGAGACATAGAACTATCGCCGCGCTGGAAAGTGGGCGGATCTTCTGGTTATGATTTTAAGAACAAAGGTTTTACCCTGACCCAATTACGATTTCAGAGGGACTTAAAAAGCTTTTCTATGCGATTCAATTGGACTCCTTTTGGAGAATATAGGAGATGGTACTTTTTTATAGGTATCGATGCCTCCATTCTGAGTGATCTCAAATGGGAAAACAGAAGTCAGCCATTTAGAAATTAAAAAACCATACTTTATGAAAAAAATAATAAATACCACAAAGGCTCCGGCACCCATAGGACCTTATAACCAAGCCGTATTTACTGGGGGCACCCTGTATATTTCCGGTCAAATACCCTTAAATCCAGAAACAGGTGAATTGGTTAAGGGGGATATCAAAAAAGAGACCGAACAATCCATGGAAAATCTAAAGGCCATTCTGCAAGAAGCTGGAATGACCTTTGAAAATGTTGTAAAATCGGTTATTTTCTTGAGCGATATGAATCAATTCGCACACGTTAACGAAGTATACGGTTCTTATTTTAATCCAGATACCGCGCCTGCAAGGGAAACCGTGGAGGTGGCGAATCTGCCTAAATTTGTGAACGTAGAAATCTCCATGATTGCCGTACAGTTCTAACAGTTACATATTCTCCCTGTGAAATACCACCAGGCCTTCGATAGGCTTTTGGCGAATCACCCCAACTATCAAATCATTGCGCTGTAGCACGGTTGTAAGTTCATCCCTAAGAAAATAGGCTATACTGCCCACAAAATTAATGGGAACCTTGGTGGCCAAATCGAACTGCATGATGTAATTGTTGATGAACTGCTGGAAGCCTTTATCAATAACGCCCTTGGAATATGGATGATCCTTATTTTCTATCAAAAACCTGGCAAAAGTTGCCAAATACGTATTGGGATTAGGTTGTTTGTATAGATTATCCTTGATCACATCTGCATCCAAATTGTACTGGCTGGCAAATTTATCAGCAAGATCTTTGGGAATTTTATTGAAATAATAATCACGTATCAATTTTCTTCCAAAGAAATTCCCGCTTCCGTCATCCATGGGAATATATCCCAAGGAAGTAACTTTTTGGTGGAGCTTTTCCCCATCATAGTAACTACAATTGGAGCCAGTTCCCAAAATACATACAATACCCTGTTGCCCAACCTTGGTTGTGGCAAATATGGCGGCATAGGTATCTTCCTTGACATCGGCTACGGCATTTGGAAAAAAGTCCTTAAAGATATCCTTAAGAAAATTTTTCATCCGGTCCGTACCACAACCGGCACCATAAAAAAACAATTGGCTAACCTTTTCCCTATTCTTGGAAAGTTCAAAGTTATTCGCCAACCTATCCTCGATGACATCCTTGGTCAAAACTTCCGGACTCAACCCTAGGGTCTGGGTCAAAAA
This sequence comes from Maribacter sp. 4G9, assembly GCF_002742265.1. GTDB lineage: Bacteria > Bacteroidota > Bacteroidia > Flavobacteriales > Flavobacteriaceae > Maribacter. The sequence continues at coordinate 16,735 of NZ_MDGL01000032.1, forward strand.
GAGCTGATCACCATTTTCATCCAATGCGATCCAATCAGATTTGGTCGCTCCACTATCCACTATTAAAATCATGCCTTGCTATTTAAAAAATAATCCTGAAAATAAGGAAAAAATACCTCATTCACAGGATTATCATTATAAATCTAAATGCCTATTACAGGCTGTTAACGTGTTGCATCAAATCTACCATTTTGTTGGAGAAGCCTGATTCGTTATCGTACCAAGAAACCAACTTAAAGAATTTGGAATTCAATTCAATGCCAGCATCGGCATCAAATACACTGGTGTTCGTTTCACCAATAAAATCCTGGGAAACCACAGCCTCTTCCGTGTAGCCCAAAACCCCGTTCAACTCACCTTCAGAAGCCGCTTTGAACGCTTTCTTGATTTCTTCATACGAAGTTTCCTTTTCCAATCGTACTGTCAAATCCACTACGGAAACATCGGCAGTTGGAACCCTAAAGGCCATACCTGTAAGTTTACCTTCAAGAGCGGGAATCACCTTGGTAACGGCTTTTGCCGCCCCGGTAGAGGCCGGAATAATATTCAACATGGCACTTCTACCACCTCTCCAATCCTTTCTGGAAGGACCATCAACGGTCATTTGTGTAGCCGTTGTGGCATGAACGGTGGTCATCAAAGCTTCCTCGATACCAAAGGCATCGTTCAAAACTTTGGCCATAGGCGCAAGGCAGTTCGTAGTACAAGATGCATTTGAAACTATGGTATCCGATGCCTTTACTTCTTTATGGTTAACACCCATTACAAACATTGGGGCATCCTTGGAAGGAGCAGAAATAACTACTTTCTTGGCACCACCATCTATGTGATATTGAGCCGTTTCCAACGTTGTAAAAATACCGGTACACTCCGCTACGATTGTGGCCCCCACTTCATCCCATTTGCAGTTTTTAGGATCTCTTTCCGCGGTAATCCTGACCGTCTTACCATTCACGATCAAGTTCCCGTCCTTAATATCAACGGTTCCATCAAACCTTCCATGTACGGAATCATATTTTAATAGGTAGGCCAAGTGCTCCACATCCAATAAATCGTTTATCGCGACTACATCTACATCGCCTCTTTTTACGGTAGTTCTAAACACCAATCTACCTATTCTACCAAAACCGTTAATTCCTATTTTCAAATTTGACATTTTCTATTGTTTTTATCGATTATATTTTAAGTTGTCATTATTTCTGAGACACGGATAAGTTCCTTGTCTATTTTAGTATGCCCTTTGATCGCTTTATTAATGGGAGTAAGGGTTATTTTATTATCCTGAACGCCAACCATGAGACTGGTTTTTCCCTCCAGTAGTGATTCCACGGCCTTTACACCCATTCTACTGGCCAATACACGGTCGTAACAAGAGGGTGCGCCTCCACGTTGCATATGCCCCAAAACGGATACCCTCACATCGTATATCGGAAGATGTTTTTCCACATACTCTTTGAGCTCAAATACATTTTTACCCGTTTTGTCACCTTCGGCCACAATAACGATACTTGAAGATTTCCCCGACTCCTTACTTCTCTTTAAAGATTCCAACAACCGGTCTAAACCTAGGTTTTCCTCTGGAATCAAAATCTCCTCGGCACCTGCGCCAACACCCGCATTTAAGGCGATATGTCCAACATCCCTGCCCATAACTTCCACGAAGAACAAACGGTTGTGGGAACTGGCCGTATCCCTTATCTTATCAATGCAATCGACCACTGTATTCAATGCCGTATCGAAACCAAGTGTAAAACTTGTCCCAAAAATATCGTTGTCAATGGTTCCCGGGATTCCCATAATAGGGAAGTCGAATTCCTTATTGAAAATCATTGCGCCCGTAAAACTACCATCACCACCAATGACAACGAAAGCATCAATACCTGCGGCGACCAATTGATCATGGGCCCTTTTCCTTCCTTCAGGAGTTCTAAACTCCATACATCTGGCAGATTTTAATATAGTACCTCCCTTGTTGATGATATTGTTGACGCTTCTGGCATCCATAGGCTTAAAATCCCCTTCTATCATACCTTGATACCCCCTGTAGATCCCAACACAATCAACCTTCATATACGCACATGTTCTAACTACGGAACGTATGGCCGCATTCATTCCGGGAGAATCACCCCCAGAAGTTAGCACTGCTATTTTTTTTATGTTTGAAGACATCCGAAAAATTAAGCCAACGAAATTAGTAAAACTTCTTTCAATTATGAAATGTGTGACCAATGACTTTGGGCATAAAAGCCTCAAATAATATAAGTATGTCACATTTTAACCAAAAAATGACCTAAACCTGTATTTAATTAACATTGGACCAGGAATCCAAAATCAAAAAAAGAATTTAGAAGGATTTTGGTTTTGCATAAAAGTTGAGCAAACTATCCTTTCCCATTACAGAAATTGGTGGTTCTTGTGGCTCAATGATCTTGACTCCAGGGGGATTCTGCTTTGTATCCTTATTGAGTATTTTCCTGAACAGTTCCTTAAAGCTATCAAAGTCGACTTCATAAGATAAGCCAGCGCCCTGGGTAGATCCTTGTTGATCAGGAAGGAAGGCCTGGATTTCACTTTGCCTGCTGAAGAATTTTGCACTCAAACTTCCTTCCTCGTTCAACAGTAATTGAATTTCAAAATCCCCTGCAACCAAGGTTTCACTGGTCCCGCCCACCGGAACCCCTACTTTACCATTGAACAATACCCGATCCGAGATTTGCGTGGAGACCGTTACACCTATCCTATCGTCTGTTTCCAATTGGGCCCCTTGATACCCTTGTTCGTAGGACAGACCAAAATTCAACTTGTCATTTCCGCCGCCCAAAAGTGAATTCAATATACCCGATGCACTTTGTACCAAGTTGCCCGTAATGGCCTGTTGGTTGATTCCACTCTGGTCGTTCACAAAATTTCCCTGGGCCAAAAGGAATATGGCATTTTTCTCGGCCACCGTTGGATCCTGTAAGGCATATTCCAGCTCAGATTTAACAATGGAGTTCGTGCCCGGAAAATCAATGCCAAATTCAATATCGGGGTTTTGAAGTTCACCGGTCAACTGAATGATCACATCCGTTGGTATTCTTTGGGTATATCCCTGATTTTCCAATAGGGGCGCAGGGTTTGCGGTCAGTGAATATACCGCTTCCATATTCAATTGGGCCTCAAGGGGTTTTTGATTCCAGTTTATCTGGCCCCCGGGCTCCACGATAAATGTCTTATCTATTATGCCGCCAAATTTGTACCTGAATTGCCCTGTCACTACCACAAAATCTCCATACATTTCAAATTTGCCATTCGTGTTTATCTGTATTAGAAGGATACCTTCCCCAGTACCTTTTAAGGAACTTCCGGTTTTGGTATCCGTCACGATTTCCACCTCGGCCTCTGGGGTAACATCCAAATTGAATTCCAATTCCAGTCCTTGGTAATCCTTTAATTGCCGTTGTTCGTCGATAGAATTGACCTTATCCTTTTCCACAAAATTGATAAAGGAGTAGTCCCCTACACTCGCTACATCGCTTAAGGGTATTTTCAAGGAAGTTCCCCTGGCCGTTTCTCCATCAACGGTTATGTTCAAAGCGGTTGTTGGCCCATAAATTCTTCCTGTACCATTAAGATAGCCTGTTCCATAATAGAGATCACCTTCCTTAAACTCCGTATTTAAGATCAAGAATCTATTGTTATTGGTGTCCACATTGAAATTTAATACCCAATTGTCAAAATAACTGTGGGTGATGGTGCCGTCCAAATTGGCCCGTGTACCCATGGAAACGTCTGAAAGCGCAATATTTTCAAAATCAAAAGTCTGGTTTTCCAACCGTACCCTAGATCTTGGGGCAAAGGCATAGTCGACATTTAAATAGGGTATGGCAATGCCAGCATTTTCCAAGGTCACCAATCCGTTGAAGTTTGGATTGTCAACAGGTCCCGTCACATTGACCCTCCCCTCTAGATCACCCCGAATATGGTCAATTACGCCCTCGCCCAAAGGATTGAATGGATCTAGTGGGAACTTATTGAAATTGGCTACCAAATTTGCCGTGGGCATTTCCTCCCTATTCTCGATTTTGCCCACAACACCAAACTTCTCGACACCATTGTCAGACAGTTGTGAATTTACCTGAAACTCCGTTAAATCCCTATTCCCCACGATACTTATGGCCAAATCCCCCATGGGCATGTCATTGATGGCAAATCGATCTATGTTCAAATTGGAAGAAGGTAGGTAAATACCATCCTTTTGTAATATGTTCAGGTTCCCGTTAACCTCCCCTTGCAACTTTAGACTGTCTATTACCGGTGTAATTTTGTTTAGGGATACAATTTTAAACTGAAGCTGAAGGTCCTTATAGGTAGAGTCTGCCAATTGTCCACGCAACCTGATCTGCTCCTCTTCATCATTGTTCATGACGATTTCCTCAATTGAAATACTGTCAAGGGCCCTATTTAGAATCACCTTGTTTTTGGTATTCCCGTCCTTGTTCAAAATCCATTTGTTCCCCTTAAAACTGACATCAGAGGTTTTTAGACCTATGACCGATTTGTTATCCGCATTGAACGTATGGTAAAAGTTGAGGTTGTAGCTATCATTATATTCACTGCCACCTTTAAATTCAGACCTAAAGAATAACGTGTCCTTCAAGGTAGTGTTTATGAGATTGAAATCCTTTACATCATAATAGGGCGTCTTTAGGTCCCCAACTGAAACATAGGTATTGAACAACGGGTTTTTATTGTCGATTTTCACTTCAATATTATCTGCTTCATTCCCGTACGCCACGATACTGGGCGATTCAAAGTTCAGTTTAAAATCCCCCTCGTCAGACACTATTTTACCACGAATAAAAGTGTTTGGGTCAAAACGTACTTCTGGAAAGAAAACATCTACAATCTTGTTGTAGATTTTAAAATTAAAGCTCAGGTTTTGTCCGCTAGAAATCTTGAAAGGTCGGTAGTTGGTATAAATACTACCAATGGAATTCTGCACCAATTTACCCAATTCCCTCACCTTGAAATTGCCTTTCATAAATCCTGTGATAATATCTGGGGAATTTATATCTATCACCCTTACGGAATCACTTTCAAAAGCGGAGGAAATGGTGAAATCCTCAAAATAATAGGTATCGTTTATATTCTGGAAATTGGTCTTGGTAAAATTTACGTCCCCAACGATGTTGTCCAAAGTATTTCCACGGATGTTCATACTTACATCGCCCTTGAAAATGGATACACTGTCATTAATAAAATTCAGTCGTTTTAAATCCGCATAGTCTACGGAAGCCTTAAAATTGAAATTGTTGCTTTCCTCTCCAAAATCGGCCAGACCTTTAAAGTTAAACTTTAAGTTCTCATCATTGCTAGTCAAGGAACCATCGAACAATTGTTCCTTCAAGATACCGGACACCTTAATATCCTGATAATTATAATTATTGAACTCTATGGAATAGATCTGCCCAATAACCTCGGTATTCAATTTTTCCGAAACGAATCCCTGCCCTTCCACGTTAAAGTCAAGATTGGTTTTACCCAGACTTTTACTATTTACAAATTCGCCCAAATCAAAATCTATAAGTGAAATAAACCCTGTATATGTGGCATTGTCGATATTGTTGAAATTGGTCAAAACAATATCAGAATAACTACTACCAACCGCGGTATTTAGATTCACTTTTGCATCAATGGAAGAGTCCGTAACGAGCGCATCTCCCCGGATCGTGAACTGTCCCAACTTGCTGAAAGTTGATGGTAACGAATTACCTATCAAATTGGGCAAAAGCGCATTCAATTGGTAGTAACTGCTGGTTACATTTCGCATGCGTGCATCCAGTATAAAGGATTCCTGTTTATTAAATAGGTGTTTAAAATTGAAATCCCCCCTAATACCGGTATTATCGGAAACCAGAAAAAGATTATTAATGTTTATGTCGTTCAATACACCGTTTAAACTAGCGGTAAGGGTCGCTGTTTTTCCTTGTCCAAATTCGTTATAAACCAAATTGATTTCATCGAAGGAAACCGTTGATTCCTCAAAATCGGCCACTACATTTACCTTATTCAAGAAATCCTTAAAATCCTCTCTATTGTAGTTGAATACAATAGTTCCATCAAGATTGGAAAGCGGCGTCTTGATTTGAAGGGAATCAAAACGCATTTGTTCCTTGGTATATTTAAACTCCGTTTTTAAGTTTTCGACAAGGACTCCCCTTTTGCTCAAAAAGGACATTCTATCGATACCTGCCGTTACTTCCGGCCCAAGAATTTGAAAGTCGTTCGCCTCTATGTTCAAATTCTTAAAATGTAAAGCTTCCTCGTTTTCCAGATTTTCGTCAATGTATTGGAACCTGCTGTTTTCAATAGCTACATGGGAGGAGGAAAAAAAGAAGGGTGGAGTCCCGGGAGCCCGGGGTTTACCATCATCCAATTTGTCCACAAAGACATTTATATTGGTCTCCTGCTCGCCAAAATAGGTTTTAAGTTTAAAGTGAAGTTCGTCAATTTCAATGTCTCCAAACTCCAACCGTCCCTTTGCCAAATTCCCTATACTGACTATGGAAGTTTTCAATTCGTTGATATAAAACAATGTATCCTGCCTATAATCCTCCACGTAAATTCCATTAAGAGAAGTATCCCAGGATATTAAGGAGACCCGTAATCTATACACATTGATATTGGTACCAAACTCCTTATTTAAAGAGTCCGTAGCATACTTGGCAAGTGTAGTCTGTACAATAGGCAATGAGAGTACAATAGTCCCCAAAACACAGGTCAACAAAAGAACCAAAAGTGTTCTAACCAGTATTTTTCTAAGTTTTTTGATAGGGCTATTATGTTTTACCTTTGTATTTCAATTTTTATTCCAAACCCGTTGCAAAACGAAACAATTTATATTCTGGCCATTGAATCCTCCTGTGACGACACTTCCGTAGCGGTACTAGAAAACGATACCATGCTGAGCAATGTGGTCGCTTCCCAAAAAATTCACGAGGAATATGGCGGGGTCGTACCAGAACTGGCTTCCCGTGCCCATCAACAAAATATTGTCCCGATCACCAACCTAGCCCTAGCTAAAGCAAATATCGATAAAAATCAATTATCCGCCATAGCATTTACACGCGGACCTGGTCTTTTAGGTTCGCTGTTGGTTGGCACCTCCTTTGCCAAATCACTATCCCTTGCCCTAGGGATTCCATTAATAGAGGTAAATCACATGCAGGCCCATATATTGGCACATTTTATTAAGGCCGAAAATATGAAGCCCCCTACGTTTCCCTTCCTTGCCCTTACCATTAGTGGCGGGCATACCCAAATCGTAAAAGTGACCAACTATTTTGACATGGAAATTTTGGGACAAACCTTGGACGACGCGGTTGGTGAGGCATTTGACAAGAGTGCCAAAATACTGGGACTACCCTACCCTGGTGGACCATTGATCGATACATATGCCGCAAGTGGAAACCCATATGCCTTTGAATTCCCAATACCCAAGGTTAAAGACCTAAACTTTAGTTTTAGCGGTCTCAAAACGAGCATCCTCTATTTCGTTCAAAAACAAACGATACAAAACCAAAACTTTATTGAGGAGAATCTGGAGGACTTGTGTTCGTCCATTCAATACACCATTATCACTATTCTTATGGGAAAACTTAAAAAGGCCGTCAAAAAAACCGGAATTAAGAGAATTGCCATTGGTGGCGGGGTCTCCGCAAACTCAGGAATTAGGAAGGCCTTAAAAGATGCCGAAACAGCATGGGGTTGGACTACTTATGTGCCCAATTTTGAATTTTGTACCGATAATGCAGGTATGATCGGGATAGTGGGATATTATAAATACAAATCCGGCCAATTTGCAGGACAGGAAACCTCTGCCAAAGCCCGATACCACTTAACCTCCTAAACATGCAACTATTCTATAATCCCCATTTGGACGAAACCTCATCCCAATTTTCTTTCGATACCGAAGAAAGCAAACATATGGTACGTGTTCTAAGAAAAAAAGTGAACGATGAAGTCTTGATTACGAACGGTAGAGGATTGATGCTCAGTGCCAAGATTACCGACAGCAATCCAAAAAAATGCGCCGTTGAAATTACCGGCGTAAAAAAAGTACATCGAAAAAATCATTGGCTCCACATGATAGTGGCACCTACCAAAATGAACGATAGGTTCGAATGGTTCCTGGAAAAGGCTACGGAAATCGGCGTGAACGAAATCACCCCTGTTCTTTGTGAACATTCAGAACGTAAAACAATAAAATTGGACCGTTATACCAAGGTAATACAGTCCGCCATGAAACAATCGATGCAGGCCTATTTGCCCAAATTGAACGACTTGACCAATTTCAACGAAATCATTGATATACCTAGGGAAGGCGGTCTATTTATCGCCCATTGCGATGATTCTGAAAAATATGAATTAAAAAGGCGCGTAATCCCAGACAAACCCATTACCATTTTGATCGGACCGGAAGGTGACTTTTCGGCTAAGGAAATTAAAGTGGCAAAGGAAAAGGGATATCTTCCCGTCTCCATGGGGAGAAATAGGTTACGTACGGAAACCGCTGCCATTGTGGCCTGTACCACAGTAGCCATAATCAATAATGGTTAAATATTTCAAGGCCACATTTTCATGTGTTTATTTTTATTGTTTTCATGGGTTACATGTAACCTTTGATGATTAAATTCATGACGATGTGCGTATAAGGATTATTATAATCATGTCGGTTTCATAAGTACTTAATGCTTATTTTTGAAAGATAGGTTTAGTCCCATGCAAAAAATACTGGTCACTTTATTACTGCTTGTTGGTTTTGGCTTATCCACCAAAGCTCAGGAGATTGCCATTTTGAAATATCAAGGTGGTGGGGATTGGTATGCGAATCCATCGGCCCTGCCCAATTTGATAGCTTTTTGCAATTCAACTATTGGGACCCGGTTAAACGCGAAACCAGAAACGGTAGAAGTGGGAAGCAACTCCATTTTTCAATATCCCTTTTTACATATGACCGGCCACGGAAATGTGGTTTTTTCATTGGAAGAAAAAGAAAACTTGAGGGATTATCTCCTTTCCGGTGGATTTTTACATATTGACGATAACTACGGTATGCGGGAATATATCATTGGCCAAATCGAGGAGTTATTCCCCAATAGCGACCTGGAGGAAATAGGTCTGGACCATCCCATTTTCTCACAGGAGTTCAAATTTCCACAAGGCTTGCCCAAAATACACGAGCATGACGGTAAAAGACCACAGGCATTGGGAATATTTGAAAACAAAAGACTGGTTTTATTATTGACTTTAGAATCCGATCTTGGGGATGGCTGGGAAGATCCGGCCGTACACAACGACCCGGAAGAAATAAGAAAAAAGGCCCTGCAAATGGGGGCGAATATAGTGTCCTACGTATTTAAAAATTGACCATGACTTCTAAAACAATTGCCAACGGGATAATACGGGCAGTGGGAATAATCACGGGAACACTTCTCCTGCTCTATTTTTTTTACATGATACGTTCCGTTTTGGCCTATCTGGCTGCAGCCGCCGTTATAGCCTTGATCGGAAGACCCGTTGTACTCTTTTTTAGGCGAAGGTTGAATTTTCCCAACACGCTCGCCGTCATCCTTACCATGATTCTCATGGTAGGGATTTTAGCGGGAATCTTGGCGCTTTTCATACCATTGATTACGGAACAGAGCAAAAATCTTTCCCTACTCAATATAGACGAACTCCAGAAAAGCATCAATACCCTTTATCTCAAAACCACCCAATATTTTGGCCTGTCCTCACATGTAGTGGAAGATGTAATTCAAGATTCGGAAATTGAGAGAAATATCATTCAAGGCCTGGATATAGGATTTGTGCCTAACTTCTTGAATTCCCTATTGGACATCCTGAGTTCTGCGAGCATCGGCTTGTTCTCCGTACTTTTTATTTCCTTTTTCTTCCTTAAGGATAGTACCCTTTTTCAAAATGGCCTGCTCATATTTGTTCCTAAAACAAAGGAAACCGGGACAGTAAACTCCATCGATAAAATCAACAATTTGCTTTCAAGATACTTCGTGGGGCTTCTCTTGCAAATATTTATCCTCTTTGTAATATATACGATAGTCCTTTTGATCGTGGGTATCGAGAATGCAATCGTTATCGCCTTTTTGTGCGCCCTCTTCAATATCATACCATATATAGGACCCCTGATCGGTGGGGCCCTGATGATAACCCTAACCATGACCAGTAATTTGGGGGCCGATTTTAGCGAGGTGATCCTTCCCAAAACGGGTTATGTGTTGATCGGACTGGCAATTGGTCAATTGGTGGATAATTTTTTCTCACAGCCCTTCATTTTTTCCAATAGTGTAAAGTCACACCCCTTGGAGATTTTTTTGGTCATCATCATTGCCGGGCTATTGTTCGGGGTTGTAGGCATGATCGTTGCCGTACCCGGCTATACGGCCATTAAGGTTATCCTAAAAGAGTTTTTGGCCGAAAACAAGATTGTCAAATCCCTTACCGAAAACCTTTAGCACCCTTTGAACTTACACCTACTATATCCAGAGGTACAGGAATTTATCGACCATAATTTGAATACGGATGTACACTCCGTCCTTTTGGGCAAAAATGTATTCCCAGGTATTGAAAATAGGGAACTGGTCGAACAACTGGAGTCAAAAAAAAAATCCCAAAAGAAATTGCCTACGTGGTTTGGAACCGAAAACATTTACTATGCAAACAAGCTGAATATTTCACAAACATCCTCCGAGGCTACGGCAAGATATAAGGCGGATTTGGTTTCGGGAGATACACTTACGGACCTTACCGGGGGATTTGGGGTTGACTCCTATTACTTTTCAAAAAAAATCAAACTTGTTTTTCATATCGAAAAGAACAAGGAGCTATCAGACATCGCCGAACATAATTTTAGGAAGCTTGGCAGCACAAATATTTCCTGTTTTGCGAAGGATGGTATTGAATATCTGGAAACCCTTCAAGATACAACCGATTGGCTCTTTCTTGATCCTTCTAGGAGGGACAGTAACAATAAGAAAGTCTACTTTCTTCAAGACTGTGAACCGGATGTAACCAGGTGGATGCAGCATTTTTTTTCCAAATCCAATAATATCCTGATTAAAACCGGGCCGTTGCTGGACATATCCATGGGCCTCCAACAATTACAAAATGTATATAAAGTTCATATCTTAAGTGTAGAAAATGAGGTAAAGGAGGTTCTCTGGGAATTAAAAAAAGATCACAGGGAAGAACCGTTGATAAAGGCTGTCAATTTGAATGGGGATACTAAGGAAAGTTTTGAGTTTTTGGCCAAGGAAGAAAGAACCACGCTCCCGGAATATTCAGAACCGCTTTCCTTTTTATATGAGCCCAACACTGCCATTATGAAATCTGGGGGCTTTAATTTGGTAGGCAAAAGGTATGGATTAAAAAAACTACAGGAGCACTCCCATTTATATACTTCAAATGTTTTGGTTCCATTCCCCGGAAGGACCTTTGAGATATCAAACGTGTTTCCGTACAATAAAAAGTCCATAAAGGGGCTTGGCTTTCAAAAGGCCAATGTTACTACGAGAAATTTTCCGGAAAGCGTGGCCCAAATTCGAAAGAAAACAAAACTCAAGGATGGTGGCGAACACTTCCTGTTTTTTACCAAGAATTACCACAATGATTTGATCATGATTTCAGCATGTCAAACAGGTAAAAAGAAGGGCTAAAAATCCAGTAAAAAAATCCACCTTCTTCATCAAAATAATCCCAAACTACAACGTTTGAATCCTGCGAAAAGGATCGATTATTGACACAACTAGAGACAATAATGTTAAAATTCTCAAATTACCGATTTGACAATATTTTATAGCCCAAATTTTCTTTGAAGGCAATAAAGACGGACAATTATAGGATATATGTAATATTTTAAGTTATTTTTTGACACTTATTTTTAAAAAATAATGAATTACTCATTATTTATATTTCATAATATTTTGTTATCATTACGCTGAATTTGGTTTTTTTTAACAGTTTCCGGTACATACGGAAACCCTTTAAAAACCAGTTCAAGGAGATTAATTTAAACTAACAAACAACAAGGATTATGAATCAAAAACATGATTTCAAATCGGTTAAATCCAAAAGAGGTCTTTCCTTTTTTAAATCCGGGATTTTATCGATGGTCATTTGTTTAGGAGTGCAACTGGCTTCTGCAAATGAGACAAGTATCAACTACAAGATTGTATTGGATGAAACCTTACAGTCTACCGTTACAGGTACGGTAACGGATGAAACCGGTACTCCACTACCGGGTGCCAACGTAGTGGAAAAAGGTACTACCAATGGTACCCAAACGGACTTTGACGGAAACTTTACTTTAAATGTAGAATCCGGAGCAACATTGGTATTTAGTTATCTAGGTTTTCAAAGGCAGGAGATAGCCGTTGGAGGCCGATCTACAGTTAACGCAACCTTATTGGAAGATGCTGCTGCTTTGGACGAGGTTATCGTTACAGGTTATTCTACGGAAACCAAGCGGGAAACTACCGCTGCCGTTTCTGTAGTTGCAGCAGAGGATTTAGCTGCAATTCCTTCGGGTAACGTAGAGCAGCAATTACAAGGTAGGGTAGCAGGTGTTACGGTAATTACAAACGGACAACCTGGTTCTACTTCCCAAGTACGTGTTAGAGGTTTTAATGCCTTTGGAGGGAACCAACCTTTATATATCGTAGATGGTGTTCCTGTCCAGAGTATTGATTTCCTAAACCCGGATGACATTGCAAGTGCCCAAATTTTTAAGGATGCTGCGGGTGCTTCCATCTATGGGGCCAGGGCCGCGAACGGGGTTATTGTTTATACCACAAAACAGGGTAAGCGTTCTGATCGCAAATCAAATATTTCTCTAAACGTTCAAAGTGGTATATTGGACCCCAATTCTGCTGGTGCTCCCAGAAACTTGAATCCACAAGAAATGGCAGAATATACCCATTTGGCCTATGAGAACAATGCTGCTGCGAATGGTACGGCTCCACAGTATACCCATCCTCAATATGGCACAAATGCCACGCCAAGATTTCCCGACTATCTACATGCGGATGGACAGAACGGGGTTTTTGAATCGGATATTGATTTGGCACAGATTCGCGCCAATTACGAGGCCAATCCAGATAACGTATTCTTGATACGTCCAAATTTAAGGGGAACCAATTGGTACAAGGAATTGACTAGAGTCGCTCCTCTTAGCAGGGTTACCTTAGGTTTTGATGGCGGAAATGAAAACAGCCGCTTTTATATGGGAATTGGTATGCAAAATCAAGCTGGTATATTGTTGAACAACGATTTTACGAGATATACCGCGAGAATAAATTCAGAATGGGATTTAGCCCCCTGGTTAACCATAGGTGAAAACTTCCAAGTTACTTACCGTTCCGAAGTTGGTGGTTTTGGTGGCGATGGAGGTATTAGTGGCGCGGATGACGAATCCGTAATTCTGTCCGCCTACCGTATGCCCACTATCATTCCAGTTAGAGATGAATTTGGTAGTTTTGCAAGTACAAGGGCATCCGGATTCAATAATCCAAGGAACCCTGTGCGACAGCAAACACTAAATGCAGGTGATGATAAAAGTTATGGTATAGGTGGTTTTGGTAATATTTATTTGTTATTGAACCCATTGGAAGGTTTAACCGTTAGAAGTAGCCTTGGAGGGGCCTACAACAATAACTATTTTGTAAATTATGGATTCCGTTATTTGGGAGATTCTGAACCGGAAGCGAGTAACACCTTCTCAGAAGGAAGTGGTTATAATTTCCAATGGACCTTTACCAATACAGCTACGTACGAAAAACTATTCGGCAAACATAGGGTTAAACTATTGGCTGGTATAGAGGCCTTGAATACTGGAAAAGGAAGATTTCTTAGCGGAAACGGTATCAACCCATTCTCAACGGATTTGGATTTCCAAAACTTAAGCGTGGTACAGAGTCCTGTCGTTAACAGTAACTTGTTTAATGGAGTGAATTTCTATTCCACTTTCGGAAAATTGGATTATAGTTTCAATGAAAAATATATAATCTCTGGTACCTTAAGAAGGGATGGAGCCTCGCGTTTTGGTGGTAATAATCGTTATGGTACTTTCCCGGCAGTTTCTGCGGCATGGAGGGTCATCGACGAGCCCTTTATGCAAAATCAGAGTATTTTTAGTGACTTGAAATTCAGAGGAGGTTGGGGACAAATGGGTAACTCCAATAACGTAAACCCTAATAACCAATATTCCTTGTTCGCCTCAGATAGGGGAAATACGTGGTATCCAATTCAAGGACAAAACAGTGGAGCAGACGAAGGTTTTGCCCAAAGCAGGATCGGGAACCCAGATGCGAAATGGGAGACGACGACCACGTTCAACGTAGGGTTTGATGCCAGTTTCTTCAACAATAAGTTAGACGTTATATTCGAATATTGGGAAAAGGACACGGATGACCTTTTGTACCAATTGGAATTGGCCGGTGTAACGGGGAATTTTGCCCAGTCACCCTCAGTAAACATTGCCAGTATGGCGAACTCAGGAATAGAGATCGATATAACCGGTAGAGGAAATCTGACAGAGGACTTGACCTTCACGATGAACTTAAACGGTAGTTTTCTAAATAATGAAATTACATCCTTGGCTCCTGGTTTGGAGTTCTTTGATGGACCAGGATATAGAGGTATCTTCCCAATTAGAAATGCAGTTGGCCAATCAATTTCCTCTTTCTTTGGATATGAGGTAATTGGATATTTCAATAGTGCAGAAGAGGTGGCCAACTCTCCTGCCCAGGATGGGAAGGGACTAGGTCGTTTCCGATATGCGGATATTAATGGTGACGGAGCTATTACCCCAGACGACAGAACCTTTATAGGAAGTGCAGTTCCTGATTTTACAGGAGGTGCAACCTTAAACCTTAGATATAAAAATGTATCATTCGAAACTTTCTGGAGTGCATCATTTGGGAACGAAATCTTTAACCAGTCCAAATGGTTTACTGATTTCTTCGGAACGTTTGAGGGATCTGCAAAAGGACAGGCTGCCAAGCGCTCCTGGACACCAGAATTGGGCAACAACGCTGCAGCGCCCATATGGGAAAGTGCCACTAATTTGAGTACCAGTGGCGCAGCCAATTCCTGGTATATAGAAGATGGTAGCTATGTTAGGCTACAACGTCTGGCCTTATCCTATGACTTTACGGACTTAACTGAAAAATTGGGTCTTAGTAAATTCAGATTAGGCGTTTCCGCGAACAATCTTTGGACAATTACCAATTATAGTGGATTGGATCCAGCTGTAGGTGGTCCTGATACCAACTTTGGAATCGATGTAGGAAACTATCCTGTTACTCCTCAGTATTTGTTTACTTTAGAAATGGGAATTTAACCTTAACTATATAGAATTGTGATACTTATGTGTAAAATATATGTTATCTTTAAACAAAAATAAACTATGAAAAATATGATTAATCTTAAAAAGACAGCTGTTATTGGGATATCCTGCCTTATGCTTGGGGTGTCCTGTAACGACGAATTTTTGGAAGTGTTGCCTACGGGTTCCCTAGCGGATGCCCAGGTAGGCACCAAAGATGGAATTGAAGGCTTGTTAATCGGCACCTATGCGGCTCTCAACGGTGTGTTTGGGAACCGATTTGAAGGCCCAAACCATTGGGTAACGGGCTCCATTATGGGCGGTGACGCCAACAAAGGAACGGATGCCGGTGACTACTCGACCATAAACCCGGTACAACGTTATGAGGCAGATCCCACCATAGGAGATTTTAACAACTTATGGAGAGGTCGTTTCGAAGGTGTTAGCAGGGCAAACAAGGTGTTGGCAGCTTTGGCTGTTGCTACAGATGTATCTGCCGCAGATGCCGCACGAATCGCTGGAGAAGCCCGTTTATTGAGAGGCCATTACTATTTTGATTTGAAAAAACATTTCAATAGTATTCCTCTTTTTGACGAAACAGTGCTTCCTGCAGATATACCTAGCATTCCCAATACACCGGATGTATGGGCCTTTATCGAAGCTGATTTTCAATTTGCCTATGATAATTTACCAGAAGAAAATGGTGCTGGCAGGGTGAACAAATGGGCCGCTGGAGCCTATTTGGCCAAAGCTTATTTATATCAGCAAAAATTTGGTCCCGCACGAGACCTGTTTACAACTGTTATAGAACAGGGTAAAACTTCCAATGGGCTAACATATGATCTTTTAGATGATTATGCCCAGATTTACAACGCTGAGAATGACAACCATGCCGAAGCTGTTATGGATGTGGAGTCTGCCAATAATACGGGTAACGTACAAAATGCGAATGCATTCGATGATTTGAACTATCCATACAACACCGGACCTGATGGACCTGGTAACTGTTGTGGATTCTTCCAACCCAGTATTGAATTATCCAATTCGTTTAGGACTGGGGCAGACGGTTTACCATTATTGGATGGTTCCTATAACGATCCGGCCAACGAAGTGGATAATATTTACAGACATGTCTTTACAAATGGTAATGACGAATCCACCTTTGTAGAAGATCCAGATCCGTTGGATCCTAGAATCGACCACTCCATTGGTAGAAAAGGAATTCCTTACTTGGATTGGATAGAGCACCCAGGTTCTGCTTGGATTCGTAGCTTCCCATACGCCGGTCCGTATTCTCCTAAGAAATATATCTATTACAGAAGCCAGGAAAATAGCTTTACGGATGGTAGCTCTTGGACTAGAGGGTATGCCACTATGAACTACACGATTATTCGTTTTGCCGATGTCCTTTTAATGGCCGCTGAAGCAGAAGTAGAAGCTGGTACTTTGGACAAAGCCTTGGAATATGTAAATAGAGTGCGAGCAAGAGCTGCCAACTCTGAATTTTGGGTACAGGAGTACGATGGTAGCGGTCCCGCGGCCAATTATGTGATTTCTGAATATACATCGTTCCCTGATCAGGATTTCGCAAGAAGAGCGGTTCGTTTCGAAAGAAAATTGGAGCTTTCCGGTGAAGGACACCGTTTCTTTGATTTGGTTCGTTGGGGCGTAGCAGCAGCGGAATTGAATGCCTATTTGGATTACGAATCACAGTACTTGGTGACCAAGTTTGGTGGTGCAAGTTTTACTTCAGGTAAAAACGAGTACTATCCAATTCCACAACAACAAATTGACATCCAAGGTTCAGATGTTTTATCCCAGAACCCTGGTTATTAATTAATCAACCCATTTTATATGAAAAGGGCGTGTTTTACACGCCCTTTTTTATTATCCAAAAATTAAAAATGATTAATAAAAGTTTAATTGCCTACCCTTTTACCAACTTACATTTTTAAAACCTTACCTTTTATTTAAATTTGTCAATTGTCACACATTTCTAATTTTTAACCTGTGTAATCTAACTTTTTCCTGAACTATTAAACAACGTATTGTTTACCATGAAAAAAATAATTTGTCTCTCATTACTAATTGGTCTTACCGCTATTTCATGTCATAAGGAAAAAGAAAAACTCTTTACCCAAATACCTTCAGAAAGTTCCGGTGTAGCATTCAATAACCGAATAATAGAGACGGACAGTTTTAATATATTGACAAGTGAATATATTTTTAACGGTGGTGGAGTTGCCATTGGAGATTTCAACAATGATGATAAGCCGGATATCTTTTTTTCGGGAAATCAGGTTTCCAATAAACTTTATATAAACGAGGGGGACTTTAAATTCACCGATATTTCCAAAAAGGCGAATATTGAAGGAAACGATAAATGGAGTACGGGAATCGCCCTAGTGGATATCAATAGGGACGGTTTCCTGGATATCTATGTATGTGCCGCCATGTTGGAGTCCAAAGAAGAAAAAGCGAATATGCTCTACGTCAATCAAGGGCCCAACGAAAATGGAATTCCCACCTTCAAAGAAATGGCAAAAGATTATGGAATAGCGGATAATAATAACAGTATGGGAGCTACCTTCTTTGATTATGATAAGGATGGGCTATTGGATTTATATGTCTTGAACAATGTAGATATCCATGTGCTGCCTTCCAATTATCGGGAAAAGATAACGGACGGTTCGGCCCTAAGCAACGATAAACTTTATCATAATAATGGGGATGGTACTTTTACCGATGTCTCCTTGGAAGCAGGTATAACGATTGAAGGCTATGGACTTGGACTGGCCATAGCGGACATCAATTATGACACTTGGCCGGATATCTACGTAAGCAACGACTACCTTACCAATGACTTATTGTATATAAACAATCAAGATGGGACATTTACGAATAAAATATCGGAGTTTGTAAAACACCAAAGTAAATTTTCCATGGGAAATGACATATCGGATTATAACAATGACGGATATTTGGATATTATCACCTTGGATATGTTGGGCGAAACCAACCAAAGGCTGAAAACGACCATTGCCAGTAATAACTATAACAATTATGTCCTAAATGAAAGATATAATTATGAATATCAGTACTCAAGGAACATGTTGCAAAAAGGGAATGGGAACGGTGTGCCTTTTAGTGAGATCGGATTGATGTCCGGTGTTTCAAAAACGGACTGGAGTTGGTCCCCACTCTTTGCGGACATGAACAATGACGGTCATAAAGATTTGTTGATAACCAATGGGTTTCCCAGGGATATAACCGATTTGGATTTTGGTGATTTCAATTTCAATGTTAGTAGGTATTTGGGTCCGGGTAAAATATTGGACTCTATACCAACCATTAAAATTCCCAATTATGTTTACGTGAACAACGGTACCGGTCAATTCGAGGATAAAGGGGAGGATTGGGGCCTAAACATTCCTTCCTTTTCAAACGGTGCTGCATTTGCCGATTTGGATAATGACGGCGATTTGGACTATGTGGTTAACAACATCAACGACCCGGCTTTCATCTTCAGAAATAACTTAAATACAAATAATGCTTATTTAAGACTAAATCTAAAGAACTCTAATTCCTCTGGAATTGGAGCCAAAGTGGTGGTTAGATTTGCCGACGGTACGTTTCAATATCATGAAAATTATTTGTACAGGGGCTATATGTCTTCCTTGGAAGGCATCGTTCATTTTGGGCTGGGAGAGAAAACCGAAATCAAATCGGTCGAAGTATTATGGCCCAATGGTGATTATCAAAAATTAGATAATGTCCTACCAAATCAAACTTTGGTTTTAAACCAACGTGACGCCTCCTCCATTGAACTTGGCGCCCTTGAATTCCCTTTTACTCCAAAACCCAAAAAAAAGGTTTATGCAGAAGTTTCTACGGAAAAAGGTATAGACTATGAACATAAGGAAATGGATGCGGTAGATTTTAACATTCAAAGAATATTGCCGCATAAGCTTACCCAAAATGGCCCTTGTCTTGCCTCAGGGGATTTAAATGGCGACGGTATGGAGGACTTCATCGTTGGAAGTTCCGCAAGGTATTCCCCAGTTTTGTTCCTTCAGGACCGTGAAGGAAATTTTTCAATAAGGGAACTTTTTACGGAAGAAGGGGATAAAAAGTATGAAGAGGAGGGAATTTCCCTTTTTGATTTGGACAACGATGGTGACCTGGATATTTATTTTGTATCCGGAAGCAATGAATTTACCCCGGATGACAGCTATTATCTGGATAGATTATTGATTAACGATGGCAAGGGTAATTTTACACCGGCACCGGACAAATTACCAGAAATAAAGAAGAGTGGTTCCGTAGTAACCGCCAATGATTTTGATGGTGACGGATACATAGACCTCTTTGTTGGCGGCAGAACCCCTTTCGCAAAATATCCCATTGCCGAAAAAAGCTTTCTCCTTAAAAACGAAAATGGAACTTTAGTGGATGTAACGGATTCAATGGCACCGGAGTTACGGGAAATTGGTATGGTAACCGATGCCACTTGGGCAGATATCGATGGGGACGGCCTAAACGACCTGGTTGTGGTTGGTGAATTTATGCCCATCACCGTTTTTAAGAATAGTGGGTCGACCCTAACGAAATTGGAAAAATCCGGAATCGACCATCTATTCGGTTTTTGGGAGAGCATCGTGGCCCACGATTTTGACAAGGATGGTGATTTGGATTTTATCGTGGGAAATTTGGGAGCAAACAATTTTTATCGACCTTCCCCTGAAAGGCCTACCAAGCTGGTATCCAAGGATTTTGACAATAATGGTACCGTAGACCCCGTAATGTTCTCATACCTAAAATATAGTTTTGATAATCCTGAGTATAGGGCATTTCCCATTAAGTTCTGGGGCGACTTAAACGGCCAAAGCCCTTTGTTCCGATCAAAGTACAACACTTATAAAAGCTTTGCCAAAGCGGATATCAATACCTTGTTTTCTGAAAGCGAATTGGAAGGTGCCCTAACTTTGACAGGAAATTATGATAGAAGCATCTACTTGGAGAACTTGGGGAACGGCACTTTCCATTTTAAGGAGTTGCCTTGGGAAGTACAAATGGCCCCAGTTAAAAGTATTGCTTTAACCGATTACAACAATGATGGAAATGATGACCTATTTCTAGTAGGAAACGATTATGGTAATGAAGTTTTTATTGGAAAGTACGATGCATCTAACGGATTTTTATTGGAAGGGGATGGCAAAGGCAGTTTTACGGTTGTTGATATCCAAAAAAGTGGTTTTATAACCCAAGGTGACACGAAGGATATAACTATTGTAAAAAACACCAATGGAGATAATCCATACATTATCGTCTCACAAAACAGGGGCCCCCTTAAGGTTTTTTTGAAAAATGAATGATCCAAATACCAAAGACTAATTCCAAGCTTCAAAATATAGTGTAGATATAATGATACAATTTCAGGTAGTTTAACTTGAACTGTCCTATTAAATCTTATTTGACCTAATATGAGAAAGTCGATCTACCTGAAACACCTAATTTATATAATAGCAGTAATAGCCCAGTTTTCTTGTGCGTCCAAAGAGAAAAAGGCCATTGCACTCTATAACTCCTATTGCGCCAGTTGTCATATACTTCCAGATATAGAAAACTTACCCAAGCATATTTGGGAAGCGGGAGTTTTACCCGATATGGCCGCGCGGATGGGAATTTACGACTCAACCTATGATCCGTATGAAAAGGTTTCCAGAATGGAAGAATTTGCCATAAAGCAATCTGGTATTTATCCAGAAAAACCCGTTATGGATATTCGTGATTGGAATTTATTAAAGGATTATATTCTCAAAATGGCCAAGGATTCCTTAAATATTCACGGTGTAATAACGCCTAGAAAAAGGGTTTCCCAATTTAGACCCAATCCAATAATCATGGATAGTACAAAAGGCGCCTTCATTACGTTTTTAGCATATGATTCTGTGCAAAAACAAATAATTACGGGTAATCTTAACCGTAAACTAATTCATTATGATCCACTTACAAAACAAGTTACCAAAACAGAGCGCACAGAGGGTGTCCCTACCTCCTATTCCGAACAAGACACTTTAAAATACTTTACCTACGTGGGTTATTTAGATCCTTCTGAACTTCCTCAGGGTAGCATCAGTGTTATCGAACCTAGCAAAAGAAAAATAAATAGATCGAATGTTCAACTTCACAGACCGGTTCATACGCTCGTTCATGATTTTGATAAAGATGGAAATGACGAAGTTGTGGTCTGTGAATTTGGCGACCTAACAGGCAAGCTTACACTTTTGACACATAAAGGAGATTTTAATTTTCAAAATACAGTTTTATTAAACCTACCAGGAAGTATCAAATCTATTGCCAAAGACATGAACAAGGATGGCAAGGATGACCTCGTAGTTCTAACATCCCAGGGAAGGGAAGGAATTAATATATTTTATCAAGAGGAGCATTTAAAATTCAGAATGGAGACACCAATAAAATTTAGTCCTGTTTATGGATCCAGTTGGTTTGAGATTTTAGATTATAACAATGACGGGCACCAAGATATTGTTACTGTAAATGGAGATAATGCAGACAATAGTTATTTTCATAAACCCTACCACGGACTGCGAATCCATATTAACGACGGAAACAATAATTTTGAGGAAGTATATTTCTATCCCATGAATGGTGCCACCAGGGTTGTATCCAATGATTTTGATCAAGATGGAGATCTGGATTTTGGAATTTTATCCACGTTTCCAAATTATGACCAAACGCCTACCTATTCGTTCGTCTACCTAGAAAACAAGGAGCCAAATGAATTCCTTTTTGAGCCATATCGTATGGATACTAGTGATTTAGGCAGGTGGATGTTGATGGATATAGGCGATACGGACCAAGATGGAGATATGGATATTATCCTTGGTTCCTTTAGCTATTCATTTACTCCCGTTCCAAAACTATTGAATGAAGCATGGAAAAACTCAGATGTTGACCTTTTGATTTTAGAGAATAGGCTAAATCCCTAACTTTCCTAAGAAATGTTTCGAGGACTACATCCTCAATGTTCATTTTTATGTTTAAAGTCGCCAAAACGATACTTTACGGTCCGCTTTAATGGAATCCGCATACCTCCCGTTTCTTCCAACCAGTCATAGATTGCGGCCGACATGGATTTGGCTACCTCCTGTTTGTCAGGGTCCGCAATAAGATTATACATTTCGTCAGGATCGTTCTCCAAGTCATACAATTCATTCCGGTCCCAAATACCATGGTACTTCATGTATTTATATTTATCGGTTCTCATCCCAAAAACCGTAGGTGTCATTGGGAAATCATATTCCCAGTAATATTCATAAAATACTTCCTTCCTACTATTTTTATCGGTTTCACCCTTCAGAATGGGAATAAACGAGGTTCCCGGCATATGGTCAGGTTGTTTTAGTCCTGCCGCCGCCAATATCGTTGGTCCAATATCAATATTCTGTACCATGTGCTTTGGACGGATTCCTCCCTCAAACAGTTCTGGACAACGTACCAAAAGTGGTACTTTTACTGATTCTTCATAAAAATGTCGCTTATCTATCAAACCATGTTCCCCCCAACTGAAGCCATTGTCGCCCATGTATATGACAAGCGTCGATTCGTCCAAACCTTCTTTTTGCAAATACTCCATGACCGTACCTATACTTTCATCGACCCCCAAAAGGGTTTCACAATAGTCCACCACCATTTCATGTATATCCCTGTTTTCATGGTACATATAATCAACACCGTGCCAGCTTACCCTTTGATCCGCTACCCACTGAGGCCATTTGAGATCGCGATAGGCGCCCGTTTTTGTTTGCTCATAGGTAGATGGAAGATCAATCCGTTTTCCTTTATACATTCCTTTGTGCCTCCTTGCAGGTTGAAATCCGGCGTGCACAGCCTTATGTGACAGATACATAAAAAAAGGCTTTTTCCTATCCCTTTTTTCTAGCCACCCAATAGCATGGTCGGTCAAAAGATCTGTTATATATGTTGAGTCGGTATACGATATCCTTTCCCCATTGATATTTAGGGTTGGATTGTAATAAACGCCCTGACCCGGAAAACTCTCCCAATGTGTGAACCCTGGTTGCGGTTCATCCCCATGATCGCCCATATGCCATTTTCCAAAAAAACTGGTTTGGTACCCAGCCTTCTCCAAATACTGGGGAAAATACGTTAGATTTCCAGGATCCGGGGCCTGATTGTCCACGATGGTGTGACTATGGGAAAACATGCCCGTCAGAATGGAAGCCCTACTGGGGGAACATAAGGAGGTAGTTACAAAGGCATTTGGCAAATAGGCCCCTTCACGTGCAAGCCTATCCATGTTTGGTGTTTCCAACCAAGGAACCTTACCGGTAAACCCCATATAATCATACCGATGATCATCGGTAAGAATGAAAATTACGTTCCTCGGTTGCTTTTTTTTAGGTGATTCTTTTTCAATCATGGAATGGCCATTACCGATAAAAAGTAAGCAAAAGGTCAAAAAACTTAAAAAGTGGGTCTTTTTCATGATGTTAGTTCCTTAAATACTATTTGAATCCATATAAATCCGTAAGTTCTTGTTTTAAAAGCCAATCATAGAGTTCCTCCGTAGCATAGGCCTTGGTCCAGGCATCATGGCCAACGTTTTCATACTTTGTAAATTTGACATCGTATCCAAACCCTTTTAATTTATGCACCATAGCCTCTGATTCCGCTACCGGAATTACAGCATCTTCTTCCCCATGAAATACCCAAATGGGCATTTTCTTATTGATCCACGATGCGTAGGGCAACGGAGTCATACCACAAACGACCGCCATTGCGGCAAAAGTTTCCGGATATTGAACGGCCATTTCCCAGGCTGCACCCCCTCCCCTACTAATTCCAGATAAATAAAT
This sequence comes from Maribacter sp. 4G9, assembly GCF_002742265.1. Taxonomy (GTDB): domain Bacteria; phylum Bacteroidota; class Bacteroidia; order Flavobacteriales; family Flavobacteriaceae; genus Maribacter. The sequence goes on from NZ_MDGL01000032.1 coordinate 41,020, forward strand.
TCTATGCTTGTCCACTCTGTTGTTGGAAATAACGGAATCCAATAATTGCTTGACCGCCCTGGTATTCCACCAACTTTTCGCATACGGATTTTGTGGTGCCAGGATCAGGAAGGGAAATTTTTTACCTTGTAAAATAAGGCTGGGAGGCGGAATTCTTTCATTAGGACCTAGATCCTCGGCTACCTCCCCGCCACCATGTAAGAACAATAATATGGGGAACTTCTTTTCAGAATCCAGCTCGTAATCTGGTGGATAATAGAGATAATACTTTAAAGTTTCCGTGACCGATGTTTCCAGTACCTCGTCTACCAATGTGTAACTAGGCTGTGAGGCACAACCATTTACTAAAAGGACAAGGAATAGAAAGGCGCTGTTTTTAAGCAAATCAATGGTATTATATCCTTTGAAGATACATATTTTGGCTTAAAAAACGCGTGAAACCCTCATAGAGGGATTTATTATGGCAGTTTAAATATCTTTATATAAGTAAATGTTTAAAAATCAAGATATTAACCTAAATTTAAACGCATGAAACAAAAAGGGAAGCTAATCCAGCTTCCCTTATTAAAATTTATCTGTATAAGGTAAAATGACCTACGTATCGGGATTTTCGTTCTCCCAGTTCATTGACAACATACCAATAGTCGCCCGTTGGAACTTCCTTGCCCTCATAGGTTCCGTCCCATCCAGTTACTTTGTCCAATATGGCCACAACCCTACCGTAACGATCGTAGATTTTCACCTCCAACTCATCAAAAAATTCCGTATTGCGTATTTGCCAAAGATCATTTTGGGCATCTCCATCCGGGGTAAAGAAGTTAGGAATCTCCAACATTCCGGTAAATTCAAAAGGTAGGTCTACTTCGGCTACACAACCATTGGCATCCACTACCCGAATATTAACCATACCACTGCGATTCGTAGTATATGTTGTTTCACTGCCATAGGAAGCACCATTAAAGAAGTATTCGTAACTACCAAAACCTCCTTGCGCCATGGCCACCAATTCATTGGGACCCGTTTTTTCTGCCGATAAGGTCAATGGGTCATAACCCTCAACGGAAAACTCCACAAAATTTGTACATCCGTTCTGATGGTAAATATAAACAATATGGTCACCTGGAGTAAGGTCTCCCCATTGGAACTCCATGCCCGCGTTTGCCGATATGGCATCGGTGGGATCTATAGGATCCAAGGCGAACATCAAATCGTTCATATTTACATTGCCAAGCATGTCGATTGTAATCGTACTATTCGGAAAAATGCCTTCACATCCGTAAACAACCCTTGGCTCTGCCGTTAAATCAACTCCGATTCCAATGCTAAACAGCTCCAGACCCGTACATTGATTGGTATCCCTAATGTGAATGGCATAAGAGGCTCCACCCTGTAAATTTTCGATAAGCTGTCCTGGTACATAAGGGGCAAAGGTTCCCGTACCTGATTCATCGATGGGGTCTATCATCTCCACCTTATATTCATAATAAGGGGTTGCGCTTACCATGGGGTCGTTGATAGGCGTTCCTCCTGTAATTTCAAAAGTCATGGTACCATCATTGGCCCCGATACAAAGCTCAGGTGTGGTCTGAATATTGATGGCCTGTAAAACTTCTGGTTCGTCCACAGTGATGAAATCACGTTCAAAACATCCATTTTCGTCCTGGATCAAAATTTCATAGGTACCTTGCGCCAAATACTCAAAAGTATATACACCAGGCGTTGCAGGATCGCTAAAGAACTCATTAAAGTTGGGACCTATGGCAAATTGAATCAAGCCTATACCCCCTGAAAGTACCTCAACAGTGATGGTACCGTCCTGTTCCCCGTTACAACTTACCATTGTTGGAGTTGCATAAAAAACAATGGGATCTGGCCTAACAATTTCAAAAGGACCTGCAATGTCCATACAAGTAGCTCCACTGGTCACGGCAATATAATAATCCGTGCCCTCTGGCAAGCCCTCAAAAGTACCATTGTCCTGGGGTCCCCTAAACAAGGTGGCCGATGCTGCCGGATTAAAGGCATCCACAGGATCGCCAATGTATAGGTAAAAGGTATCGTCACCTACTCCCCCATTTACGAAGGACTCAATTCTGCCATCCAATTCCGAAGCACATGAAATATCATCTGGAAGATTAGGTAATAGAGTAATTCCTGTGGCATCCGTCATAGTAATACCATTGGACCTTACTGCCAAGCACGTGCTTGCCGCACTAGTCTTTCTTACATCGAATTGATAGGTAATCCCTTGTACGCCGGATACCAGGACAGAAGTTCCTATCATCGTCTGATAAGGACCTACCACCAAACCATTTTCAACGGGTGCATATTCATAGGTGAACGAGGGGTCCGGATTCTGGATGGACAAGCGCATTTCACCATCTCCACCACAACCGGGCACACGGGTTTGTACCAATAAAGGCGCTACTGGTGGGGGTGGATCTACAAAATAAGGATCGGTCACATACAAACATCCAAAACTTGAAGAAACCTCTATGGCATACCAACCTGCACTTATAAAACCACCGCTAGCACCAATAAAGGTAGGGGTATTCTGCAATCCGCTCGCAGAAGCGATATCCGTATTATCGTTACCATTCAAATACAATAATCTATAATTATATCCAGCTCCCGGAAACCCTCCCGTGGCACCTGCAGTCGCCGTCATTGCATCTCCCGTTGTGGGGTCAAAAGCCTCCAATACGGCGTTGTTTCCATTTGGACAATCCAGACCTTGTGGCTGTCTTATACCGGCATCTATCTGCGGTACTTCGGCTAGTTCAATATCAAAGGTGTTCGTACAAAGCTCCGTATCCCGAACCTCAACACGATAAAAACCAAATTCTAGACCAGTAAACGTATTGTTGTTCGAAAAGGCAGCTATTTCCGTGGTATAGCTGGTTCCACCATCGGTACTAAACAATAATCGGTATTCATACGGCGTACCGTCCCAACCACCTGTTCCGGTAGCCTGAATTTCACCACTGTCATTGCCGCAGCCCACATTACCCACAGAATTGGCGGTTACCTGCAAAGGTCCGTTAGGGGTACGAATATTGGCCACATTACTATCATTGCTACAAAATGGCACATCTGTAGACACCACCTCAACAATTAGATTACCTCCTGGCAAACCGGTTATCCTGGCCTCCTCCCCATTCACATCGGGGAAATTTGTGGTATCAAAACTTCCTGTAGCTATAGGCGTACTTTTAGTTGTATCGTCGGCCATATAGACCGTATAGTTGTAGGCTCCCACATAATCGGATACCGATATGAAAAGTTCTCCATCATTGGTTCCGAAACAGCTCACTGGTTTTGCTTCGGTAATAAACGCCGTTGGCAGTTGCGGATCGTTGACCGTATGAATTGGAAGTGGATAGGTGCATCCTCCTACATTGTCAATAATCTCGAACAAATAATCGCCCGATGCCGGTAAGTCCACAAACCCAAAACTCGCCCCGCTAACATTCACATTCGCAACAGGTACGACCGAATTGGTAACAATAGTAAAATTAGTAGTGCCTAACACATCAATCTGTACGCGTTCATCGTTGGCACAATCCAATGCACTCACTACGCTCAATGTTGGTACAACATCGGTTGGTGGATTGATTGTAGGCAGGTCAAAGGTAGTCTGACATCCGTTACCATCAATGGCATACACGGTTATATCCTGCGGGGAACCATTATCCACAATTTCAAAGGTATTACCGGATTGATAGTTTGAAAATCCAGTGATACTATACTGATATCCAGAACCAACAGTTCCAGGATCTACTACATTCACGGTAATTGTAGTTGAACTGTATCGATTTGCACCGGGCTCACACGCAAAATCTGGTGCCGAAGCGGTAATGCTAAAGTCGGCTGGATTTGTAATCGTATGTACGCCTGAAAGTACTTCACAACCCCGTTGAGTCACCACCTGAACCTGATAATCCCCTTGAGGTAAATTCGAGAATATTCCCGTATTGTTTCGGTCATGCTCAGAAGATGTGGTTAGGCTGTTCAGAATATAGGTAATTGGCATATCTTCCGATGTAAATGGTACCAATGCATTTGCAGGTCCCACGACCACTTCAATGGTTCCGTCGTTGTTGTCGCGACAGGTAATATCCGTAGCCAATTCCGAAGTAATAACAGGTTGCGCAGCCTGATTCAGATTGATTCCCGCCACATTATACTCGCAGAAATTTGTCCCGTCGAACATAATTCGGTCCACCACCAAAACATCATAGGTACCAGGAGTCAATCCGGTGAAAAGGGGGTCATCCTCTTGGGTAATAGGTCCCACCGAAGCACCGGTATAATCGGTTCCCGAAAGGATGTATCCAAAATCACCGCTTCCGCCAAAGGTTGCTATGGTAATCTCGCCATCGGCATCATTACAAGTTGAATCCGTAGAAAAAGTTCCCGTAGCCGAAAGAAAGTTATAGACGGTGGCGGTACCCTGACTGGTACATCCGTTTGCGTCCACTACGTCCACTACATAATCCCCCGGACTTGCTACCGTAAAGGTATACACCCAATTGGTTCCATTATCGGTTGGAATTTGCTCATCACCTGCCAATGTAAAACGAGGCGTGTTGACCGAATTGGGCATTGATACGGTAATATCAAAGGAGGTTGAACTAGGATTACACTGGTTCACGACCGTAAACGTTGGTATTGGAAGGTCTGGGTCCAGTTGAATGACCGTGGCGATATCGAAAGAGATACAACCACCACTATCGCGTACATAAATATCGTAGTCCCCTGCAGGGCCCACAAAAGTCGTTGTACTCACATAATCTGCCGGATAGGCGGGTTCCGGGGAACCATCTGGCACAAAAGCATACTCATACGGACCTCCTGAGCCACCGCGACCCTGCACCGTTATCTGTCCGAAGGCATTACAATTCGCCGGAACATCTGAAATAACATCAATGGCAGGTAGGTTCTGATCTATAATAACACTCGCAGCATCCCTACAGGTATCCGTTTCATTCACCACGATAATCTGGTAATCCCCGGGCAACTCCGGATAGGTGTTGTTATAGGGCAAAGCTGTTGTACTAAAGGAAGGTACAATTACCGTTGTAACGTTTGTATCGTTGTTCAACAATTCTATTCTAAGAACATCCCCAATGGTATATCCAATTACCTGATACGCAATCTCCCCGTTTCTATTCAGGTCACATGCCCCGGGCGTGGAGGATGCCGTTATTTCCAAAGTGGAAGGCGCATCAATAGGCGGAATTTCCTGTTCGTACAAACATCCTGTCACCACATCCCTTACCTGTACCGTATAGGCGATACCGTATTGAATACCATCCGTGGCATTGCTAAAGGTATGATCGTTAACACCTGGTGTATTGTTCAAGGGATAAAACGAAGGCTGTTGTGCCAATTTTATTTCATAGGAACCGGAACCTCCGCTAACGCTTACCGCATAGGTAAATCCACTATCGTCACAGGTTGGTGGTAATGGTGGTAAAATGGGTGTAATGACAACCTCATTGGCGGTAATCGTGACTGTGTCAATGTCCGTACATCCATTGGCATCCAATGTAATTACCGTGTAATTTCCGGGAATAAGATTTATATCATTAATGGTTATTGGAAAGGCCGATTGATTTTCCAAACGTGTAATTTCCATACCCGTATTGTCCTCAATCCTAAAATCAAAATTTGCCGTTCCATCCGTAACTCCATTGATGGTAATTCCTCCGCTCACGACACCACTACCATCGCAAATTGCAGGGTTTTGAGTAACCGCAGCATCGGGTGGCAAGGTTGTATCGGTACCGATTATGGCATTTGCCGGAGCCGTTTCACAACCTCTGGCATCCCTTACCAAGAAAGGATACGTACCTGCCGGTAAATCTGAATAAACTGTTTGGGAGCTCCATCCCGTTCCGTTGAAGTTCACTTCGTAGGGAGGTACTCCGCTTGTAGCGTCTGGGATGATGGTTACCACCCCATTATTTGGTGAACCACAACTAACAGGTCTTGTAATGACAGAAGCAGCAGCGATATTCGCTGGCGGATTTAATATAAGCGGTGCCGAAGTGGCCTCGCAGCCTGCATTGGTAGTATTATTATCGGTTATTCTAAATATATAGGTGCCATCAACGGCAGTGTCATAAAGGAAGGTACTGGAGGTATAGGGTGCAGGCGCACTAAACGTTGCACCGTTATCGGAGCTCACCTCATACAGACCTGTTCCCGAAGCATATCCTCCTGTAACATCAACACGTATCTGACCGGGTGCACCACCGCAGGGTATTTCCGTTACGACCGCGGTATTTACCCTGAGTTGCTGAGCTATGGTAATGACTATGGAATCGCTACAGTTGTTTCCATCCACAACCTCAATAGTATAGTTACCGGGAGTCAATCCATTAAAAGTTCCCGTAGCTTGTAAGGCCCCTCCATTGATTCGGAATTCATGGGTTCCCAACGCAGCTGTACCTGCTGTTGACGTTACCACGGCCGTTGCTCCGGTTCCCGGAACATAACAAAAATCCGAGGCCGCGTTGTCCAAGCTTAGCGTAGGCGCATCTATAGGCGTAAGGTCGAAGGTAAAGGTATCGGTACAACCTTCCGCATCTTCGGCGGTCAATGTGTAGGTACCGGGTATTGTAAGGTTACTAAACGTCCTCCCCGATCTAGGTCCGATCGCAGGACCCGAAGGTGGCGTCAGCGTATATCTGTTTCCGCCCCATCCGCCAGTAAAATTGGCCCGTACACTTCCAACGTTTCCATTAGCGCAGCTCATAGGGGTCACGGTACTACCGCTAATGTCCAATGCAGGTGCGTCCACAATATCAAATGAAGCGGTATCCGTACAGCCGGTATCAGCATCGGTAACTGTAATGGTATAGGTTCCTATTCCGGATAACGGCAAGTCTACCTCGGCATTGATTTGCGGGGCACTTTCGGGACCTCCGTTGATATTATAGGTGTAGTTGTTCGCAAAACCGTCGATAATAAAAGTTCCCGTACCGTCGTTGGCACCGTTACAGACCCTTAAATCCCCACCGGATTTGACGCGGGCCCGTATGGAACTGATTACGGCCGGACTAAAACCTTCGGTATAGGTGCAGTTATTGGCATCGGTAATTTGAAAAATATAGGATGTTGAAGTGCTCAATCCAATAAACGTAGCGCTACCCCCATTGTTAAAGGGAACGGGGCTAATGATGGAATAATTTACAATTGGTGCGTTGGATGTCGGTGTCAGGGTAACGTCTGACGTACCGGCCGCGCAGCTAATATTGCTTTGGGCGAAATCTATATTCGTTGGTGGATCTACATCCAAGATGTCAATTGGGGTAAGTTCCAATCGGCACCCACCGCCATCCCTGATAATCGGGGTATACGTTCCCGCCGACAAGTTCGTGTACGATGTAATTGTAGTAAAATTGACACCATCAATACTGAATTCATATCCGCTTCCAGAACCTCCCGTAAAAGGCCCTACAAAATCGATTTGACCCCCATTGGTTCCTCCGCTACCATCGCAGGTTACATCTGAAGTTTTGGTGGCTGAACCATTGATGTTTCCTACCGTGCTTACTGAAACGGGTGGCAGTGTAATGGTACATTCAAACCCCCCTTGCTGATAACGGACTTCAATATTGTTATAAGTTCCCGCGGGTACCGAAATCTGCGGAGCTGTAACCCAAGGATCTCCAGAATTCACCCGATAGGAAAGGTTATATCCCCTGGCATCGTTTACGGTGAAGCTAATTCGGGCACCACCATTGCTACATGTACCATCAATTCCAGATGCTGTTACATCTGGCGGAAGTAAATCTTCCACGTTGGAAGAGGCCGTGATAATACAGCCGTTACTATCCGTTATTACAAAGTCATAGGTTCCCGGGGAGTTAACTGTGTAGATTGTAGTCCCCGTGTCCGTAGAAGCATTTCCATAGGAAGGTTGAACCGGTCCACCGTTGACCGTAAACGTGTAGGGAGCTGAACCACCCGATGTATTTACAGTGATATCCACACTGGAAATAGTGGCACATCCAAAACTGGAATTTACCTCGGTAGACGCATCTAATGGGCTTATTCCAGAACCAATGGTAATGGGGTTTCCAACGGTATCCACCGCAATTCTAGGCGGATTGATTCCGTTCAAAGGGTCTCCGGTACATTGCTGGGTCTCCACCTGCGCGATGTAGGTACCTGAACCTACTGCGGAAAAGGTGTAGGTTTCATCCGGAATAAAGGCCGTAAATTCCTGGGCTACGCCCATACTGTTCAACAGGGTATATTTATAGGGGCCAAGTCCTGGGGTGGGTGTTACGGTTATAGTGCCTGTTTCCCCGGGACAACTGATATCCGTGAAGTTCACGGACAAATCCAAGGTTCTTTCCAATATTTCAATAGGCTCGTAAGGATACTCACAGGTATTTGGGATATTCCTCAACCTTGCCTTTACGATATAGGTACCAGGGGTTAAGTTGGAGAAGATGGCACCTTGCCATGGACCGAAGCCGCTACCACTATCGATACTGAATTCGTAGGCACTGGACAAATTTGTTATTTGAATACGGCCAGGAACATCGCAGATATAATCCTCCTTAACGAAGGTTTGGTTGATAGTACTCTTTTTTACCTTGAAATAAAATATCTGTCCGTCTGCAACTACCCTGTACTCGGCACCTACTGTTGCGGGGACCGTACTTGCATCCAAACTGAAGGTTTGACCTGTACCTACTTGAGTATAACAAGACCCTGTATTGGGACAATCCTCGTTGATATCGGGTGAACATGACCCTCCCAAAATTTGCCATGAAACTGATGAATTTGATCCACCGGACAAACTGATAATCCTGTCATCGCTGTTCCCGCATAAGTTAAATCGGGCAACCGTAAAACCATTGGTACTACAACCCACCTCTTCATCCGCACCTTGGATAATGGTTGTGAACATTGGGGCCATAGCCGTAGAAGTATTCGAATTGAAATTTGTGTATGTTGAATTCCCGGCTTCTGATGAAGTTGCTACCTTCTTCCTCAAAACCGTTTTTTCGACCACCCTTTCCACTGCAAGGGTTACCTCACTAAATATTTTTGTGATGCTAGAATCCGCAAGTGCCGTAGAGCCAACCACTGAAAAGAGAATCAGCAGAAGTACATACAGCGATTTACGCTGTTGTGATGGGTGCATAGGTTAAGTAGTGTTTGGTAAGAAGGATATTGTTTGGGGTTCAATATCGTTCCCTGGTGTAATTATTTTTGCTTATATTCTCTGTTTTACTTAAAAAAATATATCTTCACTCATTAATATTCTTCTAACGTTCCAACATGAAAAAAAGTGTATTATTCTTTTGTTTTTTCGTTGTACTGCTAAATTTTTCTTGCGCACAAAACCCTGAAAATAAGGTCTCTACACCGGATCAGGTTCCTTTTGATGCCGAGCTGTTCGTCGATGACCTACAGATTCCATGGGGCTTCACCTTCCTTCCAGATGGCAGTATGCTGATTACCGAAAAAAACGGTGATTTAGTCCATTTTTTTAACGGTAAAAAAACAAAAATTGCTAATGCACCTAAAATTTACCAACGTGGTCAAGGTGGTTTATTGGACATTGAACTGCACCCCGATTATGAAAAAAACGGTTGGATATATTTGTCCTATGCCTCACCTGATGGGGACAGTAAAGGGGGCAATACGGCCATCATGAGAGCCAAATTGGACGGCAATAAATTGGTTCAAAATGAAGTATTGTACAAGGCAGTTCCCAATACTACCAAAGGACAACATTTTGGTTCACGTATCGTATTTGACAAAAACGGATACCTATTTTTTTCCATAGGGGAACGAGGTGAAAGGGACATAAACCCCCAGGATATTACTAGGGATGGAGGAAAAATTTATAGGCTGAACGATGACGGCAGCGTACCCAAGGACAATCCTTTTGTGGGAAAAAACGGTGCAAAGACCGCCATATATAGTTACGGTCATAGAAATCCGCAAGGACTGGCCGTACATCCCAGTACAGGTGAGATATGGGACAATGAGCATGGCCCACGGGGAGGTGATGAAATCAACATTGTTAAAAAGGGGGCCAACTATGGGTGGCCGGTCGTTACCTATGGTATCAACTATAGCGGAACACCTATTACCGACAATACCAAAATGGACGGCATGGAACAGCCCATCCATTATTGGGTGCCTTCCATTGCACCGAGCGGAATGGTATTCATAACGACGGACAAGTATAAAGGATGGAAAGGCAGTGTTTTGGTGGGATCCTTGGCATTCCAATATTTGGAGCGATTGGAACTAAATGAAAACAATGTAACCGGAAGGGAGAAATTAATGGACGGCGTAGGCCGCGTACGTTCCATTGAAGAAGGACCGGACGGACTAATATACGTAGGAGTTGAAGGAAAAGGGATCTATAAGCTAAACCCCAAAAAATAGGAACATATAGGGGCAAACGCTTTATTATCACGGATTTTGACATTTGGAATTTGGCGCTTGGAATTTTATCGTGCTAGCGTTTCTTCCTTACTCCGGAGTCCTTCCAATAATAAGGTTACTTGATTCATTTCCCTGCCTCCAAGGCCTTTTTTACGGATCCGTGTTTTTTTAACAAAGCCTCGGCCTGGTCGTAGCTTATACCCAATCCCTCCGCAACATACCGCGTTCCACGATCCACCAATTTATGGTTGGATAGTTGCATGTTGACCATTTTATTGCCTTTCACCCTACCGATTTTTATCATCAGGGCCGTAGAAATCATATTCAGGACCAACTTTTGTGAGGTGCCACTTTTCATACGGGTACTTCCGGTAACAAATTCCGGTCCGACGTTTACTGCAATGGGTATATCCGTGGCCTTTGTAATGGGGGAACCAGGATTGTTAGTGATACAAGCTGTAAGAATATTATTTTTTTGTGCCGATTCAAGACCACCTATAACGTAGGGTGTTGTGCCCGAAGCAGCGATGCCTACCACAACATCCATTTCATTAATTGCATGTTCCTTTAGGTCCAACCAAGCTTGTTGCTTATCATCTTCGGCATTTTCAACCGCTTTTCTAATGGCCTTATCACCTCCAGCAATTAGACCAACGACGCGTTCGTGGGGCATTCCAAAAGTAGGAGGGATTTCAGAGGCATCCAGAATTCCTAATCGCCCACTGGTTCCTGCGCCAATATAAAACAAACGTCCCCCAAAATGAAAGCGCTCCACCAGGGCGTCTACCAACTTGGTGATTTGGGGAATTTCCAAGGCAACGGCATCGGCTATTTTCCTATCCTCTTCGTTCATTTTTTTGAGAATGGAAACCGTATCCAACTGCTCCAGGTTATCGTGATTGGAGGGCGTCTCCGTAATTTTTTTGTATTCCATTAGTTATTATAATATGCGTATATCGTGATTTCTAAAGACCTCCAACATCCTATCGGATGGGTCCAATTCCGTTATCATGGTGTTGATGGTATTGATATCGCAGGTTTTGTATCTATGCTGCGAATTTAGCTTTTCCGAAATGGATAGTAAAACGGTTTTTTTCGCCGCCTTTATAACCGCCTTTTTTACTTGGACTATGTCCCAATCGAACTCGGTCAGTCCGTACACGGCATCCACATAGCCCGTACCTATAAAGCTATAGTCCACTTTTATTTCAGAAAGATTATGGATGGCGTTTGCCCCAATGGATATCTGTGCTTCCTTGGAAATTTGTCCACCAACGGAGATTACCGTAACGTTTGGTTTGTTGGAAAGCTCCATGGCCACGGGCAAACTGATGGTGAAACAGGTCAAACTTAGATTATCGGGAATCAAGCGCACCAGTTCCAAACAGGTGGTGCCCCCATCTATAAAAATGACGGCCCCGTCCTTGAGCAGGGTAACCGCTTTTTGGGCAATGGTTACTTTTTGGTCCAGGGCATAAATGTTCGTATTCCGACTGTTACTATTGGTAAAACCCAATGAAATAGCCCCCCCATGAACCTTTTTAAGTTTGTTCTCCGCATCCAATTCCTTCACATCCCTGCGGATAGTATCAATGGAAACATCCAGGCTTTCGGCGATATCCGTCAATAGAATCCGGTTGTGCAATTCTACTTCGTTCAAGAGAATCTGTTGTCGTTCTTCCTTCAGCATAGGTATTCGTATAAATAGAAAACAGCGCAAAGATAACTAAAATTTACACATGCCGTTTTATTCAGTAATAGAACTTAAAACATTAAATTTAGGTTAATTATTGCAAAAAACAGCATTTATAAATTGCAAAAAACAGCAAATTATAAAATTATTGCCTATATTTGCACGAATTAAAATGTCAAACTTCAACATTATATGAAAACCACCATGGTCAAAAAAAAGCGGGACATCAACCACCAACCCATCGGACAGTTTGAGGAAACCCGATTTGAAAAAATCCACAATGTAATTTTCTCGGATTCCAATGAAGCGTCCATTCGTGTAGCGGAAGAGATTGCCGAGCTCATCCGCAAAAAACAAAATCAGAACAGAACATGTGTTCTGGGACTCGCTACAGGTTCCTCCCCTATCCGGGTTTATGAAGAGCTTGTAAGAATGCACAAGGAAGAAGGCCTTAGCTTTCAAAATGTAGTGACCTTCAATCTTGATGAATATCTGCCCATGGAAAAAAGCAATATTCAGAGCTATCACTATTTTATGCATGAGCACCTTTTCAACCATATAGACATTGACCCTGAAAACGTGCACATTCCTGACGGTACGGTTGCTACGGAGGATACCACGGCCTACTGTCTTGGGTACGAAAGAAAAATCAAGGAATACGGTGGCCTTGATTTTCAATTATTGGGTATTGGTAGAACGGGACATATTGGTTTCAACGAGCCCGGTTCCCACTACAATTCGGGCACTAGGGTCATCACCTTGGACCACATAACCCGGGTGGACGCAGCGCCATCCTTCCTAGGTATCGCCAACGTTCCCAGAAAAGCGATAACCATGGGTATTTCCACGGTTAGAAAGGCCAAGAGAATTATATTATTGGGCTGGGGAGAAAATAAGGCTGAAATCATCAAAAAAACCATTGAGGGTGAGATTTCCTCCCAGGTACCTGCAACCTATCTACAAAACCATTCCAATTGCACCTTTATCTTGGATACCGGTGCGGCATCGGAATTGACCAAAAACAAAACTCCTTGGTTGGTGGATGCCTGTGAGTGGACGGAAGAGCTCAAGGCCAAGGCGATTATATGGCTCTGCGAAGAAACGGGCAAGACCGTTTTGAGCCTTACCGATAAGGATTATAACGATAACGGGATGGCCGACCTGCTCTCCAAGGAGGACTCCTACGATCTAAATATTCAAATCTTCAATAAGCTGCAGCATACTATCACCGGATGGCCAGGTGGAAAACCAAATGCGGACGATACCCATAGACCTGAAAGGGCAGAACCTGCCAAAAAACGGGTAATCATTTTTAGTCCCCACCCTGATGACGATGTCATTTCCATGGGAGGAACGTTTGACAGATTGGTGGAGCAGGGTCATGAGGTACATGTGATCTATCAAACATCTGGAAACATAGCAGTTTCGGACACCGATGCCAGAAAATTTGCTGAAATCGCGATGAATTTGAATCCATCAGAAAAGGTTCAAAAAATCATCAACTCGATAAACAACAAACAGGATAGCCAGATAGATTCCCCTGAATTGCGAAGGTTAAAAGGAGACATTAGACGATCAGAATCCTATGCGGCCACACGATATATGGGGCTAAAGGATGCCCATGTCCACTTCCTGGATTTACCTTTCTACGAGACGGGAACCATAAAAAAGAACAACCTGTCCGAGGAAGATATCGCACTTATGGTAGATATAATTAAACAGATAAAACCGCACCAAATATATGCAGCCGGTGACCTAGCAGATCCGCATGGTACCCATAAAGTCTGTTTGGATGCCGTTTTGGAAGCCCTTAAACGACTAAAACCGGAACCATTCATTAAAGATTGTTGGTTATGGCTGTACAGGGGTGCTTGGCACGAATGGGATATCAATGAGATAGAAATGTGCGTTCCCATGAGTCCGGGGCAAGTCCTGAAAAAACGAAATGCCATTTTCTGCCATCAGTCCCAAAAGGACGGCGTCATGTTCCAGGGAGACGACTCGCGGGAATTCTGGATGCGTGCCGAGGAACGTAACAGGGACACGGCCAACAAATACAAGGACCTGGGCATGTCCTCGTATGCCGCCATGGAAGCTTTTGTGAGACATAAATTTTAATACTCTTAAAAAAGGGCCTATTTTCGATTAAATAGGCCCTTTTTTAATTTTTCCCATGCCCAAAAACTTGTTTGTAATTTTTCTTGTTATACTTGCCAGTTCCTGCGGTGTCTTTACCTCCAATATCCCACAGCCAAAAAATGAATTTCGTGGAGTTTGGATTGCCACGGTGGTTAATATCGATTGGCCAAAAAACGGAATGGATTCCGTTGAAAAACAGAAGGAAGACTACCTTAGAATTTTGGATTTTTATAAAAGCTTACATTACAATGCCGTCATTGTACAAGTTCGTGCGGCAGGTGACGCTTTTTATCATTCGGATTACGCCCCATGGTCCCGATTTCTTACCGGAAAGGAAGGTGAAAACACCAAATGGAAGGAAGACCCTTTGGCATGGATGATCGATCAGGCCCATAAACGTGGTTTGGAGTTTCACGCTTGGCTAAATCCCTATAGGGCTACATTTGATTTAAATACCGATATTCTAAGTCCGGACCATGATTTTAACACGAACTCGGATTGGATGGTCAAATACGGAACCAAATATTATTATAATCCCGGATTGCCGGAGGTACAAGAAAAACTGACTTCAATTATAAAGGAACTGACCCTCGCATATGATATTGACGGGATTCATTTTGATGACTATTTCTATCCCTACACCATTAAGGACGAAGTGTTTAATGACAGTATCACCTTTTACAACTGTTCCCAACCGCAGCAGTCTTTGGCCGACTGGCGGCGCAGCAACGTGGACAGCCTCATTAGAAAAAGCTATGCAACAATTAAGTATATCAAACCGTGGGTATCTTTTGGGGTGAGTCCGTTTGGCGTATGGAAGAACAAGTCTACGGACCCACGGGGATCCGAAACCCAGGCGGGTCAAACAACTTATGAAAACCTATTTGCAGACCCCTTACTTTGGATGGAAAAGGGGTGGCTTGATTACATAGCCCCTCAAATTTATTGGAGTTTGGACCTTCCTGTTGCCTCCCATAAAACCCTTGTGGATTGGTGGGCAAAAAATAGTGAAAACAGTTATGTATATATTGGGAATGGGGCGTACAAAATCCGAAACAATAGCGATCAGGCATGGAAGAATAAGAAAGAATTGCCTAATCAATTCAAGTTGGCACGGCAGACCCCAGAGATATCAGGGAACATTTTATTCAGTGCAAAATCCCTGATGGATAAAAATCAGGATGTGGTTTCCTATCTGGGAAGAAAGTATTACAAATGGCCGGCCTTAACGCCCGAAGTGAAGAATGGCTACGAGGAGCGTTTAGAAAACGTCAACATTACCGGAAAAGTACAATCACCAGATTTTGTGACACTGACATTGGACCCTAAAAATGCAACTCAATATGTAATCGTGTATAAATCGGGGAAAAAAAATACCTCGGAATTAAAAAGTAAAAAACTTTTGGACAAGATTTTTGTTCCTACCGGATCAAACCAAGTTCAAATACCAAAATCGGTTCTAAAAAGAAATGATTTTGCCATCACTTTTTTGGACCGATATGGACGTGAATCTCAACCAACAATCATACATTTAAATCAAATACCGGGGTATGGCAGAAAAAGATAAGGGCGCATGGGGATGGGTCCCCATTTTATATTTCACGCAAGGTCTGCCCTATGTTTTGGTGGTGACGGTTTCGGTAATCATGTACAAACAATTGGGCGTAAGCAATTCAGACATTGGGCTGTATACCAGTTGGTTATACCTCCCCTGGGTGTTGAAACCGCTTTGGAGTCCTTTGGTAGATCTTAAAAGTACCAAACGAAAGTGGTTTTTGGCGATGCAACTGCTCATCGCCATTGCCTTGTTGGGGGTAGGATTGAGCATACCCACCAACATGTTTTTCATAACGACCCTCGCCTGTTTTTGGATGGCTGCATTTGCATCGGCGACCAATGACATCGCTTCAGACGGGTATTATATGCTCGGACTAACCGAAAAAAAGCAATCCTTTTTCGTAGGCATGCGAAGCACCTTTTACCGTTTGGCCATGGTTACAGGAGAAGGATTGATAGTCATTTTAGCCGGATTTCTAGAAAACAAATATGGAGACAACTCAAAAGCATGGAGCATCACAATGATTGCGGCGGCCGTCCTAATGCTGCTATTGACCCTCTCTAATTTTTTTGTTACCCCAAAATATGAATCGGTAACGGCCTATGTAGCCGAAAAACCGAAAAGCTTTTTGGAAGTATTCAGCACCTTTTTTCAGAAGAAAAATATAGGTATTGCTTTGGCCTTTATCCTAACATACAGGCTAGGGGAATCCCAATTGGTAAAGATGGCGGCCCCGTTCATGCTCGATAGTCCTGAAAAAGGCGGCCTTGGCTATTCTACAGAGCTTATTGGAACCATTTTTGGTACGGCAGGTGTCATCATGCTTTCCATTGGGGGCATTTTAGGGGGTATCTTGATATCCAGGGACGGACTCAAAAAATGGATGTTCCCTATGGTTCTTTCTTTAAATCTCCCCAATATATTCTATGCCATGTTGGCGATTACGAAAACAACACATGTGGTTCCTGTCACCGCTACTGTTATGTTCGAAAAGTTTGGGTACGGATTTGGTTTTGCTGCTTTCCTAATGTATCTCATCTATATTGCAGAAGGTAAATCCAAAACCAGCCACTATGCCATTGCTACAGGTTTTATGGCCTTGGGTATGATGCTTCCGGGAATGATTAGTGGTTATGTGCAGCAATGGTTGGGCTATGACGGATTTTTTATTTGGGTCGTAATCGCCGCATTGCCTTCCCTGATTTTATTAAAATACATTACTTACCCGCCAGAATTTGGTAAGAAAACCGATAACTAACATGAAGTCGTTACCTAATTATAATGAAGCCAAAAACACCTTAAGTACTGCCGAAAAAATTGGACAGTTCTTTATGCCCGCGGCATTCATTAATGATACCGAAGAAGAAATCCGTGCCTTGGAAGACGTGATCAGGAATCACGGTATTGGGGGCATTTGCTTTTTTCATTCCAGGGCCAGTGCGGCAACCAATTTCGAGGGAAAAAAAGAGGTCATTCGGAATGAGGAAAGTTTTGAAACCCTTAAATCATTGATAAAGAGATATCAGTCGGCATCAAAATACCCCCTATTTATTGCCATAGATGCAGAATGGGGCTTGGCTATGCGTATCGAAAATACACCACAGTATCCTTATGCGATTACTTTAGGCGCATTTAGTGGAAAGGAAGAACTCATATATGAAGTTGGGAAGAACATTGCCCAAGACTGCTTGGCAGCAGGCATACATTGGAACCTTTCTCCGGTAGTGGATATCAATAATAATCCAAACAACCCCGTGATCGGTTATCGGTCTTTTGGGGATAATCGAGAACAAGTAACGCAAAAAGCTTTGGCCTATATCAAGGGAACTGAAAGTGTTGGCGTGTTGACCAGTATCAAACATTTTCCGGGACACGGAGATACTTCGGTGGATTCCCATTTGGGGATTCCGATAATCGATAAATCGAAGAAGGAACTTTTGGAAAATGAACTCTATCCCTTTCAAAAAATAATATCGGAAGGAATCGATGCAGTTATGGTGGGACATTTGACCATTCCGGCTTTGGCGAAAGGCAAGACTTCACCCGCCAGTATTTCCCGTGAAATCAGTACCGATTTCCTACGGGGCGAAATGCATTTCAAGGGAGTCGTTATTTCCGATGCCTTAAATAT
This sequence comes from Maribacter sp. 4G9, assembly GCF_002742265.1. GTDB lineage: Bacteria > Bacteroidota > Bacteroidia > Flavobacteriales > Flavobacteriaceae > Maribacter. The sequence continues at coordinate 58,969 of NZ_MDGL01000032.1, forward strand.
GCATGCCGTATCAAAGAATTATTCGGTGCCAGGTGAACTGGAATGGCTCGCCTACCAAGCTGGAAATGATATCCTTTGCTTTGCCGAACATGTTAAAGAAGGTATTGAAACCATCGCGAAGAATAGTACGGAAAAACAGTTGGAAGAAACCTTTGAACGGGTATGGAAGCTCAAGGAAAAGGCCATGGGAAATCCATACCATGATAAATTTACTGAACTATCCAAAAGCGCAGCATTGAACAGGAAAATCGCCGAGGAAAGCATTACGTTATACCACGGAAACGAGGCCGACATCAATACTTTCAGCAAAAAAAACTTCTGTACATTTACTTTAAAGCAACCGAAAGGAAATCCTTCACAAGAGGAAATACTTTCTTTTTTGGAAGCATCAAAACTGGAAATTAAGGATGAACAGGATATTCTTTTGCTCCTGACCCCACCCAAGGTAAAGCCTGCGAACAATTTTGGTTTTCTAAAAGCCGAAATCGATTTTATCAATACCCTACTTGAGGAAAAGAATGTGGTGCTCTATCATTTTGGAAATCCGTATTCATTGAAACTTTTTGATATAAAAAAATCCTTGGCCACTGTGTTGGTCTATCAAGATTTTACCGAATTTCAGGATGTGGCCACGGAACATTTCCTGGGAAAAATAAAGGCAAATGGAAAACTTCCGGTATCCCTAACTTGATGAAAAAAATGAAAGTCTATAAAGTCGTTGGAATGATGTCCGGTACCTCCTTGGACGGCCTGGACCTTGCGTACTGCCATTTCTGGAAAAAGAAAGACCATTGGCAATTTGAGATAAAGGCATCGGAAAGTATTTCCTATGCCCCAAAGATGCAAGGCGACCTAAGGGACGCTATACATCTATCGGCAGAAAAACTGCTGCAGCTACATAACGAATATGGCACTTGGTTGGGGGAACGGGCAAAGGAATTTATTCAAGAACAGAACCTGGAAGTCGATTTTATCGCCAGTCATGGCCATACCTCCCACCATCGCCCCGAGCTTGGACTTACCTTTCAACTGGGTTCCGGTCAACATCTGGCAAATGCCTCTGAACATAAAATTATTTGTGACTTTAGGAGCAACGACCTTGCCTTGGGAGGTCAAGGCGCACCCTTGGTACCTATTGGTGACCGTTTACTTTTTAACGAATATGATTTCTGTCTGAATCTTGGTGGCATTAGCAACATTTCCTTTGAATTGAAAGGAAGAAGAATAGCCTACGATATCGGGCTAGCCAATATGATATTGAATTATATTACGAGAAAAATTGATTTGGATTATGATGAAAATGGAACACTTGCTAGGTCGGGCACCATTATTCCAACGATGCTAAAAAAACTGAACGAACTATCTTACTACCTTCTGCCCCATCCCAAGTCCATTGGGTATGAGTGGTTCTTGGAGGAAGTGGTGCCCATCGTGGATGAAACCAAAGATAGCACTGAAAATCTGCTACATACGGCCGTACATCACATTTGTGAAAAAATTGCCCAACAAGTGGCGTTAAATGCCAATAAAACCAATCAAAAATTGTTTGTCACCGGAGGAGGGGCCCTAAATACTTTTCTTATTGAAACTTTAGAACAAAAATTGGATTCTAAAATTGAAGTGGTAGTTCCAGAGAAGATATTGATAGAATTCAAGGAAGCACTTGTTTTTGCCTTTATGGGAGTACTAAGGTCTGAAAGGGAAATCAATGTGCTCAAAACGGTAACGGGCGCCCAAAGGGATTCATCCAGCGGTGTGATTTTCTTACCCAATTAAAGTATTTTCACTAAATTTCTAATCTAAACAGATAATTCCTAAAAATGTCCGACAAACAAAAGCAAGCTAGCGCATACTGGAAAGAAAACGTCAAATATCTCTTCATCCTTTTGGCAATTTGGTTCTTAGTATCGTATGGGGCTGGAATCCTATTCAAGGATGCCATGGATTCAATCAAAATAGGAGGTTTTAAGCTAGGTTTTTGGTTTGCACAACAAGGTTCTATTTACGTTTTTGTAATCCTCATTTTTGTTTATGTAAGGCTCATGAACAAATTGGACAAGAAATATGGGTACGATGAATAAAATGACCCTAGATACCCTATAAATAGAAAAATCAATCAAACCAAACCATTATGAGCGTTCAAATATGGACCTATCTTCTTGTCGGAATTACCTTCGCCTTATATATAGGCATCGCCATTTGGTCCCGTGCAGGTTCCACTAGGGATTTTTATGTGGCTGGAGGCGGGGTTTCACCTTTGGCCAACGGTATGGCAACGGCCGCAGATTGGATGTCCGCAGCTTCTTTCATCTCCATGGCCGGCATCATTGCCTTTGCGGGATATGATGGTTCTGTTTATCTCATGGGATGGACCGGTGGATATGTACTTTTGGCGCTATTATTGGCTCCTTATCTTCGGAAATTTGGAAAGTTCACCGTACCAGATTTTATAGGAGATCGCTACTATTCTAAAACTGCCAGGATTGTGGCCGTAATCTGTGCCCTCATAGTTTCATTTACCTATGTTGCCGGACAAATGCGTGGGGTCGGCGTAGTATTTTCCAGATTCTTGGAAGTGGATATCAATACCGGGGTCATCATAGGAATGGTCATCGTACTTTTTTATGCGGTTTTGGGAGGGATGAAAGGTATAACCTATACCCAAGTAGCACAGTACTGCGTGCTCATTTTCGCATTTATGGTGCCCGCCATATTTATTTCAATTCAGATGACGGGCAATCCTATACCTCAATTGGGAATGGGGTCGAAACTAGCCGATGGCTCTGGAACGTATTTAATGGATAAATTGGACGGACTATCCACGGAATTGGGCTTCAACGCCTATACCAACGGCTCTAAATCCATGGCCGATGTATTTGCCATTACTTTGGCCCTTATGGTGGGTACAGCGGGGCTGCCACACGTTATTGTACGCTTCTTCACGGTAAAAAGAGTCAAGGATGCAAGAAAATCGGCCGGACTGGCCCTGTTACTGATTGCAATACTCTACACTACCGCACCTGCAGTTTCTGTATTTGCAAGGACCAATATGATCAACACGGTCAACAACATGGAATATAGTTCTATGCCGGAATGGTTTACAAAATGGGAAACTACAGGTCTTTTTCAATTCGACGATAAGAACAAGGATGGTAAAATACAGTATGTAGCAGATAAAAGCACCAACGAACTTTACGTAGATCCCGATAGCATGGTACTGGCGAATCCTGAAATAGCCAACCTACCTGCATGGGTCATCGCTTTGGTCGCAGCCGGAGGTTTGGCAGCTGCCTTATCAACTGCCGCTGGCCTTTTGTTGGTTATATCCTCTTCAGTATCCCATGATCTTATAAAAAAAGTATTCAAGCCCAATATTTCGGATAAAGGGGAACTATGGGCCGCACGTCTTGCGGCCACCGTGGCCGTGGTCATTGCAGGATATTTTGGCATTAATCCACCCGGTTTTGTTGCGGCTGTGGTCGCCTTGGCCTTTGGATTAGCGGCTGCCTCGTTTTTTCCGGCAATTGTTCTGGGTATTTTTTATAAAAAAATGAATAAGGAAGGTGCAATAGCCGGAATGGTTACGGGCACGCTGCTGATGTTGTTCTATATGACCAAATTCAAGTTCGATTGGTTTGGCGGGGGTACACCAGAGGATTGGTGGTTTGGAATTTCGCCGGAAGGTTTTGGCAGTATCGCCATGGTCGTTAATTTTATAGTATCTATTGTCGTCATGAAGTTTACGCCACCACCACCTGAAAATGTACAGGAAATTGTGGAGGACATACGGATTCCAAGCGGATCCGGAGAAGCCAGCGGTCATTAAGTATTAATAATTTTAGTAGAAATCAGAATTTAGCAATGAGTAACTATCACATCAAACACTTAGAGGAATATTATCAAGTTTATAGAAAATCGGTCCGTAATCCTGAGGCCTTTTGGGAAGAAATAGCCGAGGAGCATTTTGTATGGCGAAAACGATGGGATAACGTGCTGAGTTGGGATTTTACAAAACCCGAAATTAAATGGTTTGAAGGTGCCCAATTAAATATTACCGAAAACTGTATCGACCGTCATTTGCCCACACGGGGCAACAAAACGGCCATTCTTTTTGAGCCCAACGACCCAAAAGAAGAAGCCGAACATATTACCTACAGACAGCTTCACGAACGTGTGTGCAAAATGGCCAATGTGCTCTTGGAAAAAGGCGTGAAAAAAGGTGACCGTGTCTGCATTTACCTGCCCATGATTCCCGAATTGGCCATTTCGGTATTGGCGTGTGCAAGAATCGGTGCCATACATTCCGTAGTGTTTGCCGGTTTTTCATCCAATGCCCTTTCAACAAGAATCAATGATTCCGATTGTAAACTGGTGATTACTTCGGATGGTTCGTACAGAGGTTCCAAGACCATCGATCTAAAGGGAATTGTGGATAAGGCCTTGGAAGGGTGTCCTGGAGTAGAAACCGTATTGGTAGCCAAACGTATCCATAGTGAAATAGAAATGGTTCCCGAAAGAGATCATTGGTTACAACCTCTTTTGGACGATGCTTATGGCGATAATGTAGCCGAAATCATGAATGCGGAAGACCCACTGTTTATTTTATACACTTCAGGTTCCACAGGGAGACCCAAAGGAATGGTGCATACTACGGCGGGTTATATGGTCTATACCGCCTATACCTTCAAAAATATATTTCAGTACAGGGAAGATGATGTGTACTGGTGTACGGCCGACATTGGTTGGATTACGGGACATTCCTATATCGTCTACGGGCCTTTGGCCAATGGCGCTACTACAGTAATGTTCGAAGGGGTGCCATCTTACCCTGATTTTGGCAGGTTTTGGGAAGTGGTTCAAAAACATAAAGTAACCCAATTCTATACGGCACCAACGGCCATTAGGGCACTTGCCAAGGAAAATCTCGATTTTGTTGAAAAATACGATCTATCAAGCCTTAAAGTATTAGGCTCCGTGGGTGAGCCCATCAATGAGGAAGCATGGCATTGGTACAATAACAACGTGGGCAAAAAGAATAGTCCAATTGTTGATACTTGGTGGCAAACGGAAACAGGAGGCATCATGATCAGCCCCATACCCTATGTAACGCCAACCACTCCAACCTATGCCACGTTGCCTTTCATTGGAATTCAACCAGCTTTAATGGACGAAAACGGAACCGAAATCAAAGGAAATCAGGTGGATGGAAGACTTTGTATAAAGTTCCCATGGCCTTCCATTGCAAGAACCATTTGGGGCAACCACGAAAGGTATAGGGATACGTATTTTTCTGCCTATGAAAACATGTACTTTACGGGTGACGGTGCCTTACGTGATGCCGTTGGATACTATAGAATAACAGGTCGTGTAGACGATGTAATCATCGTTTCAGGACATAATCTGGGAACCGCGCCAATAGAAGATTCCATAAACGAACATCCGGCCGTTGCGGAATCCGCCATCGTTGGCTTTCCGCATGATGTAAAGGGAAATGCCCTTTACGGATATATCATTTTGAAGGAAACCGGGGAAAGCCGAGATAAAAATAACCTTCGAAAAGAAATCAACCAACAGATTACGGAACAAATCGGTCCTATAGCAAAACTGGATAAAATACAATTTGTTTCGGGTCTTCCCAAAACACGAAGTGGAAAGATCATGCGAAGGATTTTGCGCAAAATCGCAAGTGGAGACACTTCAAATCTTGGCGACACGAGTACACTTTTGAATCCTGAAATCGTTCAGGAAATTATGGACGAGGCACTGTAATTCTATTGATACGCCCTATTACTTGCAAACAGTGGTCTTGTTTTAAAGGCAATGAACAGGACCACTGAAATCAATCCACATATCCCCAGACCTGCAAACAAGGCCCACACGGTGTCGGTAATATACTTTCCGATGAATATGGAAATGGGTATGGACAAAATTGTGGACACAAATCCCGTTATGGCAGCTCCTATTCCCGCAATATGCCCGATAGGTTCCATGGCAATAGACCTTAAGTTCCCCCAAATAAAGCCCAAGCACAAAAAAAGAATCGAAAGAAAAGAGATCAAAACGGACACACTGGGGTCTGGTTCGTTCCAGAAAATAATACTGTAAAGTAGGGCGATTGCCGTGAAAGTGGACAAGGCAACAAAAGACAGGTTTCGCATACCAAATCGTACCACAAGGGTACCATTGGTCAGGGTAGAAAAACCTATGGAAATGGCCAATCCAGCAAAAATTAAAGGAAAACTATCGGCCAAGCCGTACAATTCTTCAAAGACGTGTTGGGCCGAACTCAAATACACCAAAAAAGAACCGGTAATCAATCCAGAGATTATCGTACAGGAAACCGTTTCGCGATGCTTGAAAATTTCCTTGGTTCCCCTAATAAATACGGATGTTTTAAAGGGAACCTTGTATTCAGGTTTTAGGGTTTCTTCCTGCCTTTTATAAAACCAAAAGGACACAAGTACCGCAAAAAATAACTGGGCATAAAAGATACCTTCCCAGCTGGAAAAACTCATGATGAATTTACCAAAAGCAGGTGCAATAACCGGCACGATAATAAAAAACGCTGTAACGAAGGACATGATCTTTGCCATATAATCGCCCCGGTACGTATCCCTAATGATGGAAATACTAATGGTCCTTGGCGCCGATAACCCAACACCTTGGAGAATTCTTCCTACGATCATGATTTCAAGATTGGGTGCCAAAAGACAGATAATACTGGCTACCCCAAAAACGGCAAAACCAATATAGACAATGGGTTTTCTTCCCAAACTGTCAGATAAGGGCCCAAAGAACAGCTGGCCTACCCCAAGTCCTAAAAATATCATGATAATCAAGAGTTGGTTTTGGGTGGCATCCAAACTGTTGATCGCGATTCCAATATCCGAAATCGCGGGAATCAAGGCATCGATCGTAAGGGCCACAATGGACATTAACGATGCCATTAGGGCCACGAATTCAAAGTTTGGTTTTACATGTTCATTTTGCATGGTGCAAAAGTAAACCTTACCATTAGATAGCGAAGTATCCGAGCTTCAATTTTAAGTTTTGTACAATTTTGAGATTCAAATATGTATTTTTGGGCTAAATAATTATTTAATGCTCATTATTGGAATAGCGGGAGGAACAGGCTGCGGAAAAACTACCGTGGTAAATCAAATCATCAACGAATTGCCTAAAAACGAAGTAGGGGTAATTTCCCAGGATTCCTATTATAACGACCTTTCCCACCTAACCTTGGAAGAGCGTCGAAAAACCAATTTTGACCATCCCAGCGCCATTGATTTCAAACTCCTGGAGCAACATTTAAAGGCCTTAAAAGCAGGGGAATCCGTTGAACAACCGGTCTATTCCTTTTTGGAGTGTAATCGCACGGAAAAGACCATACCCACCCATCCAAGAAAGGTTATGATCGTTGAAGGAATCTTAATTTTGACGAATTCCGAAATCAGAAACATGTGCGATATCAAAATCTTTGTGCATGCCGATACGGACGAACGGCTAATACGGAGGTTAAAAAGGGACGTGAACGAACGGGGATGGAACCTGAACGAAACCTTGAAAAATTACCAGAATGTCATAAAACCGATGCACGAGCAATTTATAGAGCCTACCAAGGAATATGCGGACATCATCATTCCCAATAATAAATACAATACCGTAGCCGTTGAAATTGTAAGGAGCATTATTAACGAAAAATTAGCCAAGGCCTAATGGGACTGAATGAATTAAAGGAGAAAAAATGGTTCAAGGTCATGACCAATATTTATGTTTTGGTGCTCACGGTTTTTGTTATTTGGATGGTATTTTTTGATACCAATTCCCTTTTGATACATATGGAGCTTAAACGTGAAATAAATAAACTTGAAAAAACACAGGAGTTCCTAAAAAAAGAGATCGCAAAGGATAAAAAAGTCATTGAAAAATTGTCCAACGAGGATGAGTTGGAAAAATTTGCACGGGAAGAATATTATCTAAAGAAGAAAAACGAGGAAATCTATTTAATTGAATATGAGGACAGTCTCAAACGCAAGGAAAAAAAAGAATAATGTGATTTCTGTCGCGATTTCCAGATTACATTTGAATCCTATATAACGTTTTGATATATAAAAATTTAACGCTATTTTAATGAAAAGCTTTTGGTTATTCACCTAGTGTTAACAAAATCCTTTTATCAGCCCCACAAATAATCGTATTTTTACACCCTAACTTACTTGGTATATGGGCAAGATAATTGCTATTGCAAATCAAAAAGGTGGTGTTGGCAAAACGACTACGACCGTTAATTTAGCGGCGTCGCTAGGGGTGCTTGAAAAGAAGGTACTGTTGATCGATGCAGACCCCCAAGCCAACGCTACGTCTGGGTTGGGTATTGATGTGGATAGTATCGAGTTGGGCACCTACCAACTTTTGGAACATACGAAAACCGCCAAAGAAGCCATAATGCCTACTACTTCCCCCAATGTTGATTTAATTCCGGCCCACATCGATTTGGTGGCCATTGAAATAGAATTGGTAGATAAGGATGAACGGGAATACATGATGAAGAAGGCCATTTTGGAACTGAAGGACGACTACGATTACATTCTCATAGATTGTGCGCCCTCCTTGGGATTATTGACCTTGAACGCCCTAACTGCTGCAGATTCCGTGATTATCCCCATTCAATGTGAATACTTTGCCTTGGAAGGACTTGGTAAACTCTTGAATACCATCAAAAGCGTGCAACGGATCCACAATCCACAATTGGATATTGAAGGAATGTTATTGACCATGTACGATTCTAGGTTACGCCTTTCCAACCAAGTGGTTGAAGAGGTCAAAAAGCATTTTGGCGATATGGTCTTTGAAACGATCATACAGCGAAATGTTCGATTGAGCGAAGCGCCCAGCTATGGAGAAAGTATCATAAAGTATGATGCCGCCAGTAAGGGGGCCACGAACTACCTAAATCTGGCGGACGAGGTAGTAAAGAAAAACAAGCAGACAGCATAACATGGCAAAAGCAGTAAAAAAACAGGCTTTGGGAAGAGGACTATCGGCATTGTTAAAAGACCCCGATAACGATATACAATCTGCAACGGATAAAAATGCGGACAAGGTTGTGGGCAACATTATTGAACTGGATTTGGAGGACATCGATGTCAATCCCTTTCAGCCCCGGTCCAACTTTAATGACGAAACCTTACAGGAACTGGCCACTTCCATCCGGGAATTGGGCGTTATCCAACCCATTACGGTCAGGAAGCTAGGTTTCAACAAATACCAACTCGTATCCGGAGAAAGAAGGTACAGAGCATCCAAATTGGTAGGATTGGATACCATTCCCGCCTACATTCGCATCGCCAACGACCAGGAATCCTTGGAAATGGCCTTGGTGGAAAACATTCAACGGCAAGACCTAGACCCCATTGAAATTGCGCTTTCCTATCAAAGGCTTATAGATGAAATCAATCTGACCCAAGAAAAACTAAGTGACCGAGTGGGAAAAAAACGGTCAACGATTGCCAATTACCTGAGATTACTAAAGCTAGACCCGATTATTCAAACCGGAATGCGTGACGGGTTTTTGAGCATGGGCCACGGAAGGGCCTTGGTGAACATCGAAAGCAGACAGGACCAAATAGCCCTTTATGAGAAAATCGTGGGACAAAATTTATCGGTCAGGGATACGGAGAATGCCGTAAAGAATTACCATCAAAAAGATACTCCCAAACCTACCAAATCAAAGGTGGAAACCCCTACCTATGTGGCATCGGGTATCGAAGAAATCTCCAAACATCTGTCCGCAGGTATTAAAGTGAAGACCTCTGGAAATTCCAAAGGAAGCATTACCATTCCGTTCCACTCCAAAGAAGAATTCGAGCGTATAAAAAAGCTGATAACGGGTGCATAAACACTTTTCAATACTCTTCCTAATGTTTTTTTTGGCCGCAGTTTCCTATTCCCAAGAGGAAGAGACTCCGGAGGAAAAAACAACGGATTCCATTTCCAACGCACTTAGTACGGATGTATTGGTCATGGACGATTCCCTAAGTGTAAAAAAAATTAGAAACATTAATCCTTTAGCCCCAAGTAAAGCTGCATTTTACTCTGCCGTGCTTCCCGGTCTGGGACAAATCTACAACAAGCGATATTGGAAAACACCCATAGTTTGGGGTGCTCTTGGGGGAAGTGTATACGCCTATACTTGGAACAATGACAATTACAAGCGTTTCAGGACGGCATTCAAAAGAAGACAGGCAGGTTTTACGGACGACGAATTCAATGGTGAAGGTATTTTTCCCCTCTTGGATGACGGCGATCTTGAAAACCAACAGGAACGTTTCCAGCGAGACCGAGACCTATGGTTGGTATTATCCATTGTAATCTACAGTTTGAATATTATTGATGCCAATGTGGATGCCCATCTAAAGCAATTTAATATTGATAATGATCTTAGCCTGGATTTTGAACCGTATCTAGACCTGAATGCCGTTACCAACAACCCCACCTATGGAATGGCCTTAACCATAAAATTTTAACTATGAGGATTGCACTTTTCGGCTACGGAAAAATGGGAAAAATGATCGAGCGGTTGGCCGTTGAAAGGGGGCATGAAATCATTGCCAAAATCGATGTGGAAAATAAAGAAGTGGATTACTCCATAATGGATGTGGCCATAGATTTCAGCACTCCAAATGCCGCATTTGACAATATCAAGAATTGCATTGACCATAACATTCCCATCATCTCGGGAACTACGGGGTGGCTTTCAAAATATGGGGAATTGGTTCATTATTGCGAGGAAAAAAATGGTGCCTTTATATATGCCTCCAATTTTAGTCTAGGGGTAAACATCTTTTTTGAACTTAACGAATATTTGGCCAAAATGATGAATAACCTTTCCCAATATGAAGTATCCCTCGAGGAAATACATCATACCCAAAAACTGGACGCCCCCAGCGGCACGGCAATTACCTTGGCGGAAGGAATTATTTCCCATACGGGCTACCAAGATTGGAAGCTGGATGAAGGCGGAAATCAACAGTTAAAGATTGCATCCAAAAGAATTGGGGATACACCGGGCACCCATATAATAGATTACACAAGCGGGGTAGACAGCATTGAAATCAAGCATACCGCCCACAACCGCGAGGGATTTGCCTTGGGTGCGGTCATTGCGGCGGAATGGATTTTGGGCAGGACAGGTGTTTTTACGATAAAGGATGTGTTAAACCTAGGTTAAAACAAGTAACAAATAAATAGTCATTAGACTGATACAATCAAATTAAGTTCCCAGACGGAGCGTAAAATCTCGATTATAGCGTAAAACATAACATCATGAATGGAACTCAGTGGATTATTTTCATTTTAGCAATTCAGGTAATTCATTTCCTAGGAACTTGGAAATTATATGTTAAGGCTGGTCGCAAGCCCTGGGAGGCCATCGTACCCATATACAATGCCATCGTGTTGATGCAGATCATCAATAGGCCCAAGTGGTGGGTCATTTTATTGTTCATCCCCATCATCAATCTTCTGATGTTTCCGGTAATCTGGGTAGAGACCATTCGAAGTTATGGAAGGAACAGCCTAGCAGAGTCATGGTTGGTTGTTTTGACCCTTGGGTTTTACATTTACTATGTAAATTATGCCTTGGATGTTAAATATATTGAAAACAGAAGCCTCCACCCCGGTACCGCATTGGGCGAATGGGTGAGCTCCATTGTTTTTGCGGTCGTTGCGGCAACGTTGGTACATACCTATTTTATTCAACCATATGTGATACCCACGGGATCTTTGGAAAGAACCCTACGGGTGGGTGACTTTTTGTTCGTGAGCAAATTCCATTATGGGGCGAGAACTCCTATGACTACGGTTGCCGCGCCCATGGTGCATGATACCTTGCCTATTATTGGAACAAAATCCTATTTGAACAAACCACAACTTCCCTATTTTCGCTTACCGGGATTTACAAAAGTAGAACGGAACGATATCGTGGTCTTCAGCTGGCCTGCCGATACCGTTAGGCAATTTTTTAGGGCAGAAGCGGGGGTCAAAAAGCCTATTGACAAAAAATCCAACTATGTAAAACGTTGTGTGGGCATTCCCGGGGACTCCTTGGAAGTTCGGGACGGCTACGTGTTTATTAACGACAAACAATTGGTATTGCCCGGCAGTGCCAAACCCCAGTATGACTATATTATTTATTCCCAAAAAGGGGTATCCTCCAGAATACTGGACCAATTGGGAATTACGGATTTTACCAGAAAATACATATCCGGTCCCGTAAACCAACAACAGGCACAGGCGATTAATCCCTATTTAAAAGGGTTCAATCAATTGGCCGATGGCCAACTGGAACTCTATACGGGAAGCTCAGGTTTTCCTGCGGATGTCATCAGAAACAATCGTCTTTCCCTTAAAGAGGTAACCGATCGGGAACGAATGGTACCATTGACAGATGACATGGTAGCGACCTTACGTAAGGATGCCGGTATAGATTCTGTTGTGCGACAAGTGGTTCCCAAAGGTAGAAGGGGTATCAACCTCTTTCCCCAAAGTCCGGATTATCCATGGAACTACAGTCAAATGGGACCCATTTATATTCCCAAAGAAGGCACAACAGTATCCTTGGATCTTAAAACATTGCCGCTGTACAAAAAGATTATCCGCGAGTATGAAGGTAATACCCTAGCCGTGAACGGCAATCAAATTTTAATCAACGGGAATGTTGCCGACAGCTATACTTTTCAACAGGACTATTATTGGATGATGGGAGATAACCGTGACCATTCAGAAGATAGTAGGGCCTGGGGATATGTTCCCGAAAACCACATCGTGGGTACGCCCATTTTCATATGGATGAGTTTTGACAACTTTACGGAACCTATGTCCAAATGGCGTCCAAGATGGGACCGAATCTTTACGACGGTAAACAGTGATGGGGAGCCAAAATCCTATTTCAAGTATTTCTTGATCCTCTTGGCGGCCTATTTTGTAGGAAGCTGGTTTTGGAAACGAAAAAAGGCCAAAAAATAACCATAGGCACCCATGACCATACTCCATCCTGCTTATTTTCCCAATGTGGCTTTTTTCAGTATTTATGGTAAAGCCAAGGATGTAGTATTTGAATTGCAGGACAACTATCAAAAACAAACCTACAGAAACCGGGCGCATATCTGTAATGATAGGGGCAAACACCTGCTCAGTATTCCTATCGTACATACCAAAGGTGCCGATGGTAGGCAGCTCTACAAAGAGGTAAAACTGGACAATTCCTATCCATGGCAGCGACAGCATTGGAGAACTTTGGAAACGGCCTACAGAACCTCTCCTTTTTTTGAATTTTATGAAGATGAGATTAGGCCCTTGTATGAAGAAAAGTTCGAACTGCTAATAGATTTTAACTTGGCTTCCATCGAAATAATCTGCGATTGTCTTCAAATGGATTTAGTAAAAAATTTCACGGAAGAATATGTCTTCGAACATAGGAAAGATTTTCGCTATTTGGTCAATGCCAAAAAGGAGGTTCCGTATGATTTCCCCGAATATGTTCAGGTTTTTGGGGACCGACACGGGTTCATACCCAACTTGAGCATTCTGGACGTACTTTTCAACCTGGGGCCCAACACCTTGGAATATCTAAGAAATATTGAAATAGACGGGTCCAATGCTTAGGTTCACCTTGCACTATGGTATTCATTTTATAGTCCCTTTGCTTGTGGCTTTCCTATTTTTTAAGGAACAAAGACTAAAAGTAGGTTTGATACTTTTGGCCGGGATTCTACTGGATTTGGACCATCTTTTGGCTACGCCCGTTTTTGATGCCGATAGATGTAGTATCAATTTCCATCCCCTACATACCTATTGGGCGATGGGTATATATTTTTTGATGCTGTTTTGGAAAACTACCCGGATTTGGGGAATCGCTTTTTTGATACACATGGTGGCCGATATCACCGATTGCCTATTTGTCCGAAGTAACCTTTAGCGTTGCCATGATGGGTTCATGGTCTGAGAGGGAAACCTTATAATTGGTATGGTCCAAAATATCTATACCTGGGTCGGTTAAAATAAAATCGATTCGCAACGGGAACTTCCAAAAGTTGATGGTCCTACCGTAACCATTTCCCTTTTCCACAAAGCTATCGGCCAGCTCTTGTTTTAGCTGCTGATAGGCATAGGAATATTGGGTATTGTTCATATCCGCACAAACAATTTTACTATACCGCACCCCGTTCATGTGCTCCCTTATCAAATCTGCCTGTTCCTGTTGTTTCGCAAAGGAATTTCGCAAACGACCCAATAATCTATCCGATCGTTCCCGTTTCAAGCTTCTGGGACGCACTTTTAAGGATTCCAAATGTAGATTGTATACGCGAAGGGTATCCTTTTGGTACAGTACATCCACAAAACTGGCCCCGTTCAAGGAGTTTGGAAACTCAATATTACCTTTATTGACAATCGGGTATTTGGAATAGATAGCCATTAAGACCCCTTTTTCTTCTGATCCTACCTCGTAATTTGTAAAACTGTATGGATACTTGGTAAAAACTTCATTCCGCAAACCGTAGTACCCAAACTCCTGCAAACAAATGATATCCGGATTTTCCTTTTGGATGAACTCCGCAATTTCTGGGACAATGGGTCGGTCATAATTACGTGGAAACCCTTCAAACCCCTGTATATTGAAACTCATGACTTTTAGGGCATCCTCGCTATAGGCTTCCCCGGAACTGAACTGAACGAAAGAGCCCAAGCTAAAAAAGCCAATCACCAAAACGACAAAGGACAGCCATAAACGTTTTGGCTTTACCATCAGCCAGTATAAAAGAAATAAAATGTTTAAAAGCACCAACACAGGAACTATCAGGCTTAAGAAGGAAAGGGTGGCCGACTTCATATGCGGTGCCATGCAGGCCAAAAGCAATGCCAACGAAAAAACAATATTTAACCCGTAAACGGTTTTACCCCAGAGAGACATACGCCAAATGGTTTCTATTCCTTACCTGCCTTAAAAAGAAAGTCCTTTTCCGCCTTGGAAAGACTTTCGTAACCAGACTTACTAATTTTGTCCAAAATGGCATCTATCTTTTTCTGCTTGCTTTGGGCATCATAATCTATGGTACTTCTGTTGGATGGAGTGCTTTGGTTCTTGTAAACGGTCTTTAAGGGCGCTTTTTTTTCGGCACGCTTGAACATATTGGCAATACTGTCAAAAAAATTGGAAAAACCAGCCCCTATATCGTTGCCCTTGAACAATTGACTGGCGTAGAGATATCCCAGTAGAGCACCTCCCAAATGGGCCAAATGCCCCCCGGCATTCCCACTGGTGGGAAGTTGTATCAAATCCATCAACACGACGAACACACCTATATACCAAAGCTTCACATTGAAAAAAATGACCCTGACCTCTTGGTTGGGAATGTATGTACAAATAAAGATAAGAATGGCACTGGCACCTGCGGAAGCGCCTATCAATGAGGCATTCACATTGAAAAAAGCCGGGAATATGTTATATCCCAACATAAAAAATAAACCACCCAAGATAACTCCCAAAAAGTAAACGTTTAAAAAGCGCCTGCCGTCAAAAAGGTTCAAAAATATCCTGCCCACAAAAAAGATAAGCAGCATGTTCCAAAACAAATGTCCAAGGCCGCCATGAAAAAAGGAGTACGTCAGAATGGACCAAGGCTGTACCAAAAATCCAAAGAAATCATTGGGAAGTTCAAACCACTTTACTATACTATTTTTTGAAAAGCCCAATAGAAAGGGAATGAGTGCGCTAACGATATAAACCACCACATTAATGGCGATGAGTTTTTCCGCTACACTTAACCTCGCATAATGATATTTTATATTGACTCCTGCCATTATCTGTCCCAGCGATTATTGTTAAATTGATTTTTTTTCCAATACCACATCATTAGAAAACCTACTACCGCTCCTCCTACATGGGCAAAATGCGCAATCCCCTGTCCAAAAATCCCGTAACCCGTAATCCCCGAAAACAAATCCAGACCAATCAATAAGGGAATGAAATACTTTGCCTTGATGGGAATAGGGAGAAAAATCAGGAAAAGTTCGCTGTTGGGGTATGACATACCAAAAGCTACCAACACCCCATAAATGGCACCTGAAGCACCGACAGCCGGGGTATGATAGGCACTTAAAAAATTATCTATGGTAGAATTACCGGCAATATTATACCACTCTGTGTTATACTGCCCCTTAGAAACAATATCCATCACGGTACTCTCCGAAATACCAGAATTTACAAGAGCATTCATTCCTTCTTGAAAATAAAAGTAATTGACACCGGTGTGCAAGAGTGCAGCACCGAGCCCCGCAGAAAAGTAAAAAAATAGGAATTTATTTCGTCCCCACATACGTTCAAGTGGTGTTCCAAAAGCATATAAGGCATACATGTTAAAGGCAATGTGCATAAACCCTCCATGCATGAACATATGGGTCACAATCTGCCAAATCCCGAAATTCTCGTTTTTTGGAAACCACAGGGAAAACCATTGATACATTTGGTCCCCATAAATACTGGTAGCAACGAAAAACAAAATATTGATGATCAACAGGTGTTTTATCGCTTCGGTTAGTCTGCTCATTTATATAAATTTTCTATCAATATCGCTTTCTGTAATCGTTGTATAAGTTCGCTTGTTGAAAGGGCTCAGGGCACTTTCCTTACAGGCAAAAAGGTCATTGACCAGGCCTATCTGTGAACGTTGGTCCAACACCTCCCCGGTTTTGACCGATAAGGTCTTGGCCAAGGTCTTGGCCAACATATCAACTTGGGAAAAACTATCTTCGGCAACCTCCATTTGGAAGTCGGAAATAAGTTGCTCCATCACCATTTGCACCTCACTTTCCGTCACCACTACGGGTACACCCTTTACTTCCACAGTTTCTGAAGTTATATCACCAAAAACAAATCCCACGGCACTTAAGCTTTCCTGTATTTCCATTAAAATGGAAATTTCTCCCCGGGTAAAATTGAGGGTCAGGGGAAACAGTAATTGTTGGCTCACCGCTTCTTTGATTGTAATATTCCTTAAAAACCCTTCGTAGAGTACACGTTGGTGCGCCCTACTTTGATTGATGATCAACATCCCAGATTTTATGGTAGAAATGATGTACTTTTTTCGAAGCTGAAAGGTTGTAGTAATCGTATCCACGGTGTCCGCAGTTGACCCAAAAATGGAACTATTGATTCCTTCGGATTCCATTTCCAGGATACCGATGTCCTGTTGGGGAAATTTACGTTCTAAGCCTTGGTACATAGTTTCCCAACCCTTGGCACTCGGTTGTCTGGAATACCCGGATTCTTTGGGAGCCCTTGATTTTTCAAAGGGATTGAAATCAGCATCTACCGATATACTCGGCAACGATACGGCTTTGTCCTTAAAATCGTAGGGGGTCTCCAAATTTTGGTCCTTATCAAAATCCAAGGAAGGGGCCACATTGAACTGGCCCAGACTATGTTTAATGGTGGATTTCAAATAGGCATACAGTGTATGCTCATCATCGAACTTTACTTCTGTTTTGGTTGGGTGTATGTTAATATCTATAGTCGCCGGATCTACCTCCAAACAAATAAAATAACCAGGATGTGTACCCGGTCTGATCAATCCTTCAAAGGCACCCAAGACCGCATGATGCAAATAAGGACTCTTAATAAATCGGTTATTGGCAAAAAAGAATTGCTCCCCCCTACTCTTTTTGGCAAACTCGGGTTTTTGAATGTATCCCGATATTCTAACGACATTGGTCTCTTCGTTTACAGGGACCAACTTTTCATGGGTCTTTCGACCAAAAATTTGAACGATCCTTTTTTTAAAATCGTTACCGGGAAGATTGAAAACATCGCTCCCATTGTTATAAAAACTGAAGGATATTTGTGGATGCGCCAAGGCTACCCGATGGAATTCATCCACAATATGTCTAAATTCCACTTGGTCCGACTTTAAAAAGTTTCGTCTTGCAGGAATATTGAAAAAAAGGTTCTTTACCATCATCGAAGTTCCCTTGGGAACCACGGCAACTTCCTGACTTATTATCTTACTACCCTCAATTTTTATGTGCGTACCCACTTCATCCTCCCCGGTACGGGTCATCATTTCCACATGGGCAATGGCCGCTATGGATGCCAATGCTTCGCCCCTAAAACCCTTGGTATGCAAATTAAAAAGATCTTCGGCCTTTTGGATTTTTGAGGTCGCATGCCGCTCAAAGCTCAGGCGCGCATCCGTATCGCTCATTCCCATTCCGTTGTCAACAACCTGAACCAAGGTTTTCCCACCGTCCTTAACGATCAATTTTATATCCGTGGACTGGGCGTCAATGGCATTCTCCAACAACTCCTTTACCACGGAGGCCGGTCGCTGAACTACTTCTCCCGCTGCGATTTGGTTGGCAACGTGATCGGGCAAAAGTCTAATAATATCCGCCATTATCGGGAAAAAAATATGGAGAGATCGAAATCAATTATGTAAAGGAAAATCAGGATGAGAATGGCCAAAATGATCACGAACCGAATTTTTACATTTCTATCGCCTTCCCTCCGGGAATCTTCCAGGGCATTGCTGATTTTGTTCTTTAAACCCCGTTGGTTTTGTAAGGTACTGCGAAACTGGTCAAACTTGGGTTCTATCCTGTAGGGATTTCCTTTCCCTTTGTCATCATAAAATCTTGGGTTATATTCGAACCTTCTATTTTTTCGTAAACGCGTTATTTTACTCAGGAATCCCATAAGTTCAAAGTTACTCAAAATAGCAAAAAGCCCCGTACAAGGATCCCTAAAATTTGTTAACAGAACCGTATTACCGAGCAATTTGGATTGTTGGAAATGTCAAATTGAAAATGTGGAATGGGTAGCGGGGCAATGCCTATTTTCCCAATACGGCCATCTTAATGGCGGCAATGGCAGCTTCAGACCCTTTGTTTCCGTACTTTCCACCACTGCGGTCTATGGCCTGTTGCATGGTATTATCGGTCAAAACACAGAAGATGACCGGAATGTCCATTTGCACATTGAGGTCCTTGATGCCTTGGGCCGTGGCACTACAAACAAAATCAAAATGCTTGGTCTCCCCCTGGATGACACTACCTATGGCGATAACGGCATCCAATTTTTCCTGTTGTATCAGTTTTTTACATCCAAAGGTAAGCTCAAAACTTCCCGGTACGTTCCATCTGATTATGTTCGAGGCCAGGGCACCGCAATCCAAAAGGGCGGTCTCCGCGCCATGGTACAGGCCTTCGGTTATGTTGGAATTCCATTGAGAAACAACGATCCCAAACCGAAGATGCTTCGCGTTTGGGATAGAGTCCTTATCGTATTCCGATAAATTTTTGTTTTCCGTGGCCATTATGCCCCAGTTTTGGCGATTCCTATAAAAGCATCTATAGATTTGGCCGGATCAGAACTTGAAAACTCATCCTTGATTCTTTGGAAATACTCCAAGGCCTTTGATTTATTGCCCATTTCCAAGGCCGTTACACCCGCCTTGTACAAGAATTTAGGAGTGGTATATTCGTTGTTGCTATGTTTAAAGGCTGCCTCATAATACCCCAAGGCATCGGAGGGTTGGTCCAGTTGCATGAAAGCATCTCCAAGACCACCTTTTGCCAAAGCTCCCAGAATAGCATCATCGGATTTAAAATCCTCCAAGTAGTCTATCGCCTCTTGGTACTTGTTCATATTCAGATAGGACATTCCGGCGGAATAATTCGCCAAATTCGCCGCTTTTGTGCCACTGTATTCGGCTATTATGTCCAAGAAACCGTATTTACCTTCCGCACCTTCCAAAGCAAGGGTAAATAACGAATCCTTGGCCGTTGTGCTGTTAAGGGCTTGGTCAAAATACTGTTGTGGATAATACATTTCGTTTGCCGCATTCGCTTCCTTTGGTTTCAATACGAACTGATTGTAGGCCAAATATCCCAATACCGCTACAGCGACCACTCCAATGATTCCCAAAATATAATTTTGATTCTTTGAAACCCATTCCTCCGTCCTGGAAGCACCTTCATCCAAAGAACTGAATACTTCTGCCGTGGTACTTTCCTGCTCTTCAAACTCCTGGGCCTCAACCTTTGTTTTGGGTTTAAATCCTCTTTTCTTGTATGTTGCCATCTCTAATTTTATTGGTCGCGCAAAAATAAAGTTTTTATTGAAATCCAATAGTGTATTTATTCGTTATTTTTGGTAGTCCAAGCAACGGATGCCCTTTGCGAACCAAAAACTCGGAACTTTTAAATGTATTTAAAGACCTTATCCCTTCTTAATTACAAAAATTTTGAATCCAAAAATCTTGAGTTCGACTCCAAAATCAACTGTTTTGTGGGGGATAACGGCGTTGGAAAAACCAATATTTTGGATAGTATCTACCACCTTTCCTTTGGCAAAAGTTACTTCAATCCCGTATCCTCCCAAAACATACGCCATGATGCCGATTTCTTTGTGATAGAGGGGCACTTCCAAAAAGAGGAAAAGGAAGAGAAAATCGTCTGTAGCCTGAAAAAGGGCAATAAGAAAGTAATCAAAAGGAACGGAAAACCCTATGAAAAATTCGCTGACCATATTGGTGTCCTGCCCCTGGTAATCATTTCCCCTGCGGATAGGGACCTTATATTGGAAGGCAGTGAGGTGCGAAGAAAATTTATGGACGGCGTTATTTCTCAGTCGGACAAGGATTACCTGCAATCCCTTATCAACTACAATAAAGTACTATCCCAAAGAAATGCGCTCTTAAAGTATTTTGCCGTCAACCATACTTTTGACAGGGCAACCTTGGCCGTCTATAATGACCAGTTGGAAAGGTACGGTTCAGAAATATTTAAAAAAAGGGTACTTTTTTTGGAGAGCTTTATCCCAATTTTCAAGGAGCAGTATAAGGCCATAACAAACAATACGGAAGAGGTAAACCTGACTTATGATAGCAAAATGTTATCCGATTCCCTAGGGACCTTATTGTTGGACAGTCTTGAAAAAGATCGTGCGCTTCAGTACACAAGTGTAGGGATACATAAGGATGACCTAAACTTTACCATTAGGGAATATCCCATAAAAAAATTTGGCAGCCAAGGTCAGCAAAAATCCTTTTTGATCGCCTTGAAATTCGCGCAGTTCCATTTTATGCGCAGATTGTCACGGACCAATCCTATTTTACTTTTGGACGATATTTTTGACAAGCTCGATGAAAATAGGGTTTCCCACATCATTTCCTTGGTGAACAAGGAAAATTTTGGTCAGATATTCGTAAGCGACACCCATGCGGAACGTACCGAAGCCGTTGTAAAAAAAATTCATCAGACTTATAAAATCTTTAAACTTTGAATTATGCGAAGGTTCCTATTTTTGTTCGCGGTATCGATAGTTTCCTGCTCTGGTAGGGTTTCATTGGAAGATTTACATCATTTGAACGGGTATTGGGAGATAGAGGAAGTGGAGTTTTCCAATGGCAATACCAAGGAATATCCAATGAATACGGTGGTGGACTATATAGAACTTAAGGATGGCAAGGGCTTCCGAAAAAAAATGGCACCTAGGTTCGATGGCACCTTTGAAACCTCTGACGATGCGGAACCTTTTACTATCGTTGAAGAAAATGGCATGTTTTTTATGCGCTATGAAAATCCCTTGAGCGAATGGCAAGAAAGGTTGTTATCTTTATCAGGAGATTCATTCTCCGTGGAAAATCCGGAGGGAATCACGTATTATTTTAAAAGGTTTGAACCTATAAAATTAGATTGATAATGTCCCGAAGAGAAAACGACCACTTAAGTTTACAGGATGCACTCTCCGCCTTCATCAAAAAGAACAATCTAGAGGAAGGCATGAACAAAGTGGATGTGCGCACCGCATGGGCCAACCTTATGGGAAACGGCGTATTAAATTATACTACAGATGTGGAACTCAAAAGAGACACGCTCTTTGTATCGCTATCGTCCTCCGTACTCCGTGAAGAACTCAGTCATGGAAAAACCAAAATTATTACGATGTTGAACGAAGAGTTGGGAAAAGAATTGATTAAAAAATTAGTGCTTCGTTGAACAGTGAGCAATGAACAATTTACAGTTGCCAGTAATCAGTACTCATTGGCAGTGAACAGTTTACAATGAACATTTATCGGTTGACAGTAATCAGCGGCAGTGTGCAGTTTACAATGAACAATAACCAGTTATCAGTATTCAATGACAGTGTGAATTTGGCAATGAACATTTTTCAATAAACAATGGATAGTTTTTAATTGAGATTTCGAGCAAATCGTTCAGCGCAGGGCGTCTAGCCGGTACCAACGAATAAGCCAATACAGTCTCCTTGAGCAAAGCGGAGGCCACAAAAAAAGGCCGTCCAAATATTTGAACAGCCTTACTTTCTTAAATGAAATTTTCTTATCAATATATTTCCCTACCGGAAAAATGAAACGCGCCCTCGATAGCCGCATTGGCATCACTATCCGAACCGTGTATGGCATTTTCGGCAATGTCAGTCGCGAACATTTTACGAATGGTTCCTTCCGCAGCTTCTACAGGGTTGGTTGCCCCGATCAACGCCCTGAAATCCTCCACTGCATTTTCCTTTTCCAAAATAGCCGAAACAATGGGGCCACGCGTCATAAATTCCACCAACTCCCCAAAGAAAGGTCGTTCTTTGTGAATAGCGTAAAACTCCTGTGCGTCCCGTACGCTTAATTGAGTATATTTCATGGCGATGATCTTAAAACCGGCCGCCGTAATTTTTTCCAAAATAGCCCCAATATGTCCGTTTTCCACGGCATCGGGCTTTATCATGGTAAATGTTCTATTTGTAGTCATTTATTGAAATTTTGCGCAAAAATACGCTTTTCCCAAAGAACCGCAACTTTATATGGGTTTACAAAATGCGTATCCGCAATGAAAAGAACCAGTCCATACATTCCCTTTCCCATTAAATTGTATCTTTGCGGCCATGAATTTTGAGCAAGTAGCAGCGTTGAAGAATTTGCTTTCCTCTCCAAAAAGGATTGCCATAATACCGCACAAGAATCCTGATGGGGATGCCATAGGTTCCACCTTGGCCCTGTCTTGGTATCTTACCAAAAAAGGACATAATACCCAGGTGCTCGCTCCAAATGATTTTCCAAAGTTCCTGAAATGGATGCCAGGAGCCCATCAAATCCTAAACTACGAAAGACACAATGCTGAAACCAAAAAGTTCATTGCGGAGGCGGACATCATTTTCACCTTGGATTTTAACGACTTTGGACGTGTAGGACAAATGGCGGAATGCTTGGAAAATGCGAAAGCGAAGTTTGTCATGTTGGACCACCACCAACAACCTTCTGGATATGCAGACATTACCTATTCAGATATCAATATGAGCTCCACCTGCGAAATGGTCTACACGCTGATCGATGCCATGGGGGACCGGGATTTGATCGACCAGGATATAGCCAATTGCATTTATACGGGTATCATGACGGATACCGGCTCTTTTAAGTTTAAGGCAACCACTAGCCAAACACACCGTACCGTGGCGGATCTTATGGACAAGGGAGCAGACAATACGGCCATCCACCAACGGGTATATGATACCAATTCGCCCGGTAGATTGCATTTGTTGGGCTGTGCCTTGAAAAATATGGTCATTCTTTATGAATTTAATACGGTCTACATTACCTTGACCCAAGAAGAACTGGACCGCTACGATTATGAAAAAGGAGATACGGAAGGTTTTGTGAATTACGGCCTTACCCTGGACAAAATTCGATTTGCCGTTATTTTCATAGAGAATAAAGAGGAAGGTATCTTTAAAATTTCCTTCAGGTCCGTAGGTGATTTTTCCGTGAACGAATTCGCCAGAAATCATTTTGAGGGAGGCGGACATACCAATGCGGCAGGAGGCAAAAGCGAAAAACCGCTGCAGGAAACCATCGACTATTTTGTTTCACTATTACCAAATTATAAAAAAGCGTTGACGGAATGAGATCCCTAGGCTTACTACTTGTTTTTGTTCTGCTTTTTGGTTGTAAGGGTCCGGAGCCCAGAAAACCGGTCCAAAGAAAAAGTGGCAGTTATTTTAAGGAATCCATTGAAAGAAGTAGAAAATTATTGGAGGCCGAAGAAAAAAAGATTCAGGAAATCATCAAAAAGGATTCCTTGAAACACTACACCCATAGTGCTTCAGGTTCCTGGTATCATTACCTTAGGGTAAACGATTCCACGGAGTATACGCCCCGGACCGATGACATCGTAACTTTTGAGTACAATCTTTTGACATTGGATAACGATACGATCTATTCCGAAGCGGATATTGGAACATTCACCTACAAAGTGGACAAACAGGAGCTATTCCTAGGAATGCGGGATGCGATAAAGCTATTAAAGGAAAATGAAAAGGCCACTTTTTTATTCCCTTCCTCCATCGCCTTTGGGTATCACGGCGACAACAATAAAATTGGGACCAATGTTCCCTTAAAATCAACCATTACAATTTTAAACATAGAAAAACAACAGAATAATCTAGAAGAATAACCATTATGATAAAGAAAACATACCTATGGGCGGCCCTAATCCTAATCATGGCGAGCTGCAAAACCAGTCAAAGAGCAGATTTGGGAGATGGCCTTTTTGCCGATATCAAAACCTCCCACGGGGATATTATCGTTAAGTTGGAGCATGAAAAAACTCCGGTAACCGTTGCCAATTTTATTTCATTGGCCGAAGGCAATAGCCCCTTTGTAAGTGAACAGTTCAAAGGAAAAAAATACTACGATGGACTTACCTTTCACCGTGTGATGAAAGACTTTATGATACAGGGTGGAGATCCATTGGCTACAGGTACAGGGAATCCAGGTTATAAATTTATGGACGAGTTCAACGACTCATTGATCCATGATAAAAAAGGTATACTTTCCATGGCCAATTCTGGACCCGCTACCAATGGCAGTCAGTTCTTTATAACCCACGCCCCTACCCCTTGGTTGGATAACAGGCATAGTGTATTTGGTGAAGTGGTGGAAGGTTTGGAAGTGGTCGATTCCATTGCAAATGTGCAGGTAACCCCTGGCAATAACAAACCTGTGGAACCCGTGAAAATGAACACCATTGAAATCATTCGAAATGGAAAAGAGGCCAGGAAGTTCGATGCCGTAAAAATTATGACGGACTATTTTGATGGCGAAGAAGAGCGTCTTGCCGCGATTGAAAAGGAAAAAGCCGCAAAAAGGGCCGAAATGGAGAAAATGAAATCTGAATTTGCATCAACCTTGCAGACTCAAAAACAGGAGGCCAAAACTTTGGAATCCGGTCTCAAAATACTAGTCTTGAACGAAGGTGACGGCGAGAAACCTAAAGTAGGGCAAAAAGTGGGCGTTATGTATGCCGGTTATTTGGAAGACGGAACCCTCTTCGATAGTAATTATGAAGAAATTGCCAGACAATACGATATGTTCGACGAGAGACGTTTACAAGGCGGTGGTTATATGCCCATACCCATGGACTATAGTCCGGAATCACCATTGATTGCCGGTTTCAGAGAGGGTCTTTTGAGCATGAACGTTGGAGACAAGGTGCGCCTGTTCATACCTCCACATCTTGGATATGGAGCACAGGGATCCGGCCCCATTCCTCCCAATTCAGATTTGGTATTTGATGTGGAGATTACAGGGATTCAACAATAGATATAGAAATAAAATTGAAAAGCCCGATTATGAAATCGGGCTTTTTTTATGGGGTTTGCCTTAAAATTTCCAACAAGAACTTCCAGAATTTCTGTACCGAGGATATGCTTACGCGTTCATCAGGGGAATGGGCCCCTTTGATGGTCGGACCAAAACTGATCATATCCATCTCTGGATAATTCTGTCCTAATATTCCGCATTCCAATCCGGCATGGCAGGCTACCACATGGGGCTTTGAATCAAATAATTTTGTGTATACCGATGTGACGACCTTCAATATTTCAGAATCCATATTGGGATTCCATCCAGGATATGACCCAGTGAATGTCACGGAAGAACCACCCAACTCCAATACCGATTTTAAGGTATTTGCCAAATCCATTTTCCCCGATTCTATTGAAGACCTAGTTAAACACCCAATTTCTATAGTTCCATCGGCCACACGAACTTTGGCCACATTATTGGACGTCTCAACTAAATCTTCCATGCTGGCGCTCATTCGGTAAACCCCATTGTGCAATCCGTATATAGTTTTAAGAAGTAGTTCTTGAACCTCCAATTCCATTAATTGGTCAAAAGGTCGGCCCATGACCTCTACGACAATCCCAAGTTTCGGTTCCATATCCGCCAATTCCGACTTTATTGTTAGGGCTTCCTTTTCTAAAGTTTCCAAAAAGGAGGTCAATTGATTTTCATCCACATTTAATTGACACGTACTTTCCCTGGGAATAGCGTTTCGCAAACCACCTCCTTGGATGGACGAAATCCTGAAATCAAATTCATTTCCATGGAACAATAATCGGTTCATGAGCTTATTGGCATTGCCCAGACCCTTGTGGATATCCATACCACTATGTCCACCCATTAGTCCTTTTATAGAGATCCTTAAACCAACTTCCCCCGGGATTACCGGAGTCTGGCCATAGGTTTTAGTGGCCGTAACATCAATTCCGCCGACGCACCCAATGTCAATTTCATCGTCCTCCTCGGTATCCAGGTTCAACAAAATTTCCCCTTGTAACAAACCACCCTTTAACCCAAAAGCCCCTGTCATGCCTGTTTCCTCATCAATGGTAAATAGGGCCTCCAAAGGCGGATGGGCAATATCCGTTGCCTCTAACAAACTCATGATGGCCGCCACACCCATACCGTTGTCCGCACCTAATGTTGTCCCCCTTGCTTTTACCCAATCGCCTTCTATATACATTTGAATTCCATCTTTCTCAAAATCGAAGTCGGTTTCCGCATTTTTCTGGTGCACCATATCCAGATGGGATTGGAGGGTGATCATTTTTCTATTCTCCATCCCAACGGTGGCAGGTTTCCTGATAATGACATTGCCAATAGCGTCCGTAAAGGTTTCCAGCCTTAGTGAGTTTCCAAACCCGACCATAAATTGGATCACCTTTTCCTCCTTTTTGGAAGGTCTTGGAACCGCATTCAATCTTGAAAAATTTTTCCAAACGGTTTTGGGTTCCAACTTGAGTATCTGGTTTTCCATAGGATTGAAAATTTTCAGTAAAAATACATACCATAAAGTAAATAACTCAAAAAGCAGGCCCAATAGTCGTTTCCATCAATCGATAGTATGCAAGTAAAGTTAAGCCTGGGAATATGAAACCCTTTGGCGGTGCCAATCAAATCCCTATTTTTGATGGTATGAAATGAGCACAAACAAATTTAATTTTTTGCATAACCACCGAAATAATAAGCTACCTCGGGGCGAGCCCACGAGGCATTCGCAGGAAACAAATTTTTAATTTCGAGGCAAGCCTCGGATTATAATACCCTTTGGCGGTGCCAATTAAATTTTTTGTGCGAAAGCGCAGCGGTTGATCTAAGCAGAAAATTTTTATTCACTTCATTTCCAATGAAATAAAAATTTTTAAATAGATGAAAATGTCCCTCAAAACTGTGATCGCGGTTTCTTTGATTCCCCAAATCATCCTTGTAAAATGGCTTGGTAAAAACACAGATTTCATAGAATCCTATTACAGTTTGGGCCTATATCCCTATGTATCGAGATTCTTTAGGCTGCTCTTTGGATGGGTCCCTTTTTCCATTGGGGACTTGCTCTATTTCCTGCTTATTTGCATTGCCATTTTTTATGTATACCGACAATGGAGCTATATTAAAACACATAAGGTGAAGTTCCTAAGGGATGTTCTCATGATACTCTCCATTGCCTATTTGACATTTCATTTGGCCTGGGGTTTTAATTATTATCGCAAACCGCTATCGGAGAAATTGGCATTGACGGAAACCAAGGATTATCAAGAATTATTGGACTTTACAGATCGACTTATCAACAAAACAAATTCCATCCAAGAATATATTGTTGGTGACACCCTCAATAAGGTAGACATTCCCTATTCCCAAGATGAAATGCTTCAAAAGAGTGTTGACGGCTATAAAGAGCTTGCCAAGGAGTTCAACTTTTTGGAATACCATCGTCCGAGTATCAAAACGTCCCTTTTCAGTACCGGACTGACCTATATGGGGTACGCAGGCTATCTGAATCCGTTTACCAATGAAGCACAGGTAAATGGCATTCTGCCAAATTTTAGGTTTCCTATAGTGGCCGGCCATGAAATAGGGCATCAATTGGGATACTCGGCAGAAAACGAGACCAATTTCATTGGCTATTTGGTGACCTCAAAAAACAAGGACCCATACTTTCAATATGCGGCCTATGCCTATGTCTTGGGATATTGTCTAAGCGATGTACGCAGGGGAAATCCTGAGACTTTCAACCAAATGTTCCAAAAGCTCAATCCCGGGGTTCGGGCAAATTTTCAGGAAATGGCCCTATTTTGGGAACAATATGAAAACCCCATGGAACCTGTATTTAAGTCCATCTTCAATTCCTTTCTGAAGGCGAATAACCAAACCCAAGGTATTCAGAGCTATAATGGTGTGGTTTCCCTATTGATAGCCTACCATAAAAAGTATCCGCTGTAAAAAGCAGAAATTTTTCTATTTATAACCTGGTATTATTACGACAA
This sequence comes from Maribacter sp. 4G9, assembly GCF_002742265.1. Classification (GTDB taxonomy): domain Bacteria; phylum Bacteroidota; class Bacteroidia; order Flavobacteriales; family Flavobacteriaceae; genus Maribacter. The sequence goes on from NZ_MDGL01000032.1 coordinate 87,641, forward strand.
GCACTTAGTAATCTGATAAAATTCTAAGTATAGGACCATCGAAATGATTTATTTACAAAAATTCCCATTCAAATATTTATTTCCCGATTTTCCAGTGTTAAAAAAAACCAAAATCAAGGGAAAGCAGCTATTAAACCTTAATTTTAGAAAGACTAATCAAACGAACTCAAAAATGCAAAAAATTATTTTTTCACTATGCCTTTTTTGGTGTAGTGCCCTTCTCTTTTCTCAAGATTATTTCCCTGAAAATGAAGGCGTAAAGGCGAACAACAATAACTATACGGCCTTCACGAATGCCAAAATTTTTGTAACGCCTACAGAAGTTATTCAAAAAGGGACACTTTTAATTCAAAACGGAAAAATTGTCAACGTTGGCAGCTCCGTCAACCTGCCTCAAAATACCATTGTGGTGGATTTGAACGGAAAATCCATTTACCCTTCCTTCATAGACGTTTATTCCAAATTTGGGGTGGAACAGCCAAAGCAAAGTGGCGGAGGTAGGCGTTCCCTACAATTTGAGCCTACACGAGAAGGTTTTTACTGGAACGACCATATCATGCCGGAAAACGATGCCATTAGCAGCTTTAAGTATAACGAAAAGGAAGCAAAGGAATTAATCGAGGCCGGTTTTGGGGCGGTAAATTCACATATTCATGACGGTATCGCAAGAGGTACAGGGGTACTAATTGCCCTGAACAATACAGGTACGGACGCCAATAGAATATTGGATGATAATTCCGCCCAATACTTTTCTTTGGAAAAGAGTGTTGCCAAACAACAGTCGTACCCAACTTCCCTTATGGGCGCATTGGCCTTGTTGCGACAGATGTACAGCGATGCCGATTGGTACGCGAACGGAAATGCATCCACTACGGACAGATCATTGGAAGCCCTGATCAAAAATAGAAGTCTTGTACAGATTTTCGAGGCCAAGGACAAGGGCAACGTGCTCAGGGCCGATAAAATTGGGGATGCCACTGGTATACAATACACCATTTTGGGCGGTGGCAACGAGTTTGAGCGAATCGATGAAATTAAAGCGACCAATGCCAAACTGATCATTCCTTTGAATTTCCACGAAGCGTATGATGTATCCGATCCATATCAAGCGGGCTATGTTTCCTTGGAGGATATGCGCTATTGGAACCAGGCACCAACGAACCCCAAGGTTTTGGCGGAAAACGGGGTTTCTTTCTCCTTGACGCCTTACGAACTAAAATCCATGACCAAATTCAAGGAGAACTTGATGAAGGCCATAGAATATGGATTGTCCAAAACAAAGGCCTTGGAGGCACTCACTACCATACCCGCAGAGATATTGGGGAAATCGGGCGAGCTTGGATCCCTAAAAAAGGGAGCGCATGCGAACTTCCTGATTACCTCCGGTGATATTTTTGACAAATCCACCACACTTTACGAAAACTGGGTCCAAGGCAATAAAAACATTATCAATGACAAGGACACAAAAGATATACGAGGTAATTACAGCCTAACGGCCCAAGGCAAAACCTATGATGTATCCATAACCGGTGAAATAGCCAAACCAAAGGTCGAAGTAAAACAGGATACCCTAAAACTTACCTCCAAGATTTCCTATGACGGTGATTGGCTGACCTTTTCCTTTTCCACGGATAAAGGCGACAAAACCTACCGCATGATAGGACCGGTACTTCCAGAAACAGATGACCTCTCTGGCAGGTTACTATTACCTGATGGAACGGAGACCTTTTTCACGGCAACAAAAAAATCTGGGTTTGAAGAAAAATCCAAGAAGGAATCAGACAAATCGGATACCCCTAACGTCATGCCGGTAACCTATCCCAATGTAGGGTATGGCTATGCCTCCAAACCTAAACAGGAAAACGTATTGTTTAAAAACGCCACGGTTTGGACCAGTGAGGACGCTGGTATTTTGGAAAATACGGATGTACTGGTTAAAAACGGTAAAATCGCCAAAATTGGTACCGATTTAGGTGCCGGTGGTGCCAAGGTCATCGATGCTACGGGAAAACATCTTACGGCCGGTATTATCGATGAACATAGCCATATCGCCGCATTGGCCGTCAACGAGGCCGGTCATAACAGTTCTGCCGAGGTAAAAATGGAAGACGTAGTAGATCCGGAACACATGGGTATTTACCATTCCCTTGCGGGAGGTGTTACTTCCATCCAGTTATTGCACGGTTCCGCCAATCCCATTGGTGGCCGTTCCGCCATTTTAAAGTTAAAATGGGGCGAGGAAGCAGATGGCCTTATCTACGATAATTCCCCCAAGTTCATAAAATTCGCCTTGGGTGAAAACGTAAAGCAGTCCAACTGGGACAGTCGTTCACGTTTTCCTCAGACCAGGATGGGCGTTGAACAAGTTTTCATGAACTACTTTCAACGCGCCAAGGAATATGACGAAAAGAAAAAAAGTGGACAAGCTTATAGATATGACGAGGAGCTAGAGGTACTGGCAGAAATCATAAATGGCGAAAGGTTCATTTCCTGCCATTCCTATGTTCAAAGCGAAATAAATATGATGATGAAGGTTGCGGAAAAATTCGGTTTCAGAGTAAACACCTTTACGCATATTCTTGAAGGTTACAAAGTTGCCGATAAAATGGCCGAACATGGTGTGGGCGCAGGTTCATTTAGCGACTGGTGGGCCTACAAATACGAGGTGAACGACGCCATCCCTTACAACGCGGCCATCATGCAATCACAGGGCGTAACAGTGGCCATTAACAGTGATGACCGTGAGATGATGAGAAGGTTGAACCAAGAGGCTGCCAAAACCATCAAATATGGAGGGATGACGGAACTTGAGGCATGGAAAATGGTGACCATCAATCCTGCAAAGCTGTTGCACTTGGATGATCGCGTAGGAAGTATCAAGGAAGGCAAGGATGCCGACCTGGTATTATGGTCTGGCCACCCCTTGTCCGTTTACACGAAAGCTGAAAGAACGATGATCGAAGGAACTACCTATTTCGATTTGAAAAAGGATAAAGCCCAAAGGGAAGCCATAAAAAAGGAACGCAACGAACTGGTGAAAATGATGCTCGAGGAAAAAGCGGGTGGTGGCAAAACCCAAGGCCCAAAACAAAGTGTAAAACAAATTTTCACTTGTGAAACCCTTTAAAATCCACTAATTGAAAATATATAGCAAAATGAAAAACATACAACTACTCTTTCTGGCATTCATAATTTATGTGCCAAGTAAAGCCCAGCAAACACCTGCCCCAAAGCAGACAGAAGCTATTACCATCGAGGGCGCTACCGCCCATCTAGGAAATGGCGAGGTCATTGAAAGTTCCTTGATCATGTTCGAAGAGGGAAAACTTACCTTCGTTGGGGATTCAAAAATGAAGATTGCCAGAAAAGGTAAGTTAATCGACGCCACCGGCAAACATATCTACCCTGGCTTTATTGCGCCGGCCAAAACCTTGGGATTGGTTGAAATCAATTCAGTAAGAGCCACGAACGACCAGGACGAAATTGGGGAATTGATTCCCCATGTGCGCAGTTTAATCGCTTACAATGCAGAATCAAAAGTCGTGGAAAGTATGCGGCCCAATGGTGTTTTGCTTGGACAGATAGCACCTACCGGCGGGAGAATATCGGGCACGTCCTCCATTGTACAGTTCGATGCCTGGAACTGGGAAGACGCCGCACTTAAAGTCGATGATGGAGTACATTTGAATTGGCCAAGAAGTTTTAGGCAGGGCCGATGGTGGATGGGCGAAGAAAGAGGATATAAACCCAATAAGGACTATGCAGAAGACGTTGAGACCGTTGTTACTTTCATTAAAAATGCCTCGGCATACGGAAAAGGAAGCCCTAAAGAGGTGAATCCCGCGTTTGCGGCCATGCATGGAGTTTTGAACGGATCTCAAAAAATGTATGTCTATGCGGATGGCGAAAAGGAAATTATAGATGCCGTAAACACGCTAAAGGCGAACGGAATCAAGGAAGTTGTTTTGGTAGGTGGCTATGAGGCCCACAAAATAACTGATTTCCTAAAAAAGAACGAGATTCCCGTATTGGTCCAGTTTACGCACAACCTTCCTGTTTTTGATGACGATGATTATGACCTTCCCTATAAATTACCTAAACTATTGGTCGATGCCGGTTTGTTGGTGGCACTTCAAAACACTGAGGCTTCGAATTTTCAGACACGAAACTTGCCTTTTTATGCGGGCCAAGTAGGACAACAGGGATTGGACAAGGAAAAGGCTTTGCAGCTCATCACCGGGAATTCGGCAAAAATTTTAGGTATCGATGATAGCTACGGCACCTTGGAAGTGGGCAAAAGCGCTACACTATTTATCTCGGAGGGTGATGCCTTGGATATGCGTACCAACCAGTTGACCCATGCCTTTATCGATGGCAGGAATATTTCCTTGGAGACCCACCAAACCGAATTATGGAAACGATATATGGGAAAATATGAGGGGGAGTAAATCGTTTCTGAAACCGAAGATAAAATGGTACATTTAAGTCGATAGGTATCGACACAAACGGTTAGTGATTACAACAACAACTAAAGCTCGATAAACTATCGGGCTTTTTTTATGACCACAAGAAACTTTTAATTATGAAAAAAATAATCTTAATGGTCCTTTTGACCGTAGTATTTTCATGTAAAAAAACCACAACCTCAACGGAAGGTCTTCAAATAGAAGGACTGAAAGAACCTGTAGAAATTGTACGGGATGAATGGGGCATTAACCATATTTACGCCAAGAATCAGCACGACCTCTTTTTTGCCCAAGGATATGCGGCGGCGACGGACCGGTTGTTCCAGTTCGAAATTTGGCGCAGACAGGCGACAGGTACCGTGGCCGAAATTTTAGGGGAACGTGAATTAAAGCGGGATATTGGCACCCGCCTTTTTAAGTTCAGGGGCGATATGAAAACCGAAATGGACCTCTATCATGGCGATGGAGAAGAAATCATTACCGCATATACGGATGGAGTGAATGCCTACATTGAGGAGGTATTGAAAAACCCCGATGAGCTTCCCATAGAGTTCAAGATATTGGACATACAGCCCAAAAAATGGACTCCTGAAGTGGTGATATCCAGGCACCAGGGATTATTGGGAAACATAAACGAAGAGTTACAAATAGGCAGGACGGTCGCAGCATTGGGTCCTGATAAGGCAAAGGAATTATTTTGGCTGCACCCGAAAGACCCGGATTTAACCCTGGATAAAAAAATAGATAAGGCATTGTTGTCCCAAGATATTTTGGAGCTTTATAATGCCTATAGAAAATCGGTGAGGTTTACCCCAGCAGACATACAGCCCGACTACAGAGGTCAGGAAATCGCTGATGTTTTTATTGAAAACCAGAAAAAAAACAGGGATTCCCTTTCCATTGGGAGTAATAACTGGGTGGTGAACGGCACCCTAACCAAGGATGGCAACACGTACATGGCAAATGACCCGCACAGGACCATTGCAGTTCCCTCCTTGCGCTATATGGCACATTTGGTAGCCCCGGGCTGGAACGTAATAGGCGGAGGAGAACCAGAAATTCCCGGCATATCCATAGGTCATAATGAATATGGAGCATGGGGACTCACTGTTTTTGAGACCGATGGAGAAGACCTGTACGTCTACGAACTCAATCCTGAAAATCAGAATCAATATAAGTACCAAGGAGCATGGGTGAACATGAAAACCGTACAGGAAACCATTAAGGTAAAGGGGCAAAAAGACACCATCGTTAATCTACACTATACGCAACATGGCCCGGTAACACTTATCGATAAAGAACATCATGTAGCCTACGCGGTTCGTTGCGCCTGGTTGGAACCTGGTGGCTCGCCTTATTTGGCTTCCCTTAGGATGGATCAGGCCAAAAACTGGGAGGAATTTAGGGAAGCTTGTAATTACAGCCATATTCCAGGGGAAAATATGGTCTGGGCGGACAAACAAGGGAACATTGGATGGCAAGCTGTGGGCATCGCCCCTATCCGAAGAAATTTTAGCGGGTTGGTACCCGTTCCCGGGGATGGTAGTTATGAATGGGACGGTTATTTGCCTATTATCGATAAACCGAACGATTATAATCCGGTTAAGGGCTTCATAGCAACGGCCAACCAGAATGTAACACCACCTGATTACGGACATTGGGATGCCATTGGTTTTTCATGGTCCGATCCGTACAGGGGCAACAGGATTGAAGATGTCTTAAGTAATAAATCGGATTTTAACATTGAGGATTTTAAGGCCTTACAAACCGATTATCTTTCCTTACCTGCCAAGGAACTTCTACCCTTTTTGAAAAATATTACCTTGGATGGTAAATACGAGGAAGCCAAAACGAAATTAGAGGATTGGGATTTTACCTTGAATCCAAATTCAATACCCGCAGCCATCTACATTGCTTGGGAAAATTCGCTGGCGGAAATGATAGAAAATTTGGTCATCCCCGAAGAAGCAAAATCGATTGTAACCTCATTGCAACTTAAAACAATTATTGACTTTGTTTCACATCCTAAAATTGCATTTGAGGGCAATACAGAGCAAAACAGAAACGCTCTTATAGAGAAATCCTTTCAAAATGCCGTTGACGATTTGGAAAACAGATTGGGTCCCGATATGGAAAAATGGCAGTATGGCCAGGCAAAAAACAAACATATTTATATAGAGCATGCCTTGGGAAAGGTTGTCAACCAAGCCATGCGTGACACCCTTTTCAACCTAGGTCCTTTGCCCAGGGGAGGTAATGGTACCACGCCAGGTTCTACGGGAGGCAATTTGAACCAATCGAGCGGAGCCTCTTTCCGAATGATCATTAATACTGGGGATTGGGATGCCGCACAAGCTACCAATGGCCCTGGACAATCTGGAGACCCAGAGAGTCCCTTTTATAGCAATCTATTCGAACCTTGGGCAAAGGACCAGTATTTTCCAGTTCTATATTCCAAACAAAAAATTGACTCCGTTGCTGTTGAAAGAATGAATTTATTACCCAAAGGGAAATAATATATCATTAGTGATAAACATACACTATAAAGTAGTAATGAACCCTAGTGTATCTTTAAGGAAGTCATGGAAAGTGATCCTCCTAAAGGCGCATCATTAAAAAAGGAGACATCTTCGTTTTTCTCTTTAAGCGCGATTGCATAAAGTAAAGGAAGGTAGTGTTCAGGTGTAGGTATGGCCAAATCGAATGCCTTTCCTTGTGACCTGAAGTCTATTAAAGACGAATGGTTATTCTCCAAAATAAAGGTTTTCATCTTTTCATTGGCTTCGTTGGCCCAATCGTAACCATATGGTTCTCCATTTACTTTGTCCCATGCCACCATTCTCAAGTTGTGGACCATATTACCGCTGCCCACTATTAAAATCCCTTTGTTTCTTAAAGCAGCCAACTCCAGCGCAAGTTCATAATGGTACAAAGGAGGTTTGGTATAGTCGATACTCATTTGAATAATAGGGACATCGGCAATAGGATAAAGATGTTTTACGACGCTCCATGAACCATGGTCCAAGCCCCATTGATAATCCAAACCCACATCCGTTTTGGTAATTAGGTCCTTGGTAGTTTTTGCCAATTCCGGACTTCCGGGAGCAGGATATTGCACATCGTACAGCGCCCGTGGAAAACCCCCAAAGTCATGAATAGTTTTGTGGATGCTCCATGGCTGTAACATAAGTTCCTTTGGTCTCCCAATGTGCCGAAATGCAAAGAATGGCATTGGGTCTTTCCAACTCTTCTCCTAGATTCCTGAAACCTTTGACAAATTCATTGTCGGCAATGGCGTTCATGGGGCTACCATGTCCTAAGAACAACACGGGCATTTTGCCTGTATTGTCCATATAGGTGTTCATTTTGTGTAAGTCTCTTAAATTCATACTTACACGTTATCGTATGGGAATAAACCTAACTACTTCTTCTACCATATATGCCGATTCCCTAGGCTCCAAACAAATAAAACCATCGGCACGGGACAAACTCGTTAAATCGCCGGAGCCATTCTCCACCACTGGGGTAACCTGTAGGCAGCTGTCCTGCCAATGGGTACTTACTTGAATAAATCGGGTCAAGGGTGGTTTAATGTCCAGTTCAACCGTCAATTTGGCAAATTGATTTTCCACTGTGATTCCCCAGGAATTAAAAAGCCACGGCAAAAAATAAAAATGATAATTGGCAAAGGTCGAAACCGGATTCCCCGGAAAGGAAAAAATTACGGTTTTCGATTCCTTATGAACTCCGAACCAAAAGGGTTTCCCGGGCCGTTGCGCCACCCGATGAAATATTTTCTCAACGCCCATCGCATCCATTATTTCGGGAATAAAATCAAATTTCCCTTTGGAAACCCCTCCACTCAACAACAACACATCGTTTTCATGTAAGGCCGATGAAAGTCCTTGCTCGATACTTTTTTTATCGTCCAAAAGATGTAAAGAACTCCCCTTGATTCCTAAATGGGACAAGGCGGACAACATGGTCAAACTATTTGATTTTCTTATCTGATGGGATTCTGGAGTCACATCAACATCCACCAATTCATTTCCTGTAGCGATACTGCAAACTTTGGGTACTTTCTTGACCAGTACCATTGGCTTTCCCACGGAGGCCATGACGCCTATTTCCGCGGGGGTTATTCTGGTTCCTGCCGACAAAATTTGGGCTCCCTTGCTTTCGTCGCTTCCTTTGTAATGGATATTCTGACCTTTGGTTACAGATTCATTAATGGTCACAACGCCATCCTCAATGGTCAGATGCTCATACATAATAACCGTATCCGTATTTTTTGGCAATACGGCACCCGTCATTACCTCGATACAACTGGAATTATCCTCCAGTGCAAGTTGGGCCATCCCTGCGCTGGCAACATCCTCAATCCGAATCTTTTGCACCTTTCCCATAACGGCATCGAACTGTATGGCAATACCATCTTTGGTCACGCGGTGAAACGGAGGAAAATCCCTATCGGCATAGATAGGTTCGTCCAAATACCTGCCCATGCTATCCAAAAGCGGTACCCGTTCATTACCTAAATCCAGCGGATATTCTAAAACTTTTTGTAATGCTTCCTTAAATGTGATCACAGTTTTATCGTTGTTGGTTAAAGAAAAAACTTTTCATTCACCACTTTTCACTTTTAACTCTTAACTCTTCACTTTTCACAGTTCACGGTTGGCTATTTAATTACCTCCCTGCACTTTAAGCTTTAAGCTTTGAACTCTGCTCTTTGAACTCTACATGCCGCACTTTGAACTCTGCATGCTTCACTTTAATTTTCACTTTTCACTTTTCACTTTTCACTTTTCACTTTTCACTTATAACTTTTAACTCTGAACTCTAAACTCTGAACTCTGAACTATCAAAACACTCCCAATCCATTCACCAACAATACCCGTACACCCACAATCATTACCAAAAGTGCCGTCACACGCTTTATTCCCTTGGCAGAAAAACGCTTTAAACTGATGCGGATTCCCAACTGTCCACCTAACAGCACCACAATGGCTAAGCAGAGCGTCTCAAACCACGGAAGTGACAAGGAACCACTTGTTACCAATCCCAAAAGTCCCGATACAGAATTGACCAAAATAAAGAAACTTGCCAAGGCTGCAATCTTTATAGCCTTGTCCCATCGTAAATGATTTAAAATCGGTGCTAGAAAAATTCCACCACCAATACCCACCAAACCGGATAAGAAACCAATGCCCGCTCCTAAAAAATAACTTAAATAATTTGGATATTTTTTGGTCTCCGGTACCGACTTTGCCCATTTGAATGTTTGAATTGCCAAAAATATAGCCGATAAAATCAGGGAAATACCTAGGATAATAAAAAATATTTCCTCCTTTAATCGGAAAGAGGCCCCCAGAAAAGCCAGCGGTATACTGGAAATGATAAAAGTGAGAAAATCCTTCAATTTCGCATGTCCGTTCTTAAAATAGAGATAGGTACTTCCTGAAACAACGACCAAGTTACAAATAAGGGCTATGGAGCGAATGGTAAAAAAACTACCTAAAAAAAGGGTCAACAAGGCAAGATAACTGGAGCCTCCCCCAAAACCCACGGAAGAATACAACATAGCTACTATGAAAAAACCCAAACATAGGAAAATTAGCTGCTCAATAGGTATTTGCATAGGTATTTAGTTGGTTCATACCGCCAGCAACGTTGATAAATTTTCTGTCCGGAAAAAGTTCTTGAAGCATCAAAACCGCTCTTTTACTTCGGATACCGGATTGGCAAATAACGTAGATTGGATTTTCCCTTGCTAGTTCGCCCACTCTATTTTCCAACGTGTCCAGAGGAATATTTTTGGCACCTTTAATATGGTTTCTTTGGAATTCTTGCTCGGTCCGAACGTCTAAAAGCGACACTTTTTTATCCCTTAACAAGTTTTGAATTCCGATGGCCTCCATGGATTCCATTACCACCTCGCAATCAAAATCATAGGAATCCTGTAACTCCCTCAATATAAGATTTTCAGAATTTAATCTAAATTTCATACGTTCCATGCGCTGCGAGAGCGTATCATATAATAACAATGTTCCCGATAGCACACCATCCAATCCGCATACAACCTTAATAACTTCCAAGGCCTGCAAATTTCCTATAATACCTGGAAGTATACCCAATACTCCATGTTCAATACAATTGGGAACCTCATCTGCTTTTGGCATCTTGGGAAACAAACATCGATACGTGGGTCCGTTTTTATAGTTAAATACACTTACCTGTCCCTCAAAACCGTGCAAGGCCCCGTAAACAAATGGCTTTTTTAGAATGACACAAGCATCGTTTATCAGATACCGCGTAGGAAAATTGTCCGTTGCATCTACTACTACATCATAGTTTTGTATAATTCCTAAAGCATTTCCAGGGTTCAGATAGGTGTTGTAGACATGAACTATTGTGGATGTATTCTGTGCCAACAATTGCTGCTTGGCCATCTCCACTTTTGGCTTATCTACCATTACTTCCGTATAAAGCACCTGTCTGTGTAAATTGGACATGGAAACAACATCGGCATCTACAATTCCTAGAGTTCCTACTCCCATGGCATTGAGATAGGTCATGACGGGCACACCCAGTCCACCAGCCCCTACGACCAGGACTTTCGCCTTGCCCAAGGTATTTTGGCCCTTTTGGCCAAAACCGGGCAAAATGGTCTGCCTATGGTACCTATCTTCCATCAGGACTCCAATTTTTGCAGGGCTTCCTTATATTCCTCTTGGGAATTGGCATTCAATAAAACTTGCGGGGTTTTAGGGAATACCAGGGAAACGTCGTTATTAATAAGAAACTTACGGGGACAGGTACCATTACCCGCCTCAAGGTAAGCGATTGAAGTTTTTAAGGCCTGAGGCTCCCAAATGGCACATAAAGGCTCAGGAAGCGGATTGTCCCTGTTTGCAAAGGCAGTAGCCATTTTTTGCGTATTGCGCTGAGCGATCAATTCCTTCAAGGAGGCCTCGTCTAATAAGGGAAGGTCACAGGCCAATACTAGCCAGGCAACATCTGGATATTTCCTATATGCCGAAAGCAATCCATTGTAAGGACCTCTAAATTCATTCCGGTCCAAAATGGTTTTGAAGCTAGATGCTATTTCTTCATCTTGGTCTTGGCGAACACTCAAAAAGGTTTTATCGCACAGGGTATCCAAAAGGTGGTATAAATGTTCCCTTTGTGGAACACCGTGATATGAAATCAGCCCCTTGTCTTGACCCATTCGTGTGCTTTTACCTCCGGAAAGCACCAATCCATACAATCTATCTTTCGTAGTCATTTTTTCCTCCAGATTTTCTTTCCAACTGCACCGTTGTAATGACAATATCCTGGGAGAGCGCCTTGCACATATCGTAAATGGTGAGTGCCGCTACGGAAACTCCGGTAAGTGCCTCCATTTCCACACCGGTCTTTCCGTTACATTTTACCGTGCAGGTGATATGAAATTGATTTTCACCGGGAACGATGTCCACATCTATTTTTGTCAAATTGATTTGATGGCACAACGGAATCAGTTCCGATGTTCTTTTCACACCTTGTATCCCTGCAATTACCGCTGTTTGCACGATACTTCCCTTTTTACCCAGGAAATCCTTATCGGACAATACTTGAAACACTTCCGACGGAAATAGTACCCGCCCGGACGCAACGGCAATTCTTGAAGTCTCCTTTTTTTCAGAAACATCCACCATGACAGCATTGCCAGATTCATTGATATGTGATAATTTTTTCTCCATTTTTTTATCCTCCGATGGATGTCATGGAATTTGAAAAAACGTTGGCATATTTTTCTTGTGCCTCGAAACCGGTTTTGGCCCTGCTCCCAACTGCTTTTAAAACCTCTTCCTTAACTTTATTTTCTGAATCTTCCCCTCGCATAATATCCCTTAGGTTCGCACTGGGTTTTCCATACAAACAGGTAATTACGTCGCCTGTGGCAGATACCCTTAACCTGTTACAGGTTCCACAAAAAGTTCTGCTAAAGGAGGGTATGACCCCAAAGGTTCCAAGGTGCCCCGGAATTTTATAATTTATGGACGTAGATGTCTTTGGTGACTCCAGTTTATAATAGTCAGGATGTTCAGACTTGATATGGTCGAGAATGCGCTTGTAGTCCCAAGCAATTTTTTGAAACGTTTTTGATCCTCCATTAAAAGGCATTTCTTCTAAAAACCGAACGGATACCGGATAATGCTTAGCCAATTCCAAAATGGGTAGAATGTCCTGCGTGTTCTGTCCGTCCAAAGCAATGAAATTGATACGTACGTTGAAACCTTCGCTGATCAATCGAATCAGGATGTTATGCACAGTATCGTATTGGTTCCTTCGGGTTATTCGTTCAAAGGTTTCCCTATGTATCGCATCCAGACTTACGTTAATATTCTTTATCCCCATTGATTTTAGCTCATCAATGTAGGGTCCAATCAAGGTAGCGTTGGTGGTAACTGATATGTCCTTCAAACCATCAAGTCTGTAAAGGTGCCTGAGCAATTCCATCAAATCCTTTCGAACGAAAGGTTCGCCCCCCGTAATTCTAATCTTATCGATTCCCTGCCCCACCAAAATAGTACTTAAGGTTTTCAATTCTTCAATGGTGAGCAGTTTATCGTTTTTCGCAAAGTTGATCCCTTCGGCGGGCATACAATAATTACATCGAAGATTACATCGATCCGTAACGGCAAGTCTTAGGTAATTAATTTTTCTATTATGATTGTCTATCAACATATTCCTTCAATATAATCTTTAGTGTTGGCAACTCAAAACGTCATCTAAATCTATCACCTTCCCAGAAGCTCTTTTTATGGATGTGCCGAAACCCAGACCGATTTATTTTTGAACATCTCCTTTTTCCAAATAGGTACTGTTCGCTTTAAGGTGTCTATTAAAAACCGACATGCTTCGAAGGATTCCGACCTATGGGCCGAAGAGGCTCCCACAATTACCACGGCATCCTGTACCTCTTTCCTGCCAACGGCATGTTTGATCACCACTTTGTTCAATTTCCATTTCTCCAAGGCCGCATCCGCTAATCTATCCATCTCCTTTAGGGCCATGGATTCATAGGTCTCAAATTCCAGGGCCACTACCTGTTCATTATTGGTAAACTCCCGCACAGAACCAACAAAAACACAAATGCCACCGCTGTTGGGGTGGGATAATTCCTGATACACACTATGGGTATCCAGTTCCTGTACTATTTCTATGATCTTATTCATTAGCCTCCACTTACTGGCGGAATTATCGCCACCTCATCATTGGATTTAAGCTGAACATCATCCTTCGCATATTCACTGTTTACGGCAATTGCCAAAGATGTCAACTTGGAAAATTCGGGATATCTTTTTTTTAAGGCTTGTTTTAGGTCCGCCACCGAATTAGGGGAATCTTCACCAAAATCCATGATCATTTGGGATTTCCCAACAATATCCTTTGCAATACCAAAAAAAAGTAGGTCCATTTTACTCCAATTTACCCTAGGGACTAGCCCAAAATACCTGAACCTCTAAATTACTTATTATTCTGGAAGTAACGAATTAGTTACCTCGCTATTTAACCTTTCATTAGGTTTGAATTATACATGTGATTAGGTTTGCCTCCTACCTTCGACAAAAATAGCTCCTTCGGGCCTTTCGTAAAATTGCTTGTGTTTGGATTCTTTGCTAAGTTCAACGTTTTCAAAATTGACGGTATTGTTTCTATCCCCTATGACCCTACCTTCATAATCATACCAGGAAATGGATTTTGGCAATAACAGGTCTTCCACTTTTTGCCAATCGTCATATCGAATCCATTTTATATTATCTGAATCCTCCCCTGTCCTATAAGTTACCGTATATCCCAACCAGGACATTTGAAAAGTCTCCGGGTCGTAGTGAATGTAGTATTCATCCTTTGGTGATGTTCCAACACCAGCATTGTAGGTTATGCTAATCCCCGGATAGGATTTTCCATCAAACTCCAGGCTTTCCGTATTGCCATATTGTATGCCTGAATCTCCAAGGACAAAAGGCATTGCATAAAAATAAAACATCAAATTATGATTGAATACCGGGTCTCCTTGGTAGGATTTTGATGTATCCTGTATCCAAACCTGGTTCCCGTCAAAGCCCATTTCAATCCCGTCCATGGTAATCCTGTCCCGTCTTTTGTACAAATCGATACTATGCACTTCCTTGGAATTCCCTTTATCAATATCATAGGATAACGTAGAATACTTTTTCCAGTTTTCATGTCCTCCATGGGCATCAAAAACCAGCTTCAAACTAGCCGGGTATTTGTTTTCTTCCGTAGTACTTGTTTCGGGTGTATCCGTTTTGGTTTCCTTTACTAGCTCGTTTTTTGGTGATTCCTTACACCCAAAGGCAACAAGTATCAGTAATAAGGGAATTAGTTGTTTTGTCATGGTATTTGGTTTTATTTTTATAGGTCGAAACATTCATCAATAGTTAACATATTCCGTTAAATTTGCTCTAAATGAGTGAAATCAAGCATATCAGCAGCCTACAGAACCCTTTGGTAAAAAAAGTCCTTTTGCTCAAGGAAAAATCCAGGGAACGAAAGAAAACCGGGCTTTTTGTTTTGGAGGGAAGAAAGGAAATCGAACTAGCGATATCTAGTGAGTATCTGCTGGATACGCTCTTATTTTGTCCGGAATTGATATCAAAAGAGACCTTGGAGGCCTCCCTTGAAATGGAGAAAACCCCTTTGATTTCCGTTAGTACCGAAGTATATGGGAAAATGGCCCATAGAAACACCACGGAAGGTGTTATCGCCATTGCCAGAGCGAAGACCCATGAATTGGACACATTTAAACTACATAGCAAAAACCCTTTGATCCTGGTGGCCGAAGCGCCTGAAAAACCAGGGAATATAGGGGCATTGTTAAGAACGGCCGATGCCGCAAACCTCGATGCGGTATTCATAGCAAACCCAAAAACGGACCTATATAACCCAAATATTATTCGCTCGAGTGTGGGTTGTATTTTCTCCAGAAAGATCGTCCTCACAGATACTACCTCCATCATATCGTTTTTGAAGGAAAACAATATTTCCATTTATTGTGCGGCCCTAACGGCTTCCAAACCTTACACCAATGTTGATTTTAAGGGACCTACCGCCATTGTGGTAGGTACTGAGCATAGTGGTCTTAGTGATGACTGGATTTCAAATTCCAACCAAAATATCCTTATTCCCATGGAGGGGGCTATCGATTCCATGAATGTTTCCGTATCCGCGGCAATACTTATCTTTGAGGCGAAACGGCAGCGGTTAGGATAACAAAAACAATAATCGTTCGTTAATCTCAAAAGCCTATATGGACCACACCCTTGTTTTTTATTGTATTTTGACCATTCTCCTAGGGGATTTTGTACTTTCCACAATATTAAACTATCTCAACGCGAAGAAATATAAGGATGCCGTCCCTGCAGTAGTAAGCGACGTCTACAATCCTGAGGAATATAAAAAATCACAGGAATACAAATTGGCCAACTATAGGTTTGGTATCGTGACTTCCGTTTTTTCATTGACTCTTATTGTTGGGTTTTTAATTTTTGGCGGTTTTGGGTTTGTGGATACCATAGTTCGAGGTATAACAGACAACCAAATCCTTCAGGCGCTGTTATTTTTTGGAATCATTATGATCGGTAGCGATTTTCTGGGTACCCCTTTTTCCTATTATCAGACTTTTGTCATCGAAGAGAAATTCGGTTTCAACAAAACCACAAAAAAAACATTCCTATTGGACAAGGTAAAAAGTTGGCTGATGACCATCGTAATCGGCGGAATACTATTGTCCTTGGTTATCTGGTTTTTTCAGTTTGCCGGGAAAAGCTTTTGGCTGTACACGTGGTTGTTAATAGCGCTATTCACCTTGTTCATGAATTTGTTTTACAGCAAATTGATCGTTCCACTGTTCAACAAGCAGGAACCGCTTGAGGCAGGCACATTGAAGCGTAAAATAGAGGCTTACGCGAGCAAGGTAGGCTTTGAACTAAACAATATTTTCGTCATCAACGGATCCAAAAGATCCACTAAGGCCAATGCCTATTTTTCAGGATTTGGAAAGGAAAAAAGGGTTACCCTCTATGACACATTGATCAATGATTTGGAAGAGGATGAGATTGTAGCCGTTCTGGCCCATGAAATTGGTCATTACCAGAAAAACCATATCATCTTCAATTTGGTTACATCGGTATTGCTCACGGGCCTTATGTTGTTCATCCTTTCCTTATTCATTAACAACCCCAGTATTTCCCTGGCCGTTGGTGTTGACCTACCTAGTTTCCATGCAGCATTGATAGGTTTTGGAATTCTATATAGTCCCATTTCTGAACTTACGGGTCTTTTAATGAATTACTTTTCAAGAAAATTTGAATATCAAGCAGATGATTTTGCAAAAAACACCTTCTCCGCACCTCCCTTGATATCATCCCTAAAGAAACTTTCAAAAAATAGCTTGAGTAACCTGACGCCCCACCCTACCTATGTTTTTGTCCATTATTCACATCCACCTTTGGTAGAAAGAATCAGAAACTTAAAGGCATAATTTTTGTTGTCTAACAGTTAGGATTGTGCTAATTTTAATCAAGTATGACACAGGCTGCAATAGAACAAGAGAACAAGCTGATTGCCCAGGAGTATAAGGAGCTTCTACGCATTAGTTACCAAACTTTATCGGACGATGATAAAAAACTAATACGAAGTGCCTTTGAGGTTGCCGTTGATGCCCATAAAGACCAACGCAGAAAATCCGGGGAGGCCTATGTATTCCACCCTATTGCCGTGGCTAAGATTGTAGCTTCGGAAATTGGCTTGGATGCGGTAAGTATTGCTTCCGCCCTTTTACATGACGTAGTGGAGGATACGGTATACACCTTGGACGATATCGATCGTATGTTCGGTGAAACCGTAGCCCGTATCGTAGATGGCCTTACTAAAATATCCCACCTTAAAAAGGATATGAACATCTCCCAACAGGCGGAGAACTTCAGAAAAATGCTATTGACACTTAATGATGATGTAAGGGTAATCATCATTAAAATAGCCGATCGTTACCATAATATGCTCACCATGGACTCCATGCCGGAGCATAAGCAGGTGAAGATTGCCTCTGAAACTTTGTATATCTATGCTCCGCTGGCCCATAGAATTGGACTCTACAATATAAAAACGGAACTGGAGGATTTAAGCTTAAAATATACCGAACCGGAAGTCTACTATGATATCAAAAATAAGATCGAGGAGAGCAAGGAAGATCAGCAAGCCTACATAGATACCTTTTCCAATATAATAGATAACTCGCTGAAACAGGAAGGGTTAAATTATTATTTAAAAGGCCGGATGAAGTCCATTTTCTCCATGCGGCGAAAAATGAAGGCCCAAAATGTGGGCTTTGATGAAATCTATGATAAGTTCGCAATCCGGATAATCTATAAATCCGATGCCAAGAACGAAAAGTTTTTGGCCTGGAAAATTTACTCCATTGTAACCGATCACTTTACCCCCAACCCTGTACGCCTTAGGGACTGGATATCCTCGCCAAAATCGACCGGATACGAAGCCCTTCACATCACGGTGATGGGACCCAAAGGAAAATGGGTAGAAGTACAGATCAGAAGCGAACGGATGCACGAAATTGCCGAAAAGGGTTATGCCGCGCATTTCAAATACAAGCACGGTGAGCAAAAGGAACAGGGCATCGAAGTGTGGCTGAACAAGCTTCAAGAGGCCTTGGAAAATTCGAATGCGAATGCGGTCGATTTCGTGGAGGAGTTCAAATTGAACCTTTACTCCAAAGAAATATTCGTATTCACACCAAAAGGGGAATTAAAATCACTTCCAAAAGGGGCCACACCTCTCGACTTTTCGTTCAACATTCACACGGAAGTGGGCATGCGTACCCGTGGCGCCAAGGTAAATGGCAAACTGGTACCCCTGAATACGACCCTTCACAGTGGCGATCAGGTGGAAATCATAACATCTGAACACGCAAAGCCCAACCAAAACTGGTTGGACTATGCCACAACGGCAAGGGCCAGGGCCAAGATTAAATCGGTTTTACGGGAAGAAAAAAAATCCGTTGCAGAGGAAGGCAAGGAAATTCTCAGAAGGAAATTAAAATCCCAAAAAATTACCTTGAACGAAGATTCCATCAATAAAATGGTCACCTTTTTCAAACTAAAGACCAGTTTGGACCTTTTCTTTAGGGTAGGTATTGGGTCTATAGACAACCAGATGATTCGGGATTTTGCCTCTTCCTACAGCAATGCCTTTATAAGCTTTTTTAAGAATAGGATCAGAAGGAGCCCAGCTCCAGAGGATATCGATCGGGAAGAAATTACCTCCAAATACGATCTTTTGGTCTTTGGCAAGGAGGAAGAAAAATTGGATTATAAACTTTCACAATGCTGTAACCCCATTCCAGGCGATGATGTGTTTGGCTTTGTGAGCGTATCCGAAGGAATCAAGGTCCATAAAAAGAATTGTCCCAACGCCATTTCGCTCCAGTCGAATTACGCATACCGAATTATCAGCGCGAAATGGGTGGATTCCTCACAGGAAGAATTCAAGGCGGATATCCAGCTTACCGGTATAGATAACCTAGGTCTTGTAAGTGAGATTACCGAAGTAATCTCCGATAACATGCACGTGAACATGCGCAATCTTAACTTTAGTACGGATGGCGGCACCTTTACTGGCAAAATTACCGTTGTGGTCAAGAACAAGGGCATCTTGAACAAACTTACCGAGAACCTGCAACAAATAAACGGTATTGACAAAGTGACCCGACTGTAGTCAATGATTTAGGAATTGTGTTGCGCAGGCCCAATGGCCATTTTTGAGAAACCATGGGACAAAATTTTTGAGCATCATGGCCCATTGGTTTAAAATGGTAAGGCAATAAGGGACTTTGGAAAACTATTGACAAATTCTTGAACAGGCTCTTGGAAAGGAATAAAAATTTAACTGTACCTTTGTACATTAACATAAATTGTATGGCTTCCGAGAAGAATCAGGAAATAGTTAAAAATGTCTTTACCACCTTTTTGGAGGAAAACGGACATAGAAAAACCCCTGAGCGCTACGCAATACTTCAAGAAATTTATGATAGCGAAGATCACTTCGATATTGAGTCGCTCTACATAAAAATGAAGAATAAAAACTACCGTGTAAGTAGGGCCACCCTGTACAATACCATTGAACTGTTGTTGGACTCTAAGTTGGTCCGCAAACACCAATTCGGGAAAAACCAGGCGCAATATGAGAAGTCTTACTTTGACCGTCAGCACGATCATGTAATTCTTACGGATACCGGGGAAGTCATGGAGTTTTGCGATCCTAGGATCCAGTCCATCAAAAAAACGATAGAGGAAGTGTTCGACATTAAGATCAATACACATTCCCTCTATTTTTACGGAGTAAAAAACAATTCAGAAAATACAAATAACTAACCAAGCAAGCTTTTTTAAATGGCAGTAGATTTATTGTTGGGCCTACAATGGGGGGACGAAGGAAAAGGAAAAATCGTTGATGTACTCACAAAAAATTATGACATAATAGCACGTTTTCAAGGGGGGCCCAATGCAGGTCATACCTTGGAATTCGATGGCATAAAACATGTCCTACATACCATTCCCTCAGGTATTTTCCATAAAAATGCCATTAATGTTGTGGGGAACGGAGTGGTAATAGACCCGGTTATCTTTAAAAAGGAAATAGACAACCTAAAAAAGTTTAACCTGGATATTAAGACCATCCTGTTGATTTCTAGAAAAGCCCATTTAATCCTACCTACCCATCGTTTGCTGGACGCGGCTTCGGAAGCTGCAAAAGGTAAAGCCAAAATTGGATCTACGTTAAAAGGAATAGGTCCTACCTATATGGATAAAACAGGTAGGAACGGCATGCGTGTTGGAGATTTGGAACTGGACGATTGGAAAGAAAAGTATAGAAGTCTGGCCAATAAGCACGAAGCCATGATCAATTTCTATGATGTGGACATCCAATATGATTTGGCAGAGCTGGAAGCAGATTTCTTTATGGCGGTAAAGGTGCTCAAGGAATTGACCTTTATCGATAGTGAGGAATATTTATACCAGGCTCAAAAGGCTGGGAAAAAAATATTGGCAGAAGGTGCCCAGGGATCTTTATTGGACATTGACTTTGGAACCTATCCTTTTGTGACATCCTCCAATACGACGGCAGCAGGTGCCTGTACGGGATTAGGAATTGCCCCCAACCAGATTGGAGGAGTCAAAGGTATTTTTAAAGCCTATACCACTAGGGTTGGCAGTGGACCCTTTCCCACGGAACTTTTCGACGAGGATGGGGAGACCATGGGACGCGTAGGTAATGAATTTGGGGCAACCACGGGAAGACCTAGAAGGTGTGGTTGGCTCGATTTGGTGGCACTTAAATATGCCG
Source organism: Maribacter sp. 4G9 (assembly GCF_002742265.1). Taxonomy (GTDB): domain Bacteria; phylum Bacteroidota; class Bacteroidia; order Flavobacteriales; family Flavobacteriaceae; genus Maribacter. Next base: position 108,541 of record NZ_MDGL01000032.1, read on the forward strand.
TTAGGATCAACGGTGTTACGGAATTGATGATGATGAAAGGCGACGTCCTTAGCGGCTTTAAAAAACTGAAGGTCTGCACTGCCTATAATTACAAAGGAAAAAAAATTGAACACCTACCTTTCAATATTGAGGCCGAAAACGTGACGCCCATATATACAGAAATGGACGGCTGGGCAGAGGACTTGACCAAAATGGAGACGGAAGCTCAGTTCCCAAAGGCTTTGAAAGAGTATATAGCCTTTTTGGAAAAGGAATTGGAAATACCTATCAAGATTGTTTCCGTAGGACCGGACAGGACCCAAACTATACATAGGTAAGAACATAGAATTCATAAATTTTAGGATAGCGGTATTGACAAAAGTCGGTATCGCTATCCTTTTTTTATTAAATTACCATTGAAATCAAAGAACTAACGAAACCCAAAAATGATAAAGCTAAAGTTTCTCCCGATTCTTTTCATAGTAATACTGTCCTGCAAATCCGAAAAAAAAGAGGAACATCCAACCGAAACAACCGAAAAAGAAACCCCTGAGGAATGGATCGTGTTGTTCGATGGTAAAAGTACCGAAGGATGGCGTGCGTACAATGGTGATGAACTTCCTCCCGGATGGATTGCCAAGGATGGTGCCCTCACCTTTGATACGGAATTGGGATTGGAACAGGATTATACCGGTGGCAAGGACATTATCTATGGTGCCGAAGAATTTGAAAACTTTGAACTCTATTTGGAATGGAAATTACCGGAAGGTGGTAACAGTGGCATTTTTTACCATTTAAAGGAAGGCTATGGCGGTCCGCCAGAAGTGGCTCCGGAATATCAGCTAATAGACGATGAAAACTATGCCAAGATCCATGATCTTACCTCGTACAACAAAAGCCTGGGCTACACGGAAAAGCCGGAAGAACTAAAACCACTCCAGCAAACAGCTTCGGATTATGCCATGCACGCCGCTGATGCCAGCAAAAAAACCTTACATCCGGTCGGGGAATGGAATGCTACCAAAATTGTATTTACACCTGAAAAAGTAGAGCATTGGCTGAACGGCCAAATGGTGCTATCCTTTGTTCCTTGGTCCGAAGATTGGTATGAACGAAAGAATTCAGATAAATGGAAAAATAGCGAGGACTACGGTAAGTTCAAAACAGGCTACATCGGGCTCCAGGACCATTCCAGTCCCATCTGGTTCAGAAATATCAAAATCAAAAAACTATAAAACATACCCCAAAAGGGAAATTAAATTTTCAATAATTTTCAGGAGTACCTTTATAGGATTACTCCTGGCCCATAACTAAAACTAACAACCAACTCATGAAAAAAAGGGAATTTTTAAAAAAATCGGCCATACTTGCCTCCTCAACGGCCATTATGCCTTCCATATTTTTAGCTTGTAAAGAAGCGGAAAAAGAAATAGAAAAAGCACCGTTGACCCGATTAAGAACGGCACATATAGGCGTTGGGAATATGGGAGGGGCAGATTTGATGGATATCTCGTCCCATGCAAAAGTGGATGTTACGGCGTTATGCGATGTGGATGCCAACAACCTTGCCGCCGCAAAAAAATTACATCCCAATGCAAAAACCTATACCGATTATAGGGTAATGCTGGAAGAACTAGGAGATGAAATCGATGCGGTAATTGTGAGTACCCCAGATCACACCCATGCACCGGCTTCCATGATGGCCATGAACATGAATAAACCTGTGTATTGCCAAAAACCCCTGACCCACTATGTTTCGGAAGCCAGGGCGATGAAAAAGCTGGCGGAAGAAAAAGGCTTGGTTACCCAAATGGGGATTCAAGTGCATTCCTTTTATGACTATAAATTGGCCACATTGTTGATACAATCCGGCATCATTGGTAAAGTACATACGGTACATGCGTGGTCGCCCAAAAATTGGGGCTATGATGGTCCAGAACCTGAAGGAGCAGATCCTGTTCCAGAAAGCTTGGATTGGAATCTTTGGTTGGGAACTTCGGCCGAGAGACCTTACAAAGAAGGGGTGTACCACCCTGGAAATTGGAGGAAATTAGTGGATTATGGCTGTGGGACTTTAGGGGACATGGGAGTTCATATTTTCGACACTCCATATAACGCCTTGGAACTGGACGTGCCCAGAACCATTAAGAATGAATGTAGGGAACCAAATGGATTCGGTTTCCCGGAAAAAAATATCGTGACCTACGAATTCCCTGGTACCAAACATACCGCAGAATCCTTAAAATGGATATGGTACGATGGGCCAGGCGCACCGGAAATGCACGAGGACCTTAAATTACCAAATAGTGCTGCTGCCAAGGAAGTAGGTTCCAATTCAGATAGCGAGGAATCCGTGGAAGATAAAATATCCTTGGACGCGGGCATTGCTGAAGCAGGGCAACTTCCTGAGCAAGGTGCTATGTTCGTTGGTGATAAGGGTAGGCTTTTGTTACCACATTTCATGCAGCTACCACAAAAAATTGTGGATGGTGAATATGTGGACATTTCAGAAGAGATTGCACAGGTAGAAAAAGCCAATAATATGGGAAAACCTATTAGGGATTACGCTTCGGAGGGACCTAAACATTATCATCAATTTGTGGACGCCTGTTTAGGGGAAGCCGAAACAAGTGCTCCTTTTTCATATGCTTCCAGACTGACCGAAACTATTTTATTGGGTGTGATTGCAGGAAGATTTCCCAACCAAACGCTTCATTGGGACGCCCAAAATGCAAAATTTGCCGAAGAGGAGGCCAATCAATATTTGGAAGGGGATTACAGGAATTTCTAAGCAAGGAATCAGATCAAAACTAAAAAAAGCCACGTACCAGTGGCTTTTTTATATTTATATTTAATGGCATTTATACCCAAACAATGAAATTCAAAGGCATTAACGAGTACGTTCTAACATTAGTTTTGCTATTGATCGTACTTAATTCATGTGAAAAACGAAAAGACCCCCTTATTGAAATCAATCCTAAAAACAGCATTGTCCTAATTGGCAACAATCTAGGGTCGAGAATGCTGAACTATGGAGTTTTTGAAACCGAAATGCATTTGAAATTTCCAAAGGATTCTTTGTTGATACGTAATATGTGCGACGGTGGGGACACCCCGGGTTTTAGACCGCATTCGTCCAGAAACTCCCCTTGGGCATTTCCGGGAGCGGAAAGGTTTCAAACGGAATTGGCCCAAAATTCGGGAAGCGAAGGATTCTTTCCTACTCCGGATGAGTGGTTGACCCAATTAAAAGCGGATGTAATCATCGGTTTTTTTGGTTACAATGAATCTTTCGAAGGCCCGGAGGGTCTGGAAAATTTCAAGGGAGAGTTGGAGGCTTTTATTCAACATAGCAAAAATCAGCGCTATAACGGTAAAAATAGTCCAAAACTAGTGCTCGTATCCCCTATTGCCTTTGAAGATCTTTCCAATAAAATGGACGTTCCCAATGGCAAAAAGGAGAATGAAAATTTAAAACTGTACACCCAGGCCATAAAAGAAATCAGTTTTAACAACCAAGTACCCTTTATAGATGTTTTTACCCCAACCCATAAATGGTTTGAGGATGATGAAGACCATACCATAGATGGTTCCCAATTGAATAAAAAAGGATATGAAAAATTCGCCGCACATCTGGCAGAAAAAATAACTGGAATCCCAAATATGGATGGTGGGTCCAAACGTATGGCCATCAATAAAATGGTAAACGAAAAAAATTTCTACTGGCACAACGATTATAAAATTCCCAATGGGGTGCATGCTTATGGGAGACGTTACGACCCCTTCGGCCCGGACAATTATCCCTATGAAAAAATTAAGGTGAGGGAAATGACGGCCATTCGGGATACCGCTATTTGGTCTCTCTTACAAAATGAAGATTTTGACATTGCGAAAACGGATGCCAAAACCACAGAGCTACCCGAAGTTGAGACCAATTATAATCTTGCGGACGAAGGTGAAATTATAATGTATAAATACGGTGAAGATGCCTTGGAAACCCTCACGGTACCCGATGGGTATAAAGTAGAATTGTTCGCTTCGGAAAAAGAATTTCCGGATCTGGCAAATCCCGCGCAGATATCATTCGACAACAAAGGAAGGCTTTGGGTAGCCACCCTTCCCTCCTATCCCCACTACCGTGTTGGGGATGCCAAACCGAATGATAAATTATTAATTCTGGAAGATACCGATAATGATGGCAAAGCCGATAAGCAAACCGTTTTTGCGGACAGCCTTCACCTTCCCATAGGATTCGAATTTGCCCCAGAGGGCGTATACCTTAGCCAAGGCACCAACCTAAAACTTTTAACGGATACCGACGGGGATGACAAGGTAGATAAAATTGAAATCCTGCTAAGTGGTTTTGACGATCACGATACCCACCATGCGATTTCCGCTTTTAGTGCCGATCCATCCGGAGCTTTTTACATGGCAGAAGGCGTGTTTCTACATACCAACGTGGAGACCTCCTATGGCACTGTGCGAGGAACCAATGGGGGATTTTATCGCTATAATCCACAACGGAAGAAATTGGAACGTACCGTACAAGTAAGTATTCCCAATCCTTGGGGCATTGCTTTTGATGAATGGGGACAGGATTTTTTTCTGCATACCTCGGGCCCCACCGTAAATTGGATGATGCCCAGCACCTTAAAATCAATTTATGGGGTAGCTTCCCCGCTTACCGAAGACCTTATTGAAGAGGCGCACCGAGTTAGGCCAACCTCGGGGTTGGAATTCATTTCCAGTAGACATTTTCCGGATGAAGTCCAGGGAGATATGCTCTTGGCCAATTCCATTGGTTTCTTGGGCATGAAACAGCATCAGGTGATGGAAGATGGCACAGGCTATAAAACAAAACATCGTCTAGACCTCATCAGCAGTACAGATAAAAATTTTAGGCCCGTAGAAATGGAGTTTGCCCCGGATGGTTCCCTATATGTTGTGGATTGGCACAATGTGCTCATCGGTCACATGCAACACAATGCTCGCGACCCCTTACGGGACCATGTTCACGGAAGGATTTACCGAATCACCTATCCCTCCAGACCTTTGGTAGAACCGGCAAAAATTGATGGTGCCACCATTGAGGTGTTATTGGACAACCTAAAACTCCCCGAATACAGAACCAGATACAGGACCCGAAGGGAACTTATGGCCAGAAATACCGAAGAAGTTTTGGGAAAACTGCAAACATGGATTTCCAAATTGGATAAAAGTGATAAAAATTATGAACATCACAGATTGGAAGCGCTATGGGTAACATGGGGTTTAAACAAGGTGAACAAGAAACTTTTGGAGGAACTTCTCCAATCCCAAGACCATCGGGTTCGGGCCGCCTCAATGAGAGTATTGAGGTATATGGGGCATCAACTGGAAAATTCCCAAGAACTTTTAAAAATTGCCGCTGCCGATTCTCATGGGAGAGTGCGTTTAGAAGCCATTACCGCGGCTTCATGGCTACCGGAAAAAGAGGGAATGGAAATTTTGGAGGTTGCCCGCCAACATCCTTTGGACAGATGGATGGAAGATTCCTTTAAATTCGCCGAAACAAGGCTTACCGGAAACTTTTTGAACAAAGACGAAGAAGAAAACCTCATCACTACCCTTGAGGGAGATGATTTAAAAGTATTCGCCCAAGGAAAGAAAATTTATGAGACCGAGGGATACTGCATAACCTGTCACCAAGAAAGCGGTACAGGTCTTCAACAAGCGGGTTATCCCACTTTGGTTAACCAAGAATGGGTTACAGGGGATGAAGAGAGGCTTATAAAATTGGTTTTACATGGACTGTACGGACCCATGGACGTTATGGGCAATCATTACGAAGGACAAGTTCCCATGATGCCTTTTAAGGGACTATTGAACGATGAGGAGGTGGCCGCGGTATTGACCTATGTACGAAATGCCTTTGGCAACAAAGCCTCCGTTATAGAACCCGAGTCGGTTAAAAAAATAAGGGATGCCACTAAGGACCGAAATGGATTTTTTACTCCGGAGGAATTATTGAAAGAACACCCTATGAAATAATTTGTAAAAAAGACTGGTATGACCAAAATAATCAAATTGAAACACGTTTTGCTATCCGTATTTCTTATGCTTCTTTTTTCCTGCAAGGAAGAAAAAAAGCAACCCGAAACCACAGAAACAAAAATTGAAAATCCCCCACATATCGTTTTTGTTACGGGGGATGAAGAATATCGTTCCGAGGAGTCCATGCCCATGCTCGCCTCTATTGCCAAAAGGGAGTTGAACGCCAAGGTAACCGTTTGCTATGCCTTGGATTCTACGGGTACGATAGACCCGAATAGAGCGGACCATATTTCCAACTTGAATGCGCTCGAAAATGCTGACTTAATGGTCATTTTCACTCGGTTTCGACAATTGCCGGAAGATGAGCGGAATTACATCTCCTATTATGTGGAATCTGGCAAACCTATTGTGGGGTTTAGAACGGCCACACATGCCTTCAATTATGAAGACCCTGCTTTGGAATACTGGAACAACGAGTGGCCCACCAAGGTATTCGGCCAACAATGGATTACGCACCACGGTCATTTTGATGATGGAAAATTCCCGGTAACCGAAATTACGGCCCTGGACTCCTCAAGCTTAATCCTAAACGGGTTCAAACCTTTTAAAGCATATTCTTGGCTCTATCATGTAGATGGAGGGGATTGGAGCCTCTATGGGGATTCACAGTCCATTCTCCAAGGACATTCCTTAAAATCCCAACATGAAATCGATGGCAACTTGGATAAGTTCCCGCTAACCAACCCAGTAGCTTGGACCAAAAGCTATACCGGAAAAAGTGGGAAAAAAGCCAGGGTATTTTTTACCACACTGGGGCACCCGTATGATTTTAAGCTTCCAGAGGTACGGAAAATTGCCATGAACGGAATATTTTGGGCCCTGGGCAAGGAAAATAAAATTCCGGAAAATGGTGTGAACGTGACGTTATCAACACCGTTTGAACCCAACAACTCCGGATTCGGAAAGAAATACAAATTGAACAGAAAGCCGCAACCCATTCAATAATAGCATTGTTTCCCCATTCGATAATAGTAACCCTATGGAATGAAGATTTGCCTTGATGCTTAACTCACGGATAACCTAAATTGCAAGTAAGGATTCCTAAAAGTATGCTAAGGTGGTGTTGACCTATACTAAAAATCCTATTTTTGAAAAAAAATTCGTGTTGCGCCGTACCTTATTGGGAATCTTGTTCCTTTTTTTAAGCTTATCCGTTCGTTCGCAGGAAACCCCTGAGGAGCCTAAACAAATCAATATTGTTTATGGTGCCAATTTCACCAAAAACGAAACAGAATATCCTGGTGCTTCCATTTTTAGCAAGGACGAAAGACAGGTTCAATTTGAACACCAAGGTGCCGACCTATGGTGTGACGTAGCTATTTATTTTCAGCGTGAAAATCGTCTCGAGGCCATTGGCAATGTGCTTTTAAAGCAAGGGGATTCTGTAGAGATGACCGCCAAAAAGATAAACTACCAGGGGGACGAAAAACTGGCAAAGGCCTGGGGTGATGTTGTTCTAAGGAACGCACAAATGACCCTACAAACGGACACCTTACGGTTGGACAGAATCAAACAAGAGGCCTACTATCAGGATTACGGCACCGTAATAGATTCCGCCAATACCTTGACAAGCAAAATAGGTAGGTATTTTATGGAGTTAAAGAAGTATCAATTTTTGGACAGTGTCCATATCGATAATCCGGAATATATATTGGATTCAGAACAGCTGGATTACTATACCACTTCAAAAAATGCCTATATGTACGGTCCTTCGACCATAGTTGGTGAAACCTATAAAATCTATTGTGAAAGAGGATTTTACGATACCAAGGTTGAAAGAGGCTACGGTATCAAGAACACGAAAATCAACTACAACAACCGTATCGTGGAAGGCGATAGTGTGTATTTCAACAAGGCACGTGAATTTGCATCGGCAACCAATAACATCACCGTTACGGATACCATAAACAATGGGGTCATCCGGGCACATTATGCAGAGGTCCATAAAGCAAAGGATTCGGTTTTTGCCACAAAAAGAGCAGTCTCGATACTAGTGCAAGAATTGGATTCACTTTATGTTCATGGCGACACATTGATGGTTACCGGGAAACCTGAGGCACGAATTACACGCGCTTTTAGAAACGCCAAGTTTTTCAAAAAAGACCTTAGTGGTAAGTGTGATTCCATCCATTCCGAGGAGAAAACGGGTATTACCCAACTAATCAAAAACCCTATATTATGGAATGGTGCCAATCAAATGACGGGCGACAGTATACATTTAATTTCAAACTTGGAAACGGAAAAGCTCGATTCCCTCAAAGTTCTTGAAAATGCCTTCATCATCTCCTTGGACAGTATCAGTAAAAAAGGATATAATCAAGCAAAGGGTATCAATTTGTACGGTCAATTTATTGAAAACGAGTTAAAGATCATTGACCTTGTCCAAAATACTGAAGTAATCTATTACATGTACAACGATGATGATGAGCTCATCGGCATAGATAAAACAGTTTGCAGTGCCATTAGAATAACCATGGCCAATAATGATGTGGAGGACCTTACTTTTTTTACAAATCCGGACGGGACTATTTACACGGAAGCAGAACTTCCGGAAAATAGTAGGATACTACAGGGATTTATTTGGCGAGGGGATGAACGCATCCTTACCAAGGACGATATCTTTGATGAGGACGATAACAATATAGAATTGGTCACCATTAGGGGTATCGATAATCCCATAGATATCGATGCGGAGGAAGAGGAACGAAGTCAAAATAACAGTGATCCGGTCAACAATATTCCCAATGCCAAAGCAACGGACCCAAGGAAAAAAAATTCCACAAGAAAATAAGCAAATAGCGTTCGGATGAAAGAGGACTTCCTCAAATATCAGGCACAGACGTCCCTATATCCATTGGGAATGGAAATCTCACATGCCAAGGGCTGCTATATTTACGATGTCCAAGGAAATGCCCATTTGGATTTTGTTGCAGGAGTATCGGCCTGCAGCTTAGGACATTGTCATCCAAAGGTAGTTGAGGCCATAAAAAAACAGGCCGATGAATATATGCATGTGATGGTGTATGGCGAATATGCACAATCCCCTGCTATCGAATACGCCAAACTATTGCAACAAAACCTTCCTGCCAATCTTGAAGTGACTTATTTGGTCAATTCGGGAACTGAGGCCATGGAAGGAGCCCTAAAACTGGCCCGAAGATATACGGGCAGATCGCAAATCATAGCGGCACATAACGCCTATCACGGTAACACCATGGGTAGTTTGAGCCTCATGGACTATGAGGAAAGAAAAGCGCCTTTTAGACCCTTAATCCCAGATGTAAATCACATACGATTTAACCAGGATGAGGATATCAATTTGATTACCGAAAAAACCGCCTGCGTTGTGCTTGAGACCATACAAGGTGGCGCCGGATTTATAGTGCCAGAAAACGACTACTTAAAAAAAATACGCGACAAATGTAATGAGGTGGGTGCCTTGTTGATCTTGGATGAAATCCAACCTGGTTTTGGAAGAACGGGAAAACTCTTTGCCTTTGAACATTTTAACTGTGCTCCGGATATACTGGTAATTGGCAAAGGAATGGCCTCTGGAATGCCCGTAGGTGCCTTTATTGCTGGTCGCACCATTATGGACACTTTAAGTGATGGTCCAAAAATGGGTCATATTACCACTTTTGGGGGCAACCCCGTCATCGCCGCCGCTAGCCTTGCAACACTTCAAGTACTCCTGGATACATCCTTGATAGCGGAAACCCTTGAAAAGGAAAAATTGTTCAGGGAAACGCTTACCCATCCCAAAATAAAGGAAATTAGGGGAAAAGGGCTCATGCTGGCCTTAATCATGGAAACTCCAGAAATAGCGGATAGATTGGTTTTGGAAGCCAAGGAGAAGAACCTGATTCTGTTTTGGCTACTTTTTGAGAAAAGGGCCGTTCGCATTTCCCCGCCTTTAACCATTTCTAAGGAAGAAATATTAAAAGGTTGTAGGGTTATTCTTGATATTCTTGACGGAATCTGACAATAACATGTTAACTAATTTGTTAATAATATAGATGGAATAAATTGAGCTCCGCACCTAAAAAGTTTAATTTTAAATCCATAGTTAAACCAAAACGTTCCTATGGCGTTAGAATCTAACGAAAGACCTGACAAGCCCATTACCAAGTTTGAATCGATGCTCAAGACCGATGATGTCTATTTTTTTGACGCTGAGGACTTTGAGGACATAATACATTACTATCTCAACAATGGTAAGATTTCATTGGCTAAAAAAGGGATTAAAATAGGTTTGCAACAACACCCGTGTTCCATAGAACTTAAGCTGTTACAGGTGGAGGTGATGGTGTTTGAAAACCATTTGGAGAATGCGGAGAAGTTATTGGATGAATTGGAGTTGTTGGATATGAACAACGAAGAAATTTACATCCAAAGGGCCAATATATTTTCCAAAAAGGACAACCACGAAGCAGCAGTTTCCCTACTTCAAAAAGCACTGGAGTTTACTTCAGATTCTTTTGACATCTATTCCTTGCTGGGTATGGAATATTTGTTCATGGACGATTTTAAATTGGCCAAGGAAAGTTTTATGAAATGTGTGGAGTTCGATAATGAGGATTATTCTTCCCTTTACAACGTCATTTACTGTTTTGAATTTTTGGAGGACTATGACGGAGCCATATATTACCTGAATGAATATCTGGACAAAAACCCATATTGCCAAGTAGCTTGGCACCAATTGGGTAAGCAGTATTATGAGAAACAAATGTACCAAGAAGCCCTAACGGCATTTGACTTTGCCATTATTTCAGATGATTCCTTCATTGGTGCCTATTTTGAAAAAGGCAAAGTGTTGGAGAAACTGGGAAAATATGCGGAAGCCATAGAAAATTATGAGACCACCATCACTATAGAGGACCCCACTTCCCATGCCTTTCTTCGCATAGGGAAATGCTACGAAAAGTTGAAAAACAAGGAAATGGCCAAGTACTATTTCTACCAAACCGTTCATGAGGATCCCTTGCTGGACAAAGGTTGGTTGGCCATTACAAACTTTTACTACAATAATAAGAACTACGAAAAGGCACTTTATTATATAAACAAGGCATTGAATATTGATGGGGAAAATCCAATGTATTGGAAAAAATGTGCCAACATCAATTTTGCCTTGGAGAATTTTGACCAAGCCGATTTTGCCTACAAACAAGTGGTCGATTTAGGAAACTATGAATTGGACACATGGTTAAAGTGGGCCGATGTTGCCCATTTCAATGGCGACACCTTGTCCGCCCTACAAATTCTCTCACAAGGGCGGGAATTTTATCCAAAAAATCTGAAAATAATCTATAAATCCGTTGGGTTCAATTTGATTCTAAAGGATTTCATCAACGCCAGAATTTGTCTTTTGGATGCCTTAAAACTGGATAAAAAACGCAAACAACTTCATCTTTTTAACAAACAATTTCCCCAATACAGCAATTCCGAGTGGATTAATACTATTTTAGCAAACTACAAAAAAGCTTCTTGACGTTTTACTCCAAAGATGTATGGGAAATAGAAATTTTTTAGCGTACGTATTTATCACACTCAAAGGAATGGCCATGGGTGCCGCTGATGTTGTGCCCGGCGTTTCAGGAGGTACCATTGCGTTTATATCAGGTATTTATGAAGAGCTGATCACAGCCATCAACAACATCGATCTTGGACTATTAAAAACCTGGAGAGCCAATGGTTTTAAATCCGTTTGGAAGATTGTCAATGGAAATTTTCTACTCGCACTTTTTACCGGTATTTTTATTAGCCTCTTTTCTTTGGCCACTTTGGTAAGTTGGTTGTTGGATAACCAGCCGGTGTTGCTTTGGTCCTTCTTTTTTGGGTTGGTGTTGGCCAGTATTTTTTTTGTAGGCAAGGAAATCAAACAATGGAATTTGGGAATTATCTTTTCTTTGATTATGGGAGCCTTGGTGGCCTTTTACATTACCACCCTGCCACCCAGCGACAATATTGAAAGCCTTCCGTATCTTTTTATTTCAGGGGCATTGGCCGTTTGCGCTATGATATTACCCGGAATCTCCGGGGCTTTTATTCTGGTGCTTTTAGGGTCGTATAAGACCATATTGGATGCGGTCCACGGTAGGGATTTTGCGGTAATTTTAACGGTTGCCCTAGGTGCTATTTTTGGACTTTTAAGTTTCGCCCGATTATTAAAATGGATGTTCACCCACTACAAGAACATTACGTTGGCCATACTTACCGGTTTTATTCTTGGTTCGCTCAATAAAATCTGGCCTTGGAAACGCATCTTGGAAACCAAGGTTTTTGGGGATAAAACGGTGGTAATAGATACGAATACATCTCCCTTGAATTATGATGGAGACCCTCAAATATTATATGCCATCATTGCAGCCCTCATAGGATTTTCCCTTATTTTTATCTTGGAAAGAACAGCTTCCAAAAAGTAAGAGAGGTCCCAAATGAACGATACTAGAACTTTACTGGATAAACTATTTTTAGTGGTCAAAGGGCTATGTATGGGCGCTGCCAACAAAGTCCCTGGAGTTTCAGGTGGCATTGTGGCCTTTGTAGCCGGATTTTACGAAGAATTTATATACTCACTTCAAAAAGTAAACATCAAGGCTTTTAAGCTATTGATAAGCGGCCGTTTCAAAAGCTTTTATAGATATATCAACGGCCCATTTCTTACTCTATTGATTTTTGGGATGTTAGTAAGCTACTTCAGCGTTTCCAAGGTGCTCGATTATTTTCTGGTAAAAAAGGAACTGTATGTTTGGGCCGCTTTCTTCGGGATGATCGTAGGCTCCATTTATTACATAGGCAAGGACTTTGGCCATTGGACGAAAAAGACGGTTCCTGCGGCCCTATTGGGACTTGCCGTAGGCGTGGCCATTAGTTTTTTGAGTCCCGCAAGGGAAAACGACAACCTGTTTTTTATTTTCTTTTGTGGAATGATCAGTGTTTCGGGCATGACGCTTCCGGGATTATCGGGCTCGTTCATTCTTATTTTGCTCGGGAATTATGTACTGCTCTTGGTAGATTCTGTGAACGCGCTCTATGATACTTTTTCGGAAATATTTGTGGGGGATTTTAGTTTCGTTTCCAATGCGGAACGCCTGAGGACATTAAAAATCCTGGTAGTGTTTACCTTAGGTTCCGCTACAGGTTTGGTGACACTTTCCCATATTCTCAGCTATGTACTCAAACATTACAAACACATTTCTACGGCGGTCATACTAGGGTTCATAACTGGGTCCTTGGGCGTTGTTTGGCCTTGGAAAAAAACAATTTTTAAGGAGGATGGCGAGGGAAACATCCTTTTGGATTCCAATGGAAAGGAGATTATCATAAACTATGAACGCTATCTTCCCGATCTTGGATTGTCCGAAACTTGGTGGGCCTTCTTCTTTATAATTCTGGGTATTAGTATTTTGTTACTTTTGGATTGGTATGGAAAAAATAGGAAACGGTTTGCGTAGGTTTGGTTTGATTGGTAGAAATATCTCCTACTCCTTTTCAAGAGGCTATTTTGCCAAGAAATTTGAGGGGCTTGGTCTGGAAAACCATCGGTATGAAAACTTTGATATCCAATCCATTGACGAATTTACATCGGTCATTTCCACTACCGAAAACCTCATCGGCTTAAACGTTACCATTCCCTACAAACAGGAGGTGATGCCGTTTATGGACGAACTTGATACTTCCGCTGCGCAAATAGGTGCCGTCAACACCATAAAAATAGAAGGCAAACATTTAAAAGGTTACAATACCGATGCCTATGGTTTCCAAAAATCCTTGGAGCCCTTTCTAAAAACCTACCATACGAAAGCCTTGATCTTGGGAACTGGTGGCGCATCCAAGGCCATTGCCTTTGTCCTCGAAAAATTGGGCATTGATTTTTCATTCGTTTCCAGAACCTCAAAATCAGGTGGGCTTACCTACGAAGAACTATCGGAAGCAATTGTAAATGACCATTTGTTGATCATAAACTGTACTCCATTGGGTACATTCCCCAATGTAGAGGATAAACCTGCCATACCCTATGAATTTTTAGGCCCCAAACACCTTTTGTTCGATTTGATCTACAATCCGGTAAAAACGGAATTTTTGAACTTGGGAGAGGCCAAGGGCGCAAGTATTTTGAACGGTTTAAGTATGTTGGAGCTACAGGCGGAAAGGGCCTGGGAAATCTGGAACGAATAGTATCCTGGTACGGTATCAGAAATTTCTATAGCCAAACTATGGTTGGGACTTTTATCGTTTTTTAAGGAAATGAGGGTTCTCTAGACCAGCAAAAAGAAATCTTATATACTTTGCAGTTATATAGGTTGTCACTATCTTGTGGACACCTAATTTTCCATGATGTCTGAAGAAAACGAGAAAAAAGCAACCGAAGAAAACGTAGCCGAGGAAAAAACCGAAATCACAAACCCGGAGGAATCTGTTCAGGATGAGTCCGTTGTTGGGGAAGTAAAAGAAAGTGCTGAAAAAGAAAGTACGGAACCGGTAAAAGAAAGCATGGAACCGGTAAAGGAAGTCGATGTCCTTGATGAAATCGATGAAAGTAATGCAGAGGATGCCGAGGATACGGAAAACCAAAAGAGACATGAAATTCCATTTTTGGATTACCACTCCATGTCCATGGAAAATCTCGTTGGCGAGCTTCAAAAACTGGTACGGAATGAAAAGGTCCAGGCCATTAGAAAGCACGTGGATTCCATTAAGGATGAGTTCAATCTAAAGTTTCAGGATTTTATCGAGCAAAAAAAGGAAGATTTCGTGGCCAATGGAGGTAATGAAATCGACTTTAAATACAATTCGGTCACCAAGCGACAGTTCAATGAGGTCTACACGGATTACAAGGAAAAAAGAAATCAGTATTATAAGAACCTCGAGAAAAACCATAATGAAAATTTGGCGTATCGATTGGAGCTTATAGAAAATCTTAAAGGGCTTGTGAACGTGGACGAAGATATGAACACTACCTACAAGACCTTTAAGGAGATTCAAGAAAAATGGCGTAATGCAGGTCCCGTTCCTAGGGCGGAATACAACAATGTTTGGCGTACTTATCACCACCATATTGAAATATTTTACGACTTTCTGCACCTAAATAGGGAGCTTAGGGACCTTGACTTTAAACACAATCTGGAGGAAAAATTGAAGATTGTGGAGCGCGCCGAGGCACTAGCCGTTGAGCCCGACTTGAACAAGGCCTTTAGGGAGCTTCAAGTGCTTCATAAAATCTGGAAAGAGGATATTGGTCCTGTGGGAAAAGAACACCGGGAAGAGGTATGGGACCGATTCAGTGGCGCCACCAAGGTCATACATGAAAGAAGACAGGAATACTTCAAGGAGCTGGACAAACTAAGTGAAAAAAACCTTGAAAGGAAAAATGAAATTATAGAGGAAATAATAAAACTTTCTGAAAACGTATCCAATAACCATAAGGGCATCCAAAAGCAGATCAAGCATTTGGAGGAATTAAGGGATCTTTTTTTTAAGGCAGGAAAAGTACCTCAAAAAGACAATGAAAAGACGTGGAGCTCCTTTAAGAACGCCGTGAGATCCTTCAATAGAAACAAAAATGCCTTTTATAAAAACCTTAAGAAAGACCAACAAGACAATCTGGACAAGAAAAGGGCCTTATTGGATATAGCAGTTTCCTTGAAGGATAGCGAGGATTTTGAGACCGCCACTAACGAAATGAAGCGTATTCAGGGCGAATGGAAAAAAATTGGACATGTGCCCAGAAAATATTCGGATAAACTTTGGAAAGATTTCAAGAACGCCTGCAACCATTATTTTGACAGATTGCACGCTTCCAAAAATGACTCCTACAAGGAAGAATTGGAGAACCTTGACAAAAAAGAAGCCATTCTCACAAATCTTAAAGACTTTAAGCTAAGCGGTAAAAAGGAAAACGATATTAAGGAAATCCAAAAAATGCTGGATGCATGGAAGGTAATTGGCCATGTGCCCTTTAAACAGAAAAACATCAATCAAAAGTTCCATAAAATAATCGATGCCCTTTTCGGTAAATTGAATGTAAGCCCCCAAGAATCGGAATTGCTCAAGTACGGTAACAAAATCCAAAAGCTCAAGGAGGACGACAATCAAGAACTGGCCATACAGAAGGAACGAAGCTTCATCAAGAAGAAAATCGAGGATAGTAAAAATGAAATAAGACAGCTAGAAAACAATCTCCAATTTTTCTCTGATGATTCTGAAAACAATCCTTTGGTTCAAGATGTAATAAACAGGGTAGAAAAGCACAAGGAAGCCTTGGATTCCTGGAAAACAAAGCTTAAGAAATTGAATATTTTGAGGAACAACCTAGAAAAGGATGTGGAAGAAGGAAGTGATGTTCCTGAGGAGGAGTAAATAAAAACCTCCTTTTAAATTAACTTTTTCCCTAACTTCCACTCACTATTCCCTAAAAAACAGGAATATGAAACGTACTTTAATTTACCCTTTAATGGTACTATTTGTCCTTGGAATCACAGGATGTAATTCCGGCAAGGAAAGAACGGAGGAACCTTTGTCCAAAATTGATTGGAGCAACAAGGAGGTAAATCTGGACCAAAGGGATTCATTGATTACTGGCACAAGCTATTTATCCGTTTATTCCCAAATTTATAGTTATACGGAACACACCTCCATCGATTTAACCGCTACGGTTAGCATGCGAAATACAAATGCAGCCAAGAAACTATATCTTCTAAAGGCAGATTATTTTGATACGGAAGGAAACAGAATACACTCCTACATTGACAATCCAATAGAAATTTCCGAATTGGAAACCTTGGAAATAGTGATCGCGGAATTTGACAGAAAAGGAGGTACGGGAGCAAATTTTATTTTCGAATGGGCCATTGAACTTCAAACCGCACCCCCTATTTTTGAGGCAGTAATGATTTCCACCTATGGCCAACAGGGATTATCGTTTACCACGCAAGGACATCAAATAAAATGATTTGAAGGAAATAATCACTACCATCCTTTTTCTTATTGCTGTAATTGACCCAATAGGTTCGGTTCCAGTCTACATGGAGGCCACCAAACACTTTGACAGGATTCATAAAAGAAAAATCGCAGTAAGGGCCTGTATCGTGGCCTTCTTCATATTATTGTTCTTCATCGTCATTGGCCAACTTATTCTTGAGGGCATGGAGATTTCCCTGGATGCCTTTCAAGTTTCGGGTGGCGTTATTTTATTTCTTTTTGCCTTGACCATGATTTTTGGCGACGGTAAACCAGAATCGGAAAAGCATTTAATCTCGGATTACAAACATGTTACTATCTTCCCTGTGGCAATTCCCAGCATCGCTTCCCCTGGTGCTATCATGGCCGTTGTTTTGATGACAGATAATCATAAATACGCTCTAGATCAGCAAGTAATAACTACCGTTTTAGTTTTGGTAGTTATATTTTTAACCTGCTTGTTGTTACTTGCCGCCAACATGGTACAAAAAAGAATAGGTGAATATGGCATTACGGTAATCAGTAAGATTATGGGACTAATTTTGGCCTCTTATGCCGTGCAAAGCATTTTGGATGGCCTCAAGGATTTTTTCCATTTTTAGAATATTACCTAATGGTCAAAAGCAAGGTTTTTATTCTTCCATTGTTAATTTGGGTTCTCTTTTTCCACAACGACCAAATACATTTTAGTTTTGATGCTCTAAACGGAACCTCGCAATTACTCAAGTCGGTTGAACCGCAGGATTCTATACAAAATAAGGCCTTTGCCGTTTTGGATTCTAAATGCAATTTCTGCCATATCACAAGGAAAAGGCTTGATCATTTTACAATGGACAATATGAACGGTCTAATACCCAAAATTAATGAGCAGGTCTTTGTAAAAAACAAGATGCCCAAAGGAAAAAATAACGTCCTAACAATAGAAGAAAAAAATTCCCTATTGATTTGGATCAATAGGGAATCAAAAAATTAAAAAGGAGACATTAAAGGCTTTTGGCTACTTTACTTGGCTACGTTTACAGCTCTGGTTTCCCTAATTACCGTAACCTTTACCTGTCCCGGATAGGTCATGTCCGTTTGTATTTTTTGGGATATCTCAAACGATAGTTGTGCGGCCTTCTCATCGCTAACCTTTTCGCTTTCCACGATCACCCTTAACTCCCTACCGGCCTGGATGGCGTATGCCTTTTGAACACCTCCAAAACCAAAGGCAATCTCTTCCAGATCCTTCAGACGTTGAATATAGGAATCCAATACCTGCCTTCTTGCACCGGGGCGTGCACCGCTAATGGCATCACACACCTGTACAATGGGCGAAATGAGGGTCTTCATTTCAATTTCATCATGGTGGGCTCCAATGGCGTTACAAACTTCTGGTTTTTCGCCATACTTCTCCGCCCATTGCATGCCCAATATTGCGTGTGGGGTTTCCATCTCGGCCTCTGTGTTGGGAACCTTTCCAATATCGTGCAATAAACCGGCTCTTTTGGCAATTTTGGCATTAAGTCCCAATTCCGAAGCCATAACACCACAAAGCTTGGCGACCTCACGTGAATGCTGCAACAAATTCTGACCGTAAGAAGACCTATATTTCATTCTACCTACCGCTTTGATCAATTCTGGATGCAGTCCGTGGATGCCCAGATCTATAACGGTTCGTTTACCTATTTCAATGATTTCCGCCTCTATTTGTTTTTCGGTCTTTTTAACGACCTCCTCGATCCTCGCAGGATGTATTCTTCCGTCGGTCACCAACTTATGCAAGGACAATCTGGCAACCTCTCTCCTTACCGAATCAAAACAGGATAAAATAATGGCCTCTGGAGTGTCATCCACAATGATCTCAACACCGGTAGCGGATTCCAATGCCCTTATATTTCTCCCTTCCCTACCTATTATGCGGCCTTTAACATCATCAGACTCTATATTGAATACGGACACGCAGTTCTCCACAGCTTCCTCGGTTCCGATTCTTTGGATGGTATTGATAACAATTTTTCTCGCCTCTTGTTGTGCCGTAAGCTTGGCCTCTTCCAAAGTGGTCTGTATATAACCCATGGCATCAGACTTGGCCGTATCCCTTAGGCTTTCTATCAATTGGCTTTTTGCCTCATCTGCAGAAAGGCCGGAAATGACCTCCAATTGCTGGACCTGGCTTTTGTGGAGCTTATCTACCTCTGCCTGCTTCTTTTCAAAGAACTCTTTGGTATGCTCCACTTCCTTCAATTTATTTTCAAGCTGGGCATTTAACTGTTTATTTTTGGCAAGCTCGCTACTGACTTGAGACTCCTTGTCTCGCGTCCTTTTCTCGGCTTCACCTATTTTCTTGTCCTTGCCGATAATCACCTTCTCATGTTCCGCTTTAAGCTCAAGGAATTTCTCCTTTGCCTGGAGTATTTTGTCCTTTTTAATGTTGTCACCCTCTATCTTTGCCTCCTTTAAAATTTGGGCCGCATCCTTCTTGGCGTTAGCGATGGTCTTGGAAGCCTTGCCCTTTTCCATAAACTTGGCAATGGCAAAACCAATGGCCAAACCAACAATCCCAGCTATTATAATCATTGTACTATCCATAGTTTTATATTTAAAAAAAAAAGCCCACATTGGAGAAGTTTTGTACAAACTCCGATAAACAGGTTTAGGGCTAACAGGCTGATCAAGGATCCTTATACTAGTAAGGCTTGCTTTTACAACCTAAACTCACCCTTTTTAACTTAATTAATGTTGAGTTCGTCAAAAGGTATTACCAATGTGGGCAGTAACTTAATGTATTTAAAAGAACGTCGTTATTTTGATGCAAGCTGCAGGTTTACCAATTCCGCAAGCGCCTTTAAGCGCTCCTCTGCTTCCTCGGTTCCCTTTGTCTGTTCTATGCCCTTCTGCTCAATTTTTGACGCAAACTGCAAGGCACACATGGCCAATACATCCTGCTTATCGCGCACGGCATAGTTCTGCTCAAACTTTTTGGCCAATTGTTCAATATTTTTGGCCGCCCTTCTCAGACCCTCTTCCTGACTAGGGTCTATGGTCAATGGGTAGACCCTATCCGCAATGGAGAGTTTTATTTTGAGCTTTTCAGACATACTCTGTTACATTATTCCGAAAGTTGGGCTATACAATAATCCAACTCTCTTATCAATGTATTTATTTTAAGCTTCGCTTCTGTTTTGTTTGTATTACTGCCAAGCATTGAATTTGCTAGTTTGAGCGAATTATATTTCTCCTCCCATTCAGACACTGTTTTCTGTGCGTTCTCCTGATTGGATCTTATATGTTTTAATTCATTCTCCAACGTCTTATTAGCCTTGTCCAACACTTCCATTCTATGAAGCAACTTGCTAATTTTATTCTCTAAGGAATCAACGATTTGAATTAATTCGCCCATACAAAAATTCGATGCGATTTACACAAAGTTAACATTCGTTTATAGACTTAGCAATACTTTTTAAAAATATTCTTTTAGGTGTATCACCAACATCCCAAAACAGTAGAGATACCAAGCTTTGTATATTTTTGGCCCCTACAACTTTCCTCAATTGAAGCCTATTATTTATTTTCGTAACAACTTAGCGTTCCTATGAAAAGATTTACCCTTGGACTCATCTTATTATTTTCATCATTTGGTTATTGTCAGGAGAACTATCCCCAGGATGCCTTTAGGTCTCCACTGGATATACCACTCATACTGGCAGGCACGTTTGGCGAACTTCGCTCCAATCATTTTCATGGAGGTATCGATATTAAGACGCAGCAACGCGAAGGACTTCCCGTTTACGGAATCGCAGAGGGCACAATTACCAGGATAAAGGTTTCATTATGGGGCTATGGCAAAGTACTTTATATTGCCCATCCCAATGGATATACATCCGTCTACGGTCACTTACAGAAGTTTTCTCCAAAAATTGAGGAATATGTAAAAAAGCTTCAATATGAAAAGAAATCCTATGAAGTGGAGACCTTTCCGGATTATGGAGAACTAAAGATCGAGAAAGGGGAGCTAATAGCCTATAGCGGAAATACCGGGGGCTCCGCAGGCCCGCACCTACATTTTGAAATACGTAGTAGCATTTCAGAAAAACCGACCAATCCCATGCTCTACGGGATTGATATTCCGGATGCCACCAACCCCACCCTGGAAAAGCTTTTTGTCTACCCGCTTTCCGAAAATTCCCAAGTAAACCAGAGCAGGGAAAAGGTACAGGTAAATTTTAGTAGACAATCAGACGGCACGTATTTGGCAAGCACGGTAAATGCTTTAGGTAAAATAGGCATCGGCTTTGTAGGCTTCGATAGATTGGATATGGCCGCAAACAAGAATGGGGTCTACGCCGTTTCGCTTTCTGTAAATGGGAAAATTTACTGTTCCTATGATTTTGAATCGTTTTCTTTTGGGGAGACCCGGTATATCAATACGCTTATCGACTATGATTATCTTGGTAGATATAGGGAGCGCATCCAGAAATTGTTCAAATCCCCGGGAAATTACCTGAGTATATATGAGGAAGTTTACAACAACGGCATCATTGATGTAAGTGAAGGACTAAGCTACAACCTGCAAGTAAAGGTTACTGATTTTAAAGGTAACAAGGTTATTCTAAATATTCCCGTGGAGGGAAAAAAGGAGGAAATCAAAATTGAAAAAGAGGATGATAGGACAGATTACTATGTCATCGCAAAAAAGCCCAATAACTTTGATTTGGGCGGGGCAAAGGTTTACTTTCCTGAAAATACCTTTTATGAGGACTTTTATATCGATTTAAAAAAAGGCCGGGATACCGTTACTATCCATAGAAATACGGTACCGGCCCATCGTAATTTTACCATCACATTTGATGTGGAGCGCTATTCAGAAGAAGAAAGGAAGCAGACGTTCATTGCCAGGTTGGACGATAGATTAAACCCTAGGTATTTAAATACCTATAAAAGAGGAAATACATTTACGGCCAGGACAAGAGACCTTGGCACCTATACCTTGGCAAAGGATACCGTTCCACCTACCATACGAACAAAAAACTTCAAGGAAAAACAATGGCTGAACAATTACAGATATCTTAGTGTCCATATATCGGACGACCTCAGCGGGGTGAACAGCTATTCCGCCACACTGAACGGTGAATGGATTTTGATGGAATACGAACCAAAAACAAATACGCTTACCTATAATTTCGACGATAAGATTTTGGATAAAAAGCAATGTGTCCTTGAAGTTACCGTTACTGATAATGTGGGCAATAAAAGTACCTTGTCCACACCTTTTTATAGAAACTAAAGTCTTTGAAACTTAGGAACATCATTTTCGTCACAATACTGCTTTTATGCCTTATTGGGACTGCCCAAACTGCCTCCATAACGGGAATTGTGCTGGATGAGGAAAACACCCCCCTTCCCAACACTGAAATTAGCTCTGGCACAACAAGGACATTTTCAGATGATACGGGCTTTTATCTTTTGGAACTGGTTTCCGATGTTGAAACGACCATCACCTTTGCGCATATAGGTCACCAAAAGGTCATTCTGGAAAATTTACTGCTGAACACCAACGAAACCTATGAATTTCACCCAGTTTTAAAATCCGATGCACTTCAAGTAGATGAAGTTACCGTTACGGCCAATGGAAATAGGGACCCTAATGAAATACTTTCCATTTCTCCCGAAAAAATCAGAAAGATACCGGGCGCCAATGCCGGTGTGGAAAACATTCTAAAGCTATTACCTGGTGTTACCTCCAACAACGAATTGAGCACCCAATATTCCGTGCGCGGTGGAAATTATGACGAAAATTTGGTCTATATCAATGAAATTGAGGTATATAGGCCTTTTTTAGTCCGTTCCGCGCAACAGGAAGGGCTTAGTTTTGTCAATAGTGACCTTGTTCAGGATGTCATGTTTTCACCCGGAGGTTTTCAAGCAAAATATGGTGACAAACTTTCCTCCGTATTGGATATCAAATACAAAATACCCACGAGTTTTAACATTATGGGGGATTTTAGTTTTTTGGGTGCCAGTGTGGCCATGGATACGCGCTCCAAGAATAAGCGGTTAAGCTCCACATCGGGATTTCGCTATCGTAACAATGCTCTATTGCTTAACAGTCTACAAACACAGGGCAGTCTACAGCCCACCTTTACCGATTTTCAAAGTTTTGTAACCTACCAGGTTTCCAACAAATTCAACCTAAACTTCTTGGGAAATCTATCGGTCAACAATTATAAAAATGAACCGAGACAAAGACAGACGAACTTTGGGACCATTACGGACCCTAAGGCATTGACCGTTTTTTACGAGGGAAGGGAAAACAATCGTTTTGCGACAGCCTTGGGAGCCATCAAGGGAAATTACTATTTGAACGATAATACCACCTTAAAGCTTATAGCATCACTATATCATACCACAGAGGAGGAATATTCTGATATTATAGCGAGCTACCGGCTGGGTGAAGTTGATAGTAACCTGGGAAGCGATGAATTTGGACAACCAACCAATAGCCGCGGAGTGGGTTCACAGTTCAATAGGGCCCGGAACGATTTGGACGCCCTCATATTTAATTTTTCCCATAGAGGCATCCACCAAAAAAACAAGGTCAGGATGGAATGGGGCTTAAAATATACACATGAGGATATCAGGGACCAACTTAGGGAATCTGAATTTATAGATTCTTTGGGATTTTCGGTTAGGCCGCCAGGCACGCCTTTTGTAAACAACCAACCCGAAGAACCTTTTTTAGCCCCCTTAGAGGCCTATCAAAGTATAAATGCCCTGAATTTTGTTAAGACCAATAGGTTTTCCGGATTTCTTCAGATGG
Source organism: Maribacter sp. 4G9 (assembly GCF_002742265.1). Lineage (GTDB taxonomy): Bacteria > Bacteroidota > Bacteroidia > Flavobacteriales > Flavobacteriaceae > Maribacter. Next base: position 132,371 of record NZ_MDGL01000032.1, read on the forward strand.
GAGCCCAAACAGATTGGAAGTCCAATGTACTGTACTACAATCTAGGAATTAGGGCCCACTTCTGGACGGTCAGTGGAAGGAATGTGGAAAAAGTTTCGCACATGACACTGAGTCCAAGGATTCAAATTGCCTTAAAGCCCAACTGGAAGCGCGACATGTTGTTCAGAATTGCAACAGGCCTCTACCAGCAACCCCCTTTTTACAGGGAGTTAAGGGATAGTACGGGTACTATAAACCCCAATGTGGATGCCCAAAAGTCCCTACACATCGTAGCAGGTAACGAGTATAGTTTCTTACTTTGGAATCGCCCATTTTCCTTAACAAGCGAAGGGTATTATAAAAAACTGACACAGGTAAACCCCTATACACTGGAGGATGTACGAATAAGATACAGTGCCAATAACAATGCGGAGGCCTACGTATACGGGGCTGAACTTCGACTTAACGGGGCCTTTGTTCCCGGGACCGAATCATGGGTAAGCTTGGGCTATATGGAAACAAAGGAAAATAGAAATAACCGAGGCTATATTTCCAGGCCGACCGATCAGAGGTTGAAAATGGGTATTTTATTCCAAGACTACATCCCCAATATGCCCGAGTTGAAAATGTATTTGAATCTTGTGTACGCTACTGGAGTACCAGGAGGGTCCCCTAGTTACGCCGATCCTTATATTTTTCAGAATAGATTAAGAGATTATAAACGTGCCGATTTAGGAATTTCCTATATTTTTGCCGATAAGAGTAAGAACTATCCCGAAAGACATTGGTTACATGCTTTCAAGAATTTAAGTGTCGGTTTTGAAATATTCAATATGTTCAACAATCAAAACTCGATAACGAATACGTGGGTGAGGGACGTGGATAGCAAAACTGAGTTTGCAATACCCAACTATCTTACATCTAGGGTTCTAAACTTGAGAGTACAAATGCGATTGTGATATAGAAAAATGCAGAAAATCATATTATATTTTTTCCTTTTTTGCGCCATTACCATACATGCCCAAAAAAACATCTATGAAAACCCTCGTTTCGATGAAATGAGCGATGACCATAAAGTATTGGCCATACTACCTTTTCTCACCAATTTGGATTTGAAGGACAACGTATCGGAAGAAGATATCAAAACCTTGGAAGAAAAAGAGGGCTATGCCGTTCAGGATGCTTTTGAAACCTATTTCTCCAAACGAAAGAAAAAAAAGAAGTTTCCCGTCGACTTCCAAAACATCAAGAATACCAAGGCAATTCTTGCCCAAAACAAAATCGACTATGGCAATATCGATGTTTATACTACAAAACAACTGAGCGAGATTTTGGGCGTAGACGCCATCATTAGCGGGACCTTGGATTTAAACGTGCTCTTGTCCAAAGGAGTTTCTACGGATTTTAACATTACCGATTATTTCTCCGGAGATGCCAATTATGGCAGAATAGGAATGAAGATCAGCGATGGTGATACCGGCAAACTGCTGTGGAAGTATGAAAAAGAAATCAACAAGAAGACTGGTAAGAACACAGATGACCTTATAGATAGAATGATGAAACTTGCCATTCGAAAATTCCCTTATGAAAGGGAACGCAAAAAAGACAGAAAGGACTAATGAAATTTGAAGCTATTACTGGGTAAATTCCTTAAGTACCTCTATGGTATAATCAATTTCCTCTTTTGTGTTATATTTCGAAAAGGAAAATCGCAACGATGGTTTTTTAAGGTCCTCCCCACTTAGAATTTCATTCAATACATGGGAACCCGAATCGCTCCCCGATTGGCAGGCACTCCCTTTGGAACACGCAATTCCCTTGATATCCAAATGAAAAAGGAGCATCAAACCCTTTTCAGGAGTTATTGGCAAACAAACATTGGCTAGGGTATAGGTACTTTTTTCCAAATCGCCGGAAAGGCCATTGAATTTTGCCTGGGGAATCTCCCTTTTCACCTTTTCAACAAAGTACGACTTCAAATCCTTCACATATTGCTGTTCCTTTTCAAGATGTTCATAGGCCAAAACAAACGCTTCTTCCAGGCCCACTATGTTATGAAAGGATTCCGTCCCCGCCCTAAAACCCCGTTCTTGGGAACCTCCTGAAATCATACATTTAAGTCCAGAATTTTTACGGATAAACGCAAAGCCAATACCTTTGGGACCATGGAACTTGTGTGCCGCGGCCGCCAAAAAATCGACCGGAATTTCCTTTACATCCCAACCATAGTGTCCAATGGATTGTACGGAATCCGAATGAAACAAGGCCCCGTGCTCCTTACAGATTTTGGCCACTTCATAGATGTCCAACAAGTTTCCTATTTCGTTGTTTACATGCATAAGGCTCACCAATTTTTTGCTTTCATCCTTTTGCAATAATTCCTTTAGATGTTCCAGACTAGGATTCCCAACTTCGTCCAGTGCAACATACATTAGATTAATGAGCCCAGATTGCTCCATTTCCTCCACGGTGTGTAGCACAGCATGGTGTTCTATTTTTGAGGTTATGATCGTATCTATGCCACCATCCTTTACGGCACTCCTTAAAATCATGTTATCCGCCTCCGTGCCCCCAGAAGTAAAAATAATTTCGGAAGGATGGGCGTTCATATATTTGGCAATGGTTTTACGGGCACTTTCTATGGCGGTTTTGGCCGTTCTCCCATAGCTGTGCGTAGAGGATGGATTTCCATAATTAGTGGCCAAAGCCTCCTGCATTTTAGTTATTACTTCGTCCCTTACCCTAGTGGTAGCCGCATTGTCAAGATATACGTGTTTCATTGCCTCTGGCGTATCATTGTTTAAAGCAGCAAAAATAATTGAAATAAAGCAAATGGCCTTGGTTGAAAGAGGGAATATGATAATGAATTGCATTATTGCGAACATTAGGACCAATATTTCCATTTCCCTTTTAAAATCCTGTTAATTTATACCTAAGGGTAAGTAGTAATAAAATCTTATCCGATAAATTCATTTAAATTTGAAGGATGAAATGAACCATATCAGTTGGTGCCAAGTACCGACCGGTCCTTTGGTAAATTACATCAGACCGATTAAAACAGGGTTAACGATGAAAAAATATATTACCTTCCTGCTTTGTATTCTAATGTTATCCTGCGATGATGGGGATTTGGAGATAGAAACACTGGATTTTGATAGTATTGCTTCCGTGCAAAGTTGTGGCGGAGTATCAGTGACTTCGGCAAATGTACTATTCAAAATCAATGGGGATGAAGCCCTGATTTTGGAGCTGCCTAATGGCGCCATAAAAAATGAGGTAACCACAGAGGATATTGCCGTAAATATAAACGAATCCGGTTCTGTGGTATACAGAATATTTTCCGGTACGGTTTCCTCAAACTATTTCTGTGACGTTGTGCCCCCTGTTGAACCAGTGGTCACTAGGGAAATCATAGCCCAGGACGGTGTTGTTTTCATTACCACAACTGCGGTAGACTCCGTAACCTTCGAGCATACGATCCGTTTGAGCGGCATTTCCTTAGTAACCGAAGATGAAAGTAGGATTACGGACCTCAGAATCAATGATTTTGGTAACGTTACCACCAAATTATAGTTTCTAGTAGTTTTGATAGATGTAGATCTCTGTGGCCCCCAAACCGTACTTTTGGTAATCCGCATCGTAGTATTTCACATTCTCATATTTTCGGAAAAGGGAATATAGCTCTTCCTTCAATACCCCTTCACCAACCCCGTGGATGAAGACAACTTTTTGAATGCGTTTTCCAATGGCAAAATCGAGTTGCCTTTTTGCGGTATCCAATTGTAAGTTCAACATTTCATAATTGTTTAAGGATTTTGGGTTCTTTACCAATTGATTGATGTGCAGGTCCACTTCCATGGTCGGCTGGTTTCTTTCCTTAGGTTTGACCGTTTTTTTCTTTCTTTTTTTAGGCAGTTCCTTTTCCTTTTTTATTTGGGCAATTTCGAAATTGCTAACACGAATGTCATTGGCCATGAGCACCAATTCAGAATCCTGAAACTGCATGGGAAAACCATCTTTGGTCATTAGCGTTATCATATTGCCATTGACTTGGGTTACGGTTCCCGATATGATATCGTCTAGTGCCTCTACCCTATCCCCTATTTGAAATTGAGCCATTTTTTATTTTGTTTACCCAAAAATAGTGGTAATTTTCAGCTTGTGAATTAAGAATACCATGCAACTATCGGCATTCCTTTATATACTAAACATTGAGAAGTATATGCTTCCCTGTTTTACGAAACAATTTCTTGGTATGGACTGTCCAGGATGTGGATTACAACGGTCCCTGTTATTTTTATTTAAAGGAGAATTTGTAGAGGCCTTTAACATGTATCCAGCCATCTACCCTATGATAGCGCTATTCTTATTTTTAATCCTTAGAAATCGGTTCAATTTCAAATATGAGTCGCATATCACTTTTTCACTTATGTTTGTTACGACCGCAGCCGTTTTATTGAATTATATTCTAAAATTTATCTAACCAAACCTTTTAAAAATTATGGAACAACAAAAATTACCTAACGAAACCGCGATTATAGTTTTATCCATTTTTGGGATTATCTGCTGCTGGTGTTTTGGCCTTGGAATTATTCCTGCGGCCATTGCTTTGGTCCTAGCCTTAAAATCACAAAAATTATACAAACAAAATCCTGAACTCTACTCCAATTACAAGACTATCAATATAGGTAAAATCCTGGCTATTATAGGAATTGCTTTAAGTGTCTATTATATAGGTAGTGTAATTTACCAAATAAGCACCATAGGTTGGGACGGTATTATGGAACAACAAAAGGAAATGATGGAACAATGGGGAATTGAAGAGTAAGTGACTATGAATACGCAACCACTACCAGGAGCCAGTAATGCCTTAACTTTTGGCATTTTGTCCATTGTTTTAACTATTTTTTGCTGTGGCCCATTTGGTGCTATTTTTAGCATCATCGGATTAAGCAACGCTAAGAAAGCGGAAAACATCTACAGATCTGAAGTTGACAATAGTTACTTTAGCGGATACGAAAATGCGAAAACAGGCAGAATCCTTTCCTATATTGGGTTGGGCTTGGCATTGATCTACTTGATATTTACGATTATCTATTTTGGAGCGATTGTAGCCATTATTATGTCTTCTGGAAATTTCTAATATTAGAAGTAAGTAAAAAAAGAATCCCCGAGACAACTCGGGGATTTTTTTTATTTTTTGAATTGGGATAGGGTCCGTATAATAATATCCACACAATCCAGTAGCTGGTCCTTGGTCATCACCAAGGGCGGTGCAAACCGGATGATGTTCCCATGCGTTGGTTTTGCCAACAGACCATTTTGTTTCAATGCCATGCAGATATCCCAAGCTGTGGAGCTATCTTCCGTATCATTGATCAAAATAGCATTTAGCAAACCCTTTCCTCGAACCGAGGATACCAAATCGCAATGCGGTATGAATTCATTTAGTTTTCCACGGAACAATTCACCAAGTTCCTGGGCGTTTTCAGCCAGTCGCTCCTCTTTAATGACCTCCAAAGCGGCCATGGCCACAGTAGCGGCCACAGGGTTCCCTCCAAAGGTACTTCCATGATTTCCCGGTCTAATGACTTCCATAATCTTATTATTGGCCAAAACCGCCGAAACGGGATAGGCCCCACCGGACAAGGCCTTTCCCAATATTAAAATATCGGGTTTTACCTCTGGTGTACCACTACAATGTTTATCAGTGCACGAACAGTTGCCACAAGTGGCCAACAGCCTGCCTGTACGTGCAATACCCGTCTGTACTTCATCAGCAATGAAAAGCACGTTGTATTTTTCGCAAAGCTCTTTGGCCCTCTTCAAATAATCTTCCGAAGGAACATAGACACCGGCCTCTCCTTGGATAGGTTCCACCAAGAATCCGGCTACATTGCCATTGTTCTTTAAGGCTTCCTCCAAGGCATGGAGGTTGTCGTATTCGATTTTTATAAACCCCTTCGTATACGGCCCGAAGTTTTTTCGTGCCACGGGATCGTTGGAAAAAGAGATTATGGTAGTGGTTCTTCCGTGGAAATTATTTTCACACACTATGATCTCTGCTTCGTTTTCCGGAATGTTCTTTTTCTCATAGGCCCATTTCCTGCAAATTTTTAAGGCGGTCTCCACAGCCTCCGCACCGGTGTTCATAGGAAGAAGTTTGTCAAAACCGAATGTTTGGGTGGCATATTTCTCAAAAGCCCCCAATTTATCATTATAAAACGCCCGTGAAGTGAGCGTCAAGGTTTGGGCCTGCTCCATCATGGCCCCAACAATCTTGGGGTGGCAATGCCCTTGATTTACCGCGGAATAGGCCGAAAGAAAATCATAGTATTTTCTTCCTTCTACATCCCAAACGAACACACCCTCTCCCCTGCTCAAAACTACAGGTAAGGGATGGTAATTGTGGGCTCCGTACTTATCCTCCAATGCGATGGCATCCTCAGATGTGATGTTTTCTAAAACTGACATGATAAAAATTACTTTAAATAAGACTTTAGCAATTCCTTCTGTACCTTTATCCTTTCGAACTCCAGATGGGCATCGGAACGAAAATTCAGCGTGGGAGAGAAATCATCCCTGTAGAACTTCAAAAGTACAAATATTCCCTTTTATTTTAAAGCTTTTTTAAACGGGGCGCGAACACTTGTTAATACTATCCATATCCTAACCAACAATCCAAAGAAACCTATTATTTTTGCCGCATGCGAAAGAACAGAAGGAGACTTATTTTCGAAAATGTAGAAGTCGTGGACGCCGGTGCCAAGGGGAAAACCGTAGGTAAGGCCCCAGACGGAAGAATCGTTTTTCTGGACAATGCAGTCCCAGGCGATGTGGTCGATGTGCAAACGCACAAAAAACGAAAAAGTTATTTTGAAGGAACGGCAATAAAGTTCCATACCCTTTCAAGTAAACGGATTACTCCCCAATGCCAACATTTTGGCGTTTGCGGCGGATGCAAATGGCAAAATATGGGCTATGAACATCAACTGTACTACAAACAAAATGAGGTAGAGAACAACCTGAAACGAATAGGCCATCTGGAACTCCCAAAAATACAACCTATCCTAGGTTCCAAGGATATCTATTTTTATAGGAACAAAATGGAATTTTCGTTTTCGGACAGCAGATGGCTCACCTTGGAAGAAATCAGATCCGATAAGGACATAGAAAATAGAAACGCCCTTGGCTTTCACATTCCTGGAATGTGGGACAAAATTTTGGACATAAAAAAATGTCATCTTCAACGGGACCCATCCAACGAGATTCGTCTGGAGACCAAGACCTTTGCACAGAATAATGGCCTAACTTTTTTTAACCCTAGAAAGCAACAGGGCCAACTACGTACTTTGATGATAAGGACGGCTTCCACGGGCGAGTTGATGGTCCTTATCCAGTTTTTTGAGGATGTCAAAGCAAAAAGAGAGTTGCTCCTTAAACATTTAAAGGATAAATTTCCTGAGATTACTTCCCTACTTTACGTAATCAACGAGAAACAAAACGACACCCTTTATGATCAAGAGGTGGTTTGTTTTTCTGGAAAGGACCATATTTTTGAGGAAATGGAAGGGCTTCAATTTAAGATAACGGCAAAATCATTTTATCAGACCAATTCTGAACAGGCATACGAATTATACAAGGTGACCCGTGACTTCGCCAAGCTTCAAGGAAATGAATTGGTGTACGACCTGTATACAGGTACTGGGACCATTGCGCAATTTGTTTCCAAAAAAGCAAAAAAGGTTATTGGGATAGAGTCGGTTCCCGAGGCTATTTTAGATGCAAAGGCCAATGCGGTGCGTAATGCTATTACCAATGTGGAATTCTTTGTGGGCGATATGAAAAATGTGTTCAATGAGGATTTCATTGCCCAACATGGAAAACCAGACGTCATCATTACCGATCCTCCTAGGGATGGTATGCACAAGGACGTAGTGCAACAGATATTGAACATTTTACCACAGCGCGTAGTCTATGTCAGTTGTAATAGCGCGACCCAGGCAAGGGATCTTGAGTTATTGAAGGAATTCTACACAGTGAATGCCGTACAGCCCGTTGACATGTTCCCACAAACACATCACGTTGAAAATGTTGTACTTTTAGAAAAGAAAGATTAACATGCAGAAATTAAAATGGGTGTTGTACACCCTATTGTTTGCCGGTATTATTACTTCATGCGAGAAGGATGACATTTGCGTTGAAGGAAATACACCACTGCTGGTACTGGAATTTTTTGATGCTGCAAATCCTTCGGCCAACAAGAATGTGACCGCCTTAAGGATTATTGGCGAAGGCCAAAACAGTACGGTAAACACTTTCACCGACAGGTCCAGTGTGAACAACGTTCAGATTCCGCTTAAAACAGATGTTGATGCCACCACATTTTTGATCATATCCAACTCGGCCACGAACGATACTGGACAGGAGACGGGAAATATTGACACCTTAACATTCAATTATGACCGCATAGAGGATTTTGCCTCTCGCGCCTGCGGTTTTGTGATTAATTATGACAATGTATCCCCAGAACTGTTGTCAGGTTCTGGCAATTGGATTACAGATATAGAAGTGATTAGGGCAAGTATTACAAATTCAGATTCCACCCATGTCAAGATATTCCATTAGTATTTGCTTATTTTTTGGACTGATGATCGGCTTTGCCCAGAGCAAACCCATTGACACACAGCCCAAGGATACGATCGAGTATAAGGAACCTTATGGGCTCAGGGCAGGCATTGACCTTAGTAGACTCTTAATTAGCTCCTTGGACGAGAACTATACCGGTTTAGAAATTGTGGCCGATTATAGATTGACCAACAAGCTTTACATTGCCGCGGAACTAGGTACGGAAGATAAAACCAAGCAGGAAGACCTATACAACTTTACCACGACCGGAAGCTATCTAAAAGTGGGCTTTGACAACAATACTTACGAAAATTGGTATGGGGAACAAAATTTGCTCTATTACGGGGGGCGTCTGGCCTTTAGCAGCTTCAGTCAAACACTGAACAATTATCAGTATTTCAATTCCAATAGGTATTGGAATCCGGAGGGATTTGCCGAGGGTTCCAATATTGCTGAAGAATTTTCCGGAAGGTCCGCATTTTGGGTAGAGGCACTATTTGGAACCAAGGTAGAACTTTTCGCCAATATTTTTTTAGGGGCAAGTATTCGATTGGGTATTTTGGTTTCCGATACCGACGGAGGTGATGCCCGTTTTCCAAATCTTTGGATACCAGGATTCAATAAAGTCACGGATGGCAGTCGTTTTGGAGTAGGTTACAATTATTCCATTTCCTATTTTCTACCACTCTATAAAAAGAAAAAAAAGCCCGAGGAACTTGAGGTGGCGCAATGATCAAAGTTCCTTGAACCCTTTTAAGAAAATCCACTTCATCATCACTTTTTTGGTACCCTCAATATGGGCAACAGCAAATTTTGGGGCCAAGATCATCGCAAGCGCGGCCGAAACTAATGAAACGTACAAAGGTTTAATTGCCAGTACATATGGTAGGGCAAATCGAAATAGAAGAAAAACCGCTGCAAATCCTAAAAAATTATACAATAGTGCTTTTTGTTTCAATCCCATGTTCTAGTTTTCCGAGGTTTTCTGGTATTTGGCCTTTTTACTTCCCTCATATATTTCATATTGGACCAGTCTGGATTCCAAATGGCTATTGAAGACCTTTATTTTTCGGGAGGGTCTAAGACCTACAAATTTTAAGGCATCCAAATTGGACGTTATCATCCATGCATTGGTGCCGGGATATCCCTGTTTTAAGGTATCGCCAATAGAGGTATAAAAATTTTGCATATCAATGTCCAAGCGTTCACCATAAGGGGGATTAAAACAGATATGCAAAGGTCCTTCCGTTTCCTTTTCGGTCTTAAAAAAATTATCCCTTTTTATATCAATATAATCGGTCAGGTTTGCATTTTCAATATTGTCGATGGCCTTTCTAACAGCAGAAGGCGCCTTATCCATTCCTATGATTTTATGATGGAACTCCCGGGTTTTTTTTAGACTGGCGTCGATTATTTTTTCATAAAGCTGAGAATCGAAATCGGGCCATTTTTCAAAAGCAAAACCTTTTCTATTGATATTCGCCGGGATATTACAGGCGATCATGGCGGCCTCCGTTAGCATTGTACCGCTACCACACATGGGATCCATAAAATCGCATTGGCCATCCCAGCCACTGAGCAATAGAAGACCGGCAGCCAAAACCTCGTTAATGGGTGCAATGTTGGTCGCTGTCCTATATCCTCTATGGTGTAAGGAGGCACCGGAGCTATCCAAGGAAACATTGCACTGGTCTTGATGGATGTGGATGTTGATTCTTAAATCGGGATTCTTGACATCCACATTGGGACGTTTGCCATCCGTTTCACGGAATTTATCGGCAATGGCGTCTTTGGTCTTTTGGGAAACGTACAGCGAATGGGTGAAATTATCTGAAAAGACCGTCGCATCAATGGCAAACGTATCGTCTACCGATAAATATTCGGCCCAATCCATCCGAAAAACTTTCTTATATAGATCATCTTCGCCGGATACGTGAAAGGAGCTTATAGGCTTAATTATTTTAATGGCGGTCCTTAAGCAGATATTTGCCTTGTACATAAATCCTGTATCGCCGTCAAAGGCAACACTTCGCACACCAACTTCCACATTCCCCGCACCTAGGTTTCTAAGTTCCTTGGCAAGTATTTCCTCAAACCCAAAAAGAGTTTTGGCAATCATCCTAAAATTATTCCCCATACCCATTGTTTAGCATACAACAAAAATACGTTAATTTTGATGTAGCAAAGATTTGCAATGCCCAATTAGGCCACAAACCCTGCTTTACATGATTTATATTCTGCCAATGCTTGGCGTACTGCTAAGTTTTGTTTTTGTTTTCTTGACAAAACCCAAAAAAAAGGAACATTTTAGACTGTTACTGGCCTTTAGCGGGGCATTTTTACTGGCACTGACCTTTTTTGAATTATTACCCGAGGTGTACGAACATTCCAATACCAAAAGCATTGGAATTTATATCATGTTGGGGATACTACTTCAGATTTTTTTGGAATTCTTTTCCAAGGGGGCGGAACATGGTCATGTACACTTGTCCAAAACCGACACCAGCTTTCCATGGCTATTGTTCGGAAGTTTGTCCATTCATTCTTTGTTGGAAGGTATACCCATTTCTGAAAGCAACAGTATCATCTATGGCATCCTGATCCATAAAATTGCCATTGCCGTTATTTTGAGCCTTTTTTTGTTGAGCTCCAAAATGAAAACAATTACGGCAGCCTTATTTATCGTCCTATTCTCGATAATGACTCCGTTAGGGACCTATCTTTCCCGTTCCTTTGGTTTTATTTTGGACCACCTTGTATTCATAAATGCCATAGTTATTGGGGTCTTGCTCCATATTTCAACGGTAATCCTCTTTGAAAGTTCTGAGGGGCATAAATTCAACCTTAGGAAATTAGTGGTGATAGTACTTGGGATAACCATCGCATACCTTCTTTAATGTTCAGTAGGGAGGAATCACGAAAACTGCGCGAGGAATTCTGGATTTCCTTTGGAAAATCCTATCCAAGAAAATGGATACTTTATAAAACAAAAATCAAGGGGCTTTCCTTTAAATTTAATTTTGACATTAAAATGGCCATGGTATCGATTGACGTGGAGGGCGACCTGGAACAAAGGATTCTGGTATGGGAAAAGCTTATCTCCTTAAAATCCATTTTATTGGAGGATTACTGGCCTGAAGCCATTTTTGAGGAATATCATTTATTGGAAAACCAAAAAGAGATTTCCAGAATCTATACGGAGCTGAACGAGGTATCCATTCACAACAAAAATACTTGGTTGCAGACCATGATGTTTTTAAGTCAAAATATGAACAAAGTCGAGGCCTTTTATGAAGATTTCAAGGATATTTTAAAACCTTGAAAAAACAATAGAAAAATGACATTCTGGAATTTCCATTTCAACTCCCGATAACTGGGTTAGACACAAAAGACTTCCTACGAGAGAGTAACCGGAACAATATCCATCCTGCCTGTTCATAGCTTCCAAAAGAAGATCAATATAAAGGAGAGTCTTCCGGTTATATGGCTATAGGAATGTTCATAATGTATGTTCTAAGCCACTTAATACCCAAGGCTACATTTTCGAATTTAAGCAAAGTGAAGGTTAAAATAGGCCATATCTTGTAGGCTACATCCTGATATTAGACCATCATATAGTATTCCCCCAAAAAACCCTCAACTGAATCCAAAAAAAGGATCGAACCAACTAAATGCACTTTTTAGAAATTCCTTTATACTCCTGAAAAAGAATTAAAGCCACCATCCACATCATAACACACCCCGGTTACAAAACTTGAGGCATCGCTCAATAAATAATGTACCATACCATTCAATTCGGACGCATCCCCAAATCTGGCCATTGGCGTATTACTGATTATTTTTCTCCCACGCTCCGTATAGGATCCATCTTCATTGGTCAAAAGACTTCTGTTCTGATTACCGATAAAAAATCCCGGGGCAATGGCGTTCACACGTATTTTGTTAGTGAATTTTGATGCCATTTCATTGGCCATCCATTGTGTAAAGGTATCCACGCCAGCTTTGGCCATGGAATATCCCAAGACTCTTGAAATAGCCTGTTTTGAGGCCATGGACGAAATATTGATTATAGAACCATGACCTTGCCTCGCCATAAGACCACTTAACACAATAGTGGGTATAACGGTACCAAAAAGATTAATATCCAATACTTTTTGAGTATCTGAAATTGCGATATCATGAATACTTTGATTAGCGCTAAGTGTCGCCCCAGGAATATTGCCGCCCGCTAGGTTGACCAAACCATCCAGCCTTTCGAAGGAGTGACCTATTTCCTCCCTAACTTCATTTAGGGCGTCCTCATTCAAAACATCTACCTCATAAGTAAAGGTTGCCCCAGGAGAAATAGCATCCAGATCATTTTTCTTGTCCTTCAATTTTTTTGTGGACCTGCCCAACAAAATAACTATGGCATCTTGCTCCACCAAGTATTCTGCTATGGACCCACCAAGGGTTCCGGTTCCACCGGAAAGCGCAATTATTTTATCCTTAAGAGAAAATAAATTGGTCATATGATCAAATTGATTATTGGCGATACCTCAGAATTACTTTTCCGGGAACGAAAGAAATTAAACGAGTTAAAAATAAGATATTGGATACTCTTATCCCACCAAATTGAAGACTATATAGAAATTTAATTACTTACTTTAGTAACCAATAAGATCAAATATCAGTAATAATCAACACATTTTAGAAATGAGATCTTTAGTTTACACCCTTGTGCTTCTTTTATTATTTTCAAAAGCCTACTCACAAGATTTAAAACCCTTTGAATTGACCCAGGAATGGACTAATTCAATTGTTTCCCAATTGCCAAATGATTATCCAAAATTGAAAGTGAAAAGAAAGGTATTGATTTTTAGCCTTTTTACCGGGTTTGACCACTGGACGGTACCACACACAAAGGCTATAGTTGAAGGGATAGCTCTAAAAAGTGAGAACTTCGAAATAATTACTTTGAACGATGTGCATATGTTCAAAAAAGAAAATATCCATCAATTTGATGCCATAGTACTAAATAACAATTGCTCGGAAAGGGATCATAGAAATCTTTTTTTTGATGTTTTTAGAAAAGAACAAAATTCAGATGAAGCTTGGGCTAGAGCTGAACACTATGAAAATAACCTGTTGGAGTACATTGAGCAAGGAAATGGGTTGGTGGTACTTCATGGGGGTATCACTATGCTAAACAAATCAGGTAAATTCAGTGAATTGGTGGGAGGTAGTTTCGACTATCATCCAAAACAGCAAATGGTCGAAGTAAAACTGACCGATAGCTCACATCCACTTCTTAAAGGATTTCAAGGAGAAAGCTTTAAGCATATTGATGAACCCTATTTCTTTAACAATGCCTATTTTGACTATGATTTCAGACCCTTACTCTATATGGAAGCGGACGACATCGAAGGAAAAAACAAAGAGGTTGATGAGGACCGAAGTTACTTGGCATGGATCAAAAAATATGGAAAGGGAAGGGTTTTTTATTCCGCACTGTCCCACAATCCCCAGAGTTATGAAAACCCAGCCATGCTATCATTTCTGCTGCATGGATTGCTTTATGCTACAGGGGATTTAGATTGTGATGATACGCCAATAAAATCGTAATCTTAGCTTCTCAAAAGATAGTCCTAAGTGCTCTTCCTTAGTAAATTCATTCCCGTCTTTGGGTTTTACTTTTTTTTTAATTTTCCAGCCCCATCCTTGGATATCCATTCTGGATGTTAGGCATTGGTAATTCCCACTTGCCCAATTACATCCGTAATGCCATATTCCGATAAACTTTGATTAGAACCCACTCCTGGCACAACCCAAATAAATTCAAATAACTCGCAATCCAAAAGCTTCCTTCGTTATCCAAGTCCATGAAAACCGGTGAAACCAAAAAAAGGTGTAGATACAATAAATTTTGTTTTAAGGCTTTTCCAAATTGATAATCCTCCAATAAAATTTTGGTTTGAGCATAGCCCATTGTTCAAAAAGAAAAAAGTATTACCATTAAATGGAATCTACCCTTAAAAATCATCTATAGGTTTTTCTGTGATATTTTGGTTTGTACTAAATAACATCCAGATAAATAAAAAACCAATGGCAGACTGCACCGCCCAATACGAATAAGTGCCATATAAAATGATTAAAGGGGATTTTTTCGATAGCATAGAAAATAATACCCAAGGTGTAAAACAACCCTCCTAAAAACAAAAGAATTAATCCAAGTTCAGTGGTCGTTTGCAACAAATTGTTAAAATCAAAAACAATTAACCACCCCATGGCAAGATAGAGAAACAAGGAAATGAACTCAAAACGACCTGTAAAAAATAATTTTAGGACCGTGCCAAGGGTCGCTATAATCCAAACCACATAAAATATGGACCACCCATTTCCTGGAATAAGGCTGATCAAGGCAACAGGCGTATAGGTACCAGCAATTAAATAGTAAATATTGATATGGTCCAGAATCCGAAATCTTTTTTTCCAAACAGGATGATTCACCGCATGGTATAATGTGGAACTGGTAAAAAGCAGAATAAGACTTATGCCATAAACTAGAATGCTAAATTCTGAATAAATCGATTTATGACTATTGAACTGCCATAGCACATAAAGACCAATAAAAGCTCCTATTACGCCAATAAAGTGAGACCGTGAATTTAAAAGCTCCTCTACATTTTGATTCCCTGGCCTGAATAGACTACGCCAAATCATTTATACTGCTTACCCTTTTTCAATACGATATCTACATCTTGTAAAATGTTTATATGGCGTAGAACGTCACCTTTGACCGCAATAATATCGGCATATTTACCCGGGGTTACCGTACCTACTTTGTCAGCTACTCCAGTCCATAGAGCAGGCCAATAGGTAGCTGCCCTAATCGCATACATTGGGTCGATACCGAACTTATTTACCCAAACATCAAACTCATGCCAAGTTGATTGACTATGAAATTTCATGGGGATTCCGCTATCCGTACCTATCAGCAATACGACTCCAGCGTCCAATAGTTGCTTAACTTTGGTCTCCAAGGTAGGTTTCCTTGATGGAGTCAGCTGAAAATAAGGTAGTCTGTCTGGATGGGCGAAACTATTCTTTATATCTGTAATTACGCTATCTGGTAATCCACGGTGCCATGAATCATTATCCAATTCTTCTTGGTTGTCTCTTAAATACTCATAATTGTACAGTCCTTCAACCGTAGGGCACCAGTATAATGGTCCCTGACTCATGTCCGCAGTACGCTCCTTTATCATTTGCATAATGTCGTCAGGGTAACTTGGGGCAGACGATAATCCGGTATGCTCAAAACAATCGGCACCTGCCATCAGTGCCCTTCTTATTTCCTCGGGCCTATGCGCATGGGCTACGACCTTTAGATTATGTTTATGGGCTTCATCCACTATGGCCTTGACCTCTTCCATGGTCATTTTATCCTGATCGATAAGTTTTATGACATCCACACCTGCTTTCGCCAACTTTTTTATTTTTTTTCTACCGTCATCAGCACCGTTCACGCCCCATCGAAAATCTTCCGTACCAGGATAAGGACTATGTTGAATAAACGGTCCAGAAACATAAAGCGTTGCCCCAGGAATGGAACCTTCGTTAATGGCATCCCTAACAGCTATACTTTCTTCCAATGGACCCCCTAGATCCCTAGCACTTGTAACACCTGCTAATAACAATTGCTCCGCTGATGCTGGCATGATCACATCCTTAAGCAAGGGCGGATAGGTCTTATCCCAGTAAGAATAATCAGCATGTCCGTTTATCATAGTATGCACGTGCATGTCCCAAAGCCCGGGCAAAACACTCATCCCTTCTGTTGAAATAATAGTATAGTCCTTAGGCACCTCCAAAGTGGCCAAACTTCCTACCTCCTTAATATATTCACCTTCAATAAGTATTACACTGTTTTTAATAGGCAATCCCCCGTATCCATCGATAAGTGTACCCCCAACCAAAGCTTTCTTATGGTTTTGGGCTAAACCTTCCATACATACAACAAATAAAAACAAAAATGTAGGTATCAAATTCTTCATGACTTTTAATTTTGAAGAAAGATACTAAATAGAGGGTATAAAAACGTAAGTCCTTCCTTTTTGGATACTTTTTTAAGTAAGGCTGGCTTGTCAATTAGATTAAAGAATTTTATAAAAAATATGGACATAAAAAAGCCCCCTTACATTTCTGTAAGGGGGCTTCCAGGAAGGCGGCTACCTACTCTCCCACTTGGTATAGCAGTACCATCGGCGCAAACGGTCTTAACTTCCCTGTTCGGAATGGTAAGGGGTGTGCCCCGTCGCCATGGCCACCTAGATCTTCTATATTTTAATGCCCTATGGGCGCAGCGTAAGCTGTGCACGCCAGGAGCATGACATAAATAATG
>NZ_MDGL01000033.1 GCF_002742265.1 Maribacter sp. 4G9
AATGACACCAGCTTTGGCAAGATGGGCCAAAAGTGCCCTTGAACCGTTGTTCGGTGCTTTTGTAAGGCATCCAAGATTAGCGCTGCCAATCTAAGGCGGACCAAAAAAAGCCCCGTAAAGAGGCTTGTACGGATCCATTTTTTCACGGATTAATATCTTGTGCAACGGTTACCGTTGTTGTGCGTAGTTGTGTGTCCTGTGCTATTCAAGGATGCAATATAAGGATAAGTTCTTTGAAATGAATAGCAAACTGTAATTGAGATGAGAGGATAGTTTTATGAGGACTATGGTCTTTCGGCTGGGATGTATAGGCAAATCAGTCAAACCGCCTTATGGGGCTTAGTTTTCACGACTTGGTCTTGAGCGATAAG
>NZ_MDGL01000034.1 GCF_002742265.1 Maribacter sp. 4G9
CAGGTGTAAAGGTAAGGGGCCAGTCGAACCGTACGCTCCCATAGGCCTCCTCGTAGGGCTCGTCGCTAAGGTCCACGTCCGGGAAGTTCCCGTTCAGAAAACCGCCGATCGGCTCCGTGCCCGTAAGGCCAGGTCCCAAAAACATGGGCGAAAAGGCAAGGACGAGGACGCCCAGAAAAAGAATAGATAACATGGATCGCCAGCGCTTAAAATTCATAGAATGGGGCAAGGGATTTTTTTTCATCAGTGCTATCAATTAATATTTTTTCCTTCTATTAAATCGGAGAAATTGAATCACTATAAAACTCAAATGGGGAAGCAGTCAATAAACTGGGAATGAATCTTTAACTAAAATTAACAAACTAATAAGTAGAATAAAATAATCAATCAAAACATTTTTGACTTTTAGATGAAATAACTAGAAAATCGGGTAAAATACATCATTTAAGATTCAATAACTGATTGTCCGTAAGCACTCATAATTTAAATATCCTTGTTATTTTTGTAAAAAGGGGAATTATGAACCTATTCGATTTTACGGCACATTTTGGGAGCGAAGAGGCCTGTAGGCAGCATTTCAAGGAAGAGCGGGACAAGATCGGGGTGGAATGTAAATGCGGTGGCAAGGAACATTTTTGGAT
>NZ_MDGL01000035.1 GCF_002742265.1 Maribacter sp. 4G9
CGATGCGGTGATGAAATCCGTATATTTGGCAACAAGGGAGGCCACCAAGAAGTGGTCCATGCCCATCAGGAACTGGGGCATAATTTTAAACCAGTTCCTTACAATCTATGAAAAAAGGGTCAGACTTTAGATAAAAGTCCAACCCTCGTTATTTTTAACTTACACACTTGGTGGGATAGTGTCGATGTTTCTTTTTAAGTAAGTCCGGACGTTCAAAAAAATACTCTGAAGCAACCGCAAAGAATTCAGCTTGATTAGTGCCACCATATTTTCTGATATCAGAGTGGTTATCATTTATCGCTTCCATTTCTTTATGGATTAAGTTTAACCAAGGTATGGCATATTGATGTTCCAATAGCCGTTCTGGCACACCGTCTGTTCTATCGTCCAACTTATCTATAAGATGTACGAATTCGTGTATGCCAGTATTACTTTTATCGGTTGTATTTATAAAGCCGTGGTATAATGCTTTTTTGGAAAGTATCATTTGCTTCTCGAACCTTCCATTACCAACTATTCCACCAATATTCCGTGAGTTATCCTTACTGCTAAATTGCATATCCTCATTAAAATTATCTGGATATAACAGGATTCCGCTTAAATTGGTGTAGTGCCATTCTTTGAAGCCAAAAACAGGGATTACTGCACTTGCTGCAATTAAAATCTTGTCCAATTCTTCTAGTTCAAACTGCACAGCATCGATATAGACCTCACTTAAAAATTGCATCATTTTTTGCTGAAAAATAAGCTGCCTATCTTTTGAAAGGTTTCTATAAAACAGCACATTATCCATCAGTAATTTGTGCCAATCCTCTGGAAATGGCTTTACACTATGGCGTTTTGCTTTTCTATAAAAATGAACAGCAAAGAGAACAATAACAACTGAAATTAAAATGTAAGCCATATTAAAAAAACGTATTAGTCTACAGGTTCCGCCTTAAATCCTACTTTTTGCAAAGTCGATTTTACGTCTTCTTCGGTTGCACCATCGCTTTCAATGGTTAGGATTTTATCAGGATTAGAGGTATCTACTTCCCAACTTTCTACACCTTCTTGTTTGTTTAAAAAAGGGGTTACTTTTGATACACACCCACCACAATTGATATTTGTTTTAAATTTTAAAGTTTTCATAGTATTAAATTTATTAATTATTAAAGTTTTACTCGTTTAAGTCTTAAGCTGTTTGCTACTACAGATACACTACTAAATGCCATTGCTGCGCCTGCAATCATCGGGTCCAATAAAAACCCGTTTAGGGGGTACAAAACTCCTGCCGCAATTGGAATACCAATGATGTTGTAAATGAATGCCCAGAAAAGGTTCTGACGTATGCCCAACACGGTTCTTTTTGATAGTTCCAATGCTTTTGGGATGGATTGTAAATCTGATGTTATCAAAGTCATTTTTGCTACATCCATTGCTATATCCGAACCTTTACCCATTGCAATACTAACATTGGCTTGCGCCAATGCGTGCGAATCGTTGATACCATCGCCCACCATTGCTACTATCTTCCCATCCGCCTGTAATTTTTCGACAAAAGCCGCTTTGTCCGAAGGCATTACTTCGCCTTGGTAATTTGTTATTCCTACCTGATTTGCAACAGCTGATGCGGTTTTATTGTTATCTCCCGTGAGCATATAGACCTCGATGCCCCTTTCTTGAAGCATAGCTATAGCTTTTTTTGAAGTTTCTTTAATCTTGTCTGCAATGGCCAGTATCGCGAGCACTTGATTTTCGTTACCAAAGAATATGACTGTTTTTGCTTTTTCTTCGAGACTTTCTGCTGTTTGCATTAAAGTAGCGTCGATTTGAATATCCTTTTCGACCATTAGTTTATGGCTGCCTACATAATATTTTGTACCATTCTCTGATTGCGCCTTTACGCCTTTGCCTGTAATGCTTTCGAAGGAAGTAATTTCTGCTTGTTCAATATTTTCTTCTTTCAAATGATTGACGACCGCTTCTGCCAAAGGATGTTCTGATTGTGCTTCGATAGCCAAAAGAATTTCCTTGTTTTCCTTTTGATTTTGAAGTTTATCCTTCCAGAGTATATCGGTTACCAGTGGTTTTCCTTCTGTAATCGTACCTGTTTTATCAAGGATTACCGCATTCACTTTATGGCCGAGTTCTAAACTTTCGGCATCCTTTATCAGAATATTATTTTCGGCTCCCTTGCCGATACCTACCATTATGGCGGTAGGTGTTGCCAAACCCAAGGCACAGGGGCAAGCGATAACCAACACTGCTACAGAGGTCAATAGGGCTTGTGAAAAGGCGTTATCGCCTCCTACCAGCATCCAGACGATGAAGGTGACAATGGAAATACCCAATACCACCGGAACAAAAATACCTGCAATCTTATCGACCAGTTTTTGAACGGGTGCCTTACTCCCTTGCGCTTGCTGAACCATTTTAATGATTTGGGAAAGCAGGGTTTCCCCGCCCACTTTTTCAGCGGTAAACTGAAAGCTTCCTTTTTGATTAACGGTGCCAGCGAACACCTTTTCCCCTTGGGATTTCTGAACTGGAACGGGTTCTCCCGTAATCATACTTTCATCTACATACGAGCTTCCCTTGGAAACTTCGCCATCCACGGGAATCTTTTCTCCGGGACGTACCAAAATGGTCTGACCAACCTGTACGGATGAGATAGGGATTTCCCTCTCTTCCCCATTCTCAATAATTTTAAGGGTTTTAGGCTGAAGCCCCATTAGTTTTTTAATGGCTGAAGATGTATTTGATTTTGCCTTTTCTTCCAATAGTTTCCCCAAGGAAATAAAGGTGATAATCACAGTTGCCGCTTCGTAATATACGTGAGGCTCGATGCCACGACTTAACCAAAATTCAGGAAAAAAGGTATTGAAAACACTAAAGAGGAAGGCAATTCCGGTACTCAACGCCACCAAGGTATCCATATTGGCTTTACCGTGTTTGGCCTGCTTTAATGCATTGATGAAAAAGCTACGCCCAAACCAAAAAAGAATTGGAAAGGCCAATACCAATGAAATCCATTTGCCTGGTTCCCATTGCATATAGAACATTCCCAACACAAAAATGGGTAGCGTAAGTATAGCCGACCAAATGGTACGGCTTTTTATGTCCTGATAATACTTTTGCTGAAGTTCTTGCTGTACTTCCGAAGGGTCTTCGGCATCAATTATAATATCGTAACCGACCTCACGAAGCGCGTTTTGAAGTTGAGTAGTGCTCAACCCCTCATCATACTCTACCAGAACAGAGCTACTCGCGAAATTGACACTTGCATCAAACACACCTTCTGTGTGTTTTAATACAGATTCGACACTTGCTGCACAAGAGGCGCAAGTCATGCCCGTAACAGGAAATGATTCCTTTATTCCTTTTTTAGTATTCCTTTCTTTAGTTTCAAATATGTTGATTGTCTCCATAAATCCATTCTTATTTGTATGTTACAAATTTCAGGATTAAAAGACTTTAATGTGTTATGTTATATGCTGAATGATTTGTAGAATTTACTCTTCACGAATTATTACTACCAATTGGAATAGTTTATGTCTCTTATAATCATAATGGGGACGTGTCTATCGGTCTTTAGTATTTGTAATCAAATACCCTTTTGATTGGATGACCTTTTTTATCTCATCGATATTCGTTTTAGTGGTATCAAATTCTATAATTGAAGTCCCTTCTTCAAAAGACGTAGATACATTTGTAACCCCGTCAATTTTATTTACAGAATGATTGATATTTTCTTCACAACCAGAGCATACCATCCCTTCAATATTCAACTTTACAGTTTGAATATGTGTATTGTTTGTTGCAACAATTCCTTTTGTGGCCATTGGGTGAAATATTTGCGGATAATAAGAAACCAATGTCATTACAACAACAAACACTGTAACCAACCACAAATAGAATTTTGATTTAAAAAATGATGGTTTAGCAGTATCACAGCTGCCACAATCAACCTTCTTCTTTTTATAAACTTGATAAAAAGCAAAGCCCAATGACAAAAAGGCAATTCCTAACAAATAAGGTTTTAGGACAATGAGCCAAGAGAAATAGACAGAACTCCCACTAATACCAACTACACTTGTAAGTAGTAAAGGACCCCAGCAGCATAGTTTAAGGGAAACTGCTGAAAATACAGCAGTACCCATAGATGCTTTTTTGTTCAATTTGGTAAGTGCCATACCTAACAACTTCCTATTCCAGCATTTACCAAATCATCTTTTGTGATTTCGATTTTGGTGCAGCAATTCAGTAGTTTTCCGTTAACAGCAATGGCAGGAACTCTTGTAACCCCATATTCCTTCATTTTTGAAACACATATTTTACTTTCGCATTGCTCAGACAGATTATGAAGTGTGATTTCGCAGTCCTTTCCTGCTGTCTCTTTTACTAATTGCACCACAGGCTCGCATACTGGGCAACCTGCTGTAAAAATCTCGATTTGTCGTTTCATCTTATTTAAGTTTAAATTAATAATGGAACAAAGATGAGAACGTGAGGTAGGGGGTCACCAAAATTTTTTAACCTTTTTTTTCGTTGTAGTTTTTTAATCTGGTTTCAATAGTTTGGATTTCTTTTAAGCGATTGGTCAAATCGGATAATTCCAAATTGGGGAATTCACTTTTTAAATATTCAATTTTATCTTCATTGCCACAATTTCCTGGGCAAGAGTCCACGGCCTTTACAATTCCAATAGCAAGTGCTTTTCGATAGACTTCATCCAGCAGTAAGTAATGTGCTTTTTGAATCCCCTTATCAATGGATCTGAACTGTATGTTTATTTGTTCGGGGTCCTTTCCTTCATCAAGCATTTTAACAATGCCGTTTATTTGACCACTCAAAGTTTTTAATCTGGATTTAATATCCAAGATTAAATCAGTAGGTAATTTGTACTGTTCTCCTTTCATAACTCAAACTTAACTCGCGCAGCAACTTAATTTGGAAACATCTTTCCCAAAGGTAATCGCTGCCAGTTTAACAGATTCTCCTAAAGTTAAATATGGATAAAAGCTTTCTGCTAAATCTTTTACAGTGATTCCAAATTTAATAGCCATACTTAATTGTTGGATGAGTTCTCCACCTTCTGGCGCAACTACTCTTGCGCCAATGAGTTTATCGGTTTCAGTGTTACGTATCAGTTTTATAAACCCTCTGGTATCTTGAGCTGCCAAGGCTCTTGGAACGTGAACTAAATCCAGTTTACTGACCTCAAAAGGGATTCCCTTTTTTTCTGCTTCTATTTCATCTATCCCTGCTCCCGCAATTTGAGGGTCCGTAAAAACCACCCAAGGCAATGAAGCGTAATCCATACTCTGTTTTGATAAAGAAAATGCATTGTTTACCGCAGAATTCCCTTCAGTTGCCGCTGTATATACAAATACTGGTGTAATGGTAACATCTTTGGTTTTCTTTTTAAATATATTTTTCAACTGTTTGAAATTTTATAGTTCACTGAAAATGAAGAAACTAAAAATTTCTACACATTACTCACGTAATGCTATTTGAAGCAATCTATGTTCGTGAATCTTCGATTTCAGTAATTCGCATAAAAAATTTAATCATGTCGTTCCGATAACTATCGGGAGGTATGCAATGATGAAATTTGTTTATGCTCATTTCATAAGTTTTGTTTTTAAAGTACTTTACTTTTAATTACCATTAATTTTTCTCTTGTCATTTCGCGCATGGAATATTGGATTCCTCCCATTCCAATTCCAGAGGTATCTCTTCCACCAAAAGGCATCCAATCTACCCTAAAAGCGGTATGGTCATTTACCATTACTGCCGTTGCGTTTAACTTCTTTACACAATCCAACGCTACATCTAAATTTTTAGTAAAAACAGCTGCTTGAAAATGAACGTCTAAACTATTGGCAATTTCAATGGCTTTTTCTCTTTCAGAATATGAATATATACAAACAACAGGGCCAAATATTTCTAAAGTAGAAACTTTTGCATTTGCTGGTGGATTTAATAAAACCGTTGGCTGGTAACATGTATCAGAAATTCGTTTTCCTCCTGTTAGTAATTTTGCGCCTCCTTCTACAGCCTCATCCACCCATTGTTCTACGCGATCTACTTCTCGAGGTAAAATAAGTGGGCCTACTTCTGTTTTTTCATCCATTTGATTACCTACAACTAGTTTATTTGCCATTGCTGCCAATTGATCAGCAACATCATCGCAAATGCTTTCATGAACAAAAACTCTTTGTACCGAAACACACACCTGTCCTGCATGATAAAAACCACCTTTTAATAAAGAAGGAAGCATTTTAGTGAAATCTGCATCTTTTTCAACAATAACTGCAGCTGATCCTCCATGTTCTAATGCACATCGTGTACCTGGAGATAGTTTAGATTTTAAATACCAACCTACTTTAGATGAGCCTATAAACGAAAAATAATTAACTCTGCTATCAGTAACCAATTGTTCAGCAGCTTCGTTTTCGCAAATAATTGCTTGACACCAACCCTCTGGTAAGCCTGCTTCTTTTAAAATGTCAACTAATGCCAAACATGATAAAGGTGTTGTTAGCGCAGGTTTAACAATTACTGGACAACCAGCAGCAACAGCTGTAATCACTTGGTGTACAATTAAATTTAATGGATGATTAAATGCACTTATAGAACTTACTACACCGATGGGTTCACGAGTAGTAAATCCTAATCGGTTTTCTGATGCTTTGGTTAATCCCATCGGGATTTGCTCGCCTTTTAATTGCCCAATATGCTCTGTTGCTATTTTAACACCGTTTATAGCACGCAAAACTTCAACTTTAGAATCGATATAAGGTTTGCCGCCTTCTTGCGCTGCTGTAAGTGTTAACTCTTCAATTTGAGAATTCATTATGGCAGTTGTTCGCTCTAAAATGGCTATGCGTTCATGGGCTGATATCCATTTGGATTGATTTTGAAATAAGTCATGAGCGATAGTCAGTGCTTTTTCGACTTCTTTTTCTCCAACCAATGGTAGCTCTTTGATTAAACTTTGGTCGTAGGGTGATTTTACTTGTAACATATAATTGCTTGTTTTGAAAACGAAGTGCCTGTATTCCGGATTTGGCAGCCTACGCTTATAGTTTGCATGTTTTTTCTTTTAATAGAACATTGAGTATGGGATGGTTAAGCGAGTAATCAACAGCCAAATCTATAACGTGAACGCCATCCATTTTTAAACATTTTGATAATATGTCTTTAAAGTTTTCATCACTTGTTGGTCTGTGTCCTTTGGCTCCATAACTTTCTGCATATTTTACAAAATCAGGATTGTTATAATCCAAACCAAAATTATCAAAACCCATGCCTTCTTGTTTCCATTTTATCATTCCATAAGCACTATCATTTAAAATGACAACAATCATATTTAAACTTAACCTAACTGCTGTTTCTAATTCTTGAGAATTCATCATAAATCCACCATCACCACTAACTGAAATTACTTTTTTAGTTGGGTTAATCAATTTAGCACATATTGCAGATGCTAATCCTGCTCCCATTGTTGCTAATGCGTTATCTAATAACAAAGTATTTGATTGATAACATTTGTAATTTCTTGCAAACCAAATTTTATACATACCATTATCTAAAGTTACAATGGCATCATCTGGTAATTCTTCTCTAACAATGTGTACTAACCGCTGCGGTAAAATTGGAAAACGATTATCTTGTGAATATTTGGTTAAATGAGCTTCTACCTCTTTTTTAATTCTTGAGTAATATGATAAGTCCCAATTACTTTTGTTTTCAATATGTTTTGCAATATGAATAATTGAAGTAGAAATATCTCCAATAACATTTAACTGTGGAAAATAAACCTCATCTATTTGTGCTGGAAAAAAGTTAATGTGGATGACTTTTGTTCCGTCTTCTTCCATAAAAAATGGTGGTTTTTCAATTACATCATGACCAACATTAATAATTAAATCGGCTTTACCAATAGCACAGTGAATAAAATCGTGAGAAGAAAGAGCAGCAGTACCTAAAAAATTAGGATGACGTTCATCAACAACACCTTTTCCCATTTGTGTATTAAAAAACGGAATTCCAGTTTTATTAATAAACGTAGCTAAAGCTTTACTTGTCCTTTTTCGGTTTGCTCCCGCACCAATCAATACTAATGGCATTTTTGCTTCTTCAATCATTTTCACTGCCTCTTGAATAGCCATTTCATCTGCATCTGGTCTTCTATGTCCAACAACCTCAAATATTCTTTCCTCACATTCTTCTGCTGCAATATCTTCTGGCAATTCTAAATGAACTGCTCCGGGCCTTTCTTCCATAGCCAATCTAAAAGATTCTCTAACCATAGCCGGAATGTTATTTCCATTTACAATTTGGCGCGTATATTTTGTGATGGGATTCATCAATTCGACAATATCTACAATTTGAAAACGACCTTGTTTTGATTTTTTAATGGGTTTTTGACCAGTAATCATCATCATTGGCATTGCTCCTAATTGTGCATAAGCTGCAGGTGTGGTAAAGTTAGTTGCTCCCGGTCCGAGGGTTGATAGACAAACACCTGGTTTTCCTGTTAATCGTCCATATGTAGCAGCCATGAAACCCGCTCCTTGTTCATGACGCTTTAGAATTAGCTTAATTTTTGAGTCTTTTATAGAATCTAAAAAATCAAGATTCTCTTCTCCTGGAATTCCGAAAATGTATTCAACACCTTCGTTTTCTAATGCTTTAATAAATAAATCGGATGCTTTCAAATTTTTTGTTATTCCAATAAATAAAATAAGAATGTGCGTTTTATTTCACCATATTCTAATGGCTATGCCTGTATTTGTGCCATGAGCAAATATAAGAAACTTAGTCATGTTATATATAAATACGATTATCATATAGTTTGGGCTCCGAAAGATAGATTACGCATATTGAAAGGGGAGATAAAATCTCAAGAAGGTGTGACTTTTACCTATTTAAGCATTTTATAATATATATTGTTTTGTTGGGACTGAAAAATAAATATGTTAATTTTAAAAGTGTATGTGATTTTTCTATAGATAAACCTAAGAAGTTGACAATTATTACTATAATAATCAACTCGCACAACAACTCAATTTAGACACATCCTTCCCAAAGGTAATCGCTGCCAGTTTAACAGCTTCACCTAATGTTAAATAGGGATAAAAACTTTCGGCTAAATCTTTTACTGTAATACCAAACTTAATGGCCATACTCAATTGTTGTATCAGTTCTCCACCTTCTTGTGCGACTACCCTTGCACCAATGAGTTTATCGGTTTCTGTGTTACGTATCAGTTTTATAAACCCTCTGGTATCTTGAGCTGCCAATGCTCTTGGAACGTGAATTAAATCCAGTTTACTGACCTCAAAAGGGATTCCCTTTTTTTCTGCTTCTATTTCATCTATACCTGCTCCTGCGATTTGAGGGTCTGTAAATACTACCCAAGGTAATGATGAATAATCAATACTTGTTTTTGTTGATGAAAACGCATTGTTCACTGCTGTACTACCTTCGGTTGCTGCTGTATAAACAAATGCCGGTGTAATGGTGACATCTCCTGCTGCATAAATATTGGAAATATTGGTTTCCATTTTTTCATTTACAATAATATGGCCGCTTACTGTTAACTTTAGGCCGATATTCTCAAGCCCTAATTTAGAGGTGTTAGGCTTCGTCCCTGTAGCCACCACAATATGTCCTTTTTCAACAATTTGAGTTGTGGAACCATCAGGACAATTACAATGAATAATTGTATCGTTACCTTTCTTTTCAAATTTAAACGCTCTAAAGTTTGGAAGGATTTCAATCCCTTCACTTTTCATTTGTTCTACCAAAACATCTGTAATATCTTTTGTTTGACTGCGTAATGGCCTGTCGGTAAATTCAATGATACGTACTTTTACACCCAATCTGTTGTAAGCCATCGCAATTTCCAAACCAATATAACCAGCTCCCATAATGGTCAAACTTTCAGGTTTTTCCTCTAAATCGAACAAGGTCACATTGGTTAAATAACCAACCTCATTCAGTCCTTCAATATTTGGAATATTGGTAGTTGCTCCTGTGGCAATTATCATGTTTGCTGCAGTATAAGTATCTTTTCCATCTACAATAATAGAATTGGTATCTACAAATTCAGCCCATCCTTTTAACATGGTTAAATTTTCAAAATCGCTTACCACATCCAGATATTTTTGTTGTTGCAACGAAGCCACGAGGACTTTTTTATCTTTTATGATTTGTGCAAAATCAATGTCTACACCTTTAAGTTTTATGCCTTTAAAATTGGAATGTGTAGCATGATATACTGTTTCGGCAGCTCTAATTAGGTTTTTAGAAGGCACACAACCTACGTTTACACAGGTACCGCCAAAATCCAGTCCATCATTTACCATAAGTGTGGTAAGCCCTAAACCTTCCGCTTTTATGGCTGCAGAAAATGCCGCCGAACCACCACCAATAATGATTAGATCGAATTGATTTTTGTTCTTGGAATCTGCAGTATCCGAATTTACAGCGGGTACCTCTTCGTCATCAACATTATTTACAACCGAATAATCACCAACGTTGTTGACGGCATTTATGACATTTGCCTTACTTATCTTATCAGCATCAAAAGTAAATTCGCCTTTTCCGGTTTCGTGGTTTACTTTGGAACTTAAAACACCTTCAGTTGCGTTCATATCCTTTTCGATATGCGTTGCACAACCTTCACAGGTCATACCCTCAATTTCCAATGTAATGGTTTCTCTATTTTGAGGCATTTTGATTTTCATTTTAGCTGTATTTTTCATTGAAATCGGTACTGTTTACTTATTAAAAATTAGACCTTCCCTTTAATTACTTCGGCCTTAAACCCTTTCTTTTCTATGATAAGTTTTAGGGCTTTGATACTTGTTTTTGAACCATCAAACTCAATAACAGCAATATCTCCAGGGTATTCAACCGAATGTTCCAAAACACCATCTACTTCCTTTAATGCATTATAAATAGCATTGGAACAACCAGCACAAGTAATGCCTGTAATTTTAAATTTCACCGTGGTTGCATTGTGTTTCTTTGAAGCTACTTCCACAACTTGATTTGTAACCTCCTTGCTTTGTGATTTGGCCTGAAAAGAAAACAGCATTAAAGCCAAAATAGGCACTATTGATAGTTTTTTCATAATGGGTAATTTTGCGTTTATTTATCTTTTATAACTTTGTATCCTGTTGAATTAATTGCCTTTTCAATAGCTGTTTTAGAGGTTTTAGACTTATCAAACTCTACGATGGCATTTCCCTTTTCATACGAAGGGGTTACATTTATAATACCGTCCAATTCATTTACAGCGTGTTTTATGCTTTCTTCACAGCCAGCACAAGTCATTCCTTGAACATTAAAGTTTACAGTTTGAATATTTGATTGGTTTACAATGACCACTTCTTTTTTATTATCCGGATAAAAAATGGATGAATAATATGGAAATGCCAGCATTATAATTGCAAATGCTGTTACTATTCCCAAAAAGGTTTTTGACTGTATAAATTTTGATTTTCCTTCCTTACCGGCAGGCAGGTCGTCCGTATCGCATTCACAATCGATTTCCTTATGGGGTTTTAGTTTTTGATACCAAGCAAAGCCGAGCACTAAAATTGTTAGCCCGATTAGATAAGGTCTAAAAGGCTCAAGCCAAGAAAATGTTGAGGCAATTCCACTTGTTCCCGCGATTAAAGCCAAAACGGGTGTAATACAACATAAAGAGGCTGTAATTGCAGTTAACAAACCTGCACCAATTAATTTGTTCTCACGTTTCATATCGTTTCTAAAACTTTGTTTTTATCGAGTATTTCAAAAAACGGATTTAATAATGTTGAATATTCAGGGGTTAGTGAGTAAAAAATGGTCTGAGCATCTCTTTCGGTTTCCAATAAATTTCTGTCCTTCATTTTTCTCAAATGTTGAGAGACGGCAGAAATATTCATTCCGAGAATGTCGCTTAAGTCGCAAACGCAAAGTCGTTTCTCCTCAAAGAGTAAGTAAAGTATCTTAAGTCTTACACTGTTTCCAACCAATGAAAGTCCATTTGCTAAATAATCAAATGTTTCGTTTAATTCTGAAACTGTTTCTTTACAACGGTTTATCTGTTTAATATCCGCTTGCTGTCTTATACAAGAATTATTTTCCATAAGTCAAAATTACAATAATTTCTTATTTAAGCAAATACTTAAATATAAAAATAAAATGAAAAATAAATTTTAGTCATTATGTTCCTTTTGTTTTGATTTGTGTTTTTGTAAAAACTTAAAGTGCCAAAATGTGTATCTGTTTTTTTAGCTTGCAGGTAAAGGTATTAGTGGCTTAACAGTTAATTGTCTTTTAAAACTACAAAACAGAAAATTCTGTACGGTGTTGGATGGTGTTAAGTGGTCCTCTGTTACACATTGAATTTTGTCAAATCCTTTTTTTAATTCCGACGTTAACCCCTCTTCATTGTATTGTATTATTTCAAGTCCGCTACATTTTTTTGGTCCGTTTTGTGAAAAGGTTCCTATTATTAAATAACCACTTACAAATTTTGTCGCTATCTTAATATATTTTTTAATCTGATCATCTGTTGTAAGAAAATGAAAAGTTGCTCTGTCGTGCCAGACATCATAAGACGAATGAGGTTCAAATTCAGTAATGTCGCTCACAATCCAATTTACTTTACTCGCCTTTTCTCCCAGTCTTTTTTTAGCTTTTGCAATTGCTTTTTCTGAAATATCAAGTACAGTAATATTATTATACCCTTCCTTGAGTAAATAGTCAACAAGTTTACTGTCGCCACCACCAATGTCTATAATTCTTGCATCCTTATTTAGTTTGAACGAATGTATAAACTCCAGCGAAGTTTTTGGTATTTCTTGTGTCCAACTTACTTGGTCTGGATTTTTAGTTTCGTAAACTGTTTCCCAATGTTTCTTTCTGTCTAATTTCATTTTGATATCTCAATTCAGTTTATTGGTAACTCGTTATATAATCCATTGATTTAAAAAATTCCACTAAATATTAGTAAAAACATTTAAATCTCATCCAAGGATTTTCGGTTTTTATCCACGGACTTCTTGAACTGCGTGGGTGTCATTCCTGTTACTTTTTTAAACTGATTACTCAAATAGGCTACACTACTATAATGTAGTTGAAAAGCTATCTCACTCAAGGTCAATTCATCGTAGACAATGAGTTCTTTAACACGTTCAATTTTTTGATTGATAATGTATTGCTCAAACGTTATACTTTCAACTGACGAGAAAAGGGAACTTAAATATTTGTAATCAAGATTGAGCTTGTCACTGATAAAATCGGGCCATTTTATATCCAGTTCTTCATCGGAGTGATGGATTTTTTGCACCACCAGACTTTTCATTTGCTCGATGAGTTGGCTTTTTCGGTCGTTTATTAAACTGAAACCGGCATCCTGAAGTTCTATGGACAAGGATAATTTTTTTTTCAAGTCAAGTGCTGAAACCAATTCCACTTCTCCCAATTTAATCGAAGTGTAGGGAATGTCCAATTTCTGCAAAATGGTTGAAACCGCCTTTATACATCTCGGGCAGACCATGTTCTTAATATGAATAGTATTGCTCATTTGATTCTACCTTCAATTTTTTTATCATCTTCTTGGGCTAAGAAAAAGCTCGTACAAGAACCAATATTGTTGCTATCAAGAACAATAGTACTATGGCAATTATACCATAAACTCTGTCTTTCTTACTAATACCATCCTTTGGCGGTTTTCTTTCCTTTTTTCTTCTTTCCCTTCGATAATGGCTCACCGTCATCTTCTTTTAAAAGTTCAAAATTGGGTTAGTACCTACATTCTCTATGGCCATTTTTACTACAATGCTGGTTTATCATCGAAAAGAGATGTTGGTTTTATTAAGTGTTCTTTGCATTATTCTGTTTACTTATAAAGAGCTAGGATTAATTGTGTTATTAAAGCATGTATCACGAATAAAATCAAAATTGAAATTATTATGTAAAGTCCCTCTTTCTCTGCCCTATTATCCTCTGAGGACTTTTGGTTTTTGTCCTTTCCTCCATTCTTACGATTTTCAACCACGACCTTTCTCTATTTCAAGTTATAAAAGGTTTTAATTACTCCCCTTTTTTATTTTCCTCATTGTTGGTGAGGATATGTACCAAAGTAAAAAACCGCTCAAAACAGTTATTAGTCCTAAAAGCGAAAAGGCTCTGAGGACTATGGTATTAAAATTGTCCCTTCCCTCATAATCCATGGTATGGGTCATCCAAAGAAAATCGAACCATCGCCAATTGCGATGCCTTATTGTTTGGAAAGAACCATCTTTTATGGAAACATAAGCCTTAATATTTTCAGGTGTTTCATATGATATGGCATAGGCTGGAATGGGCCTGCCTCGATATTCGCTATGGCTCCCTACTTCCTCGATGCGTTCTATATTTTTCACTTTGAGTTCAGGCAGCATATTTCTCCTCGCAACCTGAAGGGCGTCCTGTTCGGATATTTGAGCTTTTAATGCACCTGTTTTTGCATTGACCAATTGACTTTGATTAATCCAATAATAAGGCTCTCCTGCTATTTCTCTTAGTTCCAAAGAAGTTATGGCATCAGCTTTAATCTCGGTTGGACTGATTAGATTGGTAAATATGGTTTTTTCAACAGGTTCCTGTCGATATTGGTCGCCGTGTATCTCATCGATATCCGTCCAACTGAAATACATGCCGCTGATGGTCCACATTAAGAACTGAATTCCTAAAAAGATACCCAGATAGCGATGTGCCTTTCTTATTTTTAAAGCTGTTTGTCTTTTTACCATCTTATTTTACTTTAAAAGAAAATTCAATCGTGACTTTTTCCCAACTCATTGAGATTGTTCCGGAAGTCTCTGTTGTTTTGCTTACTTTATACTCTAAGTGTTCTTTGATTTCTTCAGAAACTTTAGGGGTGACTTTAAATCTTAATACATCATCATTTTCAGTATAGTCGTCCTTACCGTGTTGGTTCCAATTACTGTTGAAAATGATTGTCCATTCTTCCTGATTCGGAATTACAAAAAATCCATATTTCCCAGCTTTCAATTCCTTGCCATCAATTTTTAAATCCTTATTCGTTTCCAGCCAAGTAGCCATATGAGCACCTGCCTGCCAAACAGCATCATAGGGAAGTAAACCACCAAAAATGATACGGTTTCGAACTCCTGGCGAAGAATAATCAATATGAATGTGCGCATCGCCCATCATTGCCATACTACTGGTATGTGGACTTAAATTTTTCTTGGGAGTAGAAACCTTTTCTGCCTCCATATGGTTATGTTCAGGTTCCGTATTTTTTTTATCTTCTTTACAAGCTACCATTATTAGGAAACTTAAAATAATCAGTAACGGTTTTCGATTTTTCATGGCTTTCGTTTATAGGTTATTTGTTTTTGATATTCCTAGAGGAAGAATGAGTTTTAATGATTTTCCATTGGCCATCCATCTTCTTTAAAATGGAAGTTGCTACCCCTTTTTTCATTATCGTTCTGCTTTCGCCTTTCTCATCTGGGTTGAGCACGATAGTGTATATATAGGTTTCGGTCGTAAATGCATAGGGCAGATCTACTTTCGCGTCAATTTTATAATCTGAAAATTCAAATTTCTTGAAATGCCCTAATTCTGGTCCTAAGTGATGTTTTATATAGTGTGCATAGGAACCCTCGACACCGCCAGATTCAAATACTTCAGAGTCTTTTGTAAATAACTCGAATGTACCTTTGGTCGTTAGGTTTTGCAGTGCATCCTTATACGATTTGATAACAGTGATTACTTCCTCTCTTTCGCTAGCCATATTTTCTTGACCTATTGCTATGTTTACGAATATAATGGACAAGGCAGTTATTAGTTTTAGTGATTTCATAGTTTGATTTATTTGATTATTTATTATTAACGTGTATTCTATTAATGTTCGCGATGCCAAATACCAATACGAAAAATCGTAATGCCACTTCCAGCATTACCAAGGTTTTTGAATAAGCATTCATAGGAACAATATCGCCATATCCTACCGATGAAAATGTAATGGTACTAAAGTATAGGTACTCAAAAATTATCTCGATTGCAGAACTTCCTTCGTTCAAATCTGTTTTAAAACTAATGGAACCAAGATTGTGCAATGCCCAAAAATCTATTGCAAATGAAAAAATGATAAGGCCGATAAGTAGGGCAAAAAGGACAAGTATATGACTTAGCAAATGGCTATTTCCTATTATCTTGACCAATTGATCAAAAGAAAACCGGACAAGAAAGTAAATTTTAATGAGGGCGAATAACAATATCAAGAATCGGGCAATACCCATCTCTCTGAAAATGGGTAGCAGCCATAGATCGATGATGCCAACAACGATAATTACCGCTATGGTTTTCCATGCCTTCGAAAATAGCTGGGTATAGAAAGCATCGGTATGTTCTAAATCTTTCGTATCACTCATTTTTTCTTAAAATTACTGGTGATTACTATTTGTATTAATCAAAAATCTATTTTTCCTTAAGCAACGCATCAACTTTCAGGTCGTGTTTGTCATCGACTTTCACAAATAGAAAGCTCGGACGTTCCAAATTGTAATCCGTAATCAATAGCGACCATAAAGCTGTCATCTTAAGGCCTTTTTCAACGGGTCTCAAGTTTATATTTATCGTAACCGGCAGAGATGTACTGGCAAGGGTAAAATCGCCCTTGACCTCAACTGTCTGTTCCATTTGTTTATCCAAATCAAAATCGCCTATAAGTTTTCCCTCAAAATTAACGTGGGGGTTTTTTTCTGCTTCCAACAATTCGTACATGTGTTCGTCACGTTTTTCTTTGCCCGTCTTTATTGATTTGACGGGAACCTTGAACGCAACATCCTTTGTTCCTAAGTCGATATTTCCGTTCAACTGTTCCGTTTCGCCCATATAGGAGTTGAGTGGCATTTTTGCCTCGAAGGAAGCGTAGCCGTTTTCAGTGCCATAAACCTGTGCGATTGAATGATGAATACCCGTGAATAAGAGTGTTATCAACAAATAAAAAATTATACTCCTGTACATAATTATGTTTTTATTACTAATTATTTCAAACTGTTGTAAATTTCATCGTAAGTCTTTGTCTCGGTTTCGTTTATACGTCTAACAATGTATTTTCTATGTACGCCCGTTCTATTTTCAAGTCCCATTGAACCCAGCAACTCTCTAAAGGCTTCCATTGTATTTTTATGGTAATTGGCCACTTTGGTCTTCTTGTCTTCTACGACCAATGATTCTACCCTTGACGGCACCATTGTGGTAATGCCCGTGGGACAGGTATCAAGATTACATTTTAGGGATTGTACACAGCCCAGGGCAAACATCATTCCTCTGGCACTATAGCAGGCATCTGCGCCAAGTGCAAGCATTCGATAGATGTCAAAAGCCGAAATGATTTTCCCTGCTGCCATCAACTTTATTTCATCACGCAGCTTATGTTTTGTTAAAGTGGAATGAGCAAAATGAACAGCCTCCACTATGGCAAGACCTGCCCAATGTAGCGACTCCATATGGGCAGCGCCCGTACCTCCTTCTGCACCGTCAATGGCAATGAAATCGGGATAATTTTGTTTTTCGGCGAAAGTTTGGACCATTCTTTCAAATTCATCTTTTTGCCCGACACATAGTTTAATGCCTACTGGTTTACCATTGGAAAGCTTTCTCAATTTTCCAATGAAAGAAATCATTTCTTCATCGTTTCCAAATGCTGAATGATGCGGTGGCGAAAGAATTTCGGTGCCCTTTTCAACATCCCTGAATTTTGCGATTTCCTTTGTGTTTTTCTTTGCAGGCAGTATGGCACCAAACCCAGGTTTGGCACCTTGCGAAATTTTTATTTCAATCATTTTGACCACCTCGTGCAAGGCAATTTCCTGAAACTTTTCGGGGTCGAAATTACCTTCTTCAGTACGGCATCCGAAGTAACCGGTTCCGATTTGAAATATGATATCGGCTCCATATTCCTGATGATATGGCGTAAAACCACCTTCGCCCGTATTCTGGGCAAAACCAGCTATTTTGGCACCACCATTAAAGGCCAAGGTCGCATTTTTGCTTATCGAGCCGTAGCTCATTCCAGCTAGATTTAGTATGCTTGAAGAATAGGGCTGTGAGCACAAAGAACTACCCACCGTTACCCTGAAATCATCGATTACTTCTTTTGCCGGATAGATGGAATGTGTAAACCATTCACGACCGACTTCATCGTACGGTATTTGTGTGCCAAAAGGTTGACTTTTATTAGCATTCGCAGCACGTTTATAGACTATTTCTTTTTGTATCCAGTTAAAGGGCTTTCCTTCCGTCCTATTAAGCAAAACGGTTTCTTGGACAACGTGTCGTTGTTTTTCCAGAAAATTGGTAATTCTACCAAATAATGGATAGGTACGCCTAATGTTATCTGATTTTTGAAAATAATCGATCAGTCCTAAAACCAAGAAAGGAAGTAACACGAATGCGAGCCACCATAAAAATGGATACAAAAAGGTTATGACCGCCAATGCCAAAACCAACATGATACTCGTTATGATAAATCCTTTTCTCATTGTCCTTGTTTAATGTGAATGCCCATCACTTTCATTGTGACCTTCTTCGCTTTCGGTTTCAATAAAATTTCCTTGTGGACCGACTCCCTCTATATATACCAACTGTGAACCATAATGACCTGCCTAGGACACTGAATATGCCGAAAAGGCCATAACTACAAAAACTGCTATTTCAAAACCACGCTTTAGTTTGACCCAAAACAGGCTTACTATTTTCAGAATAGCTGCAATAGCACTCGACCAAAGGGTCCAATCGGCATATTTGTCGTGTTGTTCCAGTACGCTTTTTGCCATTTCGGTAAGTCCTTCTGTGTGCGGGTGCACAAATGTTCCAGCGACATACGCCCCAATAAACCCAGACCCTGCCATTAAGAGGATTACCCAGTCCATTGTCCGGTTCAAGGTAAACAACTGTATCAATTGTAAAACCACCGCTAACAGCAATAGTACAATGGGAAAATGTACGACCATAGGGTGCAGGTTGGGAAACGCATCAAAATCTGCTTTTACGGAATCTGATTGTACAGCTGATGCTATGCTGACCGATAATTCAGTTGCATCAAGGCTATTTCGTTCTTCATTCAAGGCAAAGGTTTTGGTCAAACTACCCAAGAAAGCAATGACCAAAATGATTAAAAAAAAATGTTTTGTATTCATCTTTTATGGTTTTTAATTAGTCCCCCATCAGTTGCAGCACCAAAGCCCCAAGAACTATGGTGGCTATGATAGCGTACACTATATAATTGAACCACTTCTTTAGCGGGTTTTTGGTTTGCTGTTTGCTATTGCCCGTATCGCAACAATCCTTCATGCTATTCATTCTTTGTGCCTGTCAAGGGAAGGGCATTGAACACTAACCATTAACTACATATTCCCTTCCCATAACAGGACTTTGACCATTAATACTATTGTCTGGACAGAAATGGGAAACACTAAATAACTAACCAATTAAAAACACTGCCCAATCCCACCCAGAACTTTACCTTTGTATCTTAATTTCCTTTTTTATATTTATCACCAATCATAAAAATCAGCCATGGTAAAATTGTAAACTGTATTACCGGCGAAATCCCCACATCCACTACCGGTAGTAACGGCATTGTGTAAGCGTATGACCAATCGCCCCGAAGGGTATGTAAAACTTCTGCCAGTATGGCCCCAGAAAATCCGACAAACATTAAAAGCAATACTTTGTTCACATCCATACTTTTGATCCAAAACACGTTTTTATAAATCAGTCCGAAGGCAAAAAGCAGTATGAACACCATTAACATATCGGCAATGGATGCCAAAGCACAAAAGGAAATATGTTTTAAATCATATTCGAACCCTTCGTATAATTGGCCTTGCACCAGCTCCCATACAAAATTCAATACAAAAGACGTAACTGCCACTGCAAACACAAACCTCCTATATTCCCCTCTGTCTTTTACCCGTTTCGCAAAGTACAAATAGCCCAAAATGACCAAAGTCAACGCTATGGTAGGGACAACGAAAATACCGGGGCTTAATTCTTCCATTTATTTTCTACTTAGACTACTTTTTTAAGATCACTAAAATTGGCCTTCAATTCTTTGGTCAACACCAATTGCATATTACCTGAAAGGGAAGGGGTTAACCAACTAACCAAACTAAATCGCCCCTTCCCATAACAGGCTTTTATTATTCGATTACCTCCGTCACTTTTCCGCAACTGAGCATTTGGGCGCCGTAATAAGGATTACGGATATCCTCAATTGACGATAACCAATAGGCGCCCCCATTCAAGGCCATGGGACAAAAATCCTTATACAGTTTACCCGACGTTATTTTTCCTCTTAAAAGAGCTTCCATTTCAGTGCTCAGTTCTGAAAATGCTTTTCGCTGTACCTTTAAATTATCCGTAGTGGCTATCTTTTGTGATGCCGATAAAGCGGCATCGGCACCTTCAACTTTACCAAGTGCTTCGTTCAACATCTCCGCTCCCTTTTGGGCATCTCCCGGATTTGAACCGACCAGATCATTTTTTACGTGCTCATAATGTTCGTAGGCATTGGCCACATTTTCATTGCTGAACTCAAGTGGGGTTTGCTTCATTTCCATTTTGCTATGGTCATGGTTCAACTTTATCTTTTCCTGTGCGTAAGAAAAAGTAAGGGTCAGTAACAGTAGGGCTGTAACCCCGTTTTTCAAATTCCTCATTGTTATCCTTTTTAAAATATTTTTATAGACTGTCCTTTAATTTTGATACCCAATCCAAAACGATTTTCTTTTCGTTGTCCGAAAGTCTTGCATCCCTATGGATGAGGGTGTATGATTTAAGGGGCATTTCATCATCCTCGATTTGACTTATAATGGATTTTAACTTGCTATTCTTTCTTCGTGATGAATAGGAATCCCATTCATTGAAATTCAATTCGGCCTTGCCTTCTTTTATATGGTCTTCCAAAAACCAAGCCACGGGTTGAACTTTATTATACCAAGGGTATTGCGTATTATTGCTGTGACAATCATAGCAGGATACCTGTAACTTTTTTTGAATGTTCTCTGGAACATTATTGACCAACATAAAATCGGTGGAAGGCACAGAATCACTTTGGTTGCGTTCTGTGGGAATAAATTGTATTCCCACAAACGCCACCAATAATACAAGGGCTATTTTTTTAACAACCTTCATTTTAATTTATCTGCTTTTGTATTGTGCCACACGTTGGCATTTTGATTCCCATATAAGGGTTCTTGATTTCTTCAACCTCACTCAACCAGATGGCTCCTTTACCATTATTTGCCATTGGACAAGAATCTTGGTACAATGTTTTTTCAGTTCCTAATAAAGCTACCAAATCATTTATATCTGTGCTCAATACTTCAAAATGTTCCCTTTGATGATCTATTGGGCTTTTTACAATATGCTCGGCATGCTCTTTGGCACTTTCTAAAATTTCCATGTATTCTTTGTGCGTTTCTCCAGTTAAATTGCTCATATCAAACTTTGAAAAGGCTGCAACTAACGCTGTTCCTCCTTTTGCAGCTTCGTTTTTATTGTCTGTTGTTAAAGCGTTTTTAATTTGAATATAGGCATCTATAATTGGTGTAGTTGCCGTATTTTTTTGAGTATTTGCTTCTATATCTCTTGTATGGTCCGTAGAAGAATCGCTATCTTCATCATGATGTCCGTCACTATTATCGTGCATGGCTTCTTTATCATGGTGTCCGTCACTGTTATCGTGACTGGCTTCCATTTGAGACCCCTCTTCATTCGTGTTTTCTTTTTTTGCATCTTTACAGGATATTGCTGTTAGACCTATAAAAGACATTACCAGAATTACTGTTGTTACTTTTAAGTTTTTCATTGTTTTAGTGTTTTTAATGTTAATATTAATTTGAATTATTTTTTGTTTTGATTATTAAGATAATGTTATCTGCCTAAAGTTTTTCAATTACGTTTTCCAACTTTAGGGTTATCTCTTGGGCGATTCCCTTTAACGCATCATTATCTACTGCTTGCATTGAAGCCATAGGGTTAACAGCTGCAACTTCAATGACTCTTGCTGCAACTTCTTGCACTATTACATTGCAAGGCAGCATGGTGCCAATTTTATCTTCTGCAAGCAAAGCTTTATGAGCATAAGGCGGATTACACGCTCCTAAAATTCTATACTTCTTGAAATCTACATCCAGTTTCTTTTTCAGGGTCTCCTTGACATCGATTTCGGTAAGAATGCCGAAACCTACTTTTTTCAGTTCGTCTGTCACCTTGTCGATTACCTGGTCAAAATCTCCTTTTAGGATTTTATTGAAATAATAGCTCATCTTCTTAATTTTTTGAATTAATAATTCGTTTTTGTTCTTCGTATTCTTGCTTGGTAATTTCTCCCTTGGCATATCTTTCTTTTAGAATATCCAAAGGATTTTCATGCTTCGGTTGTACTCTCCCTGATGAAAAATACCAAAGCCCAATAATTATTGCAATTACTAAAATTATCCAAGCGTACATCATACCATTCTGTTTTTATTGTTAAAATCGTATTGAAAGTCCGCCACCACCACCAAAACGGTTGTCATAACTTCCCACTAACGATACATTTCTGGAAAGGAAATATTCGGCTCCTGCACTCCAAACGGTTTCAGATTCACTATTAATGCCTGTAGGTAAGGAATTTACCCAACCAAAATCCAGTTGGTATTCATAGTATCCAAACACCGAGAATTTAGGAAACAACATCAAGTTTCTTCCAATTCCTACCCTTGGTCTTAAGTCGCTATCAATCCTTGCATCAAGGTTAAACAAATAGGGCGTCAAAAACCTTATACCAGCAACGGCAACCGTTTTAAATTCATTAAAGCTATCCTCAATTTCATTTTCAATATTCACACCACCAAACACTCTTAAATAATCGTGTAAATATCTTTCATAGGTAAATTCTGCCTCCAGGTTTTCGTTATAGCCATATTCCACCGTTGCATTGAATTGGTTTCTCAAGTTAGACGCCACCAGATTCATGGTCGTATTTTGGGACGAAGCATCTACCATACCCCAAGAATAAAAAAGATCGGTTTCTGCCACGGCTATGGATGCCGGAAATTCTTTCATACGAGCATCGGGTGGCGTGTCGTAGCTCATCACGCGTGCCATTCCTCCCATTAAATGATATAAAATATGGCAATGGAAAAACCAATCGCCGTATTCATTGCCATAAAATTCAATGGTTACGGCCTGCATTGGTGGTACATTTACCGTATGCTTTAATGGAGAATATTCACCATTCTCATTCAATACCCTAAAAAAGTGACCGTGCAAATGCATGGGATGGTGCATCATTGTCAGGTTATTGAGTGTTATTCTGGTAACTTGGTCGCCTTCAATTTTTATGTTATCGGTTTCAGATAACGGTACACCGTTCATACTCCAGATGTACCTTTGCATATTTCCTGTGAGGTTTAGTAAAATTTCCT
Organism: Maribacter sp. 4G9; assembly: GCF_002742265.1. GTDB lineage: Bacteria > Bacteroidota > Bacteroidia > Flavobacteriales > Flavobacteriaceae > Maribacter. The sequence goes on from NZ_MDGL01000035.1 coordinate 23,487, forward strand.
TTACGGGAACATCTTTGCCATAGGCTGTCTTTTCTGGTGATTTCAAGAAGTCATAATTGTATTCTGAAAACAAATCCATACCACCCATTTCATTCGTGTCACCTATTTTTTGGTCTTCCGTTTTCATGTTATTCATCTTCATTTTTGAATGATCCATTTTAGGATCTTGCATTTTCATGCCATCCATCTTCATTTTTGAGTGATCCATTTTAGGGTCTTGCATTTTCATGTTATCCATTTTCATTTTTGAATGGACCATTTTGGAACCCTCCTGCTTCATAGCTCCCATAGCGTCGCCTTTCATCTGCATGCCATACTCATCCTTCATTTGAAAACGCTCATCTTTACTTGGACGATACTTTAGGGCGTGCGCTCCCATTTTCATGTCCATTTTAGCCATTTCTTTCATCATGCCGATCTTATCAGGTCTTGGAAGGGTTTTGGCAGCAAGTATTTTTCCATTACCAAAAAATGCCGAAGCCGTTCCAGAACCATCTTGTGCCATGATTTTAAACTCCACTTTACCTTCTTGAGGAATAGTGACTATATAATCGTAAGTTTCTGCAATACCAATAAAGGTTTTGTTCTTTTTAACAGGTTCTACATCGATGCCATCTGCCGATATCAATAGTGGGTCTTTACCACCAAAGGTCATCCAAAACGAGGTGGAAGCACCACCATTGATAATACGTAATCGTACTTTTTCTCCTGGTTTAAATTCAGGATATTCAATTGATTCTTCACCGTTGACTAAAAAGGCTGGATAATATACGTCGGCAATATCGGCGCCCTCCATACGCTGTCGCCAAAAATTGAGTTGTGCTCCAAATGCGCCACGTGAAATGACTTGGTTTAATGGTGTAGCTGTTCCTTTTCTAATACCATACCATTCGTTCCCTCGCTTTAAATTGCGTAGTACATGCATTGGATCTTCATTGGTCCAATCGGACAACATCAATACCAGTTCTTTATCATACTCCAATGTTTTTTTCTTTGGATGGATAATAAAAGATCCGAAAACACCACTTTGCTCTTGTAAGAGCGTGTGTGAATGATACCAATAGGTACCGGATTGCTTTAATGCAAATTCATATTTAAGTGTATGACCAGGCTCAATAGGTGGCGTGTTTAAATAGGGTACACCATCATAAAAATTAGGTAATAAGAGTCCGTGCCAGTGGATGGATGTCTCCACACTCATCTCATTTTTTACGTAAATAACTGCATATTCGCCTTCGGTGAATTCAAGGACAGGTCCTGGGATACTGCCATTGATGGTCATGCCCTTAACTTCTTTTCCGGCTTTGTTTACAATAGCTTCATTGATTGTAATGGTGTATTCTCTAACCGGAAGGTTATCAACATTTCCTTCAACAGATTTTTCTGTTTGAGCCAGAACATTTGCACCTACAAAGCACAAAATAACCATGTAGATCAGGTTTTTCATTGTGTTACTATTTTATGATTTCTTTTTATAGTTCTGATAATTTTCTTCTGATTCAAAATAAGCCACTTGCCCTTCTTTTTTCATCAATACAATGTAGGCTTCTGTTTTGTCAATAGGTTTATTACTATAAGGATCTATTGCTGTTCTGGCAGTTTCTTCGTTATTCAACTTACCTACACACATGTCACAACAACCATAATACGTTTTACCATTCACTGGCACTGCTATTTGAGGCATACCCATATACGCATTATTTACCATACACACCAACTCATTGGGAACTTGTGAACCGACTTGGTAATTTTGTTGTGTATCTTCGACTTTAACTTCGGTAGTGGCAACAGCTTGTTCCTTAACTTCTTTTTTTTCTGTTTTTGAATTACAGGCAACCAAACTGATTGCCAATACAGCAATTATGGATAATTGCTTTGTTTTGTTTTTTATTGTTTTCATCTTTGTTTTTTTTATTTTTTTGTATTTAGAGCTCTTCCGTTAATTCACACCAATTATTAAAAGCCTTTTTCAACTCAAAAGAATTGAATAGATAATGATATCACATTAGTAACTTTTAGGGTATTCCAGAAATATATTGACTAGCAAGTAAGATGTCTTATCAAACATACCTTTTCTGATTTTTTACTTCCGTTAAACTCACAATACGTTTTAATTTTTTAAACCAAAATGGTGCATTTACATAGACTTAAAGGTGTCTTTAACACTACCACAGCTTACCATGGCTTTATCCATATAAGGGTTTACAATGTTACTGGAATTGGAAAACCAGTATGAACCTTCTCCACTATTAGCCATTGGGCAAAAATTCTTGTAAATTTCACCTTCAACTATGTTATCTTTTAATAAAGGCTCAAATGCTGTTGTAAGCTTAGAAAAGACAATACGCTGATGTATAATATTGGATTTTGACGCCATGTCTTCCGCCACTTTTTGCGCATCATTTGCTTTACCATATTTCTTTAAAACTCCAACAAGCATTTTAGACGCTTTTTGTGCCTTTTCAGAATTAGCTTCAACTAAAGCGTTGTTTATCATGGCGTAATGCATGTATGCTTTGGTAAGGTTTTTATCGTTCAACTTTACCATAGATTTATCATGATTCATCATATTATGGTCGTCCTGTTTCATGTTCATTTTGCTATGATCGTGCTGTGCAGTAACTACATTTGTTACACTCATTATTAGAGCAATTATTACTGCTGATTTTAAATTTTTCATTTGTTTTTGTTTTTGTAGTTCAAATAATTTTCTTTAGATTCGAAATAAGCTACTTCCCCTTCTTCTTTCATCAGTACAATGTAGGCCTCCGTTTTATCTACTGGTCTATTACTGAAAGGATCAATACCAGTTCTGGCAGATTCCTTTTCATTTAAAGTACCTACACACATTTTGCAGCAACCGTAATACGTTTTGCCATCAACAGGAACAGGAATTTGGGGTTTGCCCATATAGGCGTCGTTTACCATACAAACCAATTCGTTTGGTACTTGTGAACCTATAACATAATTCTGTTGTTCGGTTTTATTTTCTGTATGTTTCATATCCTGTTTGCTGTGATCATGTTGCGCATAAGTAAAATTTGATACGCTTACCATGAAAGCAATTATGACTATTGATTTTAACTTTAAATTTTTCATATGTTTTTATTATTTTATAATGACTGTTTTATTGTCTCCACAGGTTAACATTTTGGCTCCTAAATATGGGTTTTTAATAGCTTCATCAAGGCTTAACCAATAGGCTCCATTATTGTTGTCGGCCATTGGGCAAAATTGTTCATAGACCTTTTGGTTAACTCCAAATAATTTTACGCCTTTTGATAAATGCGCTGATAAATGCTTAAAGTGGCTACGTTGTTCTTCTATATCTGAAATTTCTGAAATGGAACTAGCCGATCCTGAAACTTCTTTTGAAATGGTCATCCAGTGGTTATGTGCTTCATGGTCTGTCAATTGTTTCATATCCACCTTTTTCATGGCATTCAATAAGGTTTTAGCCGATGTACTGGCTGTACTGCTATTATCACCTACAAAAGCATCTTTTAGTTTAATGTAAGCGTTGAACACTTGTTCTAATTGACCTTTAAACGCGTCGGTTGTTGTAATACGCTGGTTCATATCTGTGTGGTCAGAATCATTTTCCATTTTGGTATGATCTGTTTCACCTTCCATTGTTGTGTTACTCATATCCATTTTAGAATGATCGACACCATCTGCATTTGCATCATCTCCCATAGGCATGCCACCATGATTATGGCCTGTACTTACCTTACCACCTTCAGGGTTCATCATGCTTTTTTGGCCCAACAATTGTGCTGAGGCATCAATCCTGAACACGCCATTTGTGGCAACAACTTCGCCTTCTTCCAAACCATCCTGAACAATGTAAAACTGCCCCATATCCTGTCCAAGTTCTATTTCCCTATAAACAAATGAAATGGTTTTTTCATGTGGTACTTTTACATAAACCACAGCGCGTTTTCCGGTCCAGAGTACAGCCGATTTTGGTATAACAATGGTATTCTCCATACCTTTCATTTTTGCCTGAATGATACCGCTGGCATACATTTCCGGAAGGAGTTTGTTACCAGGATTATTTACTTCAACACGTACTTTGGCAACTCGTGTATTGGATGATACAAAAGGATCGACATAGGTGATTTTACCTTCAAAGGTTTTACCAGAGATAGCTTGTATGTTAAAACTTACCTTATCGTTAATGTGTATCCATGGAATATCGGCTTCATAGGCTTCAAACATCACCCAAACAGAGCTTAGATTGGCAATATCAAATAAGTTACCTCCAGCCTTGATATAGTCTCCAAGCTCAACATTTCTATTCATGACATAGCCTGTATGATCGGATAGAATATCGATTTGTTCCTGTACCTTTCCGGTTGCTTCGATGGCATCGATTTGTTTATCGGACAGTTTCCATAATTTTAATTTATTCCGTGATGCAGTATAAAGTTGCGGATAAATATCTTTAGACTTAATCGCTTCAAACAATTCTTTTTGCGCAGAAATCAGTTCTGGGGAATAAATACGTACTATTTTTTGACCAGTATATACTTTTTCACCTGTAAAATTAACGTACAATCGTTCTATACGACCCGGAATATGAGACACTTGAGAATACAATCTACGTTCATCCGGTTTTACACGACCTAACAATCGTATCTCTTTGTCGGCACTTGCCTTTTCAACTATTGTAGTCTGTATATTTGCTAATTGATAGGCTTCTTCATTCATTACAATTTCATTGGCTGCAATGTTTTCTGAAGAATCATCAGATGATTCCATTGGAATAAGTTCCATACCACAAATTGGGCAATTCCCAGGTTCTTCCATCTTTATTTGTGGATGCATAGAGCAAGTCCATAATTGTGTTACAGGGTCTTGAACATAATTGTGTTCCCCTTCCGCATGTGTAGTTTCTGAGTCTCCACCAGAAAACACATTTCCTAAAATAATTCCGAGTATTAAAATACCGGCTGCTATGATATAATTTTTATATTTTTCCATGATATTCATTTTATTGTCCTATTAAGTAATCCATAAATGCTGCTGCGGCATTTTTATCGGTTAATGCTTTTTGATGTTCTAATTCGTATTTAAGTAATTGCCGTTCTATTCGTAATACCTCTTCAAAATCTTTGGCGTTTGTAGAGTACGATATAATTAATATGTCCAATACTTTTTTGGCAATTTCCGACTGTGTTAGGTTTAATGCAATACGACGGTCGCCATCGTTAAAATCCTTATACGTGTTTTCATACAACGAACTCAAGGTGTTCTTTTTGTCCTCTTTTCTGGAAATTTCGGCTTCTTGCCTAAACTGTGCTTCCTTAATCAAGGCTTTATATTTTTTTCGATATAAAGGAATAGTAACACCTACCGATGGAAACAAAAACACGTCTTTACCATTATCTGATGCCGTTGACATAGGATTGTCACCAACTATGGTATAATTTACACCAACAGTAAACTTTGGCAATCCTTCTTTTTTAGCTACAATTTCCTGATTTAAAAAGGCATTCAATTTATGTTCTATGCTTTTTATTTGATGGTTTGACGCATAAATTTCATCGAGCATACTTAATTGATCTAAAGGAATTTCTTCCTGCCACAAGACTTCCGGAACGATAATTTCAGAACTATCATCTATATCCAATAGGTTATTGAATTTTACCTGTAAGGCATCCTTGGTGTCCAGAAACAGTGCTAATTGATTTTCCAGATCGTTCAACTCCAATTCCACACGCAACTCATCAACAATAGAGGCTGTTCCAGCTTCAATTTTAACTAATGATAGGCGTTTAAAAACCTCGAGTATCTCGATATTCTCTTTTGTTATTTCAATAGCCTTTTCAATAAAATAATAATTATAATAAGCTGTTTTTACTTCAAAGAAAATATTGGATTTTGTGTTTTCAAAGTCTTCATATTTAGCTTTTGCCAATTCGGTGGCAACATCTTCCTGTGCACTCAAGAGGCCAAACCAAGGAAAGCTTTGTGCTAAATTAAAAGTTGCTCTTTGCGGTCCAACCCTTGTTTCTACTGGCTGGATAAAATATCCAAAAGCAAAAGTAGGATCTGGTAAAGTACCAACTTGAGGTACTTTTTCCATAGCAGCCATATAATCATAAAACTTTGCCTTTAAAGCAGGGTTATTATTGGCTGCTATTTCTAAATAGTTATTTAAATTTTCTTGACTGAAAATACTTGTTGTAAACAGTACAACTAGGCTCAAGAAAAGGTATGTTTTAGTATTCGCTGTCATCATTATAAATTTAAGCATTACTTGATTTTAATTGTTTTTTTAACCCTTTCTCTTTCCACATACTGTAAAGTACAGGTACTACAAACATGGTCATGACCTGTAACAGCATACCACCAAATGAAGGGATTGCCATGGGGATAACCACATCGGAACCTTTACCACTAGATGTAAGTACAGGGATTAAAGCAATGATAGCAGTCGCTGCGGTCATCATTGCGGGACGAACCCTTTTTGAACCTGCTTCAATTACCGAAGCCCGAATTTCTTTAACGGTTTCTGGATGTCTCTTATCAAATACTTGGGTTAAATAAGTTCCCATAATTACCCCATCATCAGTTGCAATCCCGAACAAGGCAATAAAACCTACCCAAACGGCGACGCTCAGGTTTATGGTGTGCATCTGAAACAAATCACGCATATATACCCCAAATACATCAAAATTCAAGAACCATTCCTGTCCATATAACCAAATCATGATAAAACCACCAGCGAAAGCTACAAAGATACCAGAGAAAACCATCAGTGAAGGAATCATTGATTTAAACTGAAAATATAGAATTAACAGAATTACAATCAGAGAAATTGGCACCACGATCATTAAACGTTTTGATGCTCTTATCTGGTTTTCGTAATTTCCCGTAAAACGATAGGTTACACCTGCTGGTAATGTAAATTCGCCACTATCCATTTTCTGTTTGATAAGGGCTTGTGCATCTTCAACCACATTGGTTTCAGCATAGCCTTCTTTCATATCAAATATAACATAGCCTGTTAAAAAGGTATCTTCACTTTTTATGACTTGTGGTCCTCTAACATAAGTAACATCAGCTAATTCACCCAATTCTACTTGAACTCCTGCGGGTGTGGGGATCAATATCTTTTTAATATCATCTGGATTGTCCCTAAACTCCCTGGCATAACGTACACGTACTGGAAAGCGCTCTCTACCTTCTACTGTTGTAGTTAGTTGTTTTCCACCTATGGCTACCGAGAGTTGCATTTGCATATCTTTTACGGATAGTCCATATCTAGACATGGCCTGACGGTTTAACTTCATTTCTAAATAAGGTTTACCAACAACTCTATCTGCAAACACGGTTGGTGGATTAACACTTGGTACTTCCTTTAGAATGTTTTCTAATTCAAACCCAACTTTTTCAATCGACTCCAAGGTGGGTCCAAATACTTTGATCCCCATTGGTGCTCGCATACCTGTTGCCAACATAATCAATCGTGTTTGGATAGGTTGCAGTTTTGGAGCTGATGTTAACCCCGGGAATTTGGCGTGCTTAACAATTTCATTCCAAATATCATCTGGTTTTTGGATATGCTCTCGCCATTGCCTAAAGTTTTCACCGTCATCATCTGGAATAAGTTCTTCTTCTGTTATTTTACGAAACTCGTCAGTACCATATGTATAGGTGGTACCATCTTTTAAAACAAAAGCGTTGTTTTTATTAACTTTAAAACGCTCTCTGTGTCCATCTTCATCAAGAATATATTCTGGAATGTAATTTATGGTGTTTTCATACATGGATGTAGGTGCAGGATCAAGAGCAGAGTTTACACGTCCCCATTTACCTGCCGCAGACCCGATTTCAGGGATGGTCATGACGTGTTTATCAATACTTGCAATAACTTCCATATTTTCAGAAATACTAGAGTGTGGCATGGTAGTGGGCATTAGCAAGAATGACCCTTCATTTAAGGCTGGCATAAACTCTTTACCCAACCCAGGGAGAACTTTGTCCAGTTTTTCCCAAACCACATTGTTTTTAGTGAATTCCGGCATAAAACCAAGGACTTTGCCAAACCCTAACCAAATGGTCATTCCGAAGAAAACCAAGAGAATGGGGATTAATAAAAATTTCCATTTATTATCTAAACACCAGGTTAAAATGCTTTTGTAAAAATACACTACAGCCATTAATGCCCCCAAAACAACACCTATTACTATTATCACAAAAATAAAATTGACAAATGTAGAGTTAGCAACTCCTAAAGGCATCCATTCTATAGTCAGTAAGTAGACTAAAATTACAATTGCGATGGCTATATTGACATAATTGGCTGTTTTTTCGGAATAAGGAAGCTTTAATTTTCCTTTTAAAAAGGTTTTTTCCGGTACTTGTGTCAATAGATTATTTATACCAATGGCAATTAGGGCTATGGCAATAATGCTTCCGTAAGCGATTAGGAAAACAAATCCAAAACTTATTAAGATTGCATTAAATATTCGACTCGTTCGCTTTGAATCAATTCTAATGGAAAACAGAACCTTTGCCAAGGCTGGAATAAACATAATACCAATGAACAGTGCTGAAATCAACGCAAATGTTTTGGTCCACGCCAAAGGACTAAATAACTTCCCTTCTGCGGCTTGCATTGCAAATACTGGTAAGAAACTCACAACAGTGGTAGCAAGAGCCGTAATTACAGCTCCTGCAACCTCCACCGTGGCAATATAAATGACCTGCACCAATTTTTTACCTCTTACGCCTTCATTTTCGGGCATTTCCAGATGCCTGACTATATTTTCGGTAAAAACTATCCCCACATCGATCATTACACCAATAGCAATGGCTATACCCGAAAGGGCAACAATATTGGCATCTACGCCAAAATATTTCATTAGTATAAAGGTCATCAATACGCCAACGGGCAATATACTCGAAATTAATATGGAAGCCCTAAGATTAAGAACCAATACGATTACCACCAAAATACTAATCAGTATTTCATGAGAGAGCGCTAGTTCTAGAGTTCCAATGGTTTCCTGAATTAAACCAGAACGGTCATAAAATGGTACAATAGTTACTTTGGAAACTGTGCCATCTTCTAGTGTTTTAGACGGTAATCCTGGAGCAACTTCATCTATTTTAGCCTTTAGGTTTTTAATTACAGCTTGCGGGTTGGCACCATAGCGTGCAACAGCTACTCCACCTACAGCTTCCACACCACTTTTGTCAAGGCCTCCTCTACGACCTGCTGGACCAAACTGTATTTTGGCTACATCTTTTAATCGTATGGGAACATTATCCCTAACGGTAACAACACTCTCCTCTAAATCAGATAAATTTTTAATATACCCTAGACCGCGAACTAAATATTCTACTTTATTAAATTCTAAAGTTCTGGCACCAATATCTAGGTTACTGTTTTGAACAGCGTTCATTATCATTTTAACGTCCACGTTGTTGGCCTTCATAGCATCAGGATCTATTTCGATCTGGTACTCTTTTAAAAAGCCTCCAATGGAAGCTACTTCGGCAACACCACTGGCAGCGGTTAAATAATAACGCACATAAAAATCTTGAATGGTTCGCAATTCTTGGGGGTCCCAACCTCCAGTTGGTTTGCCCGTTTTAGCATCTCTACCTTCAAGAGTATACCAATATACTTGCCCTAATGCTGTGGCGTCAGGTCCAAGTGCTGGTGTTACCTCGTTAGGTACTGTACCAGGTGGTAAAGAATTTAGTTTTTCTAGAATTCTAGTTCTACTCCAGTAAAAATCAACGTCATCTTCAAATATGATGTAAATACTAGAAAGTCCAAATATTGAATTACTACGTATGGTTTTCACGTTTGGAATACCAAGTAATGCTGTTGTTAATGGATAGGTTATTTGATCCTCTATATCCTGAGGAGATTGCCCCATCCACTCGGTAAATACAATTTGTTGATTTTCGCCAATATCAGGAATGGCGTCAACAGGTACTGGGTTTCTCTCTATTAAAGAGCTTTCCCAATTAAACGGAGCAGTTACATAACCTCCAACAATAAATGCGGCGAGTAATATAAATGTTATTAACTTATTTTCGAGAAAATAACGGATCGTTTTATTTAGCATGGTAATGGATTATTAAATAATTGAAACTTGTGTTGAAAAATTCAACAAAAAACGGATTTAGCCCAAAGCGATCGCTCGCAGGGCTATGAATTCAATTATTTAAAAATCAAATAAGGAAAGTCTGATCTAGAACTTGAACGTCCCGTATCAGCGGAGGGGGGAGATAATCTTTAAAAGGAACGATTTTCTTATCGAATCCTTCGTAAAGGTTTATATAGGAATATATAAATGAAACAACAAAGAGTTGTTTCTCCGTGCTTAGTTTTTCAAATGAAACCTTTAAATCATCTTGGCCCGAAATGGCCAAGGTTTGATCCTCGCAAAAACCTTTTTCATCGAGACTGTCGTCATGTGATTCACTGGCTTGTTCCATTTCCATACCACAGGATTCCGCTTTACCGAAAAAGGAAAAATCCACCAAAACATCGCCACAATAATGTTGCTCGACCGCAAAGGAAAAGGTGGAGAACAGCATTGTAAGTGTCATCGCAAAGGATGTTATTTTGTGAAAAATGCTTTTCATCTTAGCTGCAAAGCTACAAAAAATTTAACATAGGGCTTTAGTTTAACAAAAAATTAGAGTTGAGGAATTCCTTTATTAGAATGACAAACCTAGTTGATTTTGATTTTTTATGACATGATAAATATCATCTTTTTAGAAAAGGGTATCCCTAGATTAAAATATAGGGCTTCACATAAAATTTATTTAGAATCTTTCTTAATAGTATTGTAAGATATACACAAAAAAGCTACGTTTGTATTTTATTTATATTAAATCTAAATAAATATAAAATGTGGAAGCCGTTTTTAGTATTCTTCTTTCTCCTCTTTCATATCCATGTACTGAGCCAAAAAAATCCCGATGGGCAAGATTCTACGGCCCTTAAAACCGAAATGTTGAACGAGGTCATTGTGAACGGTAACGCCATACTAGGTAGTACGTTCGAGGCAAAGAACAGAACAGGTTCTGCGGTCTACATATCGGAAAAAGAGCTCCTAAAATTTAGTTATAACGATATTAACAGAACGCTAAAAAGTGTACCCGGGGTCAATATATATGAAGAAGATGGGTTTGGTCTTCGACCAAATATTAGTTTACGGGGTACCTCACCTGAGCGGAGTGCGAAGATTAACCTTATGGAAGATGGTGTCTTAATTGCCCCGGCCCCATATAGCGCCCCGGCAGCTTATTATTTTCCGACCATTGGCCGAATGCAAGCTATGGAAATATTAAAAGGAAGCAGTCAAATTCAGTATGGCCCAAATACGACAGGCGGAGCGATCAACATGATTTCAACTCGCATTCCCGACCAACTTTCGGGAAGGGTCGTGTTGTCTGCCGGTAATTTCAACTCAAGAAATACACAGGTCGTTGTAGGTGATAACTATCAGAATTTTGGGTTTGTTAGTGAATACTACAACTATAATTCTGATGGTTTCAAAAACTTGGACGGCGGTGGCAATACAGGTTTTGATAAATCGGATTATTTGGCAAAGTTCCGCATAAGTACTGATGAAGATGCCAGATTCTATCAGTCCCTTCAATTTAAAATTCAGTATTCCGAAGAAAAGGCCAATGAAACGTATTTGGGACTTACAGATATAGATTTCAAGGAAAATCCATACCGCAGGTATCGGGCTTCGTCAAAAGATGTGATGGATTCAGAACACCAACAGTACCAATTGACCCATTTTTTAAAACTTTCCCCGGCACTGAGCATACATACCACAGGATACCTTAATAAGTCCAACCGCAATTGGTATAAACTGGATGACGTTAATCTGGGGGAGCGTGTCGGAATTAACAATGTGCTCGCAGACCCTAAGAGTTATGTCATGGAATACAATGCATTATTGGGAAATACCGATACGGCCGAAGACGTGTTCGGTATAAAGGCAAACAACAGAACATACACCTCAAATGGTGTTCAATCCATAGCCAAATTACGATGGGGCTCTGATTGGTCGCAAAATCTAGAGTTGGGAATCAGATACCATGAGGATGACGAGGACAGGTTTCAATGGGTAGATAGGTACGGATTTCAAAATAGCGAACTCATACGCACAACGGTCGGTACTAAGGGAGCCGATGCCAACCGTATTGGTTATGCGAAAGCCGTCGCCGTGCATTTTTTATATAAATTAAGTATTAACGGACTGACAGTTACTCCAGGCCTGCGCTATGAGAATATAACGTTGGGTAGAACGGATTATGGAAGCAACGATGCCGCGAGGTCGGGCATTGACCTTTCCGAAAGGGAGAACAGGGTAGATGTTTGGATACCGGGATTGGGTGCCAATTATAGCTTTGCCAATAATTTGTCCGTTTTTGGTGGAATTCACAAAGGGTTTTCTCCTCCAGGAAATACTGACGGCCAAAATCCGGAACAAAGCATAAATTACGAACTGGGCACACGTTTCAACCACAGTGGTCTAAAAGGCGAAATAATAGCGTACTATAATGATTATCAAAACCTACTGGGCAGCGACCTTGCCGCCACTGGCGGTACGGGCAGCCTTGACCAATTCAATGCGGGCGAGGTACGGGTAGGCGGGGTAGAGGTATTGTTGAACTACGATTTTTTAAAGAACAGCTCCGAAAAGTTAAGACTTCCCGTATCGGTATCCTATACCTTGACCGACACCAAGTTCCTCAGTTCCTTTGAAAGTGATACCGATATATTCGGAGAGGTTACAGAAGGGGATGAAATTCCTTACATCGCCAAAAATCAGTTTAATTTGAATCTTGGATTGGAGCATGAAAAATTTGCACTAGATATAGGTTTGCGCTATACCGACGCCTTTAGGACGCAAGCGGGAACGGGCACAATACCGGAAAACCAAAAAGTAGATTCCAATTATGTTATTGACCTGTCGGGTCGATATTTTTACAATAAACACCTTACCTTTTCTACGAACATTATCAATTTATTGGATGAAACCTATGCGGTATCCAGGGTTCCGGCAGGGCTAAGACCGGGGCATCCTTTTGGCATCAACTTTTCACTAGCCTATGGTTTTTGAAATAAAAATCGAAGATTACATATTGTTGTACCTAATGGTATAAAGGTATTTTTGGTTCTATTCCGTATAGCGAAGAATCACGAATAAAACGTGGATCTTATCCTTCAATTTCTTCCTTAAAATTTTAAGGGCCTTAGTAAGATGACCTTCTACCGTTTTTATGGATAAACCTAGGTAATCTGCGATTTCATTATTGGTCAATCCTTCCTTTTTACTCAACAAAAATACTTTACTACATTTTTTTGGAAGATTTTGAATTTCCCTTTCAACAATTTCCATTTTGTAACGTAACTCCTCTTCATTTTCTGTTTGGATGGTATTATCCAATGCATCGGCATAAGCCATTTCCAACAATTGGGTCTCTTTGTTATACTTCTTTATATGGTCCAGGAACGTATTCCGAACCGATTTATATAGCCATCCCCTAATTAAGACCCCCTCCTTTAAAATGCCCCTTTTTTTCCATAGTTTAAAAAATGCTTCTTGGGTAAGGTCCTTTGCCAAAGTCTCATCACGGCTTAAGCTTTTGGCATACCAATAGACTTCTTTGTAATACAAATCAATGACCGTCTTGAATGCCGATTTATCTCCATTTCGGATTGCACTGACATCAAGATTCCCGTTACGATCCTTTGAATTCATAAACTATTTTAACAAAAAATCTTCAAAACTAAAGGTAAATATAAATAAAAAGCAAGGGTATTGTAAAGTTCAGTCGTTTGGTAAGTATTCATTGGCATTATCTTAATATTTCATAATGAAAAAAAGGAATATCAAAATCATCGTTCATAAATTCCTGTGCAATACCGCCACTACTGAGGAAATTGAATTTTTGACAAAATGGGTTCAGAAAAATAAGTTGAGTTTTCAAGAAGATGTTCAATTGAACCATCTCGTTACAGGGCTTTTTGAGGAAGAAAAAGCGGAACGCCTGAAAAGAGACTTGTTGGAGAATTTTGAACAATTCGAAATTAGGGAAAGAAGAAATCAAATGTTTAATTTACTAAAATATGCCGCTTTCTTCATTGGTATTATTGTGGTCGGCACTTTATTTTATTTGAGGGGAAGTACGGAGAAAGATTTACCCCAAAAGCAAATCACCATTACTTTGGGAGACGGATCAACCAAGGAAATCTTGAATGTTGAATCCTCTGAACTCATATCAAGCTCCGGTACTTATGCGGCCGAGCAGGAAGGAAGCAAAATCATTTACAAAAAAAAATCGGGAAAAACCTTGAAAAACTCTGGGCCATTGGTGTACAATACTCTGGAAGTCCCTTATGGTAAAAAATTCGAGATAGTATTGTCTGACGGTACCGAGGTATACTTAAACACTGGGTCGTCCTTGACATATCCCGTGGCTTTTTACGATGAAGGACCTCGCAACGTAGTTTTAAGGGGGGAGGCCTACTTTTACGTCAAGTCAGACTCCCTGAGACCTTTCTCTGTGGACGCAGGTTTGTTGGACACAAGGGTTTTGGGCACAGAATTCAATATCTCCAATTACCCGGATGACCAATACACCAAAGTCGTCTTAGTAGAAGGTAGTGTATCTATAAATAAAGGGGAGGATCCTGCAAGTCAGGCTATTTTTTTGAAGCCATACCAAATGGCATCTTACTACGTCTCCAGCGCAAATTTAGCAGTGTCCGATGTTGATGTAAGCAGCCATATTGCATGGAAGGATGGGATATTACTTTTTAAAAACGAGGATTTTTATCGGATCACCAAAAAGCTTGAAAGACATTATGATATCGAAATCAATATTTAAGGACGTAGAGGTGAGCCAAGAAAGATATACCGGAAGATTTAAAACGGAAACCATCGATGAGGTACTACGGGCGTTCCAGCGAATAAAGGAATTCGAATATTCGAATGACGAAGATAAAATAGAGATAAACCCTAAAAAGTAGACGTATGATATAAACAAAAGAATCAGGGACTGCTCTAACAATCCCTGGATTCCAAATGAATTTAAAAACTAATTAGCCAATTTCTAAACTCTCTCAAAAGTATGAAAAACACTCTATGTAGAAGCTATTTTACGATTAAAATGGACCTAAAAATGAAGATAACCGCATTGTTATTATTGGTTGCCCTATTCCAACTTAGTGCCAAGAATGCGTATTCCCAAAAGGGAAAAATTTCGATGAATATGGAGGATGCTACCATTGAGTCCATATTTAATGAAATAGAAAGACAGACGGATTTCAACATCCTGTACAAAAATTCCACCCTGGACACAAGCAGAAAAGTAACGATAAAGGCGGATAAAGTTAAAATTGAAGATTTAATGGACCTTGTTTTAAAGGAAACCAATGTTTCTTTTGAAATAAGGAGAAAACTTATTGTTCTTCTGGAAAAGAAGATAGTTCCGAGAATGAAAATCAAGACATCATCCTTGGATACTCCCAAGATAATGCAGCAGACAATGACGGTAACCGGCTTGGTAACCGATCAAGACAATGTGCCCTTGGGCGGGGTAAGTATAGTGGTCAAAGGCTCCACAAAAGGGGTTTCCACCAATTTTGACGGGGAATATGAAATCGAAGTCTCGGAAGGTGATATTCTTGTATTCTCATACATTGGCTTCGCTTCACGTGAAGTTACTGTTAAACAAGAAAAAAGTATTAACGTGACCCTGCAGCCAGATCTTATGGACCTTAATGAGGTAATCGTTACCGCAACTGGGGTACGCCGTAAAGTTGAGATGGGCAATTCCATTGCCAATCTCAATGTTGCAGATGACGTAAAACAACGCCCAATAAGCAATGTTTCAGATCTGCTTCAGGGCCAGGCGACCGGTGTTCAAATTTCCAGTAGTGGGGGTTCTACCGGCATGGGCTCCCGTATTAGGGTAAGGGGTTCCAATAGTGCATCCCTCTCCAACGAGCCGGTAATATATGTTGACGGAGTTCTTATCAACAACGAGGCCAATTCCATCTCGTTTGAAACAGGTGGGCAGTCTCCTTCGAGGTTAAACGATATCAACCCAGAGGATATTGAATCTATCGAAATCATCAAGGGGCCTTCAGCAGCGACCTTGTACGGGTCAATTGCGGCGAACGGTGTGATTCGTATTACTACTAAAAAAGGGAAGCAAGGGGAACCGAGATGGTCCGCTTTTATGGAGAGCGGTATTGTAGAGAATGTGACGACCTATCCTTTAAATTATCAGGCACTTGATGCCCAAGGTAATCCTGGTTTCAATTTTGAAGCGGCCGACGGCACTTTTGTCCCCAGTACGGTCAATTCCTTTCAGGCCTTGAACGACCCGCGCACCTCGCCCTTTAGAACAGGGCAGTCTTATGGTGCCGGATTAAGCGTATCGGGAGGTTCGGAAGTACTTACCTATTTTCTGTCAGGTAGTCTTACCGACGGTGAAGGTGTACTACCTGTAAACAATATAAAAAGGACGAATTTCAGAGGAAATTTTGGGGCCAAAATTACCGATGACCTAAAAGTTAATTTAACCACGGGCTACACTAACAGTAATCTAGAATTACCCTTGAACGATAATTTTGCCTTGGGGCTGATGGGCCAAGGCCTTAATGGTACACCCTCGATAGACTTAAATAACGGTTGGGGCGAATTTACTCCTGATGAATTGTTCACAATCGATACCCGACAAAAAATCAACCGTTTTACTTCGGGTCTCGAGATTTTATGGCAACCTACCGAGAAACTGAATGTTAGGGCTTCTGGTGGACTTGATTTTACTTCACGTTGGGACAGTCAATTTTTCCCAACGGGAGAAGCGCCGGCTTTTCTCAACTATGACCAAGGTGCCCGATTTTCCAATAGGTTTAACGACTTTGTCTATACCCTCGATATGGTGGGGTCTTACAAAACGGATTTATGGAAAGGGATAAATTCACGTACCTCCCTTGGGTTTCAGTATTTACAGAATTTATCGCAGGGTACATTTGCAACCGGGCTTCTGTTGGTTGCCGGCAGCAACTCCATTGCCGGGGCCGCTGTTACACAAAGTAACGAACAGACCATCGAATCACGTACCGTTGGTGTCTTTTTGGAGGAACAGATAGGCTTTAATGATAAACTATTCGTAACTGGTGCTGTACGGGCAGATCGTGGAAGTTCTTTCGGTGCCTCATTCAATTCTGTATTTTACCCAAAGGTGAGTGCCTCTTGGCTCATTTCGGAGGAAGATTTCTTTAATGATTCCGATAAATACGGAATAAACTCCTTACGGCTCAGGGGGGCTTGGGGCTCCTCTGGGGTTCAGCCAGGTACAAATGACGCATTAAGGTTTTTCAATCCTATCGCGGCTACCTTGGACGGGCAAAGTGTAACCGGGGTAACCATTGGAAGTGTAGGAAATACCGGTTTAAGTCCAGAGATATCCTCAGAAGTTGAATTTGGTTTTGATGCCAAACTATTATCCGATAGAATCGGCCTTGAAATGACGTATTTCAATAAACGTACGGAGGATGCCCTAATTTTCAGGCAATTACCATTATCTCTCGGAGTGGGTGAAGGCCGTTTTGAAAATTTGGGTTCCGTAAAAAACTCGGGGATCGAAATAGCGTTGAATACTAGAATCATCGAGACCGACAAGTTTTTCTTTGGACTGGATTTCGTAGGTTCTTTTATCGATAACGAGCTGATTGAACTTGGTGAGGGCATCCAGCCGGTCATATTTGGTCAGCAACGTCATGTTGAAGGATACCCTCTTGGTGGGTATTGGGACGAAACCTATACCTTTAACGATGCCAATGGTGATGGTTTCATTGGGCAAGATGAAATTCAAGTAGGAGAAACAGGTTATTTGGGTGCCCCGTTTGCAACCACCGATATTACTTTTACCCCCACCCTAAGTTTTTTCGAAAATCAATTTGTGCTGAAAGGACTTCTTAACTATAGAGGCGGTCAAAAGCTGTATAACAATACCGGTGCATGGAGAAATGGGAACAGTAATAACCAAGAACTAAACGACCCCAATGCCTCGCTTGAAGATCAGGCCAGGGCCGTTGCTTCAAAATTTTTGGGAACAAATGCAGGTTATATCGAAGATGCTTCTTTTTGGAGGCTTCGTGAAATCTCATTGACCTATAACGCACCGGGCACCTTTTCAAGCAAACTTGGTTTTGACCGTATAAGCCTTACACTTTCTGGACAGAATTTGGGAGTATGGACAGATTACTCCGGACTAGATCCCGAAATAAGTTCTGAGGGACAAGCCAATTTTACCACCGAAGAATTTCTCAGTCAACCACCTATACGTTCTTGGAAAGCAAGACTGAATCTATCTTTTTAACATAAAAATTCAAGAAAATGAAAAAGTCAATTAATGTAAAAAAAAACTATTCCAAATTTATTTTTAGCGCCATTGTCTTGATGGCATTGACATCGTTGTGCATATCATGCGATTCGGTGGTAGAAGTCACAGATCCCGATATCGTTACCCCGGAATCACTGAACAGTGAGGCCGGTATACAAACCCTTCGCGCGGGTTCCTTAGGAGATCTAGCAGTGGCCATGAGCGGTTCCGCTGCAGGTCATGGTGCCACTACGGGTCTAATTGTTATGAGCGGCCTTATGGCTGATGAGTATGCCTATTCAGGAACCTTTCCCACCAGACGCGAGGCCGATACCCGTAATCTTCAAGATATCAACAGTGACGTAAATACAATTTATGGCAACCTGCATAGATCGCGAACGGGCGCCGAAACTACGGTTGACCTTCTTGCCGATTTCGGTGGAAACCCAGAAATTGAAAGTGAGATGCAAAGCGTTACTGGCTACGCTTATGTCATGTTCGCGGAAACCTTTTGCGGTGGGGTGCCGTTCAGCAAGGCCCCTGCCGATGGTGGAGAATTGATCTATGGCGAGCCTTTGACCACCGAACAAATGTTCAACCAGGCGATAAGTTGGTTCGATCAAGCTATCGCCAACGCTGGCAGCAATGATAAATTGGCGAACCTAGGGCGGGTAGGCAAGGCTCGCTCCCTTTTGGGTCTAGGGCAAATGGATGCGGCAGCCGCTGAAGTAGCTGCTATTCCAACAGATTTTGTTTATAATATTGAGCAATCCGACAACAGTCGAAGACAAGAAAACGGTATTTACATTATGAGTACCGTTCGCCGCCAGTTTTCTATCGCCGACGGAAAGGGAGGAAACGGCTTAATGTTCCGCTCTTCCATGGATCCCAGGACGCCTTGGGACGGCGGTACGGAATTTGGGCAGGATGATATTACCTTGTATTACAATCAGCTAAAATATGATTCTTCCAATGTGCCCGTAGTCTTGGCTTCTGGAACGGAGGCAAGATTGATCGAGGCCGAGGCCGCCGCCAATGCGGATGATGCTACCACCGTGGAGGACATACATAATGCACTTAGGGCTACTATAGGTCTGTCAGATTTAGACCTCTCAGGAATTAGCGGTGACGACCTATTGCTGGCCCATTTTTCGGAGCGTGCATTTTGGCTCTTCAGTACCGGTCATCGACTAGGCGACCTTAGAAGACTTGTGGACGTTTACGGCATGATGCCCTCGAATGTCTTTCCGTGGGGGCCTTATTTCAAGGGAGGGGAATATAGTACAAACCTTAAATTTCTAGTTCCACAGTCAGAATCGAACAACCCTAATTATGTAGGCTGTTTAGATTAAATTGATCACTAAAAAATAGATGGAAAAGAGGCTGCTAAAAAAGCCTCTTTTCTTTTTATGTTTGTATAATACCACATTATCAACGACCATTTTTTATGAAAGGTAAGTTTATGTCTCCACAATTTGAACGTTCGGGAAACTTCACTTTTTTATATGCTTTGTTTTTTCTGTCCGGTACCGCCGGTCTAATTTTTCAGGTGGTCTGGATGTACCGCTTAGGCTTGGTATTCGGAAACGCCGCGTACGCAACGGCGGCAACACTCTCCGTTTTTTTTCTTGGGCTCGCACTTGGGGGAAGGTTTTTTGGCAATATCGGCGCTCGTTTGAAGAGACCGTTTCGTGTATATGGGCTTATGGAGCTGGGCATTGCATTAACTGCCTTTTTGATACTACCAGGTCTTGATTTATATGAAATGTATTATGCCGAGATAGTATCCTTTTTGGGCGGTTCAAAAAGTGCCCTTTTACTGGCGAAATTCTTTTTTGGTGCTTTATTGCTTTTGCCTCCAACGTTTCTTATGGGCGGTACTTTTCCAATATTGGCACAGTACATCGGTAAAAATCGCAGGTACCTCGAAAGGCGCGGAACCATTCTATATGCAGTGAATACATTGGGAGCAGCACTTGGAGCTTTTTTTACAGGGTTTTACCTGATCAGGGAATACGGGGTAAGCTCAACCTATGGCCTTGCATTGATACTGGCAGCTTCCGTAGGTGTTCTTGCAATTGTTCTTGATAAATTCCTGGTGTCTTATTCCGTTGCGCCCACGGTGGCCAAGGTAAAGCCAAAACCCAAAAAAAATACCGAACGTTCGACCAAGTTAAGTTATACCCAGTTTGCCGTGGTGGCTTTTTTTTCAGGAGTATTGGCACTATCGGCCGAAACCTTATGGACCAGGATGTTCGCTCAAGTACTACAAAATTCAGTGTATTCGTTCTCCGCTATTTTGGTGGTATTTCTTTTGGCTTTGGCATTTGGAGGGTTCGTCGCACATCTACTTGTTAGGTCAAGGATGCCCTCAAAAAGAGCCTTGGCCCTACTCTTGTCCGTATCGGCCATTTTAATAGGGGTTTCCCCGAATGTTTTCAATATCGCTACAAACGGTCTTGGGTATTTGGCAATGGGCGCATCTTGGTACGCCTATATATGGGCCGTTTTTAAACTGGCCTTTTTAGTGGTCTTGCCGCCAACGGTTGTTCTGGGCGCAGTGTTTCCATTCTTGCTCAAAGTAGCTCCCATGATAGATAAGCCGTCCGGACGGATTGTTGGCAGGTTGGTACTTTTCAATTCCACAGGTAGCTTTGTAGGCCCCGTACTATCAGGTTTCGTTCTGCTCGACACTTTAGGACTCTGGGGCAGTATAAAAATCGTTGCTGTTTCTTACGGAATCTTGGCCATTCTGGCCTCACTATCGCTTTATGGGCGAAAGAAAATTGGATGGGCCTTGATACCCTTTACCGTAATTTTAGGGATACTTGTTCTGAAAAATCCACCTATAGTGCGCTTGGATGCTGATGAAACCTTATTGGATTCCCGGCAATCGAGCGATGGTGTAGTTTCCATCGTGCAATTACCAAAGAATATTCAGATGCGCTTGGATAACTTTTATGTACTCGGGGATTCCGGCTCGCTGTTGGTCGAACAAATGCAGGCCCACATTCCGTTACTTATCCATCCAGCACCAAAAAAAGTAGTTTTCTTGGGCATGGGAACCGGTATTACTGCGGGGGCTGCCCTCCAGCATGAGGTAGAAAAGGTTGTGGCGGTAGAGTTGGTATCCAATGTAATTCCGGCCGCACAGCGCTATTTTGCCCCTTGGACCAACGGACTTTTCAATGACGAACGCGTAACCATTGTTGCCGATGATGCCCGAAACTATCTTTTGGGTACGCGCGAGCAATTCGATGTTATTGTTGGTGATCTTTTTACCCCATGGCACGCAGGTACCGGAAGCCTTTACACCCTTGAACATTTTAAAGAGGCGAAAAAGCGGTTATCTCCCGGCGGCATTTTTGCACAGTGGTTGCCAATGTACCAGCTTACTTCTGAAAACTTCGATATCATTGCCGCCACGTTCGCTTTGGTTTTCCCCCAAGTGACCCTATGGAGGGCCGATTTTTCCGGAACACGGGCAAGTATCGTGCTTATTGGCCAAGAGACAGGTAAACCGTTAGACGAAAACACCCTTAGGCAAAATAGTGTCAATGTCGTTGGCGGGCAAGGCAGTTCGACCAAAGACGATCATATGGCAGGCCTGTTCTATTTAGGAAACTTGGATGCCGTACGAAATCGTTTATCTGGAATTCGCCCGAACACCGACGACAAAAGATTGGTCGAATTCGAAGCCCCGATTTTATCGCAACAAGCCAATGCCGGGCGTGCAAATTATCTTATAGGAACAGAATTGGATAACTTTCTCAAAGAACTGGCCGGCAATCTCCCTCCGGAAGAGGATCCCTATCTTTCGAACCTGCCACCTGATGAAATTCGGTACGTAAAAATAGGTTCGCTTTATCATCGTTATATTCAGCTTATAAATGTGGGGAAAGACAAAGAAGCAAAAATAGTACTTGAGCGGATACAGCTTCTGGCGCCCGACTTCTTGAAAAAGGAATCAGAATCCATTGACGAAACAGAATAACGAAGTGTCTGAAAACATTAAATATTTTAAAAAAACTTTAGAATAATCAAAGAACATATGAAACTATTAAATCACAAACCATTTCCGTTTTCCATCCCGATAATCCTGCTCATATTGCATTTTAATCCCTTAGTAGCGCAAGAAAGCGTCGTAGACAAAGCCATTGAGGTATCGGGTATGGAAAAAATGAAAAATGCGGAGGCTTCCTTTTCCTTCCGTAAACATACCTATAGTTACAAACGGCAAAACGGACAATTTACTTATACAAGAATCGGTAAGAACAAGGACAGCAGTATGGTAAGGGATGTATATACCAATAAAGGGTTTACCCGATATATTGACGATGCCGTGGCATCTATCACGGAGGAAAGAAAAAATGCGTATACAAATTCAGTCAATTCCGTAATGTACTTTGCATTTCTGCCCTTGTGGCTCAAAGACCAAGCTGTTGTTCTTGAGAATAAGGGCACCACCTCTATCAAAGGAAAAGAATACCATAAGATCCGCGTAACCTTTAAAAAGGAGGGCGGTGGCGTTGATTATGAAGATGTGTTCCTTTACTGGTTCGATGTTGAGGATTATAGTATGGACTACTTGGCCTATAAGTACTTTACCGGTAAAGGAGGGATGCGGTTTCGCGAGGCATATAATCAACGTACCGTTAACGGCGTTACCATACAGGATTATCGGAACTTGCAACCGAAAATAAAAGATGCGGTTCCTTTCGAACAAATTGAAAAAGCCTTTGAAAATGGAAAATTGGAAGAGCTTTCCATTATAGAATTAAAAAATGTGAAAATCTCAACACTGCCCAAAATTTAGATTTGGTATGTCTAGCTGTTTTTCCAAAGGTAAAACCTATTACTCACGAAAATGGATCTATCTACTCAAACACGCGCAGTATATTTCCGGTAAGCTCCGTATTGAATATTTTTAGCGGATTGCTTGTGATGCTGTTTAACGGTTTTCCCGTTTGGTCAAACCGTGCACCATGCGTTGAACAGTAATAGATGCCCCCATCATTCGAAATAAATCGCACTTCCTCGGTCTGTTGATGGCTACAGATTTGGCTGGCGGCCACATACTGTCCCTCCAAGTTTTTAGCCACAACCACAAATTCCTTTAGGATAAATCCCCCGTTGTTCTGTAAAGGCGCACCTTCCTGAGCGTCAAGGTCAATGGTAAAATCAATTCCGGTGGGGACCGGAAGACCCGTTTCGGCACTGTCTTTGGAACAACCATGAACACAGGGAAAAACTATAGCGAATGCCGCACCGGCACCCAGACTTCGTAAAAATTGCTTTCTTTCCATAACAGATTTGTTTATAAGAAATGAACGACTTTATTGGAAAAATAGTATTAGTCAATACGTCGCTATTAATTATTAGGTCGTTTTCAACTTTTACAACAATTTCCTACAAACATGACAATGGTCATGTTTTTGTTTAAACCCTTCACTTACATTTGTACAGGTAATTAGCTAAAAAATAATATAACTTATTTGTTTTCAGTATTTTACGTATATAAAATACATATAAGTTGTTTTAAAACTTTAAACATTTTTGACTATCTTAATAACATGAAAAGCTTTTTTCACAAAATATTAGCCTTCACTTTATCTTTCGCGGTACTCTTTTCCACTACCGCGTTTGCAGCTGATATGCACTTCTGTTGTGATAAATTGGTGGATCTTGCTGTTTTCAGTAAAGTAAAATCTTGCGATGAAAAAGTTAAGCAACAAGATAAGAAACCTACCAAAGAGTGTTCCATAGGTCAAAAGGATTGTTGTAGCAACCAAACTTTTATTAAGCAAGGGGAAGACAATGTTAAGAAAGTCGCTTCCGAGTTCAGTTTAGAGAATTTCGTTGTTCTATCTACCTTTATTTACACCTACATAAATCTTTTTGAAGGACTTGAGCTTAAAACAGTTCCCTTTATAAACTATGATCCGCCCTGGATTGAGAAGGACATGCTTGTACTTCACGAAACTTTCTTGATTTGATTTTTATGTAAGCAGATTATTGTAAAAATAATCTGTGCTTCCCCATTGGCCAACAGTACATTGTTGGTTATCTACTGTCGCACCTATTTTCTAGCGACAACCTTTTTCGACCTGTATTTTATCAGAGAATCAATCCTCTGACAGCTTTATTGCTTAGTTAAGAACACTAACATTTTCATACATGGAATCCATTAGAACATATTGGATCATGAATATGGTCTGTAGACGCTGTCTAAAGGTCATAAAACATGAGCTTGAAGAAATCAACATCGAAGTATTTTCCCTTGAATTGGGAAAACTGACCGTACGCGCTATCAATAGTACTGATAAAGAAATTGATAGTAAAGTCTCTGATGTACTTCATACCAATGGGTTTGAAATCGCCAAAAGCGAAGAGGAAAAGTTGGTAGATGAGGTAAAGATCACGCTCATCCATCTTATTAAAGAGCTGCCAATGCAAATAAAGGAAAAGACGTCGGAACATTTGGCATCGACCTTACATCGTGATTATAAGATTTTGAGCAAACTGTTTTCCAAAAAAGAGCATACCACAATTGAAAAGTATTTTATAAAACTAAAGATCGAAAGGGTCAAAGAACTGATACAACTTCAACAATATACCTTTTCGGATATAGCATATATGCTGGACTATAGTAGTGTAAACCATCTGTCGAGGCAGTTTAAGAACATCACGGGTATAAGCATGACGGATTATAAGAATGCCGAAGGCTGGGAGCGCCAATTCTATGACGAAATTATATAGATAAGAAAGAAAATTATGCAGACGAACACTTTCAATAAAAAATAGATTTGTTAACAACTTAATACCAATAATATGAAAAACAAAAAATTCTTACCAAGCATGACCGTACTGGCGGTGATATGTTTCCTGTTCGTGGGATTCAATACCCATGCACAGGAAAAATGGGTGGCACCCGCGAGTGCTGACAAGATTGTAAACCCACTTAAAGGAGATGCCAATGCCGCTGCATCGGGCAAAAGAACCTATAAGATGCTGTGTGTCGTGTGCCACGGTGCCAAGGGCAAAGGCGATGGTGTAGGAGGCGCGGGCCTCACACCTAAACCAACCGATTTTACCAGTGCCGAAGTCCAGGCCCAGACAGATGGGGCCCTGTTCTGGAAATTGGAAGAAGGCCGCTCACCGATGGCCTCTTATAAAACTGCCATCCCTGAGAAAAAACGCTGGGAAATTATTAACTACATAAGAACCCTTAAGTAATGAAAAAGCTACTAGTATTACTAATCGCAGTTGTTTTTGGCGGTCAGATGTACGGCCAAACATACAACACTTTTGAACCGAGCAAGACCCAGTTTATGATAAGGGGCTACGGCCATACTGGATTTGAATATATGGACTCTGGGGATGAAACCGAATCTACATTCTTAGGCTTAGCCTATGCCCCAATTTTTCTTTATAAACATTCGGACAGGCTGATGTTCGAGGCCGAACTTGAGTTTGTGCTTGAAGGAAATCAACTGGAGACCGGTTTAGAGTATGCCGATGTCATGTACGTACTCAATAAGAACATCACGGCACGGGCAGGGAAGTTTCTATTGCCCTTCGGTACTTTTATGGAGCGATTGCATCCCGCTTGGATCAACCGTCTGCCCAATGCTCCTTTAGGGTACGGGCATGATGGCATTGCACCCTCTTCAGGAATCGGAGTAGAGCTTAGGGGAGCCTTCGACTTGGGCGGTCCAACATTGAATTATTCGGTCTATGCCACCAACGGCCCAAGGCTAAATGACGGAAGCGATGAACCAGAGGAAGCTGGCATGCTTAGGTTTGAAAATTATGAAGATACCAACCTCGCCAAAGCTTATGGAGGTCGCTTGGGATTATTACCCTTTTCCGATTCTTCCACGGAGATTGGTTTTTCTGCCTATTCTACAAGTGACACGGGGGAACAGGACTCGGAATACGAGGATGTCGGGGCATTTTTGTTCGCCTTGGATTTTTCTTTCGTAAAGCAGATATCGGGGCTTGGTGGAGTAATTGACGTAAAGGCACAATACAACAATTCAAACGTGGATACGGCCACTTATTTTGAGCTGGAGGATGATATACTGGAGGAATACTCTTTTGACAACCAAAGCAACTCCTTTTATGGGCAGCTGAGTTACCGGCCTACTATGGCAAGCAGCGATTTTGTCAAAAAACTGGAGTTTGTGGGCAGATACTCGGACTTTAATGCTCCGGAAGGCGCGGAATGGGAAGAAAAATCGGTCCAGTACGCCTTCGGTCTAAATTATTGGCTGAGCTGGCGTTCCGTAATCAAACTTAGTTATCAGACCACTGAAACGGAAGGTGGTCATGACGGAGATGGTCTAACCAACACGGATGGCCTCTTTGTACACTGGGCCATCGGATTCTAATAACAGTATTAAAAAAATAGAAAACATGAAAATAGTGAATCAGTTAATAGTCATAGCGTTTTTTGTCCTGGCCATCTGCTATGGAATCGTAATGAAATTATTTAAAATCGAATAACATGAAAACAATACACAAAATCGTAGTAGGCGTCATAGTAATGACAATTGTGGGAATTACGGCTGTTGCCTGTTCTTCCACAAAGAAGGGCTATACCGATGTTCCGGATACGGCCACCGCAGCGGCGGAGGAAGAATTCAAGATCGAAAAATCGGGAGCCCAAATGTGGGGAGAAACCTGCAATCGATGCCATATCGCACCATCCCCTGCGGATTATAACGATACGGATTGGGAGACCATAAGTTTACATATGAGAGTTAGGGCAAATTTAACAGAAAAGGAAAGTAACAAGATATTGGAATTTCTAAAATCTGCCAATTAAAATGGCCAAAAACACTCCAATAGTTGCTTCGATAATACAGCGATAGTGGCAAAATAATGCTCGAATCCGTCAATGGAAAAAGGCAAAACAGTATTAATTTAAACTATAATGAATATGGAAAAATTACCAAAAATTGCGTTACCAGCAATAATTATTTTTATTGTACTGGTTGTTTTAATCGCAAAATCTGCAGTAACTATTGGATCCGGGGAAGCCGGGGTACTCTACAAAACCTTTGGGGGCGGAGTGGTTACGGATCAGCCGCCTTTGGGCGAGGGTTTTCATATCGTGGCACCATGGAACAAAGTTTTTATATATGAGGTTAGACAGCAAGAAGTCTTTGAAAAAATGCAGGTACTTTCTTCCAACGGATTGGAGATAAAACTGGATGCCTCCGCTTGGTTCGAACCAAAGAGGGAATTTTTAGGAAAGCTTCACCAAGAAAAAGGTACGGAATATGTTAACCGTGTACTACTGCCCACAATAAGATCTGCAGCAAGAAGCGTTGTGGGACGCTATACCCCAGAGCAATTGTATTCCAGTAAACGAGATGCAATACAGGCAGAGATTTATGAAGAGACCAAAAAAATCGTTGACGGACAGTACATTCAGCTCAATGAGATACTAGTACGAGATGTTACTTTACCAGGCACCATAAAGGAGGCTATAGAGCGTAAGCTTAAACAAGAACAAGAGTCGTTGGAATATGAATTTCGTTTGGTTACCGCCAAAAAGGAAGCGGAAAAAGTAACCATTGAAGCGCAAGGAAAGGCGGATGCGAATAAAATTTTAAGCGCTTCCCTGACCGATAAGATATTACAGGACAAGGGTATCGATGCTACATTGGAACTAGCCAAATCGCCTAACTCAAAAGTAGTGGTAGTCGGTAGTGGCGATTCTGGACTACCGCTGATATTGGGCAATAATTGATTTTTTGTTCAGAACGATGGGACAAAAAGTTGAAGCGAACCCATTTAAACTTTTGGATTGAAGCAAAAATTAAGGTACGAAATGTGTCTGTTAAACTTCGGAAGTAAATAAAGGAAAAAGTTAAAACGAATCGAGTAAACCTTAAATCAAATACAATGAAAACAGCAACACTAATTTTTTTGACGATCGGGTTGTTTGCCTTAACCGGTTGCAACCAGAAAACTGACGTTAACGCAATGCTCGACAACTCCGAAACAAGGAGTGAGATTTTTGGTGCCATTGCGAACAATCACACATACATGACCGGCTTTATGGAAAACATGCAAGAGAGCGATCATGCAATGCAAATGATGCAGGGCAACCATAAAATGATGGGCGGCATGATGAAAGGCGATGGCATGCAAATGATGATGAAAGACAGTACTATGATGAAGAACATGATGCAATCCATGATGAAAGATGGAAAGATGATGGGCAACATGATGAAAATGATGCATGAAAAAGGCATGATGAGCGAGGATTGTATGGAGTCTTGCAAAAACATGATGGCCGAGGAAGGATTGGACATTATCGAGCAGGGCGAAATGGAATTGAGCAAGAGCCAAAGTCATGGTGATCATCATTAACACAATAAAGTTTAACGCAAATACAGGAAAACATGAAAAGTCATTGGATATGGATGGTTATCGGTTGTGGGCTGCCCCTACTACTGATATTTTTCGCCCCGGCGTTGGGGATCACAGGGTATAACGGGCTTTTTGCCTTTATCATCCTGATGTTCGTATTGCATCTATTTATGCCTCATGGCTCACATGGTCGCAATAGGCATAACCATGGCGGCCATAGCGATAAAAAGCACGGAGAAAGTAAAGAGGAAGTGCTAGATGTTGAGGACAAAAAAGGGCATGAAGGCCATCGACACCATTAAATAACACTAAAAGTTGGACAATGAAACGCAAATTTCAAATCGAAGGAATAAGCTGTGGCGGATGTGTGACAAGGGTCAAAAGAGCTTTGGAGGAACATCCGGCGGTAGAGAAAACACAGATTTTCTTGCAGCCAAAAGGTGCAACGATTATCAGCATGAAGGAAGAACTTTCAGTAGATGAGTTACAAGAACAACTCAACGAACTTGAAGGCTATACCATAACAGAAATCAATTAAAATTACAATAATCTTAAATCTAACAGTATGTTTTATAGAGACGGAGTTTTTTGGGGCATGCACCTTATATGGTGGGCCATATGGTTTGTATTGCTGGGCTGGATTTTCTTTGCCCCGTCCAGTTCATCCTATGATGAAATTGAAGACGATGACCCACTCACATCACTCAAAAGGCGGTTTGCCAAAGGAGAGATTACCAAGAGTGAATATGAAGAATCAAAGAAGCTTTTAAAAATGTAAAGAACAAGAAAATGAAAAAACATATAATTATGAGCCTTGTATTCCTGACAGGAATTCTGCTCGCATCACAATCTGTATCTGCACAGGCAAGCGATAAGACTAAACGACAGTTGTATATCAACGCGCAAGGGGAAGTCTCTGACCGTGGTATGAAGCTCGGCTATATAAGCAAGGAGGATATTATCTTTAATAACAAGGGAAAGAAGCTCGGCTTCATTAAAAACGGGAAAGTATATGATGCGGAGGGCAATTCAATGGGAAAGGCAAAAAAGGAAGGTCGATATTATAACGATAGCGGTGAGTTCGTGCTATATGTTGAAGGGAACGATGAAAAATGTAAAATTCTTGATCCCAAAGGCCATTCCTTGGGCTATATACATAAAAACTACAAACTCCATGCCTGCGCGGTACACTGTTTTTTCAAGGAGAATAAGATTGAAGAGGACACGGATGCAATATTGGCCGGGTATATGAACATCGAAAATGCCCTGGTCGATGATAACAGTGGGTCCGCAAGCGAAGCGGCAGCACAACTTTTAAATGACGCTACTGCCTTGAACGAGACCCATATGAAAAAGACTTTGGAGGAGTTGTCCAAGGCCTCTGATCTTAACGAACAGCGAGAGCACTTTGCGACTTTGTCCAAAGAACTGTACACAATTTTCAAGGAAATCAGTTTAGGGGGGGAAACACTGTATTGGAACCATTGTCCCATGGCCATGGAAGGGAAAGGGGCAAATTGGCTAAGCTTGAGCGAAAAAATCAACAATCCCTATATGGGCCAAAGGATGCCCAGTTGCGGTTCGGTAAAAGAGACCTTAAAATAGGCCTATATCAAACAGGACTAATATCACGGCATCCATTAAAAAATCAATTTGGGATGAAGTCGATACATCAACAGAATTTTTTTAAACAAATAAGTCTAATCTTTTAAAACTGAAAACTATGCATTTTTTTGACGGACATTACGGCGGTATGCACTTCATCTGGTGGATCGTATGGTTCATCCTATTGATCTGGATCTTTTTTGTGCCCTACGACCTTCCCTATGCCAAAAACAGAAAAGAAGACCCACTACGCATTCTTAAAAAGCGATTTGCAAAAGGAGAGATCACGAAAGAAGAATACGAGGAATCAAAGAAACTTTTAAAATCTGAATAAGGAGTAAACTACTTCGCGGCAAGCCCACGGGGCATTAAATGGAAAAAAATGGATTCGAGGCAAGCCTTGGAACATCTAAATCTCGATTATCGAGTAAAATTTTAACACTTAAAGCAAAATGAAATGAAAACAACGATCAAAATGGCAGTAGGTCTGGTACTGGCCACTTTTATACTATCGGCCTGTTCACAAAAATAAGAGAGCGCCATAAAGGACAGACTCAAGAATCCGTCCCAACAAGAGTAGGTTTTGACTTTGATGACCGAAGACCATGAACTAGGCAAAAAATACATCACAAAAATGATGGATAGCGACCATGCCACGGGGATGATGGTAGATGAATTGGTCAAAGCAGCGGCAAACGATACCATACTTGCCGGGAAACTTAGCGATATGATAACAAGATACCCGGACCTGATGTTGCTTACCACCCACCATTTTATGCCGGTCATTGCCGCTGACGGACATTTGAGCGACACTTTTTGCGACCATACTTTGGAGCATGAAAATTTGGCTAAGGCCATGCATGAAAAGATGGAGTACAAAAAGAGCTTAGAGTTAAACCACTAGTTACAATCCTAGTTCGGTACGGAATGAATTTACAAGAATAATTAACGTAAAAAAAACAATCATGAATCGATTAAATGTAAAAAAATTTGGATTTGCCATGGGCCTAACAGGAGCTATAATCTATGCAGGCTGCATGATTGTATTGGCCACTGCGGGTCAGGAAGGAAGTATAACGTTTTTCAACAGTCTATTGCACGGTCTGGACACTACTAGTATAATAAGGATGGACGTGCCTGTTTGGGAAGCCCTAATCGGCATTGTACAGACCTTTATAATCGCATGGCTTACAGGTGCCCTGATCGCGGCATTTTACAATGCGCAACTAAAAAGAAGATAGACGAAAACTATGGATAGAAGAGATTTTTTGGGAACCGGAGCAGTTTCAACAGCAGGAATGTTATTTTTCCCCGGTAATTTGCTGGCGAGCGAAGCCAAAATAGATAATCAGACAAGGCTTGTGCAGCCTTTGCGATATAAAAGAGATGGTGAATGGAAAGAATTTGAACTATACATAGATCTTCATACACACGAGCCTGCACCAGGATATAAATACCACACCTTGGCTTTTAATGATATGATTCCTGGACCAGAAATCAGAGTCAATGCTGGTGATAAAGTAAGGGTAAAATTCATTAACAAAACAGATTTAAATCATACGATTCATTGGCACGGTATTTTTGTGCCATGGCGTATGGATGGTGTCCCCTTTGTTACACAACTTCCTGTAATGCCAAAAAATGAATTTATTTATGAATTTGTGGCAGAACCCGAAGGGACACATTTTTACCATTGCCATTGGGGAACACTAATGCATATGCAAGCTGGTATGTTTGGTAGTTTAATAGTAGAAAACCCAAAAGACCCTATAAAAGAAAAGTTTCCATATGAAAGAGAATACACCTTGGTTTATTCGGCTCACGATACCAATTACATCCGTGAAGAAATGAACGGAATGTTAGAAAGAATGAAGCAACGGAGTTATTTAATGAAGCAAGGTCGGTTTACTAGTGAACAGTGGGGTGTTTTTGATAACAAAGAACAGTTTCTCGCGAGTATGGAGAATGGGTATCAACCACCTTATGTTACGAATAGAAGGTCTAATGCAGAGCTGCCACAAGCCAACTGGTTTACTGTAAATGGAAAATCATACCCTTCAACACCATACTTGTTTATAAAGTCAGGTGAAAATATTAGGGTTAGGCTAATCAATGCAGGGGCAGAAACACATCATTTGCATTTACACGGACACGATTTTTGGATGGTAGCTGATGATGGAGTCCCACTTGAGCATCCTTGGAAAAGAAATACTGTGCCGCTTACACCAGGAAAAACTTTCGATGTCATAATAGAAGGTAGTAATAGAGGTATCTGGACATTCCACGACCACGACACGCGTAAAGTGACCAATAACGGTTTGTATCCAGGCGGAAATCTGTTGGCATTAGTATATGAAGACTTACCAGCTGATGAGTTGATTATTTCAAAACATTCAGGAAATCCAATGTACAATCCAAATGCAGGTATGGGAGATATGAAAGGAATGGAAAATGAAAAAATGGGTAATATGAACAAAATGATGTTTGGAGAAGATAAACTTCCAAAAATCGCTCTTGATGAATAATTCATAAAACAGTTAAAATGAAAAAACTCATATATCTAACCCTATTCATTACAGGGCTTGTTAATGCACAAATAACACCAGAATTTGAAATCGGAGCCAAAGGCGTTTTCTCTGGGAATTTAAACTTTAATTCCGAAGAGTCCAATGCAGTTACAGATTTCTCTGATACCCAATTGTTAATGGGGCTTAGTCAAAAGCTTTATAACAACTGGAGAGCACAATTTGTTTTGGGACTTCAATTTCCTGATGCCAATTCAAATTTGGGCGAGGTCTTTTACAATAATATTTTTATGAAATTGGAAGACCAAACCAATGTTATTAAAGTAGGACGTACACTTGCACAGACCAATTTAAATGAATTTCCAACCCTACGTGACGATGATGCACAACAGTTTGTCTATGCGCTTAATCCTTTCTCTAATGGAGTAAATACAGAACGTGACCAATATGCCAATGTGTTGGATTATACACATATATTCAAACAACGCTTTTTTGTTTCAATACACGGTGAAAACTTCTACGATAGTTTAGAGCCTGACGATTTTAGGTTAAACTCTATGGGGTTATCGTTGGTATACAGAGTACCAGAAAGTCAAAGGTGGAATAGAAATATCGTGCAACAAATTGGGTTGAGTTACAACAATTATTTCACTGATAGACCAGGCTATTCTAATGATTTTGATTCTTCGGTCAAAAACTTACTCTTTAGTACGATACTAAATTTAAAGCCAGACCCAATAGATTTTGTGGATTTTAAATTTCAAGCTATTCAAAACTTTGGATGGGACGAAATAACGGAGCTTAATGACTATTTCGACTATACAAGAACGCAGTCAACATCTCTCTTTGGCACCTTTAGATTTTTGAAACAAAAACTAGAACGCCCGCATTATCAAATTTCTATTGGCGGTGGATATAAATCTTTGGGCAATCTGTCTACTGATTCAGACCAATTAATATTTATAACAAACGGGTTTTATCGAATGGGCCAGAATTTTGATATTGGATTTCAGTATCGCTATACTGAAAATGCAGGTTTTACCCAAAACTTATTTGGGAAGAATGAGCACCGTTTTCAATTGGCATTGGTTTATTCTTTTAGTCAAATATTCAATAAGCAGTTTGGTGACCGTGAAGACTTATTAAACCTAGAACACAATTATATCAAATAAAAGTTAGTGACCTATACCACGCAACATATTAAAACAATAATTGTTCAAATAGTGATTTGGGCAGGCATTTTCTATTTCTTGGTACACCCTTTTACAATGGTCCTCTATTGGTTTGAGTATAGCAATACAGCATTTTCATTTCCTTTGTTTCAAGACGTTTTAAAAACTCGTTTTTTAGAATCTTTCACTTTCGATATGCGGGGAATGGGTATTCTACTCATGCTTTTAGGAAGTTTTCTGGGTATAATCTCAGGTCTGTTTTTCATAACGATTAAACAAAAGAATAAGCTCATCGGCACACAACAACGATTACTTGTTCGTGATATTGAGGCATTGATACAAGCTGGTGAAAATGAAAAGGTGGAATTCAAGTCTTCCATACGCTATGACTATTATCGCAAAGCAACCAACCGCGACCTAGAAAAGGTTATCGCTAAAACCATTACAGGTTTTATGAATGCAAATGGTGGAAAATTAATTATTGGTATAGATGATGATGGAAATGTTTTAGGATTAGAAAACGATTTCAAGACCCTTAAACACAAAAACAGGGATGGTTATGAGCGAGAAGTTTTCAGAATCATTTCTACTCAATTAGGCCATGAGGCTTGTTTCAGCAATCATATTTCATTCTACAGCTTAAATGAAAAAGATGTGTGTTTGGTAGACATCGAACCTTCTGAAAAACCTATTTACGTTAACGATACCGAAAATACCACCTTTTATGTTAGAACTGGCAATGCCACATATCCATTGACGGTCAAGGAAACTGTAGATTTTTTAAAAACAAAAAAAACCTAAAGCTATGCAATATGTCTGGTTCATATGGTCTCTTATCATCCTCGCCCTTTGGGCGGTAATCTATCTATTTAAAAAGGATACTAGGAAAGAAATGCTCAAAATGAGTTGGATCACCATGCCCTTTGGCCTTACGGAACCCTTGTTCGTGCCCGAGTATTGGTTCCCTCCTTCCCTTTTCGACCTAGCGCAAAATACTGGTTTTGATATAGAGAGCCTTATCTTCTCCTTTGCCATCGGCGGCATTGGAACGGTGCTTTACAACCTTATTTTTAAGAAGGCATTTGTTGAAATGCCGCATTCGGAAAGAAGCCACCGGAGGCATTCACTCCACGTTTACATTCTTTTTGTTCCTGTTCTGATTTTTGCGGCACTAAGCCTTTTTACAGGTCTTAATCATATTTATTGTGGGGTCATCGCCTTGTTTTTCGGAGGACTGGCAACCCTATACTGCCGCCCCGATCTAAAGGGTAAAATCTGGGTCGGTGGTATGCTGTTTACAGTGCTATACTTTATCTATTTCGGAAGTATCCTTCCGTTTTACCCCCAATATGTGGAGCTGTACTGGAATCTGGAAAATCTAACGCATATTCTTGTTCTGGGCATCCCCATTGAAGAACTTTTATTCGCCTTCACTTTTGGGATGTACTGGTCAGGACTATATGAGCACCTCTATTGGAGAAAAGTAATGAAACCGATAACCATTGATTAATGGTTATTTAATACGAACATTAAGTATCACTTATAAATAAAATGTCATGAAAATACTATTAGCAATAGATGGATCGGAATACAGCAATACAGCGGTGGAAGAACTTTCGAGAATGCCGTTCCCGTCCAATACCGAAGTACGTATCATCTCAGTTTTCGAGAATCCGTTATTGACCGCTCCGGGCGCCGTTCCAATGGGAGGCACTCTTGGCAACTATTATGAAGAAGCCGTGTCAAACGCAAAAAAAATGGCAGAAGACATCGTGCAGAATGCCAGTCAGGTATTGCAAAAGAAAAACGCCGATGTATCCGTTACGACGGATGTTGTGAACGGCCTTCCAAAAATCACGATTCTGGAAAAGGCCGAGGCTATGGGTGCGGAACTGATCGTGGTCGGGTCACATGGCCATGGTGCGTTCAAACGTTTCCTACTGGGCTCGGTTTCCCAGTCCATCTCCGCACATGCGAACTGTTCTGTATTAATAGTTCGAAGGCCCGATGCAAAAGAAAAAAGGTAATTCGCTTCAACCTCAGCGAAAAAAAATGAAGGAAGAGTTGGTTTGAAAAATATAGATACGTTGAACACTACTATGGAAAATACTTGTAAAATTACCGATTTGATTTGCTTACCGGACACCAAACTACCCCGGGTGGTCGTGGTGGGTGGTGGCTTTGCGGGCCTTGCCTTGGTAGAAGGTCTCAAAAAGAAAAACGTACAGATCGTATTGATGGACAAGAACAACTTCCATCAATTCCAGCCCCTGTTCTATCAAGTGGCCACCAGTGCACTCGAACCCGACAGCATCGTATTCCCTATCAGAAAACAGATCAGCGGTTACAAGAATGTTCAATTCCGCCTGGCGGAAGTCGTAGAAATAGAGCCATCCCGAAACCTACTGTTTACGAACAAGGGCAAATTGACCTATGATTACCTGATTTTGGCTACAGGAACGACCACTAACTTTTTTGGGATGGACAATGTGCAGAAAAACAGTCTAGGGATGAAAGACATCCGTGATTCCCTGAACATTCGTCATATGATGTTGCAGAATCTGGAACAGGCGGCAATTACCTGCGATGACGAAGAACGCGATGCCCTTACCAATTTTGTTATTGTAGGCGGGGGTCCCGCAGGCGTGGAAATGGCAGGCGCCTTGGCTGAATTTTGCAAATACATCCTTCCTAAAGATTATCCAGAATATCCAGCTACGATAATGAAAATTTATTTAGTTGAAGCATCAGGTGAGTTGTTGGGTGCTATGTCCGATAAAGCATCAGTAAAAACACTAAAATACCTAATGAAACTAGGTGTTGAAGTTTTGCTTAATGAATCGGTAAGTGGTTATGACGGCAAGGTTGTCCAGACCAAAAGCGGTAGAACGCTATTGGCAAGAAACCTTGTATGGACTGCGGGGGTTACAGGACAATTTCCCAAAGGGATAAACAAAGAATCCGTTGTAAAGGGCAACCGCCTGAAGACAAACAGGTACCTACAGGTGGAAGGCCATGAGAACATCTATGCCATCGGTGATATCGCCGCATTGATTTCCGAAGATACACCCAAGGGTCATCCACAGGTGGCACAGGCAGCTATTCAACAAGGAAAATACCTAGCTCAACTGCTCACGGACCTGATGAATGACATACCATCGAAACCTTTTGAATATAAGGACAAAGGGTCGCTGGCTACCGTTGGAAAACGAAGAGCGGTCGCCGATCTCGGTAAGCTCAAATTTGGTGGTTATTTTGCCTGGTTACTATGGTCCGTTGTACACCTGATGTCCATCAGTGGGTTTAGAAACAAACTGTTAGTGGGCTTTAATTGGGTCATAAGTTATTTTACCTATGAAAAGAGCAATAGGGTCATCATTAGAAATTTCAAACAAGGTTCCCATAAAGAATCTCAAGCGAACGAACAATTCAATGCTTCGAAAGCGGTAAGAAACTCACAAAAAACCAATATCGATGCTTAAAAACCGAAGTAACATAGGCATTCGAAAATTCTTTGGCCATTATGCCAAGGGACTCAACAACAGTGGGGTTGTTCTCTTTGTGACCGTAGTTATTGCAATGGTCTGGGCAAATTCCCCTTGGAAAGAATTTTATACCGGTCTTATGCAAACGGACATCGGTTTTTACATTGCGGATTTTCGGTTATCGGAACCTTTGCTGTTGTGGATCAATGATGGGTTGATGGCACTATTCTTTTTACAGGTCGGGCTAGAACTTAAACGGGAAATACTGGGGGGCAAACTTTCATCTCCTAAAAATGCAGTATTGCCCATAGGAGCTGCAATAGGAGGCATGGTAATCCCCGCCTTTATTTACTATTTGTTCAACGGTTCCGGGGAGGCTTCCCAAGGGTGGGGCATTCCTATGGCCACCGATATTGCCTTTTCGTTGGGGGTCCTGGCACTTATGGGGAAAAGATTGCCCACCGCCCTAAGGGTATTTTTGGTCACATTGGCAATCGTGGACGATCTGGGCGGTGTTCTGGTGATCGCCCTATTTTATACTTCCGGTATTTCGGGAATGGATTTGCTCCACGGGCTACTCTTCTTCGGACTTCTCCTCATTGGAAATTTCGCGGGGATAAGAAGTACTTGGTTTTATGCCATTGTAGGTATCGGAGGGGTGTGGTTGGCTTTCTTCTTTTCGGGCGTGCATCCTACGATTGCCGGAATTCTTACCGCTATAGCAATTCCCGGGAGGGTCAAAATTAAAGAGGATACCTTTTTAAAACGCCTGGATAAACTCCATAAAAGATTTCAAATGACAAAGTCGATTAAAGGCGCCCTTATTTCCAAGCAACAGTTGGAAATATTGGAAGAAATAAAAACCACAAGTTCCGAAGCGGAGACTCCGCTTCAAAAATTGGAAAAAGCCCTACATCCTCTGGTAAGCTTCATCATTCTTCCTTTGTTCGCCTTGGCAAATGCGGGGATACATCTTCATGGGGATTTGCTGAAGGTGCTAACCGGCCCAGTTGGCCTGGGAATCAGTTTGGGGCTGATTTTCGGAAAATTCATTGGTATTGCAGCCTTTTCGAGAATTCTTGTGGCACTTAAACTTGCCAAACTCCCTGAAAACGTAAGTTGGAATATGATTTATGGTACCGCCTTTTTGGGGGGCATCGGTTTTACCATGTCACTGTTTATTAATGAACTGGCCTTCTCAGATGAATCTTTGATTTTCGCCGCAAAAGTAAGTATCCTATTTGCCTCTCTAATTTCAGGAATAGTAGGTGCCATACTATTATATAAAAGCAGTAAAAAATTAATAACAATTAAATAAAAACAATATGAAAAAAATAGCAGTAGTAGGATACGGGGTCATCGGGAAAAGAGTAGCCGACGCCATTAATGTGCAGGAAGACATGAATCTTTTTGGGGTTTGCGATGTTATTAGCGATTGGCGCATACAGACCGCTGTAAAAAAGGGGTATACCATATTCGCAGCAACCAGTGAAGCCAGGGAAAAAATGGGGTCGGTAGGCATTCAGGTAGCTGGCTTATTTCAAGACCTTCTAAATAAAGTGGACCTTGTAGTTGATTGTACCCCAAAGAACATAGCCGCAAAGAATGTTGAAACCTATAAGAAACAAGGACTTAAATTCATAGTCCAAGGTGGTGAAAAACATGAAACGACCGGTCATTCCTTTAGTGCCGAAAACAATTACGAATCTGCGATAGATTTGGATGCCACAAGGGTAGTTTCCTGCAACACCACATCCATTTTAAGAACGCTGACCGCGCTAAAAAGGGCCGACCTGTTGGACTATGCCAGGGGCACTTTGTTAAGACGTGCCACAGACCCTTGGGAAAGCCATTTGGGCGGTATTATGAACACCATGGTTCCCGAGAAGGAAATACCGAGCCACCAAGGTCCGGATGCCCAAAGTGTAGATCCCGACCTCGATGTAATCACATCGGCGGTAAAGGTGCCCGAAACTTTGAGCCATATGCATTATTGGAACGTGAAACTAAAGAAAAAGGCCACTAAAGAAGAAGTGCTCGATGCCTTTAAGACCTCAAGCCGGATTAAACTGATACACTATGACCAAGGACTGGTTTCCAACAACACCATTAAGGAAATGTATCTGGATATGGGGCGGCCTTGGGGCGATATGTACGAGGTAGCCCTTTGGGAAGATATGTTAAAAGTGGTAGGCGACGAACTGTTTTATGCCTATGTCGTGGATAATCAGGCTATCGTAATACCCGAGACCATTGATGCCATACGGGCATTAACGGGCATCGAAAGGGATGGTCATACATCCATTGCCAAAACCAACAAAAGTTTGGGAATCAATTAAAATAAAAAGCATGAAAACATACGAAGATGTCGTGGAGCGTCTGGGTGATAAGGCATCCTACTATCTGGACCACGTTAGCGAAAAAATAACCAAGGATGAATTGCAGTTGCCCGAAAAAAATGTGGTGGATAAGGTATTCGTACCCAGTGACCGGAATACACGGGTCCTCGGAAGCCTATCTCAACTTTACGATCACGGCAACCTCGCAGGTACGGGATACTTGAGTATTCTTCCGGTCGATCAAGGCATTGAACATAGTGCAGCTTTTTCCTTTTATAAGAACCCCGATTATTTTGACCCTGAGAACATTATAAAACTGGCTATTGAAGCGGGTTGCAATGGAGTGGCCTCCACCTTTGGAGGTTTGGGTCTTTATGCAAGGAAATATGCACACAAAATTCCCTTTATCGTAAAAATAAACCACAACGAGCTTTTGTCCTATCCGAATACGTATGACCAAACTTTGTTCGGAACGGTCAAGGAGGCTTGGAATATGGGTGCGGTGGCAATCGGTGCGACCATATACTTCGGATCAAAGGAAAGTAACCGGCAGTTAAAAGAAATCGCAGAAGCCTTTGCCGAAGCACATAGTCTTGGAATGGCTACCATTCTATGGTGCTATACCCGCAATGACTCCTTTAAAACACAGGAGGAAGACTATCATTCATCGGCCGATTTGACATCACAGGCCAATCATCTAGGGGTTACCATACAAGCGGATATAATTAAACAAAAGTTGCCAACTACCAATTATGGATTCAAAAATATTGGATTCGGTAAATACGACGATGCCATGTATGAAACCTTGACCACGGAACATCCCATTGACCTATGTAGGCTACAAGTGGCGAATTGCTATATGGGAAAAATCGGGTTGATCAACTCGGGAGGCGGCTCCAAGGGAGAATCCGACCTGAGCGAAGCCATTATTACGGCAATCGTAAACAAACGGGCCGGGGGATCCGGTCTGATTCTGGGAAGAAAGGCTTTTCAGCGGCCGTTCAAAGAGGGTGTGGAACTTTTGCACGCGGTACAAGGTGTTTATCTGGAAAAGAAAATAACAATTGCATAACGGATACTAAGGAATGTTCGATACGGACATAAAATCACTGAAATCGCTTAACCACTACCTCCAAAAACTGGTGGAGAATAGGCTATGGCTAAAGGTTATCATCGCTTTGTTCCTTGGGGTAGGCCTTGGTCTTTTGTTAAGTCCGCAAAATGGTTGGATAACCAAAGGCACAGCTGATGTTCTGGGCAGTTGGTTGGCCCTGCCGGGCATGCTCTTTCTCAAGTTGGTACAAATGATTATGATTCCTTTGATCGTTGCCTCTATAATTACCGGCATTGCCAGCAACGACAAGGAGAATTTAAAAAAACTGGGGGGCGGTGTACTCTTGTATTTTATATCCACAACCATTATCTCGGTGACCATAGGTACAATCCTTGGATTAATCTTTAGCCCTGGAAAGTATCTGCACCAGCAAGCGATTGTAGATCATGAACAGGCTTTGGCCAATACGGCCGAAAGCACGGAATTATCGTTTGGGATAAACGATATTCCCAATGCCATAACAAATTTGTTGCCTGACAATCCGCTGGCATCCATGGTAAGTGGTGAAATGTTGAGTATCGTCATTTTTACCATTATCATAGGGGTCGCCGTATTATCCCTTCCCGATGATTTGCTACGGCCCGTAAAGTTATTGTTGAGTGCCATACAGGAAATCTGCATGACCGTGGTCAAATGGGCCATGTTGTTGGTTCCGGTAGCCGTGTTCGGCTTGATGGCGCAGCTGACCTCCAGCGTTGGTCTAAATTCCCTTTCGGGTCTAGGGTTTTATGTCGTTGTTGTGTTGATTGGGTTGTTGATTCTGATCGGAATTTACTTATTGGTTGTTAGCATTTTGGGCAAGGGCAATCCTTTTCAGTTTTTACGTAAGATCAGGGATGTGCAATTACTGGCATTCTCAACCACTAGTTCTGCAGCAGTAATGCCATTATCCCTTGAAACGGCGGAAGAAGAACTGGAAGTGGATCCTGCCATTAGTAATTTCATTATTCCAATAGGAGCTACTGTGAATATGGACGGTACGGCACTATATCAGACCATAACGACCTTATTTATAGCCCAGGCCTACGGATTGGAAATGGGCCTTTTGAATGTCATCTTGGTAGTGATTACTATCGTCGCGGCTTCCATTGGTACTCCGGCAATACCTGGTGGTGGGGTAGTGATTTTGGCCTCTGTACTTTCCAGTGCAGGAATACCTGCCGAAGGAATTATCATCATTATAGGGGTGGAACGGTTACTGGGGATGTTCCGTACCGCAGTTAATGTCACAGGCGACCTTACTGCCTGTATGGTGTTCAACCGCTTCTATGGAAATAAGCCCGCCATAAGCCCAAAAAGTATTTCAAAAACAAAAAAGGAGTATTCCACGGTTTAAAAATTTAAAAAATGATGAAGTCAATCAACGATATAGATCTTTCTCCAAAACCGAACAAGGAATATTGGATAAACTGCCATAGGGAATGGCGGGAGGAAATCATCTACTTTCTTATGGTAGACCGGTTCCATGACAGCAACAAACGGAATTCTTTGGACTTCGATGTTCGACATTCGGGTTTCGGCAACGATGACCAATTGCAAAAACCCTTAGGGGGCACGATCAAGGGAATCATCGACAATATCGATTACATCAAAGACTTGGGCTGTACCGCAATCTGGCTGAGTCCGGTATTTGAAAACAACCCCCGCTCCTATCATGGTTATGCCATCCAGAACTACTTGGATGTAGACAAACGTTGGGGTACCAAAAAAGATTTGGAAAGGCTTGTAGACAATGCACATAAATTGGATATACGGGTTTTCTTGGATGTCGTTCTACACCATTCCGGTGACAATTGGTCGTATCCGTTCGATTACCCTTA
The DNA here is from genome assembly GCF_002742265.1 of Maribacter sp. 4G9. Classification (GTDB taxonomy): domain Bacteria; phylum Bacteroidota; class Bacteroidia; order Flavobacteriales; family Flavobacteriaceae; genus Maribacter. The sequence goes on from NZ_MDGL01000035.1 coordinate 66,332, forward strand.
TTACTATGCAAATGGACAACGGTTCCCATTGGGAGATTGGCGCGAAAAAGATAGGCCGCTCCCAATAGAACTAAGAGATCCCGAGCTTTACAACCGAAAAGGACAAATAAGTAATTTCGATACCTATCCCGAAACCCAAGAAGGTGATTTTTTGACCCTAAAAACATTTCGTAACGATGGTTCCCCCGAAAGCGAGAAGTTAGGGGAACTATTGGCCGCCATACATTGTTACTGGATACGCGAGACCGACGTGGACGGTTTTCGGTTGGATGCCGTCAAACATATGAAGGGACAGGATATTAGCCGTTTTTGTTCCACCATTCGTGAATATGCCTACTCCTTGGGCAAGAGAAACTTCTTTTTGTTCGGTGAGATTATCGGTAACGATGAGACGGGCAATCCGTATATCGGGCCGAAAATGTTACCGGAGGACCAGAACGTGTATTACGGGCTGGATTCCGTTTTGGACCATCCCCTACACAGTGTCCTGGCAGGAGTTATTAAGGGTGTTTCCTCTCCTGAAAGACTGTTGGAACGCTATTCCTCCTTGCAATGGAATGCGCTCAGCCGGGGCGAATATGGAGATTTCTTGGTGACCTATATCGATGATCACGACCAAGTGGGCACTGATTTTAAGCATCGCTTCGGCTACGATACCACTCCAGAACAGATCGTAGCGGGCGTGGGCTTTCTGCTCTGCGCCCTTGGTGCCCCGTGTATCTATTATGGAACGGAACAAGGCCTGGATGGAAATGGGATGGATGACCGATATATCAGGGAAGGCATGTTCGATCCCAATGATACCAAGACCAACGTATTGAACCGTAATTCATGGATATACAGAACAATTGCAGATTTGGCAAAACTGAGGCAAACTGAACCTATCCTGAAATTCGGTAGGATGTATTTTAGGGAAACTTCAAAAAACGCAATTGATTTTCACTATCCCAATTGCGAAGAATGTCTTTTGGCCTTTTCCAGGGTACTTCACAACGGAGAGATTTTGGTGGTATATAATTCGTCTCCAAAAGATACAAAAGAAGAGTATGTCTTAATTGATAATGGCATCAACAATGAAAACACCTATATGAAATGTATTTATGGAGGTAAAACCAAAATAAAAGTGCAAAAAAATGCGGATGGGCAAGATAGCCGACTTTATATCAAGTTAAAACTAAAACCCATGGAATTCTTGATATTCAAGAACAGTTAGTTGAACCTAGCATTTTTTGTATAAGATGATTTTATCGCGGAGAGAGTATGGCGTTTTAATCAAATAGAACTATGAAAGATTTTATTATAAAAACAGGAAAAAGGATGTTGGTCTTGTTATTGGTAGTAGCCGTACTTTTTATTTCTATAGGTGGGTATCAATATCTAAAGGTCGTTGTAGCACCTAAATATAATCCGGAAAGCATGCCCTTGAATTTTGAAATAGTTGGCTCAGGGGATAGGGATCTGGTTTTTATCCATGGCCTAACGGGCTCCAAAAACTATTGGAAAAGGGATTTGGATAGCATTTCAAGCACACATAAGCTTCTGTTGGTCGACCTGCTCGGTTTTGGCGACTCCCCAAAGCCCAATAGCGATTACAGCCTTGAGATGCAGGTGGGCGCTTTGGAAGCGATTATTTCAAAAGAAGGTTTTGATGGGGGCAGAACCGTGCTCGTCGCACACTCCATGGGCACTGTCATCGCATTGGCACTTCTTGAAAAACATCCCGATTGGTTTAAAGGGGCAATAGCGATAGGTACCCCGGTCTATAAGGATATGAAAGAATTTAATGATATAATGTCAGAACATTCTCTTTTTGACAGGCTTACGGCAAACAAATATTCCAAATACCTCTGTTTGCTGCATCCCATTTTTATGACCCGGATATTCAAGCCCGATAACCTGTCGGATGACGTATTTGCAGATGCCAATAAACACACTTGGCAGAGCTATTACAATTCGTTGAACGAAATAATCCTGGATACTGACCTATATGCCATCGCCAGAAACATCGGAAACAAAAAAGTTGTTTTTATCCATGGCGATCAAGATACCACGGCTCCCCTGGTTAATGCGGTAAAATTGGCCAATACCGTTTCAAATGCCGAATTTCTGACCGTCAATGGTGGCGACCATCAACTTTTTTTGAAAGACCCGAACATCGTCTGGAAAGCGGTCACGGATTTTTTCGGTTGATCGGCAGTAAAAATGGATTAGAATAAGAACTGGAAAATAAGAACTGGAAAATAAAAATGAAGATGAAAAAAACAAATAACACTACGCATCAACTCTACGGATCGATGCACACCGACATCGAGGGAGTAGAAAACCTCATAGAACTTGCCCTCAATATACGATGGTCATGGAACCACGCTTCCGATGAACTTTGGCAACAATTGGATCCCGAACTGTGGGAATTTACAAGGAATCCATGGGTCATATTACAGACCGTTTCACGGGATAAGCTGGAGCAGCATTTGTCCGATCCCGATTTTCGGTCAACACTGGACGCTCTTTTAAAGTTGAACGACGAAGCCCTTTCCGCTCCCTCTTGGTTCCAGCAAAAGCATCCAAAGACGCAGTTGCGCACCGTTGCCTATTTCAGTATGGAATATATGCTGAACGAGGCCCTTCCCATATATGCCGGTGGCTTGGGCAATGTAGCTGGCGATCAACTAAAATCGGCAAGTGATTTGGGCGTCCCCGTCGTTGCAGTGGGGCTGCTTTACGATAAAGGCTACTTCCGTCAGGAAATTGATAAATACGGCACCCAAAATGCCCTGTTCCCTTACAATGACCCCGGTCAGTTGCCCATTACGCCCTTACGTCTGCCCAATGGGGAATGGCTTCGCTTAAAAGTGTCTTTACCTGGCCACCCGATATGGCTACGTGCGTGGCAGGTAAAGGTAGGTAGGGCAAAGCTATATTTATTGGATAGCAATGACGCCGCGAATTTACCGGTCCACCGCGGCATTACCGATGAACTGTATGGCGGTGGTCCCGATCATCGCATAAAACAGGAAATCGTTCTGGGTATCGGTGGCTACAAATTGCTCAGGGCCTTGGATATCGATCCCGAAGTTTGCCATATGAACGAAGGCCATGCCGCTTTTCTCGTACTGGAACGTGCCAACGATTTTATGAAGGCGAACGGCACTTCGTTCGAAGAGGCCCTGGCCGTAACCCGGGCAGGTAATTTATTTACGACGCATACGGCGGTCCCCGCCGGTTTTGACCACTTTAGCCCATCGCTTATGGAGCAATTTCTTGGCGGGTATGCCAAGGAAGAACTGGGTATCGATCTCAACGACTTGATGGCCCTGGGTCGGGCAGATGCCAATAATCGATGGGAGAGTTTTAATATGGCCTATCTCGCCGTTCGTGGCAGTGGTGCCGTGAACGGTGTTAGCCGCTTGCATGGCGAGGTGAGCAGAAATCTCTTTAGCAAGCTTTTTCCACGTTGGCCCATATCCGAAATTCCCGTGGGCCATGTGACCAATGGGGTGCATATGCCCTGTTGGGATTCCAAATATGCCGATGAACTCTGGACGGAGTCCTGTGGAAAAGATCGTTGGAGAGGGGAGCTTACTGACCATGAAGCACATATTTCGAAGATTTCCGATGATAAATTATGGCAATTCAGGAACCAATCGAGAAATCGGCTAGTTGGTTTTATCAGGGAAAGATTTGAAAGACAAGCTATCGTTTCCGGTCTTTCCTCCGATATAATTGTTTCCGCAAAAAAGGTGTTTGATCCCAACACCTTGACCTTGGGCTTTGCCAGGCGATTTGTACCGTACAAGAGACCGGACCTTCTATTGCACGATCCGGAACGCTTTATCCGTATCCTTACCAACTCGGAACATCCTGTACAAATAGTCTTGGCCGGTAAAGCTCCACCATTTGACGAATCGGGGAAAGCATTGATACAAAAATGGGTGCAATTCATCCAACAGCATAATTTGTACAAGCATGTGATTTTTTTGAGCGACTATGACATGGTGTTGGCCGAGAATTTGGTACAGGGTGTCGATGTATGGCTCAATACCCCAAGACGCCCGTGGGAAGCGAGCGGAACCAGTGGCATGAAAGTACTTGTCAACGGGGGCATCAATTTATCTGAACTGGATGGTTGGTGGGCCGAGGCCTATACCCCGGAGGTAGGTTGGGCCTTGGGAGACGGTCAAGAACACGGCGATGACCCCGCTTGGGATGCAGCCGAGGCGACAGCCCTGTTTGACCTATTGGAACAGCACGTCGTGCCCGAATTTTATGCGCGCAATAAAAAAAACGTGCCCGAACAATGGGTATCACGGATGCGAAAAAGCATGGCGACCCTTACTCCCCAATTTTCTGCCAATCGCACCGTACGCGAGTATACGGAACAATTTTACCTTCCCGCGGCGGCAAGATATAAAAAACGGGTGGCAAGAAAAGGAGCCGCAGGAAAAAGGGTTTTAGATGCTGCGCATGATCTTGGGCATAAATGGGAGGCCATAAAATTCGGAGAAGTTCAAATTGAGAGCGAGCGCCACAAGCATCATTTTAAAGTCCCGGTTTGGCTGAATGAAATAAATCCTAAAAATATTAGCGTAGAGCTTTTTGCAGAAGGTATGAACGGCAAACCACCGGAAAGAATCAAAATGAAATTTGACTGGATGGGAGAACAAGGGGAACATAATTTCTATGCCCAGGTCAATACTCCCCGGCCCACCAATCACTATACCGTTCGTATTCTACCGGATTACGAAGGCGTTGCCGTGCCCTTGGAGGATAACATGATCCTGTGGCAACATTAACATCTATAAGAATTTAAAAATAAATAAGTAATGAAAACGCTTGAATACCATGAAGTTGTACTAAAGAAGGTAAGCTTTAATGATGAACTGTTAAAGAAAGAATTGGAAAAAGCGGTCAGGAATACCACTTGTTCGGAACAGCCCGCCCTGTTAGCGTGGTGTGCTAAGGAGTTAGGACCAAAATATGAAAAGATTGCCGCTTTTTATATGAAGGACAAGGATTGTGCCTTGCCAAATAAATGATTATTGATAAATAAACGAAAGAAATGGTTCAATCGGTCTAATGGGTTGAATCTTCATTACTAAAAGCCAAAAAATCTAATCTAATACAAATAATGTACCCGGAAAATTCAAACATATTTACCATAAATGGTGGTTCGTCCAGCATCAAGTTCGCTATGTACGAAATGGCCAAAACTCCGAAGCCTATATTTTCCGGGAGCATAAACCGCATTGGATTAAAGAATACAAGCTTTAATGTTACCTACGTCAATCGGGATGAAAAGATGAGTTATGATGTATACTGTCCCGGTTTTTACGAGGGCGCAATCTTTTTGATCTTATGGCTAAAAAGGCAAAACAGTTTTGATAGAGTTAAATGCATTGGCCATCGGGTTGTCCATGGCAGGGGCCATTCCCGTGCCGAAATGATAGATGCATCTTTACTAAGGGAATTAAAGCGAATAAGGGATTACGACCCGGAACATTTACCCGCTGAGATCGAAATCATCGAACTTTTTAAAAATAGATGTCCAGGAGTATTACAGGTAGCCTGTTTCGATACCGCCTTTCACACAACAATGCCACGCATAGCAAAAATATTGCCTATACCAAGGCGCTTTGATCGAGCTGGAGTTCAGCGGTATGGTTTTCATGGATTATCGTATGCTTTTCTTATGGAAAAGCTAAAGGAAATAGCGGGTGCCGATGAAGCGAACGGACGCATCATTCTGGCCCATCTTGGGAACGGGGCCAGTTTGGCGGCTTTGAAAGATGGCAAAAGTATGGATACCAGTATGGGCTTTACACCTGCAGGTGGATGTATGATGGGTACAAGGAGTGGGGATTTGGATCCGGGGGTTGCTTGGTACATGATGAACTGTGAGGGAATGAACACAAAACAGTTCAATCATTTGATCAATCATGAAGCCGGCCTTTTAGGGGTTTCGGAAACCAGTGCCGATATGCAGGACCTTCTGCAAATGGAAAGCTCGGATGTGAGGGCTGCAGATGCGGTGGCCCTATTTTGTTATCAGCTAAAAAAATGGATCGGCTCATTTATAACCGTATTGGAAGGCCTGGATACCTTGGTTTTTTCTGGCGGCATCGGGGAGAACGCACCCATAATCAGATCAAGGGTTTGCGAAGGCCTTCGTTTTGTAGGAATCGAATTGGACGAAGACCGAAACAATCAAAATCAATCCGAAATTTCGATAGAGGGTGGCAAAGTAAAGGTATTGGTAATCCCTACCAACGAAGAGCTAATGATCGCGAAATGTACGACGGACCTCTATATGGAATCAAAAATAAAGAACAACGGTTCAAAAATAAGTAAGACATGGAAAAGCAACATAGTGAAATAGGACAAGAGGAATTATCCAACGAACATCTAGGGAGAATAGATGCCTATTGGAGGGCCACCAATTATCTTTCCGTGGGGCAGATATATTTGCGTGACAATCCGCTGATGCGGGAACCGCTGAAACCGGAACATATCAAACCTATGTTATTAGGGCATTGGGGTACTACGCCCGGCCAAAATTTCATTTACGTACATCTGAACCGTATCATCAAAAAATATGATCTGAATATGATATACGTATCAGGTCCGGGTCATGGCGGACCGGCACTTGTTGGCAGTACCTACCTTGAAGGAACATATAGTGAAGTGTATCCTCACATAAGTCAGGATGAAGAAGGATTAAAAAAACTGTTTACACAGTTTTCCTTTCCGGGCGGAATCCCCAGCCATGTCTCCCCCGAATGTCCTGGTTCCATACACGAAGGCGGTGAACTGGGCTATTCCCTGAGCCATGCATTCGGTGCGGCCTTTGACAATCCCGATCTCATCGTGTCCTGTGTAGTGGGTGACGGGGAAGCGGAAACCGGTCCGTTGGCTACGGCATGGCACTCCAACAAATTCCTAAATCCGGTGACCGACGGTGTGGTGCTTCCCATTTTACATCTCAATGGGTATAAGATTGCCAATCCCTCCATTTTGGCCCGTATCGGGAATGAAGAATTGGAACAACTTTTTTTAGGGTACGGATGGAAACCCTATTGGATCGAAGGGGATGACCCTAAGTCTATGCACCAAAAAATGGCTCAGCTATTGGATCAGGTAATCGAGGAAATTAATGCGATAAAGGAAAATGCCGCCCAAGATGACAATGCGGAACGCCCCCATTGGCCCATGATCATTCTCAAGTCCCCCAAAGGGTGGACGGGACCCAAGTTTGTGGACGGCCTACCGGTGGAAAATCATTTCAGATCGCATCAGGTACCCTTATCGGATGTGGCAAATAATCCAAAGCACCTAAAGCAGTTGGAAGATTGGTTTAAAAGCTACAGACCTGAAGCGCTTTTTGATAAACAGGGACGATTTTTATCAGAATTGGCCGACCTGGCACCTAAAGGCGAACGGCGAATGGGGGCTAATCCGCATGCCAACGGAGGAATTTTATTAAAGGATTTACATATGCCCGACTTTAGGAATTATGCATTGGATGTTTCGGAACGGGGAAAAATGGGAAATGGCGACACCCGCGTTCTAGGCGAATTTGCCAGGGATATCATAAAATTGAACGAAGCACAACGAAACTTTAGGATTTTCGGCCCCGACGAAACGCTTTCCAATCGTTTAAATTCAGTTTTCGAGGCTACTGATCGCCAATGGGAAGCCGAAACCATGGCTACCGATGAACTCCTCAAAAAAGACGGGCGCGTGGTGGAAATGTTGAGCGAGCACCAATGCGAGGGCTGGCTAGAAGGGTATCTCTTAACCGGACGACATGGTCTGTTCAATTGTTACGAGGCGTTCATCCATATTATCGATTCCATGTTCAACCAACACGCCAAGTGGCTAAAAGTAACCTCAGAGCTACCTTGGCGCAGAAAGATCGCCTCCCTGAACATACTTTTGGCGTCCCATGTATGGCGACAGGACCACAATGGGTTCACCCACCAAGATCCTGGCTTTATTGATCATGTGGTCAATAAAAAAGCCGAAATAGTCCGTGTTTATTTGCCGCCCGATGCCAATTGTCTTCTATCCGTCATGGACCATTGTTTTCGAAGCAAGCATTATGTAAATGTTGTCGTCGCCGGTAAACATCCCGCACCGCAATGGCTCCCTATGGAGGAGGCGGTCATACATTGTGCCAAAGGCATCGGTATCTGGGCATGGGCCAGTAATGATATAGATGCGGAACCCGACGTGGTCATGGCCAGCGCAGGCGACGTGCCTACCCTTGAAACCTTGGCGGCCGTATCCATACTTCGCGAAAAATTACCAAATCTGAAAATACGGGTCGTAAACGTGGTCGATCTGATGAAGCTCCAGACCGAGACGGCACATCCACATGGATTAAAGGATGCCGATTTTGATATGTTGTTCACTAAAGACAAGCCTGTCATTTTCGCTTTTCATGGCTATCCATGGCTTATACATAGATTGACCTACAATCGTACGAACCATTCCAATTTTCACGTAAGGGGCTATAAGGAAGAAGGCACTATAACTACCGCTTTTGATATGACGGTATTGAACGATATAGATCGATTTCATTTGGTACAGGATGTTTTGGACAGGTTGCCGAACCTCGGCGACGAAGTGGCATACCTGAAACAGGAAATGCAAGACAAACTGATCGAACACAAGTACTACATCCGTAAAAATGGGCTGGATATGCCCGAGGTCAGGGATTGGAAGTGGAACGGGCAAGCCTAATGTGATAGCAAAGCTCGACTATCGAGTAAATAATAGTTTAAAAAAAAAGGAAAATGGACAATGGCAAAATAAAACATATCGGGGTATTCACTTCAGGGGGCGATTCTCCGGGAATGAACGCTGCGCTCTTCGGAACTGCAAAGGTAGCTGAGCAACATGGCATCAGGGTAAGCGGCATCCTAAAGGGGTACGAAGGCATGATAGATGGGCATTTTATCCCACTGGAAAGCCAACAGCTACAAAAAACGGTACACCGTGGTGGTACGGTATTGAAAACCGCCAGAAGCGAGCGATTTATGGCTCTGGAAGGAAGACAACTTGCCTTTAAAAACCTTCAGGACAATGATATCGATGCCGTGGTAGCCATTGGTGGTGACGGTACTTTTAAGGGTTTGCTTGCCTTTTCGGAAATATGTGATATCCCGTTCATAGGTATTCCCGGGACCATTGACAACGATATTTCCGGCACCGATTACACCCTCGGATTTGATTCCGCAGTAAACACGGCCATTGAAAATATCGATAAAATTAAAGATACCGCCGAATCCCACAATCGGGTATTTATTGTGGAAGTAATGGGCAGGGATAGCGGTTATATTGCCATTCATTCCGGATTGGGCGTTGCTGCCGATGCCATATTGATACCTGAGAGCGGTGAAGATTTTCTCCAGTTGCTAAAAAAGGTCAAGGACTATAAAAGTGAAGATGGGTTTATCGTGGTGGTTTCGGAAGGAGATGAATTGGGAGCAGGACTCGTGGCATCAAAGATCAAGGAAATCAATTCAAAAGTGGACCTGCGGATCACAAAACTTGGTCATGTGCAACGGGGAGGAAACCCCTCGTCCCTGGACAGAATGTTGGGAATCAGGCTTGGATCGGCCGCAGTGAGGGCACTTTTGCTGGGAAGAAGAAATGCAATGGTCGGGGTTTTGGACAATCAGTTGAGCCTGACCCCTTTTGAGCAGGTGGTAAAACAGCACCAAGTGAACGATGAACTGCAAGAACTTTTAAAAATATTCGGTACTTAAAAATGAAAAGATCCTTACCCGACATATTGATCATTTTCCTGCTGACCGCGGCGACCATTATCTTTGAGATCAGTCTGTCACGTCTATTTTCTTACCTTCTCAGTTTTCATTTCGTGCTCATTATCATTGCTTTTTCCATATTGGGATTGGGGATCGGCCAGATAAGCTATGCCAAGTTCTACAATAGAATGGACAAGGCATGGGATTTTTGGGCCGCCTTACCTGCGATTGCCACGTTCTTGGGTTTTTCCCTATTGCTCGCACTATCAAAAATCAGTGGTTCGTCCTTAAATGATTTGGGCCTGCTTGCTTTTATTGTCCTCTCTATCGTTCCGTTTATTGCCATCGGGGTTGTCTATGCCTTTATATTCGAAAGGAATAAACGCCATGCATCTACCTTTTATGCCATAGATCTTATTGGGGCGGCCGGCGGGGCACTGGTCTCGGTATTTCTGCTCAATACGTTCAGCTTGGTCTATGTGGTGGCAATAGCCATAGGGCTTCTGCTGCTTGTTTGGGCTATACACGCATTCGCAAGCAAAAATCGCTATTCAATGGCATTGGCCCTTTTATCGGTGGCCATTATCATTTTGATGGGGCTTGGAAAGGATACCCTCGACATCGATATCCCCGTTTCAAAAGACCCCTCGAAGGATATGTATCGCCTAATGAACAATCCTGCCCTACAAAGTGAAAAACTGGAAAGTCGTTGGAGCGCTTTTGGCAAGACCGACCTGGTACAATTCACTTATCCCGACAGTACCGTGTCAAAAACCATGTTCATCGATGGGGCCGCGGGGACCGATGTGGTGAACATTGACGAGCTGGCAAAGGACACTTTAAAAATAAGAAAGGCACTATCGGGTCTCCCGGCCGTGTTTGCCATGAATTTTGTCAATAAAAACGATAAGGATTCAGTCCTTATAATCGGACCAGGTGGAGGGATAGACATTGCAGCGGCATATTTTTCGGGCTACAGCTATATTGATGCCGTCGAGGTCAATCCCTCTTTTGTGCAGCTCATGGAAAAATACAATCCCGCTACCTTCCTTGATAAGGAGAACATACAGGTAGAGGTAAACGAGGGCAGGAATTTTGTGATCAAGAACAAGGGAAAATATGATGCCATACTATTGACCATTCCCGTAACCAAGGGGTCCCGGGGCACCGACTTCTACGGACTTACGGAAAACTACCTGTTTACCATGGAAGCTTTGGCCGATTACTTGGAGGGCCTGACGGAAAACGGGGCCATCTATTTCACGATGCACGGCAGACAGGAAGTATATAAAATGTTGGCCAACTATATGGAACTCCAAAATCGGATGGGGATCGGCCCAAAGGAGGCTCTTAAAAAGGTCTATATCTTCTCAAACGGAATGAACCCCGTACTGGTCATTAAAAAGACTCCTTTTGAACAGGAAATGATCGAGGAGGTGCATCGTATCGCACACTATCTGGGACTGGACCAAGATGTGTTCTACTTTCCATACATAAAACAAGAGGGTTTGGATACGATCGTGCGGAACGTAAATTATCAATGGCTTATGTTCGACGACCTGATCTATGATATTTCCTCGGGCACCTATCCCCATGACGAGCTTTGGAAAACGGCATCCATAAACCTAAGACCGGTCAGTGATGATTCGCCGTATTTTTTCAATTACAACAATGGTATCCCCGATGCCATGGCAACGCCCCTATGGCTGGGAATATTCATTCTTGGGTGGTTTCTGTTCAATCATATAAACAAATGGAAATCGGTTTCCTTTTATGAAGACACCGCGGTAACCGCTCAAAAAAAGTTCCGTGTCTTGGCCCTATTGGCCTTTTTATTGGGGTTTTCGTACATTCTTATACAAGGTTACCTGTTCCAGGTACTCAATTTAAAACTGTCGAGCCCGTCGCAGTCATTTTCATTGTTGCTTTTTACATTTCTATTGGGCAATGGTATGGGCAGCTTAACGACGAGGGCGTTCAAAAAAAACCTTCCCCAAAAACTGACAGTGTATGCGGCATTGATTATTATAACATCTTTGCTCACCGTGTATGTACTGCTCCCTATGTGGTACGAACGGTTATCGGAATTTTGGGTGGCCATTCTTTTACTGTTTCCATCCTTTTTCATAGGGGTACCCTTTCCCCTATTGCTAAGAATAGCGACCTCATTTAAAGAGAAGCAGATCATTTCCTATTTATTGGGTATATCCAGCGTGGCAGGGGTCGCAGCCTCCATTTTTGCCATTGTCATCTCTATCCTATACGGCTACAGCTACGTATTCTTGCTCGGACTCTTGGGGTACGCGGTATTGATCGTGATGGCATATCGATTAAAAAAACCTAAAATCGTACATCTATGAAAAAATGGTCGTTATTTATAGGAAGCTACTCCGGCATCAAGGTATTTATCCATTGGACCTTTTGGATCATCATTGGATGGATCTTCATGATGCACTTTCAAATGGGCCATGGCTGGGCAGAAGGCATACAAGGGGCTCTTTTTATTCTCGTTCTGTTCGCCTGTGTGGTGCTGCACGAGTTTGGCCATGCCCTCACGGCTAAAAAATATGGGATTCCCACGCGCGATATTACGCTCTACCCCATTGGTGGCGTGGCCAGTCTTGATAAAATGCCCGATAAACCTGCCCAGGAACTGGCCGTGGCCCTGGCCGGTCCAGCGGTAAACTTCGTCATTGCCGGAGTCCTCTATATCTTTTTGTACGTGAACGACCAACTACTGCCAATTTCTGAAATAGACCATATGACCGGCGGCAATTTCTGGTTCAATATCATGGCCGCCAATGTGATATTGGCCGTTTTTAACCTGATACCTGCCTTTCCGATGGATGGCGGAAGGGTGCTCAGGGCAGTATTGGCATTCAACATGGGCAAATTGAAAGCGACCACCATCGCTGCGCGGGTAGGGCAGTTTCTTGCTATAGTATTTGTATTTCTAGGTTTCTTTACCAATTTCTGGTTGGTTTTCATCGGTCTGTTCATCTATCTGGGGGCCGGAGCCGAGGAAGTGCACGAAAGCACCAAATCAGCACTCACCGGATATACGGCCAAAGATGTTCTGATCCGGCAATATACCCGCTTGTTGCCTGGGGAAACCTTGGAAAAGGCCGTACAGTTGTTACGGAATACCCAGGAACAAGGATTTGTAGTTGTAGAAAACGATCGGGTACTAGGTGTCCTTACCCGAAAAGAATTGATCAGGGGATTGTCCGCTTATGGAAATACCTTCCCGGTATCCAATGTAATGCGGAAAGATTTCGTCATAGTTACCCCGGATATGCCCTTACAGCAGGTATATGAAAAGCTAATGACCAACAATGCCCAACTTGCCCCCGTCTTGGAGGACGGTCGGCTTATGGGCATTGTGGACGTGAAGGGCATTAATGAAATGGTCATGATGAAAAAGGCATTGGCCAAAAAGGATGGAATCGCAAAGGCTTGAAATAGGGAAAAAACAGAAACTGAAAGGATTTTAATATTATAAGTTACAGAATTATGAAACAGCCAATTAAAGACATAACATCCCCCGCAGACCTGAAAGGTCACGATCTAGGTACGGGGCCTATCAGGCAACAACGTCCGGTTTATGTGGATTTACTTCCCCCGTGCAACAATGCTTGTCCTGCCGGCGAAAACATACAGGCTTGGCTAGAACTGGCGCAAGCGGAAAAATTTGAAGAAGCTTGGCAGGTCATCATGCAAGACAACCCCATGCCCGCCGTGATGGGCCGCGTTTGTTACCACCCGTGCGAAGATGGCTGTAACCGCACCTTTATAGACAGTCCGGTCAGCATTCACGCCATGGAACGTTTTCTAGGCGATGAGGCGGTCATGAAAAATTGGCAGGTCAAATTCGACAAAAAACCGGGAGGCAAACGGGTACTTGTGATCGGTGCCGGACCAAGTGGTTTGTCCGCGGCATACCATCTTACCAGGTTGGGGCACACGGTTGAAATCCATGAGGCAGGGCCGGTGGCAGGCGGTATGATGCACTTTGGGATCCCCGCCTACCGGCTTCCGCGAAATATGCTTGATCAAGAGGTGCGGCGAATTGAAAAAATGGGCGTCAAAATCAGGCTCGATCGTAAAGTAGAAAATGTGCTTAAAGAACAAAAAGCAGGCAGTTTCGATGCCGTGTTCATCGCCGTAGGGGCACATCTCTCTAAAAAAATCGATATCCCCGGCAGGGATGCCGGAAAGATTCTGGACGCCATCGGTTTTCTAAAACAAGTGGAACAGGGCGAAACACCTAAAATTGGCAGAAAAGTGGCCATTTATGGCGGAGGCAACACGGCCATGGATGCCGCACGTACGGCAAAGCGGATGGGAGCCTCGGAGGCGACCATCATCTACAGGCGCGACCGCAAGCACATGGCCGCCCACGAATTTGAAGCTCAAGAAGCTATCGAAGAAGGTGTAAAGATCAACTGGCTGCGCACCATAAAAGCGATGGACGAAGAAACATTCACCGTTGAGGTCATGCGGCTGGAAGATGGCCGCCCCGTGGGCACGGGACAATTCGAAACCCTGGAAGCGGACACACTGATATTGGCCGTGGGACAGGATACCGATACAGGATTTTTAAAAAGCGTACCCGGCATTGGGTTCAAGGAAGATGGAACGGTCATCGTAGGACCGGATATGATGACCGGCCGTAAAGGCATCTTTGCCGGGGGCGATATGGTGCCCAGTGAGCGCAGCGTAACAGTGGCGATAGGGCATGGCAAAAAGGCGGCACGACATATTGACGGTTTTTTGCGGGAGGCACCCTATAAAAAACCTCCCAAACACCCGGTGGTGGGCTATGAACGGTTACACCTTTGGTATAAAACAAACGCCAAAAAAAAGGAACAGGCCATACTCCCTGCCGAAAAGCGGGTGGAAGGCTTCGATGAGATAAAGGCAGGCTTGAGCAAAGAAGAAGCCTTGTTTGAATCACAACGCTGCCTCTCCTGTGGCAATTGCTTTGAGTGCGATGGCTGCTATGGGGCCTGCCCCGAAGATGCCATACTAAAATTGGGGCCTGGCAACGGATACCAGTATGACTTCGATCGTTGCACCGGCTGTGCGATATGTTATGAGCAGTGCCCTTGTCATGCCATAGAAATGATTCCCGAACCTCAAACCAAAATATCATAATCATGGATGGACAGAAAAATATTGCAACCATTGACGGCAATGAAGCCGTAGCTTATGTGGCCTACCGCGTTAACGAGGTGTGCGCCATCTACCCAATTACCCCCGCCTCCCCTATGGCCGAACATACCGATGAATGGTCCGCTGCAGGGGTAAAGAATATTTGGGGCAATATACCCGATGTCATCGAGATGCAAAGTGAAGGAGGGGCCGCCGGTGCTGTTCATGGGGTATTGCAGACAGGGGCACTGGCCACCACCTTTACCGCCTCACAGGGTTTGATGCTCATGCTGCCCAATATGTACAAAATTGCGGGGGAACTCACCGCTACGGTCTTTCATGTTGCTGCACGCTCCCTTGCCGCACAGGCACTGTCCATCTTTGGTGACCATAGCGACGTGATGGCCGCCAGGACCACCGGTTTTGCCATGATCGCCTCGGCATCCGTGCAGGAAGCACATGATATGGCACTCATCTGCCAAGCGGCAACCCTTAAATCGAGGATACCCTTTATGCACTTTTTCGACGGGTTCCGTACTTCCCATGAAGTGAACAAGATCAACCTTCTCACGGACGGGCAGATCAGGGCCATGATCGATGATACATTGATTTATGCCCACCGGCAACGCGGCCTAAACCCCGATAACCCCTTTATCCGTGGTACTGCACAAAACCCCGATGTGTACTTTCAGGCCAGGGAAACCGTTAATCCTTATTATTCCGATCTCCCGGAGATCGTTCAAAAAACGATGGACGATTTTGGTAAACTCACCGACAGGAATTATAAACTTTATGAATACTATGGCGAGGCGGAGGCCGAAAGGATCCTCATCATTATGGCTTCCGGGGCGGAGGTAGTCCATGAAACAGTCAAAAAGTTAACGGCAAGCGGGGAAAAAGTGGGAGTGATCAAAGTGCGGCTCTACCGGCCTTTTTCCGCCAAACATTTCTTGGAAGTGCTTCCGAAAACCGTAAAAAAAATAGCCGTACTGGACCGCACCAAGGAACCGGGCAGCACGGGCGAACCCTTTTATCAGGATATAGTTACCATTATGGCGGAAGCGTACCGTCTTGGAAATATCGGCATGTTCCCACAAATTGTAGGAGGCCGTTACGGGCTTTCCTCCAAAGAGTTTACCCCAGGAATGGCCAAAGGCGTTTTTGATGAATTGAAAAAACCTTCCCCTAAAAATAGTTTTACAGTGGGGATCAATGACGATGTTTCCCATAGCAGTATAGCCTACGACCCTGCTTTCGATATCATTCCCGAAGGGACCATCAGTGCCGTATTCTTCGGGCTGGGATCTGATGGAACGGTAGGTGCCAATAAGAACAGTATTAAGATTATTGGGGAAGGAACGGATTTATACGCACAGGGTTACTTTGTATATGACTCCAAAAAATCCGGAACGCAAACGGTTTCCCATCTGCGTTTCGGTCCAAAGCCCCTTCCGGCCCCCTATCTTATCCGCGAGGCGAACTTTATTGCCTGCCATAAATTTACCTATATCGGAAAAGTACAAATGCTCCGCCTTGCCGGGCAGGGTGCCACTTTTTTATTGAACAGCCCTTATGGTGCCGATAAAGTTTGGGACCGCCTACCTTTCCCGATACAGGAACAGATTGTAGCAAAGAAGTTGAAATTTTATGTCATCGATGGGTCGGGTGTGGCGCAAGCTTACGGGCTGGGTACGAAAATCAACACCATTATGCAGGCCTGCTTTTTTGCGCTTTCCGGAATATTGCCAAAGGAAGAAGCCATAGAAAGGATAAAAAAGTCGATAAAAAAAACCTACGGCAAAAAAGGAAAAGCCGTTGTTGAGCAGAATTTCCGTGTGGTGGATGCCGCCCTGGAAAATTTGTTTGAAGTTAAAGTCCCCGCCAAAGCCATGGGCAATTTGCCAATTCCTCCAACGGTATCTTCTGAAGCACCTGAATTTGTGCAACAGGTTACCGCTATGATGATGCGGGGCGACGGCGATGAACTGCCGGTGAGCAAACTGCCCATAGACGGCACTTACCCAAGTGCGACCACCCGCTGGGAAAAACGCAATTTATCCGATCTGGTGGCGCAGTGGGAGAAAGATATATGTATCCAATGCGGCAACTGTAGTTTTGTATGCCCGCACAGCGTTATCCGCTCCAAATTTTATAACAGGGAATACCTGGAACCGGCACCGGAGGAATTTCCGTCCGCCCCCATCAATGCCCGCGGATTTCCCGAGACGCGCTATACCCTGCAGGTATATGTGGAAGATTGTACCGGTTGCAACCTTTGTGTGGAAGTGTGCCCGGTTACCGACCCTGATGACGAAAGTACCAAGGCCATCAACCTGAGGCCAAGGGTACCTGTACTGGAAAAGGAAAGGGAGAACATCAGCTTCTTTGAAAGCCTGCCGCTTAATGACCGGGCAGAAGTAGATTTTTCCTCGGTACGGGGCGCGCAGTTCCTGGAACCGCTGTTCGAGTTTTCCGGGGCCTGTGCCGGCTGTGGTGAAACGCCCTATATCAAAGTGCTTACCCAGTTGTTCGGTGACCGTCTCATTGTGGCCAATGCTACGGGCTGCTCCTCTATTTATGGGGGCAACCAGCCCACAACGCCCTGGGCGACTAATAAAGAAGGCCGGGGGCCAGCCTGGTCCAATTCCTTGTTCGAGGACAATGCCGAATTCGGCCTGGGCATGAGGATAACGGCCGATAACCATTTGGCCATGGCAAGGGGGCTGGTACAGCACTTGAGCCCTGCCCTGGGCGAAGAATTGACAGCCGACTTGCTTAACAATGAGCAGCTATATGAATCGGAAATAAGCAGGCAAAGGGAAGGGGTCGCCGTTCTTAAGAAAAAATTGGCCCAGATGGATAATGACGCAGCCGAAAAGCTACTGTCCGTAGCAGATCATCTGGTCAGAAGGAGCGTATGGTTGGTAGGTGGTGACGGTTGGGCATACGACATAGGGTCCGGAGGGTTGGACCATGTCCTTTCCACGGGCAGGAACGTCAACGTACTGGTTTTGGATACCGAAGTCTACTCCAATACGGGCGGGCAGATGTCCAAAGCCACCCCGACGGCCGCTACCGCAAAATTTGCCGCCGGCGGAAAGAAAGTGGGCAAGAAAGACCTGGCCTTACAGGCTATTTCCTACGGCAATGTATATGTGGCACAGGTAGCCATGGGCGCCAACGCGCAGCAAACCCTTTTGGCCATGCGCGAGGCGGAAGCCTATCCCGGTCCTTCGATCATACTGGCGTACAGTCAATGTATCGCACACGGCATAGATATGCAAAAGGGAATGACCCAACAGAAACTGGCGGTAGATTGCGGACATTGGCCCTTGCTACGTTATAATCCCACGTTGCGGAAAATGGGCAAAAGCCCTTTTGTCCTAGATTCCCCCACCCCCACCATACAATTAAAGGAGTATGCCTACAATGAACTGCGCTATAGGATTTTGATCCGTACCCATCCCGAAGAGGCCGAACGCCTTATGAAAGCCGCCCAGGAACTGGTGGATCTGCGGTGGAAAACCTATGTGGATATGTCCGGATGGGGCGCCAAGGAATTTAGCCCCGTGATGTAACCGTAATATCACTTAAAAGCATAAAATATGAAAGGGAACAAATCAAAAATACAAAGCTTACTGGAATCGGCGGATATCCAGATCAATGGCAGCTGCCCGTGGGATATCCGGGTATTGGACGAACGCCTATACAATAAATTGGTAGTGCATGGCTCATTGGGGTTGGGCGAGGCCTATATGGACGGCTGGTGGGAGGCAGATGCCCTTGACGGGTTTTTCCATCGTCTCTTAAGCTCCGGACTCGACAAGAATTATGCAATAACCCCACGGGCCGTACTGGGATACCTGGGTGCCGTGATCGCGAATCTACAAAACCCGACCAGGGTTTATAGCAACATCCATCATCATTACGATATTGGCAATGATCTATACAGGGCCATGTTGGACAAGCGTATGGTGTATACCTGCGCCTACTGGGATAAAGCCCAAAACCTCGATGAGGCCCAAGAAGCCAAACTGGAACTGGTATGCCGGAAACTGGGCCTCCAGCAAGGGCAACGGGTATTGGACATCGGTTGCGGCTGGGGCAGCTTTGCAAAATACGCCGCTGAGAATTATGGAGTCAATGTGGTGGGCATTACCATCTCCAAGGAACAAGTTGAACTTGCCAGAAAATTGTGCGAAGGCCTTCCCGTGGAGATAAGGCAGCAGGATTACAGGGATGTGGACGAAAGGTTCGACCATATAGTTTCCCTCGGCATGATCGAGCACGTAGGGTACAAAAATTATAAAAGCTATATGGAAATGGTTTCACGCTGCCTTGAAGATAATGGTATTTTCCTGCTCCAGACCATTGGCAGCAATATTTCGGTGCGCACCACCGACCCGTGGATCGGAAAGTACATATTCCCCAATTCCATGCTCCCTTCCATAAAGCAGATAGCCCGGGCCATTGAAGGCCGTTTCGTGATGGAAGACTGGCACAACTTCGGGACACATTATGACAAAACCTTGATGGCGTGGTTCCAGGATTTTGACAGCCACTGGCACGTGCTCAAAAACAATTATCCGGACCGTTTTTACAGGATGTGGAAGTATTATCTGCTATCCTGCGCCGGGGCCTTCCGGTCGCGGAACATCCAGCTTTGGCAAATAGTACTTAGCAAGCACGGAGTGACAGATGGCTTTGACATTTTGCGTCATGGATCAAGGTCACAAAATACCTATATTGAAGACCGTAAAACAAGACAAAATAAAAACATACATCAAATACTTCAGTAAAATCGGGAATACACCAAATTTTTGGTAGTATTTGATTTAATACTGATGCCTTAACAAGTGGCATCAAAAATATTGAACATATAGAAAAGTTTGCAAAAAATAAAAAACGTAATGAAGTCTAAACCCGTAAATATCATTGGAGCAGGTCCTGCAGGTTTAGTGGCGGCAATCACCCTTGCAAAAAATAACTACAAGGTGACTGTTCATGAAATGAAAACAAATGTAGGCACACGTTTTAATGGTGATTTTCAGGGTATAGATAACTGGTCAACCCAAGAAGACGCAAAAGCGTTCCTGGAATCAATAGGTGTGTCTATAAACTTCAGGTTTGCGCCTTACAGTAATGGGGAATATTTTGATGCCTCGGCGAAAAAACACAAGATTAAAACCTCGCGTCCTTTATTTTATTTGGTAGAACGTGGCATAAATGAATGGTCCCTGGACCAAGGATTAAAAAGACAAGCTTTAGAAGCTGGGGTTCATATAAAATGGGGTTCACGCATAAAAAAAGTACCTGATGGACAAGTCATTATTGGTACAGGACCCAAGGCGGCCGATGCCATTGCTAAAGGCATTGTTTTTGAAACTAATCATAAAAATTACTATGCGGGTTTTTTGGATGATGATATGGCACCTCAGGCTTATGCCTATCTATTGGTAGATGAAGGCAGAGCCACATTTGCAACCTGTATGTTCAAATCATTTACAAATGCACAGGAATTTTTTGAACGTGCCTTGAAGCGGCTTCATGAAACCGTGGATATTGACATTATCAACCCCAAGGAGTTTGGTGGGTATGTCAACTTCTTCTTCAACAAGACGTTAACCAAAGACAACCGGATTTATTACGTAGGGGAAAATGCAGGATTCCAGGATGCTTTGTGGGGTTTTGGTATGCGCTATGCGATGCATTCCGGATATTTGGCAGCCCAAAGTATTATTGAAGGCAGCTCCTATCCCGATCTTTGTAAAACACACATTCAGCCTAAAATGGAAATTGGGTTAATAAACCGATGGATGTTTACCAGATTGGGTAATAAAGGGTATGGCAAAGTACTTAAAATGATTTCAGAAAAAGAAGACCTCATCCCTATTATGGTTAAAAAATACAGCCACTATGGCATAGGCAACCGCATCCTGTTACCCTTTGTAAAACTGTGGTTTCGCCCCAGATTAAAAGACAAACAGTGCATGCACAAAAACTGTTCGTGTTTATGGTGTAAACACGGCAAGCATGAGGCGATGGAAACTGAAATAGATTGCTAAAAGTATTACATGAATACAATGACTCATTTTTAAATCACTTTCAATTATGATAACAATAGAAAAACAAGGCATACTATTAAGTCCAACCCAATTGGAATTTGAAAACAATGGGGTTTTAAACCCTGGAATATTTCAAGAAGGTGAAGAGGTGCATATCTTTTACCGTGCGGTGGAAGATGGCAACTATTCTACCATTGGATATGCCAAAACCAATGAGCATTTAGATCTCATAGAAAGGAAATCAAGCCCGTTAATAACTCGTGATTTTGATTATGAAAAACATGGTGTGGAAGATGCTCGTATTGTTAAAATTGAAGATATCTATTATTTAACTTATACCGCTTATGACGGCATCAATGCCATGGGTGCTTTGGCAACTTCAAAAGACCTGAAACATTTTGAGAAAAAGGGGATAATCACACCGTTCATTACCTACAATGAATATAAATACCATTTGGAGCATTGTGATCAGGAAAGATTGAACCCTAAATATTACCATTACTACAACTTGTTTGCACAAATTGGATTGGTAGATGAAAAACACAGGTATTTAAGAGATAAGGACATCGTATTATTCCCAAGAAAAATAAATGGTAAATTTGTAATGCTCCATCGTATATGGCCAGGAATACAAATAGTACAGTTTGAAAAATGGGAAGACCTTACCAAAGAGTTTTGGGAAGATCATATAAAGAACCTTCATGATCATATCCTCATGGATCCCCTATTTGATTTTGAAGTGAATTATCTCGGTGCCGGATGCCCTCCCATACAAACAAAAGATGGTTGGCTGATGATATACCACGGAGTTTGTGAAACCCCCGTTGGAAAGACCTATCACGCCGCCGCTGCATTACTGGATATTGATGACCCCTCAAAAGTAATTGGACGATTGCCCTATCCCCTATTTTCCCCGGTAGAGGAGTGGGAACTGAAAGGTGTAGTAAACCACGTGGTGTTCCCAACAGGTGCGGCATTGTTCGGCGGCGACCTCCATATCTATTATGGAGCGGCCGACAAGCATACGGCGGTAGCTAAAGTAAGCCTACAACTATTATTGAGTGAATTAAAAAAAACAGCTATATCATGAAAAATCATAAAATTTTATTCGTATGCTCATATCCTCCACGCGAGTGCGGTATTGCTACTTTTTCACAAGATTTGATACGGACCTTGAAAAGATGCTTTGGCTCAACCATGGATATCGAGGTTTGTGCTCTGGAAAATGAGTGCTGCGACGCTAATGATTATCCAGAGGAAGTTACATATAAAATAGATGCCCAAGAGTTAAATTCCTTTTTCCAGGTAGCCAATAAGTTAAATGAAAGGGACGATATTGGAATGGTTTGTGTACAACACGAGTTTGGGTTGTTTGGAGGTAACTACGGTAGCCATTTAGTGGCTTTCCTTCTTAAGTTAGACATCCCAATCTCCTGTGTGTTTCATACGGTTCTTCCCAATCCTGATAAAAAAAGAACTAAAATAATGCAGGCGTTGGATGACCTGAGTGAAAAGCTGATTGTTCTTACCAATAAATCCGCAGAAATACTAGTAAGTGATTATCACATTGATACTAACAAAATAGCTGTCATACCCCATGGCACCCATATTGTACTATGGAAAGAAAAACAACGGCTTAAAAATAGATATGGCTTTCAAAATAAAAATGTGCTCTCCACATTTGGTTTATTAAGTGAGAATAAAAATATAGAAACAGCACTTCGTGCATTGCCAAAAATACTCCAAAAATTCCCTAACACAGTTTATCTGGTTTTAGGCAAAACACATCCTGAAATACTAAAGAGAGAAGGCGAAACATATAGAAATGCGCTTTTAACAATAGTCGATAATTTAGATATTAAAGACCATGTCATTTTTATAAACGAATATTTGGAACTTACCAGGTTGTTGGAATACCTATCCTTATCCGATGTTTACTTATTCTCATCTAAAGATCCCAACCAGGCCGTTAGCGGCACTTTTGCTTATGCCATGAGTTGCGGAAACCCCGTTATATCAACACCTATTCCCCATTCCAAAGAATGTCTTGATCCCAGTACTGGTATTTTATTGAATGATTTTGAAGATCCCATAGAAATTAGCGACGCTGTTATCGATTTGCTGGAACAACCGTTCATAGCAACATCAATGGGGAAAAATGCCTTTATTAAAATGCGTGCTTTTAGTTGGGAAAATGTAGCCATTTCCTATTCCGATATTTTTCAGGATTATTTGCAAGACAGTAATTCTTTGGATTTTAGTTTGCCACCCATAAAAACAGACCATATTGAAGACATGACCACTGACTTTGGGATGCTTCAATTTTCGAATTTTAGTGAACCAGACACGTCTTTTGGTTATACCCTTGATGATAACGCGAGGGCGTTAATAGCGATGCTTATGTATTATAAGAAAAAAAGAAATGACAAAGTCCTGAGACTCATTGAAATTTATATGGACTTTATTGTGTTTTGCCAACAGGACGATGGATTGTTCTATAATTATGTGGATTATGAAGAGCAATTTACCAATCAGAATACCGAAGTAAACCTAGAAGATTCCAATGGCAGAGCCATTTGGGCACTTGGCTATGTGTTGTCTGATACGGAAAACCTACCCAAAAGTTTAGTAGCCAAAGCAGAAAACTGTTTTAAGAACGTCATACAAAATGTAGCAGATTTTAATTCCCCACGAGCCATTGGCTTTATATTAAAAGGACTTTATTATTATCAAGAAAATGAGCCTAATACCCAATATAATCAGTTAGCAGATACATTGGCCGAAGAGCTCTTGCGCATTTTTAATATTACCAGTGATAAAAAATGGGAATGGTTTGAAGATTATCTGACCTATGCCAATAGTATATTACCTGAAGCACTTTTATATGCGTGGCTTATCACAAAAAATAAAAAATACAAGGACGTTGCCGAAACTACTTTTGACTTTTTATTGTCACAATATTTTATGAAAGGACAAATTAAAGTCATTTCTAATGACGGATGGTTTCACAAAAGAAACAAACGTACCTTTCATGGTGAACAACCCATTGAGGTGGCTTATACCATTCTTTCATTGGACCTGTTCTACAGAGTTACCCACAAAAAGAAATACGCCAAGCAATTACATACCGCGTTTAGTTGGTTTTTAGGTAATAACCATCTCAAGCAAATTATGTATAACCCTGTAAATGGTGCTTGTTATGATGGCCTTGAAGTAGAAAATATAAATATAAATCAAGGTGCGGAATCCAGCTTGTGCTACTTATTGGCACGTTTAATTATTGAAGATTACCCTTTGGAGGTGGGTCTTAAAGAAACTAAATCAGATTTAAAGTTAAAAGAAGGAATTGGTTTTAAGACATTGTCAAAGAGATCGTCCAAGAAAAGCGCATTGCTAAAAGCTTCAAAGTAGAACGTAATATATCAAACAACGTGTGCTTTTAATACAGAAAAGTAAAAAAATGAATAGCTATTTATGGTAGAGACTCTAAAAAATATAAACCCATTTATCCTTGGATTACTTATTAGTCTGGGTATAGGCCTCATCCTGGGGCTGGAACGTGAATACGATAAATTGAAGGAAGAACAAGGTTTTGCAGGGATAAGAACATTCCCTATTGTGGCAATCATCGGTTTTATATTAGGCAACCTTACCGCAGCTTACACACCTTGGTTGGTCATTATTATTGCGGCAGCATTTCTTTTGTTTTTATCCTTAAGTCATCTTTCCATAGTCCAAAAACACCTAATGACTGGGATAACCACCAATATGGCATTGTTTGCTACGTTAATTTTAGGTGTTATGGTTGCAAATCATTTACATAAAGAAGCAGTTGCCACCGCAGTTATAGTGGTTACTCTGTTATCGTTAAAAACCACCTTCAATACATTCATTAAGAATATTACTTCAGAAGAGCTTTTTGCCTTTA
Source organism: Maribacter sp. 4G9 (assembly GCF_002742265.1). Lineage (GTDB taxonomy): Bacteria > Bacteroidota > Bacteroidia > Flavobacteriales > Flavobacteriaceae > Maribacter. Next base: position 91,249 of record NZ_MDGL01000035.1, read on the forward strand.
TAAAGTTTTCAATTATCGCGCTTCTTATTTTACCTTTCTTACCAAATCAAGACTATGGACCCGAAGGTTTATTAAACCCTTTTGAGATTGGAGCAATTATAGTGATTGTTTCTTTTCTGAACTTTATTGGCTACTTTCTTGTAAAATATGTAGGTTCTAAACGTGGTATTTTGCTCACCGCGATTTTAGGCGGATTGATTTCAAGTACCGCTGTTTCTTGGATATATGCTTCCCGAAGTAAGGAATCGCCAGAACTTTCAAAACAATATGCTTCAGGTATCATTATAGCTTCTGCCATTATGTTTCCCAGACTCGCTATTCTGGCCTATATTTTCAATAGTGCCATACTTTCCTATTTAATCATTCCATTTACCATTCTTACCCTTATCTGCTTGATAAGCGCATTGGTATTTATTAAAAAGAATACAGATGTCCCAAAAACAGCTATCAACCTAGGTAATCCACTTAATATTTGGAATGCCCTTGGGTTTGGTGGTATTTATGTGGCTATTCTGTTTGCCGTTTTTTATGGAAACCAATTTTTTGGCGAAAGCGGTCTATACTATTCGGCACTCATTGCAGGATTGGCAGACACCGATGCCATTACAATTAGTATGGCAAAATTTGGGTCTTTAGAAGAAAAACTCGCATTGGCAACCAATGTCATCATAACAGCAACCATAAGCAATATGATTGTAAAGTTGGGTATAACCTATTTCAAAGGCTCCAAAAAAACGGGAAAACTCGTGATGCTAATTTTTGGAACTGTTGTCGTTGTGGGTATAGCATATATATTAATACAGTTAGGAATTCAAAAATAAAATAATGAAAACAACCATATTCAGCACGCATAAATTTGAAGAACCTTATCTGGTAAAGGCAAATAATGGCGCTCACCAATTAAAATTATTGGAAAGCCGTTTGACCGAAGAAACAGCTGTTCTCGCAACAGGCTCTGAAGCCATAAGCCTATTTACAAGTGATGATGCCTCGGAGAAGGTACTTGAAAAGTTAAGTGCCTTAGGGGTAAAATATATCGCGCTGCGTACGGCAGGCTTCAATCACGTTGATATAGAAAAGGCTGCCGAATTGAATATAAAAGTGGCTCGTGTCCCAGCCTATTCACCGTATGCCATTGCAGAGCATGCTATGGCTTTAATACTCGCACTTAACCGAAAACTGATTAAAGCACACAACAGGGTACGTGACCAGAATTTTTCTTTAAACGGACTCACCGGTTTCGACTTAAACGGAAAAACTGTAGGTGTCATAGGAACAGGGAAAATAGGCGCTGTATTGGTTAAAATACTACATGGTTTTGGCTGTAATATCCTTGTACAAGATGTGGTTGAAGATAAAAACCTCATCAATTCATATGGTGTTCGCTATACAGATTGTGAGACCATCTGCAAACAGGCAGATATCATAAGTCTGCATGTTCCACTTACCCCATCAACAAAGCATTTAATTGATAAAAAATACATTGCACTTATGAAAACTGGTGTCATGCTTATCAATACAAGTCGTGGAGGACTGGTCGATACCAAAGCGGTTATCGAAGGCTTAAAGTCTAAAAAAATTGGCTATTTCGGCATCGATGTGTATGAGGAGGAAGAAGGGTTATTTTTTGAAGACCATTCAGATGAAATTTTGCAAGATGATGTCATTGCCCGTTTGATGACCTTCAACAATGTTCTGATAACAAGCCACCAAGCCTTCTTGACCGATACCGCTTTGACCAATATTGCGGATACCACTATCTACAATTTGGATTGTTTTGAAAAAGGCATGGACTCTGGAAATGAAGTTACCATTCAAAATCCTCGAAATATACCATAGAACTTATATGAACCTATAAACTATATCACCATGAAAAATATACTTGTACCTACCGATTTCTCCGAAAACTGTAATAAGGCAGCCGAGTTGGGCATTGAAATGGCCAAACTTTATCATGCAGAAATCCATTTCTATCATTTGATACATACCCCCGTGGACTGGGTTAAATTGGATAAGCTAAAGGAAAAAAGATATCCTAAAACACTTAAAGAAATTGGGGCTGCAAAATCCGCTTTGCGCGAATTGGAAAAAAGGGCGGAAAAGGAAGGTCTAGAATGTCGGACCTTTTTGGAATATCAGGTTGAAACTACTAAAATTCTAAAGCATTCTGGTCATTTTCATCATGATTTTATCATCACGGGGAGCAGTGGCACCAAAGGCACGGTTAGGGAATTGTTCGGTAGCAACGTTGAACAAATAGTTCGAAAATCGGTTGTTCCTGTAATCGTGGTCAAAGAGGAAGAGGTTTCATTTCCATTTAAGAATATCGTGTTCGTTTCGGATTTTGAAGAGGATGTAAGTGAGGCTTTTAAGCACGTAATCTCCATTGCAAAAAAATGCAATGCCCATATCCGTCTATTGCGTGTTAATACAAAAACTGATACCAATAGTATCGAAGTGGGATTAAATCCGATTAAAACTTTTCTCGAAAAGTTCCCAGACCTGAAAAATTATTCCATGTTCGTCAATAACGAACCTTCGGTAGAAACAGGAATCAATACCTTCTTAAACTATGAACCGACAGACTTGATTGCCATGTGTACCCACGGGAGTACTGGTTTTTTGAGCTTGTTTTCCAAAAGTATCACAGAGGGAGTAGCCAATCATTCCGCACTTCCGGTAATGACGATTAAAATTTAAATAAATCATTTTAAGATGTCGGGAAGCTTAAATCAAATACGAGAAAAACCCTTTTACAAATTATTGTTGGGAAGAACGATTTTACCCCTTGTTAGCATTTTGGGTATTGGCATCTTGTATGTTGCTTTAATGTCAATGGTCGACCATAAATCGTTGCCATTCCACATTATCATTGTTACAGCAGCATTGGGCAAGACCATCGTGATTACGATGACCACTTTAACACGATTATCAAAACTGATAAAAATCTGTCATTCGTTGGAGCGGTTGCTATGGGTTTTTGGTTTGATAATCATCATAAGCATTTTTTCTTTTGCAACGGATTATGCCTGCCTTTTTCAATTTAGCCTTTCTACATTTGAAGGTGTACCCGATTATTCAAATTCGTACTTGTACAATTTGTATCATTTTTTCTACTTCAGCGTGATAACTTTTTCAACTGTGGGCTTCGGCGATATAATTCCAACGTCCGATGTAGCTCGGTTCGTCGTTATGCTCGAAATATTCTTAAGTTTTTTCTTGATCGTTTTCGCTATGGCCAATATTAAAAAAATACACATCAATGGATAATATAAATATCATAAAGGCAAGCGGCGAGAAAGCACCTTTTGAAATAGAAAAAGTGATACGTTCACTAGAACGGGCGGGTGCCGATAAATTGTTGATCAAAGAGATAGTTCAAGATATTGATAAGGAAGTTCACGACGGAATGACTACAAAAAAGATATATCAAATGGCCTTTAACATATTAAAGAGAAATTCTAGGATTAGTGCCTCAAAGTACAAGCTGAAAAAAGCCCTGATGGAATTAGGGCCTTCAGGCTATCCCTTTGAAAAATTTGTAGGCAAGGTGTTTGACCATGAAGGTTTTGACACAAAAGTCGGGGTAATCGTACAAGGAAACTGTGTACAGCATGAAGTGGACGTGATTGCCCAGAAGGATAATAAACACTATATGATAGAGTGCAAATACCATAGTGATCAGGGAAGGTTCTGCAATGTAAAGATTCCGCTATACATCCATTCACGATTTCTGGATGTAGAAAAACAATGGCAAAAACAACAAGGCCATAAAACCAAGTTTCATCATGGCGGTGTCTATACCAATACCCGTTTTACGAGCGACGCCATCCAATATGGCGCCTGTGCAGGTTTGATGCTGACGAGTTGGGACTATCCTAAAGGGAACGGTTTGAAGGAAAGAATAGACAGACTCGGCCTACATCCCTTAACCTCTTTGACTACATTGACCAAAGCGGAAAAATCTAAATTATTGGATAAAGGCATTGTGCTCTGCAAGGAAATTAACGAAAACCCATCACTATTGGAGCAAATAGGTATTCCCAAACAAAGACAAAAAAATATTCTCAAAGATTCAAGGGAATTATGTACAGCACATTAAAATAATTAGTAATCCTTAAAAATAATACAGATGAAAACAAAAGAATTACAAAAACTGAAGAGTAGCGAGTTAGAGCCATTTTACCAAGCAATGGAAGACGATCCAATGTTGCTGGAAGAAGCCTTTGAAATTCTCTTGGAGATGGTCAATTCAGAACCCAAATCCGCCAAGAAACTCGCTCTTCTTATCAAGGAGGACTTTCACGATTTATATAAAGAAATAGCGGCGTTGTGCAAATCGAACGAAACCAAAGTAAACACCCCTTCATGCTGCAGTGGACTCTAAAATTCGACATATACAAAGACCTCAATGACTGATTTCTTTGAGCGGGCCAATAGCCCCATAAGGCCGGGACTTGCTGGATGCCATGAAAGGATTATTAAAATGAATAATGATAAAAATGCAATGTTGATTCCGGAGATATACAGGAAAAGGATTTTAGTGAACCTACAGAAATTGGGTCACGAGCTTTAGCAAATAAAAGCAATGGAAACAAATACAATAAAAATTCATTTTTTAGGTGCGGCGGGAACCGTTACCGGCTCCAAATATCTTCTGGATACAGGGGACAGAAAAATACTTGTGGATTGCGGTCTATTTCAGGGGCTCAAGGAACTACGCTTAAAAAATTGGGAATACCCGCCTGTTAACGTCAAGGACATTGATGCCATATTGCTTACCCACGGCCACATGGACCATACAGGCTATCTTCCAAGGTTGGTAAAGCAAGGTTTCAAAGGGCCAATTTATGGCACCTACCCCACATTGGACATCGCCAAGATTATATTGAACGATAGTGCCAAAATACAGGAACAGGAGGCCGAACGTGCCAATAAAGAAGGGTATTCAAAGCACAGTCCCGCTGAACCGCTGTACGATTTAAAGGATGTTGAAAAGACCATTCCGTATTTCAAGGGAATACCGCCCAACCAGTGGCTTCCCATTTTAAAAAATGTAAAAGCAAGATTTCAGTATAACGGTCATATTCTTGGGGCAACCTATATTGAATTGGATGTGCAGGGTAAACGATTTGTCTTTTCAGGGGATATTGGTAGAACTAATGATTTGCTTTTATATCCCCCCGTAAAACCAACAGGAGCGGATGTGTTGTTTATGGAATCAACATATGGCGGCAGGTTCCATCCTGAAGAGAAAGAGGCCATCCCTCTTATAGAAAAATTGGTCAACGAAACCATTTCAAGGGGGGGCAGCCTTTTTATACCGAGTTTTTCGGTTGAACGCGCCCAATTGATGATGTTGATATTCTGGAGACTTTTAAAGAAAAACAAAATTCCGAAAGTTCCCATGATAATGGACAGCCCCATGGGGGCCAATGTCTTGGAACTATTTCACAGAACACGTGACTGGCACAGGTTGGAAGATGACGAGTGTGACGAAATGTGTTCCCATTTTACGGTCGTGAGCGGTTACCATGAAACTATGGAACTGAGAAGTGATGACAATCCAAAAATTGTCATTGCAGGAAGCGGGATGCTCACAGGTGGCAGAATGCTAAACTATCTGGAAACCCAGGCACAGAATCCTGATAACACTTTACTCTTTGTTGGCTATCAAGCAGAAGGTACCCGTGGAAGAAAATTATTGGAAGGAGAAAAGGAATTAAAAGTGTATGGAAAGACCGTATCCTTCAAAATGCAAGTGGCAGAGATTGAAGGGCTTTCGGCCCATGCAGACCATGCCGAACTGCTGGATTGGTTGAGTGATGTAAAGGAACCGCCAGAGAAATTATTTATCGTTCATGGCGAAAAAGAAGGGGCCGAGGCCTTAAAACAGGGAATCAAGGAAACCTATGGTTGGGAGAGTGAAATTCCCCAACTCTATGGTATCGAAGAGATAAGATAGGTGATAAAAATACACAAAAAATAACACGGAAATGGAAGAAAAATCGAACATCCTCAAATACAAAACTCTAGGTATTTACACGCAAAATGAAAACGTCGTGTATATGCGGAAAGATTGTCATGTCTGCATTTCAGAAGGGTTTGAGGCATTGACCCGAATACGCGTCTCGAACATGAGCACCTCGGTAATTGCAAGCCTCCATATCATTACTTCTGATGTACTTAGGCAGGGCGAAATAGGGTTGTCACAAATTGCGGCAAAAAAACTCAAAGTATCGAATGGCGAAACGCTATATGTATCCCATTTGGAACCCATAGAATCGTTGAGTTTTGTAAGGGCAAAAATTTATAATCAAAGACTCGATTACAAAGCCTATAAAGACATCATAACGGATATCATCGAAGGGGACTATTCCAACATCCACCTATCGGCATTTATTACGGCCTGTGCAGGCGACCGAATGGATCTCAATGAAATCTCGGACCTTACCAAGGCAATGATAACCTCGGGAAAACAATTGAATTGGAACAAGGAAATTGTGGTGGACAAACACTGTATCGGGGGGTTGCCGGGCAATAGAACTACGCCTATCGTCGTCGCAATTGCCGCCGCTTACGGGCTTACCATGCCCAAAACTTCCTCACGGGCCATTACTTCTCCAGCGGGTACTGCCGATACTATGGAAGTATTGACGAATGTTACCCTTTCTGGCGAAGAAATCAAACGTGTCGTGGAACAGGAAGGTGGATGTTTGGCTTGGGGCGGCACCGCCCAATTAAGCCCAGCGGATGATATTCTCATTAAGGTAGAAAAAGCCTTGGATATTGATAGTGAAGGCCAACTAATCGCCTCTGTATTGTCCAAAAAAGCGGCCGCAGGTGCTACCCATGTGGTCATCGACATTCCTGTTGGAGAAACGGCCAAGGTGCGCAGCAAAGAGGCCGCGCAAAAACTCAAAGAACATATGGAAGCCGTAGGCGATGCAGTAGGGCTTAAAATAAAGGTGGTCATTACCGATGGTAGCCAGCCCGTGGGTAGGGGTATCGGCCCCAATTTAGAAGCAGTTGATGTCCTAAGTGTTTTGCAAAATGAAGAGAATGCACCACAAGACCTTAAAGAACGGGCATTATTGTTGGCAGGGGAACTTTTGGAACTATCGGAAAAAGTGGAGACAGGAAAAGGCCTTGAAACAGCAAAAGAACTGCTGGAAAGCGGAAAGGCTTACCAAAAATTCGAGGCCATCTGCAAGGCACAAGGAAGATTTTCAAAAACCTATGTTGCCCCTTACCAATTTGAGATGCACGCACCCACATCTGGCACGGTCAAAAAAATAAACAATCGAAAGATTGCAAAACTCGCAAAATTGTCGGGAGCGCCACAATCGAAGTTGGCAGGTATTTCGATGAACGTGCGTTTAGGCGATGAAATAGAGAAAGGTGGGCTGCTCTATAGACTTCACGCCGAATCCAATGGGGAATTGAACTATGCTCTGGAGTACTACGAGAATCACGATGATATCATTGTAATTGAATGAGTTATGAAGGAAAAAGATAAAATATTGGTAATCGGGGGGTACGGTACCGTTGGGGCCATCGTGTCGCGACAGCTTGCCTTGCGATACCCTTCAAAAATTATCGTTGCCGGCAGGAACAAGTTGAAGGCCGAAAATTTTATTCAAAAGAAAGGACTCATTGCCAAGGCCATTTTCATGGACATTGAAAAGGAAAGATTTGAAAATGTAAACTTTAGTGAGGTACATACGGTCGTGAACTGTATAGAGACCATGAATATTTCTTTTATTCTCGAATGTATCCAGCTCAATATAAATTACACAGAGGTTGGCGCCTCCTTCAGGACACACAAGCGATTTTATGAAATATGGGATTATATCGACAATTCCGATTGCTTGGTTATTCCCAGCGTTGGTTTGGTGCCGGGTCTTTCCAACATTTTTGCGTTTAACGGTGCCAAACAATTTTCCGAAATAGATGAAATACATACCTATATGATGCTTGGCCTTGGCGAGGCCCATGGAGTTGATTCCATTAGGTGGATGCTGGAAAAGGCAAATAGTTCATTCAAAATAAAGACAAAAGAAGGAAGCGTTGCCGTGAAAGGTTTTACCCATCCAAAATCGTCCCGGTTATTGAATGAACAAAAGGAACGGACTTTCTATTTGTTCGATTTCTCGGACCATCACACCATTCCACTTCTTGTGGATACCAATGCCATAGATACCCGCATCGGTTTCGATTCCAGAACGATTACATATTTGTTTTATCTACTTCGGAAAACCGGTGTTTTGAAATGGTTTAAAAATATAGGTCCAAAAAGATTCAAAAAAGTTTTGGATTTCATCCGGATGGGTTCGGAACGGTTTGGGCTACAAATAGAGATTAATGGAAGAGACAGCTTAGGGATGCAATACAGTATAAAGTATTTGGCGACAGGAGAAAATGAGGCTCTGGCTACTGCAACGGTTACTTCATACGCCGCAGAACTGATGTACTTGAATAAAACCCAAAAGGGATTGAAACACATTGAGGAAGTTTGTGATCTTGATGAATTGAAGGGCTATCTGGAAAAACATAATATTAGAATTTTAAACAATATAGATAATGAAAACGATACTGTTCAGCCTTCCGGGAAACCAGGAACTTACGGCACAACTAGCTAAAAAGATGAACGCCGAAATCGGGGAATGCAAACTGCGCAAGTTTCCCGACGGCGAATCCTATACCCGTATCCTATCCGATGTGAAAGGAAAATGTGTGGTAATGGTCTGTACCCTACACGAACCCGATGAAAAGTTGTTACCCCTCTACTTTTTAAGCCATACGGCCAAATCCTTGGGAGCAATGTGTACTTGTTTGGTGGCACCCTATTTGGCTTATATGCGTCAGGACAAAGTGTTTCATGAGGGGGAAGGGGTTACCTCGACTTTCTTCGGAAAATTGATTTCAGGATTTGCGGATAGCATTACCACGGTTGACCCTCACTTGCACAGAATTAGTTCGTTGGGAGAAGTGTATCAAATTCCAAATAAAGTGATTCACGCTGCCGACGCGATTTCAGAATGGATTAAAGAAAATATCGAAAACCCAGTACTTATTGGGCCTGATTCGGAAAGTGAACAATGGGTTTCAGAAGTCGCCAAAAATGCAGGAGCACCATTTACAGTATTACAAAAGGTGCGTCACGGTGACCGTGATGTAGAAGTCTCTGTTCCCGATGTGGATAAGTACAAGAATGCCACACCTATTTTAGTAGATGACATTATTTCCACAGCCCGAACAATGATTGAAACCGTACAACATCTGAAAAAAGCAGGAATGAAACCGCCTATTTGTATAGGCATTCACGCCGTATTTTCAGGAAACGCCTATCAAAATTTATTGGATTCCGGAGTGGAAAAAATAGTGACGTGCAATACCATCCCGCATCCTTCAAATGCTATTGATTTAAGTGATATAATGGCAAAAGAGGTGAAAAAATTAATGCATCATATATGAGAAAACAAAGTTTCATAGTACTATTTATCTTATTCAGCATCACAATGAATGGACAAACTGAAATGCTCATTGGGCAGATTTCAGGTAGAGTTGTCGTTCGAGAAAATTTTAATGAAGATGGTGCTTTTATAAACAAACAAACATTCGAAGCCGGTGAAACCATAAAGAAAAATGGCTATTATGAAATTAAGGTGGTTACGGAATTGTTTGATAAAGACAAAAAATCCACCGATAAATATACAACGACCTATCGATGTAAGCCAGATGAAGCCAGTGTAATGGTAATGGCGTTTCCGTTTTCAAACCCAAAATCAAAAGAGACCGAAATTAATACCACCTCTAAAAAATTTAAAGAGTTCTACGATTTGGACAGCCTTGAAGATATAGAGTTGGAAATGAGCTTTGATTCGGGCTTGTTGAATTTTTTTGGTTCAAAAAGCGTCATAAAGATTTACGACCGAACATTAGAGGGCAACAAAACCAACATTAATTCAAAAATAAATATTAAGGCCTATGCCTGGGGAATTCGCATTAAACAACTCAACTATACCGTCAACGAAAAATTAAACGGGAATGGTTTATTGACCTTTCAGAAATTTACAGAAGAAGACAATAGTTATTTTACAATGACTTATAAATAGAACGAAAATGAACAACTACGACACACTTTCAGAAGCGATAAACGATTTACAGGGAAAAGGCTATACATACGATTTTAACCTAAAACCAGAATGCTTGGAGTGTGCCTCACTAAAAATTGAAATACACCCAGAAGATTTTAATGTTGACGAGATGCATCGTTTTGAGGGTATGAGCAGTACCGACGATAACAGTGTGCTTTATGCTATTTCATCAAAAAATGGAATTAAAGGACTTTTGGTAGATGCCTATGGCGTCTATGCCGAAAACATTTCGGAAGCTATGAGAAAAAAATTACGATAAAATAATAAAGAATGATAGATCTAAAAACAATCTCTACCGAACCACCATCGGGAATCTCAAAAAAAGAGATCAATAAAGGTTTGGTGCAATATCGCAACGAACTTTTTGAACTACAGAATAAATTTTATGCAGACAGCCGTTTTGGTTTGCTCATCATTTTACAGGGTATGGATACTTCCGGTAAAGACGGAACGATACGTCATGCACTCAGTGGCATGAACCCACAAGGAGTAAGGGTAAAATCATTTAAAAAACCTACGGAGGAAGAGCTAAAACACGATTTTTTATGGCGGGTTTATCCGGACATTCCGGAAAAAGGAATGATACAAGTATTTAATCGATCGTATTATGAGGACATCCTTGTTCCCAGGGTTTTGAACTCCGTGTCGGAAGAAATCCTTGCTCACCGATGCAAGTTGTTAAAATACTTGGAACAACATTTAAGGCAAAACAACATCCATGTGCTAAAATTTTTTCTGCACATCTCAAAGGAACAACAGCAGGAACGGATTAACGAAAGGCTTATCAAGCCCCATAAACGCTGGAAATACAGTGCCGAGGATGAAAAGGCGGCCAACCAGTGGGGTGCCTACCAAAATGCATACAATATGGCAATAAACAACTGTGATGACCCGCCTTGGCATATTGTGCCGGCAGATAAACGGTGGTACCGTAATTATAGCGTTGCAAAAATTGTGACAGAACACCTTAAAAAACATAAATTAACATATCCTAACACCTAAAAAAATAGAATACAATGGAAAATCACGAACATCACAATCACGAAGAAATGGACCATTCTAAAATGGACCATTCAAAGAAGAAACACAAAAAAGAAGACCACTCTAAAATGAATCACGGAGGTGGAGACCATTCAGGTCACAATCCGGGTCACGGTCAAATGGGTCACGACCATCATAAAATGATGGTCAAGGACTTTAGAAAACGGTTCTGGGTATCATTGATAATTACCATCCCAATTCTGTTCTTCTCGCCAATGATACAGGAATTTTTTGGTTATGATTATTTATTGCCGGGAAATCCCTATGTGCTGTTTATCCTATCGTCCTTTGTATATTTTTGGGGCGCATGGCCTTTCTTAAAAGGCTTTTATAAGGAAATTAAAGCTAAAGGTCCAGGAATGATGACCCTAATCTCCATGGCTATCAGTGTTGCCTATTTTTATAGTACGGCAACCGTTTTCGGACTTAAAGGCGAAGATTTCTTTTGGGAATTGAGTACGCTTATTGTCATTATGCTTTTGGGGCATTGGTTGGAAATGAAATCAGTTTTAGGTGCTTCCAAGGCGTTGCAATTATTGGTGAGCATGCTACCTTCGGAAGCGCACAAAGTTGTGGGCGATAAAATTGAAGATGTTAGTCTTGAAAACCTGGTGAAAGATGACATCATCCTAATAAAACCTGGAGAAAAAGTACCGGCAGACGGTATTATTACCGAAGGCACCAGTTACCTAAACGAATCCATGCTCACAGGCGAATCTAAACCAGTAAAAAAAGAATTGGATGACAAAGTAATCGGCGGTTCCATTAACGGCAACAGCACCTTAAAAGTAAAGGTTCAACATACAGGTAAGGACAGCTACCTCAACAAGGTTATTAAAATGGTCGATGAGGCACAACGTACTAAATCCAAAATGCAAAACCTTTCAGATAGGGCTGCAAAATGGTTGACCTACATCGCTTTAGTAATTGGTTTTGGAACATTAGCAGTTTGGCTGGCTTTAGGTTTTCCGTTCGTATATGCTTTGGAAAGAATGGTTACCGTTATGGTAATTGCCTGTCCGCATGCTTTAGGACTTGCCATTCCACTTGTGGTTGCGATTTCTACCGCAGTTTCAGCACAAAATGGCTTGCTTATTCGAAATAGAACTGCGTTTGAAGAGTCCAGAAAAATATCCGCTTTGCTTTTTGATAAAACAGGAACACTAACCAAAGGTGATTTTGGTGTTACCCGAATAGAATCTGTTACCGATAAGTATTCAACAGAGGAAATTTTAAGACTTTCAAGTGCATTGGAACAAAGTTCTGAACATCCAATCGCTGTTGGGATTATCAAAAAAGTAAAAGAAGATAACATTACCATTCCAAAACCAGAAAATTTTAATGCGATTACTGGCAAAGGTGTAGAAGCCGATGTGGAAGGCAAACAAATAAAGGTGGTAAGCCCAGGCTATTTACGTGATGAAAAAATTGCCATTCCAAAAGACGCTTACAGCGATGCCGCAGAAACTGTAGTATTCGTTTTAATTGATGGAAAATTGGCAGGATATATAGCCCTTTCAGATGAAATTAGACCTGAATCCGCTAGTGCGATACAAACCTTTAAAAAGAACAATATTAAAGTATATATGGCTACTGGAGATAATGAAAAAACTGCCAAAGCCGTAAGTGATAAACTTGGTTTGGATGGCTATTATGCCGAAGTATTGCCCCATCAAAAAGTTGAAATTGTAAAAGAATTACAGGCTAAAGGTGAATTTGTTGCCATGACAGGCGATGGTGTAAATGATGCACCAGCATTGGCACAAGCAAATGTTGGTGTTGCCGTAGGTTCTGGTTCCGATATTGCTGCTGAAACAGCCGATATTATTCTGGTCAACAGCAACCCGAAAGACATTGCTAATTTAATTTTGTTTGGCAAAGCCACCTATAATAAGATGATCCAGAACCTGATCTGGGCTACCGGTTATAATGTCGTGGCCATCCCTTTAGCAGCCGGTGTACTATATTCAACTGGATTCGTATTGGGACCAGCCGTAGCTGCTGTATTTATGAGTTTGAGCACGATTATAGTGGCCATTAATGCACAATTATTAAAGCGAAAAATCGGTAAAAAATAATGAACAAGAAAGAAAAGCTCAACAGGATATCTTTAATCCTGTTGAGTTTATTTGTAGTGATGTTGGGTTATGGTATTTTATTGCCAACCCTTCCCTACTATACCGAAAGATTAGCTTTAAAAGACAATCTCGACACCGATTTAATCAACTTCCATATTGGGTTACTTACCAGCATTTATCCTCTATTTCAATTAATTTTTGTAATATTGTGGGGCAGACTTTCCGATAAATATGGTCGTAAGCCCATAATTCTGGTTGGGCTTATCGGGTTTATAACAATGAACCTATTGACCGGTCTGGCAACTTCGCTCACCATGTTGTATGTAGCCCGTATAATCGGAGGAATATTTACCTCTTCGGTAATTCCCGTCAGCAATGCCTATCTAAGTGATATAACCTCGGAAAAGCGTAGGACCAAAATAATGGCGTGGTCAGGGGTCGCAATCAGTTCGGGTGTTATCTTTGGCCCTGTTTTGGGGGGGCTGTTATCACAGACCAACGTGCACTTGAAATATTCTTTTGGCGTATTTCATTTTGACCGATTTTCGGTTCCATTTTTCTTTGCCGCAGTATTGGGTTTGATCGTATTGTTCGTTATTCTAAAATGGTTGAAGAACACGGCAATAGTGACCAAGATCAGAGAAAAAACGATAAAATTTAATTTTACTTTTAGTAATTATTTTATCATACTGTTGCTGCTATCCTTTGTAATGCAATTTGTTGTGACCCTGTTTGAAACCGTATTTTCAATCTATGGCAAGGACGAGCTGGCGTTCAATAGTAGTCAAGTCGGTATTGGCTTTATGCTTTGCGGTTCTGTGATGGCAGTCTTACAGCCTGTTTTTGCTACTTATGGGGAAAAGATAATGACCTCGAAACAGCAAATCACGTTAGGCTTAGTGATTACCGGACTTTCACTTATTGTATTCCCTTTTTTGCGCAATGAGCTATCTGTATATGGTATGATAATACTATTTGCCAGTGGTGGTGCGATGGTAACCCCAAATCTGCTTTCAGCCGTCTCTTTGTTATCTAAGGAAGATACGGGAAGAAACATTTCCATACAAAGCTCCACAAACAGTATCGGCCAGATTTTAGGACCCGTATTGGGAACTTGGTTGCTCGCCGGTGGCTTTTACTACCCTTTTATAATTGCAGGCTCGGTCGTTTTGGTTGCAATAGGATTGGTTTACTATTTAAGGAAATAGCGATGACGCACAAATCAGCAGAAGATAATATCAAAAAAGTATTGCACGTTGTGGGCCATAATGAAGACTATATCGAGTTGGTCCATTCGGGCAAAGACTATTTTCATCGTTTGGAAAAAATAATTGAAAAGGCGCAAAAGGAAATACATTTACAAACCTACATTTTTGAAAACGATAGTACTGGAAATCGCATAGCTGCTCTACTGAAGAAAGCAGCCCAACGAAAAGTCAAAGTGTATGTCTTACTGGATGCCTATGGTAGCGCTACGCTCCCCGATAGTTATGTCCATGATTTGGTACAACATGGTATTTCACTACGTTTTTTCTCCCCTTTGTTCTCTTGGAACAATTTTTATCTCGGTAGGCATATGCATCACAAAGTAGTCGTTGCCGACGGAAAAACAGCACTCATCGGTGGGATCAATATTGCCGATAAATACCATGGAACCCAAGATTCTGAACCCTGGCTTGATTATGCCGTGCAATTGGTTTGCCCTGTAGCAGTAGATTTACAGAATCTGTGCAAGGATTATTTTTTTAAACAACGGAGTTCGAAAAAAGTAAATCCCGTCCTGCATTTGGTGAACAAAGCAAGGGTTGGAATCTTACAAAACGACTGGCTTAAAAGTAAAACCGAAGTCTGTGATGCCTATACTAATGCCATTCTCCATGCCGAAAAAGAAATAGTAATCGTAGGCTCATATTTTTTACCTGGAAGGCGGATAGCAAAAGCCCTAAAAAAGGCAAGTGAAAAGGGTATAAAAATAATAGTCGTATTGGCTGGGGTTAGTGATGTACCGTTGGTACGTAGGGCAACCGAACATTTGTATTCCTCTTTTTTAAACCACCATATGAGGATATATGAGTGGAACAAATCCGTAGTGCATGGTAAAGCCTCCGTGGTAGATAAAAAATGGTCCACCGTAGGCTCATTTAACCTGAACAGTCTTAGTTGCTACGGTAGTATTGAAATGAACGTGGAAATTCACTCCGTAGAATTTGCCGAAAACCTTCGCGCTGACTTTGAAAAGGTTATCAGCGAGTGTAGCGAAATTACAAAGGAGAGTCTCAAACAAAGAGCAGGTATATTCAACAGGTTGGCAAATTGGGTTTCCTATCAAATGGTTCGTACGGCGATGCTTTTACTCACCTTTCTTCCCCATTTAAGGTTTTTGAAAGACTACAGGTTATAGAATATTGATAAATGGTTATAAGAACTATGGAGCCCGATTAGAAAACTAAATGCTAAAAGATGATAAAAATGTGAACACAAAGTCATTTATACATTTTAAGATAGCGAAAGAATGAATGGCTTTTTAAAAGATTTGACAATGAAAAAATTCTATTACAACGAAGAACAGCAATCCTATGATGCGATTGTTGTGGGAACCGGCATCAGCGGTGGCTGGGCCGCCAAAGAACTTTGTGAGAACGGCCTTAAGACCTTGGTTTTGGAGCGTGGAAGAATGGTACGTCATATCACGGACTATCCAACGGCCTATAAAGATCCATGGGACTTACCGAACGGAGGGAAACCAACCCAGGAAGATTTAAAAAAACAACCAAAGCAAAATAGGACCGGGTACACGACCAATGCGGCCAGTGCCCTGTGGTTCGTGAACGATTTGGAACACCCCTACAACGAAATCAAACGATTTGATTGGATGCGGGGCTACCATGTGGGAGGGCGTTCCATCATGTGGGGGCGACATAGTTACCGTTGGAGCGATATCGATTTTACGGCCAACCAGCGCGAGGGAATCGCAGTGGATTGGCCCGTTAGATATAAGGACATTGCCCCTTGGTACGACAAAGTAGAGGCCTACATCGGGGTATCGGGGGAAAATCTTGGGCTGAAGCAATTGCCCGACGGCCAGTTTTTACCCATGATGGAACTCAATTGTGTCGAACAACATTTTAGGGAAAAGGTAAGCGAGAATTTAAATGGCCGTGTGGTCACGGCAGGAAGGGTCGCCAATATTACTGGAACCAAAAAATTCGAAGGCCGACAACATTGCATGTTCCGAAACCGCTGTATACGTGGTTGCCCATTTGGGGCATATTTTAGCAGTAATTCCTCAACCTTGCCTGCAGCCGAACGAACAGGAAACCTAACGTTAAGACCCGACTCCATTGTACATGAAGTGATGTATGATTCCAATACCAAACGTGCGACCGGCGTGAAGGTCATCGATATGGTCACCAAGGAAGCGCATGAGTTCAAGGCCAAGGTAATTTTCCTATGCGCCTCATCCATTGCCTCTACATCAATATTGATGCAATCAAAATCCGATCGCTTCCCGAACGGTATGGGGAACGATTCCGATCAGCTGGGAAGGAACATTATGGATCATCATTTGGGTGTGGGTGCCCAAGGCAAGTTTGAAGGGCTTGAAGACAAATATTATAAGGGGCGAAAACCAAATGGGGTATATATCCCGCGCTTTAGAAATCTTGGTGGCGATTCCGACCGCAAAGATTATAAGCGAGGTTTTGGCTATCAAGGCGGTGCCGGAAGAGGCAATTGGGACGAAGCCGTCGCCGAACTATCTTTCGGGAAAGATCTAAAAGAGACCATCCTGAAACCAGGCGGATGGACCATGGGTCTTGGCGGCTTCGGCGAAGTGCTTCCGTACGAAGAAAATAGAATGACCTTGGATTATGATAAGTTGGACGGTTGGGGGCTACCTACGGTAACTTTCGATGCCGAATTCAAGGAGAATGAATGGGCCATGCGGAAGGACATGAAGGAATCCGCTGTCGAAATGCTAAAAAAAGCTGGGCTGCGCGATGTCCAGCCTTTTGACAATCCCGGGGCCCTAGGCCTTGGAATCCACGAAATGGGCACCGCCCGTATGGGAAGGGATCGTAGGACTTCAGTACTCAATGGTTTCAACCAAGTTCATGATGTTCCTAATGTATATGTGACCGACGGATCGTTTATGTCATCCGCAGCCTGTGTAAACCCATCCCTTACCTATATGGCATTTACGGCGCGAGCCGCAAACCATGCAGCAAAACAACTTAAAAAAGGAAATATATAATCGATGGCGGAATACAAGCGAAACCTACACATCGTACAACTCATATTAAAAGATCAGTAATTTTAAAAAAAATGACTATGACAGATTTAACAATTAGCGCAAGTGCGAATGTCCTCAGAAACAATTACCTGGGCCACTTGGCCTATCTATGGCAAGGAAAATCCTATTTGATTCCTATTACCTATTATTTTGATCATGCAGACAATACAATTATTAGCTATACATCGGAAGGCCATAAAATCGATGCGATGCGAAAAAACAACTCGGTTACCGTACAGGTCGAAGAAATGCAATCTATGTTTAATTGGGAGTCGGTTATGGTGCACGGCACATTCGAAGAACTTGAAGGCACCATTGCCAAACAAAAGTTACACCTATTTACAGAAGGCATTAAAAGTATTATAAAACGAAAAGAACATAAAGAAGTCAAGTTCATCAACGAATTTTCAAGTAAATTATACTCCAGGGGCATTCCTATTGTTTACCGTATTAAAATACTGGAAATTATGGGAAAACGCAGGGAAACGTAAAGGCAACTTCGCTAATCAGATGGACCTTTTTGTCTTTAAGAACCCTAACAGGTCTAAATTCCAAAGTAAGAATCTCAATTGCCAACTTAAAAATAATTAGCGGACGACCATTTAAAATAACTTTGAACTCATCGAACAATCGCTATTTGCAATTGGAGAAAAAATGCTAAAAATGGATATGTTGAATGTTATGATAAAAAGTAACTTTATATTAGTTAAGTTATGCTAAAACAAACAATTTACATATTGTCACTTTCATTGTTGGTTATCATGGCATGTAACGACGATGACCAAAGTTCACAGCAGGTTAATCTGTTATTTATTGAAGATAATCTAGCAGGGGATTGGAAAAGGATTGCAGAATTTAGAGGGCAACCTAATGATTCGTTGGGAATTTTAGAGCCTACCGAAGATTTATTCGCTCAAATCGAAAGTTGCCAAAAAGACGATATGATACTATATGTAAAGGCATTCCAACAAGAAAAGAACTCCTATTTCTGGGAATCGGAGAAGTTGCATGTCATAGCCAGATAGCCCAGTCATTTATAGAAATTGGTACTTGGACTTTTGAGGAATCAGGAAAACTAAGCCACTTTAATTCTGAGGTTAGCAAACCATTTATCGTGGTCCTATTGACGGGTCAACGATTGCGAATTCGAAAGGAATCGGGCATGGAAGAACCGGACGGGTTAATCTATGAATTTACTGAATATGAACGCATAAAATAAGGTATTTATGAGCTAGTCCTAACTATTGTTGGCCCAAGATTTAATTATCTGAATTGACTCAATAGTTTTTCTAATTGCTCAACTGGAGAAGTCCAATCCTTTGCCCAGATCTTTGCGGTCAACCTTCTTTGCATCCATGTTTTGAATATCGGATGTCTTTTTATCTGATTCTATGTGTTGGATATTTTCTTTGTACTGCCCTTGAGTGACTTCATTGCTATATTGCTCCATACCTATTTGCATGGCATTAATACGCTCGTTACCTGAACTTATATCTTTGAACATTGGCGT
This sequence comes from Maribacter sp. 4G9, assembly GCF_002742265.1. Taxonomy (GTDB): domain Bacteria; phylum Bacteroidota; class Bacteroidia; order Flavobacteriales; family Flavobacteriaceae; genus Maribacter. The sequence goes on from NZ_MDGL01000035.1 coordinate 110,329, forward strand.
AGTCAAATTCAACTCTTTAGCCAATTCATATCCAAGATTGAAAGCGGCTTTATAATCTTTGTCAACTTTTAGATTTTCTTCCATAATTAATTAAAAAGTTTCGCGCACATGTGCCTCAATATACTGATTTATGGAGTCCCGGTCGTAGAGAATAATTTTCTTTTGTGGTTGGGAAAAGGCAATTTTTCCCTCATCCCGCAATTTTTGTAAGGTGGTTGTAGATTTTATTTTAAGTATTCCCATTGCTTCCTCGCCGTCGATCCATTTGGCAGGCATCTCTTTTCGTTTCGATTCTACGTGCTCAACTACCTTATCAAATAGGGCGTAAAAGGCTTCTTCTTGTAGGCAGACAACTTGCATAACAGTAATATCTGATTATATTAAAAGTATTTGGTTGATTTAAATATACCTCTGAGACAAGATAACAATTTATCCTTCACCCACATATATCAATTGACAAACAGCCATTTAATTGGTCAAATGACATAACGGTTATTAAAAATCAACCTTCTCCAATGCGTCATCGGTTTCTTTGTGCATAAAATTAGCTTGATAATTAACAGTAGTAGTGATAGATGAGTGCCTATATAGTTTTTGAAGCATTTGTATAGGTATTTTATCCCCTGATATATTTCCGAAGCTATGACGTGCAATATGCATACTGAGTTTTTTTCAATACCAAGGTTTTCTGCAACAATCTCCAATCTGCGGTTTAAGTTTCTTATTATTATTTTAGTGCGAATCGCCATACGTTTTTCGTCCTTGAGACTGGCCCCGTCATATAGGGGAAAACCAAATCGTTTTTGTTCTTTTTGAATTTGGATTTAAACGATACCTTAACATAGTAAGATAAATCACTAAATGTTTTAACATTGTTTTACCAAAATAAAAAAGCCGACTCCTAAAAGTCGGCTTTCCCTCGCTTGCACTGAGCGCAGTCGAAGTGTACAGGCGGAGAGACTCGAACTCTCACACCTTGCGGCACTAGATCCTAAGTCTAGGAAATTAAAATCAATTGATATTAAATATTTGATTATCATATACTTATATGTATATAAATTTGATTTAAAAGTATTAATTATGCGTGAAAATGGCTTTTGTTGTACCTATGTTGTACCTGCAAACAATACTGTATAAGATTAGATTAGTGCATTTCGTTATTATCTCCTAAAAGCAAAGGGTTTTCCGAAGCTAAGCGTCCTTATTACATACTAGATATTTAGTCTAGTTTAGATAAGCGGACTTAGTTCACGATTTTGGTTTTGGAATGAAGTGTTCCTTTACATAGGCTAGCATTTATAGGTATAGTGACCTTAAAACAACGATAAACTACCGAGCAAATTTTATACATAGAGAGGCCGATGATGCGTTAGATAGTGTAATAAACTTTTAGAAAATTAAATGAATTAGACCAATTGGTTAAATTCAATATTTTTCATATATTTGCACCGATATGGGATATAAGTATAACAAAGAAGATATTTTAAATGTAGGCTTTGACGTTTTCAGAAGAAACGGTTACCATAATGTTGGCATTAATCAAATCCTGAAAGAAGCTGGTATTCCAAAAGGTTCATTTTATAATTTCTTTGAAACCAAAGAAGACTTTGCCCAACAGGTTATCAAACAGTATGGCGAAAGTAACGGTTGCTGGATGAAAGATTACTTCGATGATTGTTCCCTATCACCCATTGAGTGTTTAAAATCATTTTATGCAATGATGATTGACCTAAATGAAAAAGATGATTATTCGGGATGTTGCCTTGTAAATAATATGAGTGTTGAAGTGGGCCGTCAAAACAATGCTATTGCTTCGGAAGCCAATACTCACTTCGTGGGATGGCTCAATATATTAGCCTCTGTTGTTGCAAAAGGTCAGGATTTAAAGGAAATCACAAACGAATTCACTCCCCTCCAACTAGCAGAGTATTTGCATGCTGGTTTTTATGGCGTGCTCTCAAGGACAAAAGTGACAAGAAATCGAGTTTATATGGATATCTGGTTTGATATGACTTTTAAATTTATAAAAGCATAAAAAAAATTTACTATTAAATTAAACAGAACAGTCTAATTATTTACAATCAAATGAAACACTATTTAAAATTTTCAATTATCGTAATAACTATTGGTTTATTACAATCGTGCAAGTCTGTAGACCTACGCTCAGAAGCATTAAAAACAAACTCTATTAGCAATGAAGAGCAGAAAGGAAAGAAGTTTCTAAACCAAGCCAAAACGGCAATGGGTTATGATAAACTTTCAGACACCAAAGTTTACGAAGCTAACGCTATCTTCAACTGGAAAGGTGCTTGGCTAATTATGCCTATGAATACCTTTCCAGGAAACAATAATAACAATCTAAAACTCCGCTTCGCTACGAACAGTTTCGATGGACGGTTAGAATACTTAGAAGGTAGAAAAAAGAATACCATACAAGGAGTACAATCTTGGAAGGGTTATAAAAAAGAAGTAGGAAGTGACTACTTGAAACGTCACGAACACGACCGCTATATCTGGGGGTTGGCTACCTATCATTACCTATTGGAAGCACCGATGCATCTACCCGATGCCGAAATTATACGATACGCAGGTACCAAGGAACTCGATGGCATCGATTACGAAACGGTTTATGTCACTTGGGGAAGCGAAGAGCCCAATAAAAAGTATGACCGTTTCTTGGTTTATATCAATCCAAACACAAAATTCATTGACTTACTGGAAGTAACGATAAATGACTTCTTTTTGCCAATGCCCAAAGGAATGCAACACGCTACAGCGCGATATGAAAGAAAAGAAACCAGTATTGGTGCATTCCTGCCAAGTAATGTCAAGATACAGTTCAAAGGACCAAAAAAATTGGATAATAAGGTGTACAGTTTCGCCTTGAACAATTACAAGTTTGATTCTTTTGATAAGGAGGTACTGTACCCACTTGAAGATGTGGAGGCAATTTGATTTAATAAACCCGACGGTCATTAATATAAATCCTAATTAATTATTTGTCACACATTTTCAATTCCTGAATCTAAACAACAATGACCCTATTGAACAAGAAATTGACCCATTTATCCAAAGGAAAAATAGGGTTAAACATAAAATTTGAGAAACCATTTCCAATACTAATTTGACATATGAGTGAACCTAATCAAAATGCAAAAAAGACCTTAGCGACACGCTGGGCAGAATTCGTCATCCGATTCAGATGGCCTGTGCTTATACTATCCATTATGCTTGCAATGGGACTTGCCTCTCAAGGAAAAATGCAATTTGATGGAGACTATCACGTATTCTTCAGCGAAACCAATCCTGAACTGGAAGCTTTTGACGCACTACAAGATAAATACACCAAAGACGATAATGTAGTGTTGGTTTTAGCACCTAAAAACGGCAATGTTTTCACCAAAGAAAACCTTGTTGCCATCGAAGAACTTACAGCGGAAGCTTGGAACACTCCCTACTCTTCGCGAGTAGATGCTGTAACAAATTTTCAGCATACCAGTGCCGTAGGGGATGATTTGTATGTGGATGACCTTTCCTACGAATCTACTTCCAAAACGGAAATTGAAATTCTTGAAATAAAAGAAAAAGCGCTTAAGGAACCGCTTCTTGTTCATCGATTAATCAATGAAGAAGGAAGTGTTACTGCAATCAATATAACGGTGCGGCTTCCTGGAGAAGATAGTGCGTTGGAAATTCCGGCAGTAACTTCCGCAACTCGAAAAATGGTAGCGGACTTTCAAGAAAAGCACCCCAATTTTGATGTGTATACGACAGGTTTAGTTCCGCTAAACACCGCGTTTTTTGAGTATTCTGAAAAAGGATTTGCTTTGGTCGGATTGATGGTGTTAGTCGTATTATTACTCACCTTTTTGCTTACACGAAACATTTTTGCAATGCTTTCCACAATGCTTGTTTTTATGTTTTCAGCAATGGCGGCCTTCGGCTTTATAGGATTGATGGGGATAAAACTTACGGCACCGTCATCTGTATTTCCTACGATGATTTTAACGCTGGCAGTTGCAGATAGTATTCATATCCTCATTACCTATTTACAAAAAGCGCGTCACGAAGGTTATGATAAACGAGGTGCTCTAGTAGAAAGTATTCGTCTTAATTTTATGCCTGTATTTATTACGAGCCTAACTACGGTCATTGGTTTCCTCACAATGAACTTTGGTGAAGTACCTCCCTTTTGGGATTTAGGAAATATCGTGGCCTTTGGTATGACAATGGCATTCTTTTTCTCTACCACATTCCTTCCTGCATTAATGGCCATTTTACCCCTGTGGAAAAGGAAAAAGGCAAATACCGAAAAAACTGTTTTACCAAATAATTGGTATACCCGCTTTGGTCATTGGGTAACAAGACAACCTCTACGTCTATCGGTTATATCATTAGCAATTATTGGCGGACTTACCTATTTGGCAACGCTAAATGTTTTCAATGACGAGTTTGTAGAATACTTTGATACCTCTGTTAAGTTTAGGCAAGACAGTGATTTTATCAATGAAAACCTAACAGGATTTTACAATGTGGAATTCTCGGTAGGCAGCGGGGAAAGTGGTGGCATCAATAACCCTCAATATTTACAGAAGTTAAACGAATTTGAAGATTGGCTCAATGACCAACCGGAAGTGGTACACACCAACGCTTTTAGCGAAGTGGCAAGACGGGTCAATCGGTCAATGCACGGTGATGATCAATCCTACTATCAGGTTCCTTCGAGTCGAGATGAAGCTGCTCAATACCTCTTGCTCTACGAGTTGTCTTTACCCTTCGGTCTAGATTTGAACAATCAAATAAATGTAGACAAATCTGAAACTCGGGTAACGGCTACACTTGAAAACAGTTCCAGTGCAGAAATGATAGCATTTACTGAACGAGCAGAAAACTGGTTGAAAGAGAATGCACCAGAACCGATGCATTCCATAGGCGTGAGTCCAACACTAATGTTCTCTAAGTTAGGTTTCCGTCAGGCAGATAGTATGTTCAATGGAAATATAGTGGCACTCGTACTGATTTCATTGATACTGATGATAGCCCTCAGAAATTTCAAATTAGGCCTATTAAGTATAATTCCGAATGTAGCTCCTGTAATCGTTGGTTTCGGGCTTTGGTGGTTGTACAAAGGAACTATCAATTCGGGTATGGTTTTCGTTTTCGGTATGACCTTAGGAATTATAGTAGATGATACCGTACACTTTATGAGCAAGTTCTTAAGAGCCAAACGTGAACTGGGATACAACGCAAAAGAAGCTGTGATTTACGCTTTTCAAACCGTTGGAAGAGCATTGGTGACCACCACAATAGTGTTGGTGGCTGGTTTTGGAATTCTTTCTACTTCACCCTTTGCGCTAAACAGCTATATGGCACGTATCACACTCATTATTATCATCGCTGCACTTGTCATAGATTTTATCCTATTGCCCTCATTGCTGATACTAGTGAGCAAGAAAGAAGATACCGTTCAGATTAAAGCAAAAAATTAATACATCTAATAAAAAATTATATACAGAATGAAAAAATCGATTATAACAACAATTGCATTGGTAGCTTTTTCAATGGGGTTTGCTCAAACCGCCGAAGAAAGAGGTTTACAAATTGCAAAAGCTGCTGAAGAAGCCGACTTAGGTTTTGGAAGTAGTACCGTAGAATTGCAAATGACCTTAAAAAACAAAAATGGTCAGACCAGTGAACGATTTCTAGAAAACAAAACCTTGGAGCTTACTGAAGATGGAGACAAATCCCTTATCGTTTTCAATAGTCCAAAAGATGTCAAAGGTACTGCAACCTTAACTTTTACACATAAGGTAGGCAGTGATGACCAGTGGCTTTATTTGCCATCTATTGCCAGAGTAAAACGGATTTCATCAAATAACAAATCCGGACCATTTGTAGGTAGTGAATTTGCCTATGAAGACCTTTCTTCCCAAGAAGTAGAAAAGTACAGCTATAAATTTTTGAAAGAAGAAGGAAGCAACCTTATCGTAGAACAAGACCCAGTAGACCCAATATCGGGTTACACAAGAAGGGTGGTTACTTACAACAAGGACAAAGGCTATCGCATTGAGAAAATAGAATTTTACGACCGTAAAAATTCGCTTTTAAAGACCTTGACCTATAGCGATTACAAATTGTACAAAGATAAATTCTGGAGAGCCGGAACTTTCAATATGGTCAATCACCAGAGCAATAAAGAGACCATTTTAAAATTCAGCAATTACAATTTTGATGCTGGATTAACAGATGATGATTTTACGCAAGTAGCGCTTAAAAGAGCTGGAAATTAGTTTTTTGATTGATGGTTGGTGTTTAAGGCTGGCGTTTACTGTTGAATAATGAAGATGATAACGTCAGCTTTAAATATCAAAAACAGTAGTTCTTATGCAAAAGAAATTTTGTTTCCCCCTACTAGAACTGCACTTTAAGTCCAAAGACAACGCGCTACAATGCAATATGGTTTTGTAGCGTGTGGCTTTGGCACAATTTCGTATGAAGAGAATAATATTATTCATAATAATAAGTTTTGGTTACGCTTTCGCAAAAGCGCAATCAGAAACACCCAAAAAAGTAACCCACGACTTTGAATTGGAGTTAGAAGGTGAATACCGATATTTTTATGAAGATGCTCAATTTTCAGGACAGGAAAATCACTATCCGTCTTTAGCTATTAGACCTGAATACTCAGCTGAATGGAACAAAGGCTATGAGAGCATCAATTTTAAAGGATTCCTAAGAATAGATAGAGATAATGTGCGAACTCATTGGGATATTAGGGAACTCTATTATCAAAAAGCAAAGAAGAATTGGGAGTTGAGTATTGGGCTTAAAAAGGTGTATTGGGGTGTTGCAGAAAGCAACCATTTGGTAGATATTATCAATCAGACAGATGCTGTGGAAAGCTTTGATGGAGAAGATAAATTGGGGCAACCAATGGCGCAGTTCAGTTGGGTGACCAATGACTTTGGAACGTTTAATTTTTTCTATCTCCCCTATCACAGAAAACGCACGTTTGCCGGAGAAGAAGGACGACTACGTTTTGGGGTAGTCATAGATAAAGATGATTTGGGCTATGAAAGTGGCGCGGAAGAATGGCGACAAGACTTTGCCTTTAGATGGAAGTATTTTGTGGGAGCATTCGATATTGGGCTATCCCACTTTTATGGAAATGGCCGAGAGCCACTTTTTGTATTTACACCTACAGGCGATATTAATGCCTTTTATCCCGTTATCAATCAAACCGGACTTGATGTTCAAATAACACACAACGCTTTCCTTTGGAAATTTGAATCCATCTACCGTCACGCCGATGCTCAGGATTTTCTTGCTTTGGTTGCAGGTTTGGAATATACGTTCAGTAATATTGATGGTAATGGTTTGGACATAGGACTGTTAGGAGAGTATCTCTATGATGAGCGCGATGAACTAGCATTGACAACACTTCAAAATGACATGTTTTTCGGAAGTAGAATTGCTTTTAACGATGTTCAGGACACCTCCATTCTTTTAGGAGGAATAAAAGACCTAGAACAGTCAAGCACCATTTTTAGTATTGAGGCATCGAGACGTTTTGGGAGCAGCTGGACTGCAGAAATTGAAGCCCGAATATTTAACGATATAGATACATCTGAATTGATTCTATCCAACTTTCAGGATGATAGTTTTTTACGATTGAGCATATCCCGATTTTTCTGAACCAATGCCTACGACCATTCACATAAACAGTACTATCGAAAGACCAAAAGGGGTTGTGAAAGAGGCATTATTGGAAGGTCTTACTGTTTTTAGTGGTATGGGCAACATTTCGGAGGTTAAATTTTCTACCACTGATAATATATATCACGCAAAACTGAACGATAAGCTCTTATGTAAGGGACTAAAAAATGTCCATTTTACCATATCACTTCACCGTGATAAGAGTACGGAAGAACGTACTCATTTCAATTCCGAAATTAGATACAGGTATCTTGCTAAATATTCGCTCACCAGAATAATACATAAAGTGATATTGCAACGGTACCTTACATTTCAGGCCAAGAGTAGATTTCATCAATTTAAATACAGAATCGAAAAATGGCTTTAGTAAAATCACTTTTGTTTATACCCGATATTTCAGGCTTCACACACTTTGTACAGACCACAGAGGTACAACACTGTGAACACGTTATTGCCGAATTATTGGAAGTTCTCATTTCCTCCAATACACAAAACTTAAAATTGGCCGAAGTGGAAGGTGATGCTTTATTCTTTTATAAAGAAAATCATATTCCGTCCCAAGAGAAGTTGCTAGCCCAAGTCGAAACAATGTACACTGCGTTTTACAGTCATCTTAAAATGATGGAAACCAATCGAATTTGTCCGTGTCGTGCTTGTGCCAGTGCTCCAGATTTGGAACTCAAAATTGTACTGCATTGCGGAGAGCTTCAGTTTATGACTGTACAGGGCAATCGCAAGCCGTTTGGTGAATCGGTCATTCAAGCGCATAGACTCCTCAAAAATTCTATTGAGAGTGATAATTATGTTTTGGTAAGTAAGGAGCTGGCTGGCGAAATAGGATTGCAATCAAGTTATCAAAGTATGCTATTCCAATTTCGCGAAAGCGAGAATAGTTACGACGGTAAACCCATCTCCTATCTTTTTGCAGAAATAGAGGTAGAAAAATTAAAGTTATTAGGTTTTGAACCACCTGAAATTGTAATTACTGATAGGCCACCTGATTTTGTGTTGGAACGTGAATTAAACATTGACCCCTACGAACTATTTGAATTGCTCACTAATTATAGACATCGCCATTTGTGGATAGATGGTGTTGAAGAATTTAAGTTTAATGAATACGAGGTAACCCGTGCAGGCACTGAACACGTATGCGTTATCAATGGTAAGCACTTCAACTTCACCACTGTCATCAAGGATGTACCCATTGACCAATTGATATATGGAGAGTTAACCACCGACCCATCACCAGTAGATAAATTATACCTGTTTTACATTTTAGAACCTAAAGGGGAAGATAAAACACTACTCAAAGTAGAACAATACTGGACGACTCGTACTTTATTACAAAAACTCTTAATGGCTACAATCGCTAAAAATCAAATCTCAAAAGGGTTAATCGCAGCTATCGATAAGCTTGAAAGACTGGTTAATCAAAATAAGACTAACAGCAAATCCCTTCTAAACTATTAAGTTCATATCCCTTCAAAGGTCTCTCTTTACAGCTCACCACGCTATTACTTCTTTCTGGTCTTTTTATCCAATGGATTGACCTATTATTCTAACTCCTTTCAAGCCTCCTATAAAATTGAAAGATGCTCCATAGACGAAGTATGGAATGCTCTTGCCTTAGACTACGGTGGTATTGGTAAATAGACATCTGGCGTCAATCATGTGGTCGAATTCAGCGACGAGGGAGCTGATTCCAAACGATTGGATAAGGCAAAAAAACTATTAAGGAATTCCCAAGCATCTATTTCAGAAATCGCATATGACTGTGGATTCAATGACCCAGGTATTTTTCATAAACTGTTCAAAAAAGCTACGAAGTACCACCTAGCCTATATAGAACTGATTAGCTGATAAGGTAAAAATTATAAATATTTTTCCTCAATCACCTCAAAATGGTGTTGCTGATGCCCAGAGATGCACAATACCAGTGTCCTTGGGGATGCTGGAAACGATTCATGTATGCCCATTATCTTGAGTTCTTCCTCTGAAAAATTGGCAAAGGTCTTAATCGTTTGTTTTCTTACATTTTTGAATCGTTCTAGTAGTTCGGTTTTGGTAATATCTTTTTCTACTCTAGCAGTGGTTATTTGATTGTAATATCCTATTGGGTCTTCCACCTTCTTACCAGCAATTTTTAACCCACTCTCTGTCATTATACGTTCATAGGAAATGATATGCTGCAATACTTGGGCAACAGTCCACTTTCCGAATCCATATTTGTAGGAAATCTTTTCTTCTGGAATAGCTTCTATAAAATCAATCATAACCTCTTCAGAATTCTGGAGTATCTCAGAGACAGTCACGCCATCTACGCTCTGTTCTAGATAGAACATCATCTGTGGGTCTCTTTCTTGTTGAGTCAACTGTTTAATTAGTGAGTTAGGCATTCGTTCTATTGTTTTTATTTGTCCATTTTCTTTTTTGTTCTGGCACGAAGCAATTCCGGTTACACATAGCAGTATCGTGTATATTAAGTATTTTATTTTCATAACGATTTGTGTCATTTTAGAAGCTTATTCAACATCTGTTCCATCTGTCCATTCCAGTTATTAAAATCATGAGCACCTTCCGTTTCTAGATTTTCAACTGTATATCCTTTTGATTTATACAATTGTGTAAGTGGCCCAACATAATTTTCGGCATCGTTCTTACCTGTGGAAATGAATATGTTTAAATTTTCATTTTCAGAGAATGCTATTGATGACAGCGCTTCTTTACAGGGATAGGTAATTGGGGATAATAATGCATAGTTCTGAAACAATTCGGTTTTACCAGAAAAATAAACCGCATTGAGACCTCCAAAGGAAATACCAATCAAACTGCGTTCTTTGGGTTTTAGCTTTCGCGAAAGCTGGCTTTCAATAGTTGGTGCCAACTCCTTTTCAAAAAACTGCATATATTTTTCGTTACAGAAAAAATAAGTATTGCGTTTATCCTGGCTTGTCTTGGCATCAATTGTACTTACAAACACATAATTCGCTTTAGGTATTTGACCTTTAATGGTAAGTTCTTTTATGATATCCAATGTGCCATTTTCAATCATTTTTTGACCATCTGTAATGTAAACAAACGGTTTAATTTCAATTTCAGGGGCGCTATCATATGTCGTTATGGAAATATTTTCTGCAAGGATTTTGCTAGCAATGATTACTTTTTTTTCATTATCTGGAACTTGAGCTGCGCATAGATTGCACATTATTAATGAAAAGAAGGACAGGGTAATGATGTGAAAATTAGTTTTCAATGAATAGGCTTTTACTATTAGATGCATAAAACTGTGCGGTGTGACAATCTCAAATAAAAAGCCATCAATTCAACCGCATCGCCCTGTTAATCTTCTTATCGCTTAAAATATCTTCTATAAAGGTCTTCTTGTCAAAATTCTGTTTAAAGGGCATTTTGCGATACAATTCATCAAATTTGTGTTCTACGGTTTCCAACATAAAATCGGCATCCGGTTTTATAACTTCTTTAAAACTGGCATGTTCCTTGCGGTTAAACAATAAATTCTTTGCATCTATAAACTTATTATCTAATGCAAACTGAACTTTTTTATGGCATCGACAAGGATTACTTTTATCTACCAGGCCACATTTATTATTCATATAGTTAAACATATCTTTACGTGCCCGAGAAAGACGTTTTCTATAATTATCCTTAGAAATATTTAAAATTTCGGAACCTATATTTTGGTCTGCATCAAACATTTCTCCTATGATGTACACCAAGCGTTGGTCTCTATTTAAACACAACAGCATTCCACTCATGCAAGAATAATTCATCTCTTTTATAAGTGCTTCATTAGCCTTCTTTTCGGCTTCAGTCATATCTGTATCTGGCGTATTTTCTAAGCCTATAGCGTGCGCTTCAAAACTGGTAAACACCTCTTCGTTAGGTTTGCGTTTTGACATTAAAAAATGGTTGACCACAATACGATAGCACCAGGTCGAAAACTTACTTTTCCCTTTGAACATAGACAGATTGGTGACAATCTTAATAAGTGCTTCTTGGGTCAAGTCTTTTGCGTCTGCAGGATGGCGCACCATTTTCCAAGCCACATTGTAAATAAAAGGCTGATGTTTTAGAAGTAGTTCTTCCAAGGCTTTTTTATCACCATTCTTAGCCCCTGTAACCAACTCCATATCGGTCTTGTCCCCAGTATATTCTTTTAAAAAAGGATTGTCCATAATAGTTTTATTTATCAATTAGATGCAAAAATGAACTAGGTGTGACCACTTCATTTGAAGATTTAAATTAATTACATAATAATATAACATTTTAAAATTCTGCTTTTGCCAAAGCAATACAATGAAAACAAAGGTTGTCACACAATTACTTTTTCTGAATCAAAGGGGGTATAACTTTTAAAATATAGTAAAAATGAAAAAATTGAAATCGTTATCCTTAATAGCCTTGTTTATACTTGGTATAGGAAACACAGAAGTAACCGCTCAAAATGCCAATGCAAAGTTGGTACACACTCAAATTGTTGAGAAAAGTGCAGACGATGTTTGGAAAATCGTAAGGAATCTTGATTTTGCAAAATACACAAAGGCAGTAAGCAATGTGAAAGTGACAGGTAAATATGGTGCAGGTGCAACACGAGTGTGTACTGCCCCAGATGGAAAAAGTCAGTTTAAAGAAAGTATCCTTGCCTATGATGATACTAACAGAACATACACTTACGCGGTTGTAGAAGGTGTTCCTGTTAAAGGTCTTGTAAACAACTTTAAAGTGATAGATCTGGGATACAATAAGTCAATGATTGTATGGTGGTCCAATTATGAGTCATTTATACAAAATCCACAGATGAACGAGGAGCAGTTTACGGCTTTTATGAAATCTTCATTAACAGAGATTGTAACAAATATGGCTAATGATGCCTAATTAATATATTTCCCCTAAAATTAAAATGCTCGCTATAAAGGTGGGCATTTTTTATAGTTTCTTTTAAGACTTGTCACACTGTAGTGTTTTCAGCATCAAAGCAGTAACGAACAAATAAATCTGCTTTCTCAAAAGCATAATATACAAACGTAAAATGAAAATTAACAAAACACTTAAAGTGAACGCCACTGCCAGCAAAGTTTGGGAAGTGCTATACACAAATTATGGAGATGCTTGCGATTGGGCAAGTACGGTAAACGAATCCAAAATAAGAAACGTCGATAATTCCCCATACGAAGGAAGAACCTGCTCGACTTCGTTTGGCGATGTAAGCGAGATTATAGACCACGTGGACGAAGAAAAGATGGAACTCCAATACCATCTAGATGACACTCCATTTATTATGAAAGCTGCAACCGCAAAATGGAGAGTAAAATCTACTAGTGTCAATACCTCAGAGGTCACGATGAATCTAGATGCTACTCTTGCAACGATTCCCGGAATCTTAATGGGATGGATGATAAAACCAAAAATGCGAAAAGACATTCATCAGACCATAGATGACTTAAAATATTACATAGAGACTGGCAAACAATCCGAAGCAAAGATTAAGTCGGACACTAAATACATCAAAAAGAAGGGCAACAAAGCCGCATAACCATTTAAAATCAGAAAAAAATGAAATTTAAAAACAAAACAATAGTAGCTATGGCCATTGCAATTTTGGCCTCCACATTTTCTTTCGCGCAGTCGATGAAAAAGAATTTTAAAACAGTTCACGTAGAACTTAAAATCAATGCACCAGCAGAACGAGTTTGGGAAGCAATGGTTCTGGACTATGGGGAGATATCAAATTTCTCACCTTACATCTATACATCTGAATACACCAATGGGTCCTTGAAGGGAGAACTTGGTGCTGAACGTAAGTGTAATTTCAATGAGAAAGAAACACAATGGTCTCACGAGCGTATTGTCGAGATAGATAATGAAAATATGATAATGCGTAATGTGGTTTTTGATGGTAAAAAATTACCCTTAAACTTTGACAATTCACAAGCTTTTTATAGAGTAAAAGATAACGGAGATGGCACATCGACGGCATCTTATGAATTTCAGTTTCGTACCAAACCTGCTTTTATGGGTTTTATCGCAAAAGGCTCTTTCAAAAAGCAACTTAAGGGAACATTAGTAGGTCTCAAACACTATGTTGAAACCGGAGAACGAGTTACTGGTGGAACTGGAAAATACAAAGAAATAAAAGACAACTATCCAGAGCCAACATTGATAAAAACAGAATAGAAAAACAAAAATAGTTATGACAAATCAAGAAGTAGCAAACAAATTAGTAAGCCTTTTAAGAGAAGGAAAATTCAATGAGGTTTATGACGAATTATTCCATCCCGATGCGCATCACATCGAACCACAATCTGAGTATTTTGCAGATTTAAAGGGTGTTGAAGCAATTAAGGCTAAAGATGCTGCGATGAGCGAGCATTTAGAAGGAGTAGAATCTATGGAAGTGGGTGATGCCATTATAGCCAGTAAACACATTGCCATTCCCTACAAGCTCACGGCAAAACTAAAAGATGGAAACCAAATGTCACTTGATGAACTTATTGTTTATGAATTGAGCGATGGTAAAATTCTAAGCGAACAGTTTTTTTACTAAAGAGGAATCTCCCTCATAATATCAAGGCCACCAGCATTTTGCAGGTGGCTTTTTAGTTTCTAAAATTGCCTTGGTGTATTTAAAGAAAGTTAGTAGGCTCTCTCAATCTTACTTTAAATTTTTCTGTAAGCTTTTTATCTTGTAATTCTATCCAAAAGGTATCCAAGTCTTCAACCTCGACCTGAATCATTAAATTATTAGCCAATTCCTTGTTTTCATAATCTTGAAGAATGAATCGAATTGAGTCTCGACAAAATCCAATGTAACCATCGGTTTCCCACTCTATATAAAGCCCAAGATCTATAAATAGTTTCTTTGATTCTTTAAAATCTTTCCCTGATGGTATAAAGGGCTTTATATTATTTAATTTCGTTTTTATGATTTTATAGGAAAAAAATAATCTATTATTTAATAATTAGTTATTCAATATTTTTCTAAAAATAAGAATTCGTATCATTTCACATTAAACAACAGCAGATTATATCCCTATTACTAAAAAATCAAAATGTTGTACCTATGTTGTACCCAAACAAAAAAACCTCCCATTTCTGAGAGGTTTTATGACTGTAAATTTACAGTTGAAAAAGTGCGGGCGGGGAGACTCGAACTCCCACACCTCGCGGCACCAGATCCTAAGTCTGGTATATATTGCACCAATAAAGCATAAATTATCTCATTTTCAATGATTTATGTTATCAGTCATTTTATTTAAAGTCAATTAATATCAGTTGATATCAACATTTGTTGTACCTATGTTGTACCCAAAAGTTCTAATAAAGACGTATCTTTAAGGTGAATTTTTGACAAAATGTTGTACCTGATTTGACTTTCGTACTCAAAACAGGTTCATAATGTCAACAAGTGCAAAAATAATTCTTCGTAAAAAGCCCAACTCAAAAGGTCTATATCCTCTTGCTATTAGGATAACTAAAGACCGTCGTTCAACGTATAAACACATAGGTCACTATATCGAACTAGAAGATTGGGACACAAAAAATCTTAAGGTAAAGAAATCACATCCAAATGCAGAAAGTCTGAACAATCTATTAACCTCAAAGCTTTCAGAAGCCAGAAAAGGTTTAATTATTTTACAGACCAATAACAAGGATGCAACGGCACATCAAATTAAAAAGGAAATTTACAAGCCAACTTCCAAGCTGACTTTTTTTGATTTTGCAGATGAACATCTTGAAGCTCTGGAAGCAGAAAATAAAATTAATCGCCATTCTACGGATTCAGCTTGGCTCAGTTATATTGAGAAATATTGCAAAGCCCGACACCTTACTTTTCAAGAAATTGATGAGCGTTTTCTCAAAAAGTTCAAAATCTATCTAAAAGGGACTTGCTCGCTTACCGAAACTACTGCTATGAATGTTATGGTTTTAATTCGATTACTTTTTAATCGGGCAATCAAGGATAAGGTAGTAAGTAAAGAACTATATCCGTTTGGGACAGGTAAATTTAAAATCAAGTTTCCTGAAACTACCAAAACGGGACTTACAGGAAAAGAAATACAAGCCCTTGAAAATGTTTCCGAGCTTTCGGGTATGGAAAAACATTCCTTAAATGTTTGGCTGTTTAGCTTCTATTTTGCCGGAATGCGTGTTTCGGATGTTCTATTTACAAGGTGGTCCCAGATTTATGATGGCAGACTACATTACAGAATGGGTAAGAATTCAAAATTGTTATCCTTAAAAATACCCAGTAAGGTTGAAAAAATTTTATTGCAGTATATAACGGACAGAATGAATGATGATGATTTTGTGTTTCCAGAAATGAAAAAAGCAGATTTAACCGATGCGAAAGATATTTATAGAAAGAAGAAAGTCGCAAATAAAAAGTTCAACGACCATCTAAAGAAAATTGCGAAAAGAGCAGGTATTCAAAAAAAGGTAACAATGCATATTGCACGTCATTCTTTTGGCAATATTGCCGCAGATAATATCCACCCTTTAATGCTTCAAAAGTTATATCGTCATACAGATTTAAAAACCACCATTAATTACCAAGCCAACTTCATCCATAAAGATGCAGATGATGCCTTGGATAGTGTAGTCAACTTTTAAGCGACATAATTATTCGTAATTTTAATCTTCACATCAGTTTTAACTGAAAGCATTCGTCACATTTCAAATTTTTAAAAAATCGTCAAAAAAATTAAAATATATTTAATTATTTGCTTAGATAATTATATAATTTTATTTTTACATCAAATGTTGAATTATGAAACTTGAAATAACCTGTACAAGAGCTGAAGCCGACCATAAGCAGATATCACGTTGTCGAGAGTCTTTGGATAAAACTTCAAAAACAATTAGTGAAATGGGTAAGATTTTTTCCCTCGCAGGTAATGAAACAAGGCTAAAAATTCTTTTTCTTCTCAACCAAGAAAAAGAACTATGTCCCTGTGATTTCTCAGATATTTTAAAAATGAGTGTTCCTGCAATTTCTCAACATATTCGTAAAATGAAAGATGTCGACCTAATTACTTCTAGACGTGAAGGGCAGACACTCTTTTATTCTATTAATGCACAAAGAAGTAGTATGCTGATGAATATTTTAAATAATATTCAATCTGATAAGATAGCTGTATAATAAAAAAACTGTGCTTACTATTGATTTTTAAGTTGCAGATTCAAAAAATCACATTGCCAGTACAGGTGATGATACTATTTTAAATAATCGGTATACCCTATTAAACCAAATTAGAACCTAATAAATTATGATACATATTATAACAACGGGTGGAACCATAGAGGGGCTAGATTATAATAAAAAAGAAAATGCTCCTAATGAAGTAGGTATATCGATTAAGACTTTTCTTAATTCGGCCAATGTAAAATTCGATTATACTATTGAAGAAGCATTCAATAAAGATAGTCGCTTTATTACAGATGATGACCGTCGGCTTTTGGTTGATAAAATTAAAGCTACGAGAACAGAAAAAATAATATTAACCCACGGTACTTTCACTATGGAAGATACCGCAAAATATATCGGAAAACTTAACCTAAAGAAAACGATAGTCTTGGTTGGCTCATTTGTTTTAGGCACATCCAATAATACAGATGCTCCATTTAATTTAGGTTACGCAATATGCTCAGTTCAATTTCTAAAACCAGATGTATATGTAGCAATGAACGGCACCATATTTCATTGGGAAAACGTAACAAAAAATTTAGAAACCAACAAATTTGAGCAGCAATGAAAAAGATAAATGTTTGGAACATCAATACATTGGACTACTTTTTTCTATCTTTTATTGGATACGGTCATTGTATTGTTCACGCTCTACTATTCTACCCGAAAAGACTCAAGTGGCTATAAACGATTTTTATCGTTGGGTATTTTATTCATTACTTATAATCTATCAGGTGGATTCTTGCCTGTAAAGGATTTTCCTGGCCCTCTTATTCTTCAATACATCATAACCTATGGCGTTGCCATAGCTTTATGTGTTTATATAGTTTACTACCTCTATAAAGAATATGATATCATAGTATTAAAGTACAATTCTTCCATTAGGAACTTGGCTATATTAACTTCTGGTAGTTTTATTATTCTCTTCTTAATTCCCTATTTCTTTACTTGTTCATTAGATTCTTCAAGGTTACTTTTTACAATACCTATTTCGGTTCTTGCCTTTGTTTTTTTGGGGATGTTTTATGAAAGAATTTCACATCCAAATAATCCAAATGAATACATATTACGTCGTAATAGGTTATCGATGATTAGCGTTACAAGTATTGCATTGTTACCTATATTGACCTTAATCGGGGATTTTCAATGGTTGACTTTTACCGTTATGAATGCGGCTTTTTATGCCATAACCATTGTTGAAATTGACAGACACCTATACTTCTTGGAAAATAAGACCAAGATGTACGAAGTATTTGCTATGAGTAAAGAACAGGCAATTCACTCAGCAGACACAAAAATAATTTATGAAAACTTGACAAGAAGGGAAATAGAAATTACCTTGTCCATTCTAAGCAATCTCAGTTATAAGCAAATAGCCAAGGATTTATTCATTGCTGAAAGCACCGTCTCCAAACACGCTTCAAATATCTACAAAAAAACAGGTGTAAAAAATAGAAGACAATTTATTAATCGATATCGAAAAAAGTCGAAGTAGCGTTGTTCCTAATACCAGAGCGATTACCGTAGGAAAATACGGTTCATTCCGTAGATATCTACGGAATAAAATATCCTTCATTCAAAATTATGTTATTATATTTCAGTAGCTCTTTAGATGTCCCTTGTCGTAAAAAGTTCTCCTAACAAAGTACCTGTCCTGCGCATTCGCTAACTAAAGAGCTCTAACAACAACTAATCCACCCAAACTAAGACTGCGCCCAATATTGTTGGGCTTAACTGTATTTATGGCTGCAAATGGATTTAGAAATGTTAGGCAAAAATCTTCTCGTGACATTAGACGAGATAAGTCTCGAAAATCTACCGATTTTGGAACAATCCTATCGTTCTATTCAGTTAAGTAGAAACTTGCTTACTGTTTTTAAAAGAAACATTCTGACCAATGATTTTGAAAGTGTTGAGAATGAAATAATCTTCTTCAAAAAAATAAAACAAGTGCCATTGGTTAAACTTATATATTTCTCAGAAATTCATTCTTTTGAAATTCAATTTCCCAAAGCAGACAGAGCTGCACAATTAAAATTTGTAAAAAAGAAGATTAGTAAATTAAATCGCTTTTTTCTTTATAACCTTGATTTCGGCCAATACGTTAAATCTGGTGCAACCCACTTTGACAAAGCTTATTACACCAGAAAGCATCTTGATATTTATCATATTACTACTTCCAAATTCTATTTTCAAGACCCTGATTTTTGTACACCGAGAGATATGCTTTTAGGAAAGTTCAAGGCTTATATATCTCTTATCAACTATATGGACCAAAAGAAACATTCTATTAAAAGTAGAGTGAACGGAAATAGTGTGACTATAAAACCTACAGAAAAAATTCCTTGGCCGTTCACAAATACAGACTGGGTTGAACTTCTATATTCACTAAGTGCTGCTGGAATGACGAAACAAAAGGGTCTAAGTATTATTAAATTATCTAAAATTTTGCAAGAAGTATTCGACTTTACTCCAAAGGAAATCTACAAAACATTTCAGGACATCAAAAATCGTAAAAATAGCCGAACATTATTCCTCGACCAATTGACGGCTTCCCTTCTTTCGGAAATGGACAAAAGCGAGGAATAGTCGCTAGTTGTTATCATTCGTTCCTTCTTTTATATGTTAAAAAAAGACCGTACTAAGGTTGACCTACGGTAATTGTATTCCGCAGTTGTCTTTCATAAATTTTGATACAATTTCAAGGTCTGTTAGTTACGAAAGCACGCTTAAACACTACTAAAACAATTGAAATTTCAAAATGTTAAATTTTAACCGTAGTACGGTTGTACTGGGGAATAAAATCCATTAAAGCTATTCAAATTTGTAGAACGAAAGTCAAATCAGGTCAGGGGCTATCAAATTAGTTGAAAGTGATTAGGTAGTCCCTTGCCATAAAACCGTTCTATTATGCCAGCAAGTATTATTACAACAGACGACCTTCGAGACTTCAAATTAGAATTGCTCGATGACATTAAAAAAATATTATCTAAACAA
Source organism: Maribacter sp. 4G9 (assembly GCF_002742265.1). Classification (GTDB taxonomy): domain Bacteria; phylum Bacteroidota; class Bacteroidia; order Flavobacteriales; family Flavobacteriaceae; genus Maribacter. The sequence continues at coordinate 130,247 of NZ_MDGL01000035.1, forward strand.
GATAATGGGAAACTCAAAAAATACCTCAAATCTTCTGAGGTTATGGATTTACTTCAGGTAAGCCCAGGTACCTTACAAAACCTTCGCATCAATGGCACTCTACCCTATACTAAAGTTGGTGGTATTATCTACTACGATGCCGAGGAAATACAAAACATAATGACTTCCAACCGTGTTCAGCACGGTTCAAATTCCTAAATAATGAATTATATAAAGCTACTCAACGCGGCTTTTGAAAAGTTCTATTTTGATGACCGCCTAAATCCCACCCATATTAGTCTTTATATGGCGCTGTTTCAAGAATGGAACAGTAGTCGTTTTGCAGACGAGTTTTACGTGAATCGTAGAGATTTAATGCGCTGTGCTAAAATAGGTTCAAAATCCACATACCATCGCTGTGTTACGGATTTGGACTCGTGGCTTTACCTATGCTATTTTCCATCTAACAATCCATACAAAGGAAGTAAAATCAAGATGTCCATTATTGGGACAGGTAGTGAACCAAATTTGGGACGGTACAATCCCACATTAGAACAGCTTGCGGAACAGTACCATCCCATACGTGAACCTGTTGTGGGACAGCACCATCCCATAAATAGACAAGTATTAGTATCTAATACAAACAATACCAAACAAGAAAACTATATAAAACAGCCAAAAGGCAGGCAGGCGGTTATTGATTTTTTTGAAGAAAATGGTTTTGATGTAGATGAGGGAAAAAAGTTCTTTGAGCACTATGAAACTCGGAACTGGCAAACAAGTGATGGTCAAGCAATTCGTGATTGGCGAGCTCTAGCCACAAATTGGATGGACAGAACAGAATTGTTCGATGATAAAATTGATTCAAACAAAAAACAAGCGTCCCAAATCAAGGACAACTTGCGAACCACTAAAAACAAAGATTATGGACAACCCCTCTAAAATTACCGAAGGTGGTGTGGAATATTCGCTCGGAAAATTTGATGGTAAAAGTGTGCTCTACGATTTTCCAAAAATCTTAATTTACCTGAACGCTAAAGGTAAACTGCTTTTTGGCAAAAAGTTCAGAATTTATGACGAAGATAGAGAGATACTTCTAAAGCTCTGTTCATATTTCATCAAGGATAAAGCCAATTGCACAACCTATGGAATTGACATCGATAAGGGCATCTTACTTTCCGGACCCGTTGGCTGCGGAAAAACTAGCTTAATGAAATTATTGAGATATATTGTTCCGATGCAAAGACCTTATGAAATGATTCCTTGCAGAAATGTGACCTTCAGTTTTAACCATCTTGGTTTTAAGACCATTGAAGAGTATGGAAACACAAAACTTTTCTGCTTTGATGATTTAGGCATTGAACCTGCCGGACGATTTTATGGTAAAGATTTAAATGTAATGGGCGAAGTACTCTTATCTCGATATGAACTCTTCCTTGATACTAAACAGAAAATCAAAACCCACGCAACCACCAACCTCAATGCTGAAGAATTAGAAGTACGCTATGGTAACCGCGTTCGCAGCCGAATGCGAGAACTGTTTAATTTGATTGCTTTTGATAAAGAAGCTGGGGATAAGAGAAAATAGAATGGTTCATTTGCCTAATTTCAAAATCCGAAACGCACCTTTAATTACCAAGACAAAAACTATTGTTCTAATAATCAAATCAGGCTTATTTGAATTTAACCAATTTACCAAAACTCCTGCGGTTATAACTCCCAAATTGATAATAACATCGTTCGAGGTAAAAATCATACTCGCTTTCATATGTATCTCTTCTTTACTGTTTGACTTTTGTAAAATTTAAAGACATAAGCCGTTCGCAATAAGTGCAAAAATTGAAACATTAATTATTGTAGAAAAATCGGGAATAATGATTAATGTAGGACTAATTATAGATTTATTGTTTTTACAAACTTCGAATGCCATTTCAATAATTTTTACTTATGTACCAATGCAACAACCATCATGACCTAATATTCCTTCATTATGTATCTTCCCTTCAAGACGATTAATGTAAAATACTGGGGCTTTTTTATAAAGGTCCATACAATGTGGACAATGACAAAAATATACATCCTGTCCATTAACATTAAGTTTAGTAGCAGATGTAAGAGTCTTTTCAGCTAAACAAGTAGGGCATACTATCAAATCTTTTGTTTCTTCAATATATCTTTCGGGATCCTTTACAAACAAATCGGTACATCCATCACAACAGAAATAAAGTTCATTTCCGTTATAAGAACCTTTACTGGCTTTATTTTCACTAATTCCCAATCTTACCAGAGAACACCCACATGTAGGGCAAATATTTGTTTTCATAATTAAATAGTTTATTTTTTATGTTCCAGCTGGTTTATGGACACCCCCAGCCGCAGAATTAACGCCTTCTGCCAAAGTGGGATGGATGTGAATACTTTTTGCAATATCTCGAAATTTGATGTTATTATTCATTGCTAAAACAAATTCATGAATTAGTTCACCTGCACTTTCTCCGATAATTTGAGCGCCAAGAATAGTGTCATCTTTTTCATTAGCAATAATCTTCACAAATCCTCTAGATGTGCCCATCGCTAATGCACGAGCAACACGACTAAAAGGTTGCTTGCCTATTTTAATGGCAAAATCTTTATCAACAGCTTCTTTTTCTGTTAAACCAACAGATGCAATTTCCGGGTCAGTAAATATTGCATAAGGAATTATTTTTTTAATGATTTCTGACTTTTTTGTAATTGCTTGGTATAGTTGCTCGGATTCATCTCTTGCAGCATGTGTAAACATTGGATTTCCAGTTACATCTCCAATAGCCCAAATGTTTGGTTGCGTTGTATTATAATTATTGTCAATTTTGATAAATCCTCTTTCGTCCAAGTCAATTTCTGTATTACTAATATCCAGAAATTTAGCTGTTGATATTCTGCCTGTTGCATTTAATAAATGAGAAACTTCTATAGATTTACTGATTTCTTTTTCTTTGAAATCTACTTGTATTCCTCTAACCTTTTTAGAGATTTTGCTTGTTTCTGCATTCAAGTAAACTTTAATGTTTTCAAATTTAAATCCTTTAAAAGTTCTTCACTTATTTCTTCATCTTCTCTATTGATAAGACGGCTTGACCTTTGTATTATATGAACATTTGTTCCAAAACGAGAAAACATTTGAGCAAACTCAACTGCTATATATCCACCTCCTAAAATGGCTAATGATTTTGGAAGTTCCTTAAGGTTTAATATCTCATCATTTGTAAGGTAGTTTATAGTTTCTAAACCTTGTATTTGAGGAATATTTGGAATAGCTCCTGTATTTATTATGAAATTTGAAGCTTCGTATTCCAGATCAGATACTTTTATGATGCTCTTTGACACAAACTTTGCTTCACCCTCTATTAAATCTAAATTTTCATTTTTTTTTACTTGCTTGTAGGCTCCTGACCTAATTTTTTCTATTAAGTCATTTTTACGCTTTACAATTGCAAGAAAATCTATTTTTGGCTGTTCTGAAATCACCCCAAATCGTTCAGAATTTTTTACAATTTGTGCCACTTTAGCAGAATAGAGCATTGTTTTAGTAGGAACACATCCTCTGTTTAAACAAGTCCCGCCTAATAAATCTTTTTCAATTAATGCAGTTGTAAATCCCTTGTAGGCAAGCTTATTGGCAACTGGCATTCCAGCCATTCCACCACCAATAACAATAAAATCATATTTTTTCATAATATTATTGCTCTTTTAAGCTACACTAAAGTCAATTATGTATATTCTTGTTTTCAAAACAATCTCAAATGTTTTAACTAGCGCAACAACTTAATTTAGATACATCTTTTCCAAAAGTTATTGCTGCTAATTTAATACCTTCTCCTAAAGTTAGATATGGATAGAAACTTTCGGCTAAATCTTTTACAGTAATACCAAATTTAATAGCCATACTTAATTGTTGAATTAGTTCGCCACCTTCTGGTGCTATTATTCTTGCACCAATTAATTTATCTGTTTCAGTATTGCGAATCAGTTTAATAAACCCTCTTGTGTCTTGTGCGGCTAATGCTCTTGGAACGTGAGACAACTCTAATTTTGATACTTCAAAAGGAATACCTTCTTTCTCGGCTTCATATTCATCCATGCCAGCACCTGCAATTTGAGGGTCTGTAAATACTACCCATGGTAAGGATGCATAATCTACACTTTGTTTTGATAATGAAAATGCATTATTAACGGCTGTACTGCCTTCGGTTGCTGCTGTATACACAAATGGCGGTGTATTAGTGACATCACCAGCTGCATAAATATTGGAAATATTAGTTTCCATTTTTTCATTAACCACAATATGCCCTCTTTCTGATAATTTTAGGTCTATTTTTTTTAGACCTAATTTAGACGTGTTTGGCGTGGTTCCTGTAGCAACAACAATATGTCCTTTTTCAACAATTTGTGTTGTAGAACCATCAGGACAGTTACAATGAATAATAGTATCGTTGCCCTCTTTTTCAAATTTAAAAGCTCTAAAATTTGGAAGAATTTCAATCCCTTCACTTTTCATTTGTTCAACTAAAACATCAGTAATGTCTTCGGTTTGACTTCGTAAAGGCCTATCGGTAAATTCTATGATACGTACTTTTACTCCTAAACGATTATATGCCATTGCCATTTCCAATCCGATATAACCTGCGCCCATTATGGTCAAGCTTTTGGGTTTTTCTTCCAAATCGAATAAGGACACATTAGTTAAATACCCAACTTCATTTAATCCTTCAATATTTGGAATATTCGTGGTTGCACCTGTTGCTATAACAACGTTTGTTGCAGTGTATGTGTCTTTACCATCAACAATAATGGTGTTGTTATTTACAAATTCTGCCCATCCTTTTAGCATCGTTAAGTTTTCAAAATCACTCACAACATCCATATACTTTTGCTGTTGCAGGGCTGCAACCAATGCTTTTTTGTCTTTTATTATTTGAGCAAAATCAATGTCAGCACCTTTTGGTTTTATTCCTGCAAAATTAGAATGTGTTGTATGGTAAGCCGTTTCAGCCGCACGGATTAAATTTTTGGAAGGTACACAGCCAACATTAACACAAGTGCCACCAAAATCTAATCCACCATTAACCATTAGTGTTGTGAGTCCTAAACTTTCAGCTTTTATGGCTGCTGAAAATGCAGCAGAACCACCTCCAATTACGATTAAATCGAATTGATTTTTTCCTTTGTTGGACGCTTTATCTGTCGTGCTATCCGAAATTGAATCACAACAATCCTCTTTTTCATTGCCTTTAACAACCGTATACTTACCAATGCTATTTACAGCGTTAATCAATTCCTCTTTATTCAACTTGGCAGTATCAAAAGTAAATTCTCCTTTACCAGTTTCGTGGTTCACAGAACTGATTAGAATACCATCTTTTTTATTGATATCCTTTTCGATATGTAATGAACAGCCACTACAGGTCATTCCTTCTATCTGTAATGAAACAGTTTCTGTTTTTTGAGATAACTCGTTTTTCTTTTTAAATAAATTCTTCATATTAAAAATGATTTGTTTTTATGTGGTGCTTAATAAATATAGGTTATTATTTTTAACAACATTTTAAGCCATTTTTATTCGATTCAAACAAATCTTCCAAGGTTAATATCTTGCCACTTGCATTGCTGTCAAGCCATTGTTTTGCGGTTTGTTCGCTTGCAAAAAAAGAAACGTGATTACAGAAGGAGCCTCTGATATTGCAAGAGTCCATTTTTTCAACCAAAGAGAGAAATATTGGATACGGATTAGATGATACCAAATGATCACAGTCAATATTCAACTCAATTATAGAATTGTCAATTGGGTCTTGAGATATAATTTGGGACGAAACATCCAGCCATTCGGTAAACAATATAGCGTCTAATGCACACCAAGTATAAAGTGTTTTGCCTTGCACTATAAACTTGTGGTTAGTAGGTGTGATCGACAAACCAGAAAAGGCTGTAATTTGGTTATTTTCATTTAGCTCTCCTAATAATTCCAACAGTGAATCAGCTTTCTCTTTAGTTGCATCGATAAGTGCATAAAATGTTGTTTTTGGCAGTGGATTGCCTTTAAGTAATTCCCTTTGGACATTCACGATAAAATTATTATCATCAAGTTGAATTTCAGATAACATGGTGTTTAATTGTTTGCCCAAATATTGCTTTGCTGTTTTCATTTTGTATATAATTTAGATTATGTTTATTTCATTTTCCGCACGAAGAAAATGCTGATCATTTTAACAAGTCGTACCTTGTCTGTTCTTTAAACTTAATGCCTTCAAATCGAAATAAGTAATACCAATATCACCGATGTCTTCTAAATTGAAAATGTCGTTGACCAATTCCGTATGGTTATCAAGATGAGTGCCTATAAGTGGAAATTGATTGCTAAAATTTTCCGTGAAAAGTATGTACTCATTTGAGCTAATTTTGTTTTTAAGAAGCCGATGTGCTATTATTAAATCTTTACCAAAGAGTTTACAATAGTCTTTTACCATTACAGAACCAAGTTGTCCAAAATGGAGTACAAATTTTAATGAAAGCTTATACAGTTTTTGGCAAGACCCACACATACATTTCGATAGTTTAAATTCATCTATTCTCTGATGGAATTTGTCGAACATCAATTGACATTGATTAATGATTTCCGTTGCTGAATATGGAAATTCATAACTGTAAAATAAAATAGCATCGCCTTCGATTTCAGACACTTTAAAATTTAGTATATTATTTTCTAAAATTGATTCGAGCAATAGTGCAATTTTTTCCTGACTATGCCTAATTTCAGAAGTGGCAATGTATTTGGTAAACCCACTAATATCTGGTATAAGAATAAGTGCTGGGTTACTGGTGTGACAAACTTCCATTTTGATATCTTTTTTTAAATTAAGTACTGTATTTTCAGTCCATTTAAAAGCTAACTAGCGATTATCATTTTGAGTTTTAAACCCTATTTTCTTTTTAAATTTTATAACTAATTTTTCTTGAGGTTTAAGAAACTCTTCAATAATTTTTTTACAGTCACTGATGGGCTGTCCAATAAGTTTATCAATTAATTCTTTTGGTGGATTTTGCAATTCACAATCTCCAATTTCTATGCAACAATCCAAGTGGTCCGGATTGAACAATTCTTTATTTGTGTTTTTCATATTATAAAGTATTTAATTAAATGCTTAAATACAAAAAAATAAAATTGCCCCGAGGAAGTCTCTTCGGGGAATTTTCTTTAGGTCAAACTTTATTTTTGACAACTTCTGCCTTAAACCCTTTCTCTTCTATGATAAGCTTTAAGGCTTTGATACTTGTTTTTGAATCGTCAAACTCAATAACAGCAATATCTCCAGGGTACTCAACCGAATGTTCTAAAACACCATCTACTTCTTTTAATGCATTGTAAATAGCATTGGAACAACCTGCACAGGTGATACCAGTAAGCTTTAAGGTAACCGTTTTAACATCTTTACTAGTTACTTCTTTTTGAACTTCTTTGTTGTTGCTTTGTGCATTTGCTTGAAAAGATATTAAAAACAATGCTAGAACTGGTAATACTAATAATTTCTTCATAACTATATACTTTAAGATTATTTATTGATTATTGATATTGAATTGTCTCCATAATTAGAGACATATAATTTGCTGCCAATAGGTATAACCCCAATCGGTTTATTACCTGTTTTATATGAAATTGATTTCTTTTTGAGTGAAACTGCATCATACACGTATACTTCGGACAAATCAAAACTTACAACGTATAACAAATTTTCATCTTCTGATAAGACAGCTTCTTCTGGTGTTTTTATGTTTTCTATTTCCTTTACAATCTCTCCGTTTTTGGTATCTATAATATGAATTTTGTTTCCAAAGAAATTACTTATATATAATAGCGAACGGTCTTCGTTGCTGTGTATGAGTTCTGGTTTTCCTCCTGTTGTAATAATAGATTGTTTTCCTGTTTCAATATCAATTACAGAAATGCTTCCATCTTCTGTATTGGTAACGAACAGTTTTGAATCATCCTCAGAGATACCTATTCCGTCTGGTCCTTTTCCTGTAGAGAATGTTTTTAATATATTGAGAGTAGTAGCTTCCAATTGAAATACTTTATTGTCATCTATAGCTATTACATATATTAAATTTCCTTTTTTATTTGCAGTAATTCCACCTATATGAGTTTCAAATAGTTTCTCTTTTATAATCGTATGATTGTCAGAATCAATTATAACAACTTGCTTATCATAACCGCTCGCCGCAAGTAAATTACTTTCTGCTAACTGAGCAAAACCCCAAGGATACCTTATGCCTTCTATGTTTTTTAATACTTTATCTGTTTGGGTATCAATAACTGAAATTAATGTGTCCTCTACATTTGCAACATATAAAAAGGATTTATCAGGTGTTAAAAATAGCGCATCAGGTCCTTTGCCTACATATACAACCGAAGAACTGGTATTATTATCAACAGTATTACCCTCAATAATAGTCGTATCAGCTACTCTTTGTTTTTCCTTACAAGAAGTGAGTAATATGGTCATTATTAATAGGTAAAGAAACTTTCTCATCAATACCACACTTATTTGTTTATTACTTTATACCCTGTAGAATTAATTGCTTTTTCAATTTGTTCTTTAGAGGTTTTTGTATTGTCAAATTCCACTTCGGCATTAGCATTCTCATAAGAAGCAGCTACATTAACAATACCTTCTAATTCATTAACGGCATGTTTAACATGTTCCTCACAAGACGTACAGGTCATTCCCTTAACATCGAAGTTAACTGTTTGAATATCAGATTGGCTTACAACAACTACTTCCTTTTTATTGTCTGGGTAAAAAATTGAAGAATAATAAGGAAATGCAATTGAAACTACAGCAAATAATGTTATGCCAATTAAAAAGCCTTTGGTTTGATACCATTTTGGTTTTGCATCAACTTCGCAACAGTCATCGGCTTTTTTGGGCTTTAAGTAAGTATACCAGGCATACCCAATAGCTATTACAGCCAAACCTATTAAATAAGGCCTAAAGGGTTCCATACATGATAATGCTGATGCACTTCCTCCTACACCTGCTATTAATGCAATAACTGGTGGTATGCAACACGATGATGCCGCAATAGCAGCAAACAGACCTGTATATGCTGCATTTTTTGATGTGTTTTCTGTTTTCATTTTTTAAAAATTATGCGATTTTTTTAATTAATTCTATGGATTTAAAAATACTTTCAAATAGCATCGTTTCATCACTATTTAATGAGTAGTAAAGCGTTTGGCCGTCGCGTCGTGATGTAATAATTCCGGCATCTTTAATTTTACGAATATGTTGAGATATAGCAGGGACACTCATTTTTAGAATGTCTGCTAAATCACAAGGACACATTTCGCCTTCTTCTTCTAAAAGGTAGAGAATTTTTAAGCGTACCTCATTTCCAGCAATGGATAATAGTTTAGAAATTTTTTTAAAGTTTATGTCCATACTTGCCAATGTTGACATACAGTTTAATAACTGTTTATGGTTGGCTTCTGCTCTTGTACAGGTTATTTCAAGTTTCATATTATTTACTTTAGACGCACAAATATATAATTAATTACTTCTTTAAGCAAATACTTAAATAATAAATATCAATTTGAGATAATTTTTAGTTTAGTTACTTTTGATAAAAGTGCTGGCGATATGCAGAAATAATCTAATTTCTGAAAGATTTATATAACAAAATCACTTCTGAAATAAATTGTATTACTATAGCTTTTAAACTTTTGGTTAACTCTAAAAAAATATCTTTCATAATGCTATTGCTGTTGTATGGATAGTAAAATGGCCAATGCCATAAATTTTATATTTGCGAAATTTGACAAATAACCGCCTTCATCTTTATTAGATAAGAAACCCAGCTCCAAGAGAACCGAAGCGCAATTATATACTGTTTCTCGAAGCACCTGAAAATTTGCAAACTTTACACCTCTACTCTCATATCCTATCTCTTTGCAAAGCGTCTTTTCAATTTGATAGCCGACATAAACAGATTCTTTAGAATATTCCGCTTGCTTTTTTGAAACATAAACTTCAATACCCCTAGCATTTGGATTATCCGAATGATTACAATGCAAGGAAACAAACACTTCAGCTTTTAGAGCTTTGGCTAGCTTCGTTCTATCCGATAGCGAAATAAGTGTATCATTATACCTGGTTAAATAAATATCCAGAGGCTTTTCTAAATTATTATTTAGCTTCAAAATGGCATTTGCAATACTCATTACAACATCTTTTTCTTTGATGCCATTTATACCTATTGCACCAAAATCTTTTCCACCGTGTCCAACGTCAATTACAATTCGTTTTTGAGTACTCGTTTCTTGTCCAAAAAAGATACACATTTTTAGAAGCAAAAAGACAAAACTGACGTTTTTGAGCACTTTTTTCATTTTCAATTTTCAGGTTATCAACAACTTTCCTTCAAAAACTCATAGAATTTGATACCAAATAATAGCAATTAAATTCAATTGATTTCAAAAAATATTTTATTCACAAATATTTGATTTTCAGTTATTTATAAACAAATATATGTAAATTTCTAACAACGAAAACAACACGAAAATCTAAACAATTTTATTATGAAAAAATCACACTATTTAGCATCAGTTCTTTCGCTCTTATCCACTTCGCTTTTCGCTCAAATTGGTGGCATAGAAGATTCCGTTAATGATGTTGGCGACACCATCAGAACCATTTTTCCAATTTTATTGGGTGTCATTTTCCTAGTTGGCTTTCTTTTTAATGCAGGGCATTTCTTTGGGGAAAATGCAGACCTTAAAAAAGGGATTACCAGAGTGCTTGTGTTTGTTTTGATTGCTGGCGCAGTTGTTGGCATCTTCACATACTTAATAGGAATCGTAGTATAAATGAACCCTCATCGAGGGCTTTATTAGAATAGCTGTATGAAGAAATACGAGGTCTATAAAAACATTAGGAAAAGGGCAGTCATTTTTGGGCTGCCTGTTTCCCTGTTTGCGTTAATGATGGTTTCCATTTTGGCTTCGCTGCTCATCATAATCTTCTCTTTCAGCTTCGGGATAATAATTGGAATACTCGTTTTTAATGCTGCCTTGTACGTAGCCTTAACGAGAATAACACATAACCCACAAATTTTTCAGATGGCTAAGGCTTTTCCAAGAATAATAAGTAACAAAAGAAACTCTGGCTTCAACTATGAACAAGATTAATCTTTCAGCATATCAACCTATTGCAGATATTCAAGACAATATCATATTTGCCAATAATGGCAATGTAGTCCTGTGCTATGAAGGAACGTTACCAGAGATTTATTCCTTATCTGAAAAAGACTTTGAGGACATACACGGTGCCTGGTTTCAGGCTTTGAAATCATTGCCTATTGGTACAGTAGTCCAAAAACAGGACATCTACCTTAAAAAGACCTATACTTCAGAAGCACTTCCCAATAGAACGTTTTTAGAAAAGGCTACGCACGACCACTTTAAAGGACGTGATTATATGGAACATCGTTGCTTTTTGTTCTTTACGCTCACTAAGAACAAGGCACTAAACAATTCAAAATATGTCAACCCTTTCCGAAAAGTTTCTAAGGGGATTGTCCAACAATTAGATGACAACATTAAAAGCTTTATCGGTTCTGTTAGTGATTCGGTTTCCTTCATAAACAATAGTCGTAAAATGAAGTTTGTTTCGCTCAACGCTCACGACATAAAGCAGTTAACCAATGGCTATTTCAATGGCTTTAATGATGGATTTGATACTGATATCATATTAGATAAAAAAAGCGTCAATATTGGCGAAAACCATTTTGATGCCCTGGCTATCAATAGCGAACTGTGCTTTGGCGAAAGTGTACAGAGTAGCAAAACCAATGAGAAATTCACTTCTGACGATTTTGTGTTTCATCAAGGGTTTATTGATGGCTTAGGGCTTACGCTTAATGAAAATCATATCGTCAATCAAATCTTATATCTGGATGACAAACAAAAGTGGCGTAAACTACTTGATAAGAAAGTTGAGGAACTCAACAAAAGTTCCAACTTCGGTTCGCAGAATAAAGTAGTCCTCGGTAAAATTCAGCATATCCTTGACCAAATCAACGCTGATGATAATGCACGCATTATTCGTGGTCATTTAAACATCATCTATTGGGACAAGAACCCAGAAAATTTAAGTCGAATTGGTTCAAAAATAAAGACCGAGTTTAAGGAACTAGACATTATTCCATACTACCCCAGAGGCGAGGAACGGAAGAACTATATACTAAATAGTTACTGCTGTTTTTCATCCAATTTTTCAAACAACGATTTATATGTTACTGATTTAAAACACGCCTTATGCCTTTTCATTAATAACACCAATTACAATTCCGATGCCATCGGAATCATCTTTAATGATAGGGAACATAACGTTCCAGTTCTAAAGGATGTTTGGGACGAGCGCAAGAAGCGCATTAAGGCACGAAACTTTGCCATTTTTGCCCCAACAGGTGAGGGCAAGTCCTTTTTGGCAAATAACATTCTACGCCAGTATTTTGAAAGTGGTGTCCGCCTGGTTATTATAGACCTCGGCGGATCCTACACCAAATTTGCCAAACTCTATCCCGAAAAATATACTGTGCTTCGCTATGAAAGTGGCAAAAACTTGGGTATCAATCCCTTTTATATAAGTGATACAAATGACCTGACACCTGAACGTTTGGAAGATTTATCAGTCTTTCTGTTTGAATTGTTTGCTTCAGACTTAAAAGTTACCAAAGCACAATCGGTTTCGGTCAAAAAGATATTGCGCCATTATTACAATAACACTACAAAAAATCATTCGCTGGATGGTTTCTACAACTTTATAGAGAGGAATCAGAAAGACCTTCTGGACACCTTAAAAATCCATCCCGACTACTTCAATATTACAAGCTTCTTGCACGTAATGTCCGAATATGTCGGCGATGGTCTATATAGCTTCCTTTTTGAAGTAAGCGAAGACCAGACCTATAAAATTGAGGATAAACGACTGATTGTTTTTGAGCTCGATGAAGTAAAGGATAACAAGGAAATCCTGTCAGTAATGTTGAAACTAATTAAGTCAGCCATCCAAAGAACTATTTGGAAAAACAGAGCTGAAAAAGGCATTATCCTTTTCGATGAGTTTGCAAAGCAATTGAAGTTTGAAAACGTATTGGAAAGTGTGGAATTCTACTATCAAGCGATTCGTAAACAGAATGGTGCGATAGGCATTATTCTTCAATCCATAAATCAGCTTCCCAACAATTCAACATCGGCAAGCATACTAGAAAATACACAGGTCATTTATAGCCTAAACAATGAAAAAGGTTATGACGAACTGGTCAAAAGACTCAATCTATCCAGCCACGATTTAAACCAATTAAAATCCATCAAAAACAATCTTTCTGGACCACGGAAGTATACCGAAATGTTCATCAAAATAGGAAAGGAAAGCAACATTTTTAGGCTGGAAGTTCCCAAAGAAGTGTACGCAGCCTACCTAACCGACGGACAGGAAAACGAGGCCATAATGGCCATTTATGAAAAGACCAATGATATGGAATTGGCTATTAAAAAATTCACATCTAAAACATAATATTATGAAATCGAAGATTCACGAATACCAAAACAAATTTTTTACAATGAGTAAAACAAAAATCAAAACAATCTTGTTCGGGCTATTCTTAACGGTTGGCCTTTTACTGCCTAGCGGTGCTACCGCTCAAGGAATGCCAGTTTATGACAATACCAACTTTGTAAGCTTGGTAAAATCGCTTGTGGAATCTGCAAAACAGACCTCACAGCTTATCAAGTCCGTAAAGTTCTTGAAAGATGCAAAAGAGAGTATCGAGAAAGTATCAAGTGTGGTACAACAGCTCAGAGCTGTACAGGAAATTGCCCAGAACAATCAACGCCTTATCAACGTAATGCAAAACGATTTGCAGGATATTTTAAACTCGCCTTACATCAAACCAGAGGAAGTTACAAGGGTTGCGGAATCATTTGATGCCATAGTCCAAAACTCTTTGGACACGGTTGATTTTATGAGTGAAATTTTATCCAGCGATAATCTAAAAATGTCCGATGCCGAACGTGCTGAAGTCTTAAAGCAAAAAGAACAGGAATCAAAGGAAATGGTTTCCAATATAAAGACAAAAACTAAGCGCTATCGTGACATCATTTCCTTCAGAAAAATGCAGGATAAAGTAAATAACCGAGAAACAGAATATTAAAAATGACCGCAACCATACTTTTAGGAATTGGACTGGAATACGTTGATGCGGTGTTTCAAACCATACAGAACAGCAGTTTTTCGCAATATACTATTGCAGGAATGAAAACGCTCGCTGTTTTGTTCTTTCTAGTCAATATCCTAAAAAAATACAATGAGGGCATTGCGGATAAAGACGGTTATACTTGGGGATTGAGCCCAGGGGAATTGACCAAGAACTTTGCAGTCGTTCTTCTGGTCATATTTTCAACACTGGTCCTGGGCTTTTTCGATAGCATCTTAGTTTCTATTGAAGCGCAATATCGTGGTACAGCACCAGCTTTATTGCCTTTACAGATGCAGGATATTCCTATTGAAGAGGATGTAAGTATCATCGAGGTTGCACAAGCGGCAATGACACTGTTATACGAAGCTTTGGTAACACCTCTTTACGGTTTCAAAATATTCGCATTTATCATTAGCCTGTTTCTTTGGATTTTAGACTTGTTCATCTACCCGCTATTTCTTGCCGAACGCTATTTCCTCTTAGGCATAATGCAAGCTTTTTTCCCACTCGTAATAAGTCTGGCGGTTTTTGAAAAATTCCGTTCGCTTGCCTATACATTTTTCAAATTGTACGCTGCCGTTTATATGTTGGTGCCGGCTTTCTTTTTGGTCAATGTATTTGTAAATGCACTCTATACTGAAATCAATACGAACTTCTGGACAAACCTTTTTGGGACAGATGTTGGCCAGGGCTTTTTTGCACCTGTGGTTCAACTTGGTTCAGTTGGCTTCATTGTTTTTCTAAAATTCAAATTATACAAACGTGCCACATCATTTACCCTCAGATTGTTTACCAGTTAATTCCAATGAAAATGAAAACACCTTACAAAAATATCTACGCAGTCTTAAAATTGAACAGATTTATCGTGTTGACAGTTGTCATTTTTGCAATGCTATCCAGTACCTTTTCACTATTGATGGTATATAAAACGAATAAAGAAACTCTTAATAGTGCCTTTGCCATTAATACTGATGGAAGTATTATTCCCCTCAAGCTCGTCACACAAAAAGAAAACTTCAAGGTAGAAGCTCTCGCACATTTGGATTTGTTCCATAACTATTTCTATAACATCGATGCCAGTAATTATGAACGCAATTTGGAAAAGGCATTATGGCTGGGCAATAGTTCTGTGGACAATCTCTACCGCCAGAAAAAAGCGGATGGTGTCTATAACCGTTTGCTACAATATTCGCTAGTTCAGAAAGTACTGAGTATTGATTCACAAATCGAAGAACAAAACGGAACATACGTCTTCAGAACCGTTACCATTTTTGAAATCAATAGAGGTTCAATAATCGATACCTACGAACTTGTTTCTAGTGGAAACTTAATTCCAGTTGACCGAAACTTTCCAAGCAATCCCCACGGATTGTTGATTACAAACTATTTCGAGAACACCTTAAAAAAAATAAACGATGAAAGTTGAAAAAAATAAAATTGTATTTGCAGCTGTATTGGTTGTGATTTTCATATTCCTGATATCCTATTCTATGATGGTAATGGGCGATGACGAAAGTGATAATGAAAATCTTGAACAGACCTTGATACCCGATTTAGATGAGAACCAAAAAGAGTATGATTCAAAATTGGATGCCATAAATGATTTAAAGGAAGTACGAGAAAATAATGCACCCAGCATCTATGACGAAAAACTGATTGATTCCTTGGGCTTTTATGACCCTGACCTTCCGGAACGGGAAAAAGAACGCATTGTAGATAGTATTTATGATGCTGGTAAGATTCAGTACTCTGAAAAGAAATATCAAAACCTTGGACAAAAGAAAGTTGCTCAAAACAATATCCAGCAAATAGATTCTGCCGAAATAAGACGAGAACAAAAAATTGAGGCTAAAGAATTGGGGCTGGAACATCAACTGTTCTTTGCCGCTTCGCCTAAACCCAATGAAACTTCGATTATAGGCAATACAGATGCAACTATTTATGTGGTTGTAGATGGTGACCAGGTTGTCAAAGCAAATACTCGATTACGAATGCGCCTTACTAAATCAGCGACTATTAACGGTAAGTTGATGCCTAAGAATACACTTGTTTTTGGGTTTATCAGTTTTCAGCCCAATCGTGCTTTAATCGAGATTGAAAACATAAAGCACCATCCGACGAAACTTAAAGCTTTCGATTTACTGGATGGTAGCGAAGGTATCTATGTGCAAAACAATTTTCGTGCAGAGGCTACCACGGAAGTACTGGATGATGTTATAGGTGATATCAACATTCCAACTGTTCCACAAGTGGGTGGCATTACACAGGTATTTAGACGTCGTAATAGAAGCGTGAAGGTAACTGTGCTTAACAACTACAGATTAATTCTAAAACCAAAATTATGAAAACCCTATTTTTATTATTGATATCATTGATTTCCGCTTTTGCAAAAGCGCAAACAGACATAGTACTAGACACAATTTATGCGAACGACACTAAAAATGTTGCGCTATTTTTCCCAGAACCCATACGACAGGGTATAACTGGTTCAGATAATTTCGTCTTTACCTACAATCGTGAAAAAGAACAGTATTTCGGATTACTTCAGGCAAAGCCTGGTAAAGAAAGTAATCTGCTGGTAATCAACAGAAATGGCACAATTTTTTCGTATATTGTAAGATATAAAAAGCAGCTGTCAAAGCTCAATTATTTCATTCCATTATCAAATAGTATAGGGAATGAAAAACCAATTGTAACCGATTCGATTCAGGTTGTAACTTCTGAAAAAAATATAGATAACAGAACCTACTATTATCAAAAATTCTGCTCCTATCTTCTTAACAGAAACCAGCGTATTGGTCGGATTAAGAAGCGAACACAAGGCATTGTCTTGAATGTTAAAAATGTTGTTTTTGATAAAGAAGAACTCTACTTCGTTATCCAGATTGAGAATAATTCTACGATGGATTACGATTTGAATTTTTTGAACCTCTCCATCGAGACTCGACAAAAAGGGAAAAAGAAATCTTTACAGAGTTTGTATCAAGAACCTATTTACAAGCACTATCTGCCTTCAAAAATTGCAGAAGGTAAAATGGTACGGTTTGTTTATGTAATGCCCAAATTTTCGTTATCGAATGACCGTAGGGCAATTTTGGAATTGAATGAGAATGATGGCGAACGCAATATAAAACTGAATATATCACATAGATATATCAATAACCCAAATTAATAATATTATGAAAAGATTACTCATTTGCTCAATCGTACTTCTATTTATTTCCTGCGCAGGAAATAATAATATGTCACACACCGAAACAGCACAAATTGTTGCTGAAAGTTTTTTCACAAAAGATGAGTCAGCTCTAAAAAAGTATACAACATCAGATGGATATGCCAGTTTAATTACGGTTCAAAATATGATTCCAGAGTCAGACAAAGAAATCAAAGTAGAGATTTTGAATGAGGCTATTGAAGGTGAGATTGCTTGGGTAAAATACAAAACGTCTTTTGATGGAAAGTCAGGTATCTTTAAGCTCGTTAAGGAAAATGACGAATGGAAAGTGACTAGCAAAGGTCCGAGGGAAAAAGGGCCTTTTTAATAAACTTTTAGGCACTATTCAAAGTGGTAAAATCAAACATAAAATGTCTTATTACCATATCATCAGGGTGCTCTGATTCGTAATATTTATCGTGTAAGTGATAAAGTTTGGGTTTCAAAAATTCAGGCTGCCTGTCGTCTTTTTTTAAAAGCTTATTAACTCCGTCCACAGTATTGTCCAAATCTCCTTCAAGCACATACCCAAGTAGGCATCCGTTCTCATATTTCTTGGAAACAAAACTGTTAATTCCAGTATCAATATAACGTCGTTTTAAGCCAGAATCTTTTTCTTTAAGATTTTTGGCTTCCATATGGTATTCATACTCTAAGGAAGAATTTATGGTTACCAATCTAAGGTCTATTCTAGGTAGTTTTGCTGCAAAACCCTTTTCCCTTTCTATATCATCTTTTGGTAAATGCTGCTCAACATTCGTAACGATGCTCCACTTTAATCTTATTGGATTTTCCTTGATGTGTTCGTGCAATTCCGAAGTAATGTCATTTTCATCCCAGTTGAGTTTGATGACTTTGGTTTCCATAGCTGAAACATAAGATTCTGTTATCAGCTGAAAGCATTTTTCTTCAAAGCCTCTTTTGAAGCTGGCAACTATTACTTTGTTTAATCCCATTTACTATACTTCATTAAGGATTTCCAGTATTAATTCTGAAGCATCTTCAATCGCCATCGATTGAGTCCAGAATCGTCTCTGATTGGGACGAACAATAAAAATCTCGTTGCCTGTTTTATAATTTAATTTTTTTCTGAAATAGATGTTAGTTGCTTTCTTTTGCCACAATTCTTTATCCAAGTCCCGCAATATGTCGTGTATATCAACACTAGATATTGAAACTTCCTTTTCAGAATCTCCAAACGCAACCTTAGTTATCATTAAGGGTGAGAAATGTCTTATGTTTTCATAAACGGTACAATTAGCGTAGAGATTCTGATTTTGTAAAAAGTCATTTAAATGCTGCGAAACCTTTATGGCATAATCTTGAATTTCATCTTTGTTAGTTGGACCAAGAACATATTGATACCTCTTAATTAATAATGGAATTGTAAATTCTACAAAATTGTCTACAATTAAGCCTTCATCGATTGAAAAGTTAAAACATTTAGATATATAACTATCAATCTCCTGTTCAAACTTTTTCGTATTTGTGTTAAAAATTTTAGATTCTTCAATTATCATCCTATCGTAAATATCAGCAAGATGATATAAGTTCTTTTTAGACAAAGAAAATGGTAGTCGATAGACTTCATTAGGTTTGATTTCTTCTCTTTCTATTCCAATAGATGCTGAACATAAGAAAAGATAATAATAAGCAAGTTTGGAATTTATAAAACACGTTAACCCTTTAAGTACTTTTGAATCAGTATGACTCAGACCTAGAACTTTACTATTAAACGAACAGGCTTCATCTTCATAAGAAGCACAAATTTTCCAGTTGGAAAGACCTTCTTTAATTAGAATATGTGGTGCAAAATAAGTCTTTTTCGCTCCCACACGTCTAAATACATTAATTGTAGGTAAGTCATCTACCTGCACACCGTAATGCTTAGCATATATTTCTTTTGACCGCTGAGTAAGCCCAGAATTTAAATCTGAAAATGAATGTGAAACGTAACGTCTAATATTCTTAGGGGCAATGTATCTATTTGGAATTTCATTATCTACTTTAGGATTTTTAGTGGAATTATTCAAAAACTGTAATCCAGAGCCCCTATCAATTTTTTCATCCGAAATAAACTGTTCGAGACCGTCTGAAGCATTTAGTTTTTGTATCAAATTTATATCTGCAATTCCACCCCACATTGCAATTTTCCAAATTTTTGAAGTTGGTTTTTTGCATTCTTCCCGTGGAAGATATTTCAAATCTGTGCCATCAATGCTAACACCTTCTATAACATTGGATTTAATGTAAGTCTTTGGCGCATAATAGATAATTGTGTCAGATTTTTTCTTAGGTTGACTTTTTCTATAAAATGCAATACTGATTGGTCCAGTTGCTGAACCAAACAATTGACCACCAAAATCTTTAGGTGCATTTCGTAATATCGAGAAATTATATATTTTCTCTACATAGCACTCATTGAAAAGCCACTTCCTGAAATTTTGATATGTTATTTTGGTATTGGTAAGGATTTTGGTATTGAAAATCAAGGCAATTTCTCCATTATCAGAGAACTTTGTCGCCTTATGAAGAAATGGAAGAACCATCTCCTTTGCGAACCCATATTTATCGCTATAATCTCGAATAGATTGGGATAGGTTCTTAGTGCCAAAAGGTGGATTCCCTACCACTAAATCAAAATCAATTTGTTCTATTTCTGGATTCTCCTTTATAGTATCTGTACGAAACAAATTATTGCCCTGTTCAAATAGAGTATCATCCGAAGGGTCATTTATCAGATATGGTAAGCGATAGTCTTTATTTTGCCAAATAGTCTTTGGATTCAGGTTATCAACCAAAGCCAAATAAAGACTAAAAGCGGCTACCTTGATTGACTGAGGGTGTATCTCTATACCAAATATATTATCCGTCAACAGCTTCTTCAGCTCATTAAAGTCTGTCAGCTTTTCTGAATTGGCATTTTCGTGACGTTTGACTAGACGTTTAAAACTTTCAACCAAAAAAATCCCCGAACCACAAGTAGGGTCTAATACCTTAACATTAAATTCTTTTTCCGTCCTAGAGATTGGTAATTTCTCATTCAATATGAGTTCAACTAGGGAAGGTGGTGTGTAATAAGTACCCGTATCTTGCTTTAAAGTAGGGTTTATTTCAGCGAGGAAATTCTCGTAGATTTCACTCAACAATTCTATTTGAATAATGCTAAAATCGAACAGGCGTAAATCTTCAAAAAGATTCTGCTGTAAGGAATTATCATTACCGTTGATAAAACACTTTCGAATAATTTTTAAATGTTCCCTAGAGATTGACTCATTGCTATCTACAGTAAAAACATTACCGTTAAAATATTCTTCTAGTTTTTTAAAAAGAGAATATGTTTTATCTGCATTGTCCAAAATGTCGAAATAAGACTTTGCACCTTTCTTTATTTCAGAATAAAATTTTTCATCAGTTGCACCTCTATCTTCTAAATACAGAAGAAATAGAGAACGCATTATTATTTTATGGATAAGGTTTATTTCTAATCCTTCTGCCTGTAGTTGCCTAGCAGTATAAGTAAGGCTCTCTACAAGGTACTTATCAACCCTTCGTTGAAGACTTATTTTCTTTCTAATCTCAAAAGCTTCTTCCAATGTCCATATGATACCTGTATCAATGGCAATGGTGGAAAAGAGGTTTTGAAGTTGTTTGAGCTTGGTTTTATCCGAGAACTTGTAAGACTCTATTTCGAGTGTTTTAAGCTCCTTCTTATAGTCAAAATCATCTGATTTGATTATAAGAGGTTTCTCGGCACAATTGTAAATACGGATTTCAGTTTCCGAATAAACATATAGAAAAATTACCTTTTTGAAGTTCCAGATTTTTTTTTGAGCCTTTGCAACTTGATGAAGAGCCCGGTCATCAAATTTTTTAACTTTTTTTAAAAAAACCGCAGGATAACTATTATGATTTTCGTCGGTACTGAAATAAATTTCATCAATACCGAAGTCTTTTACTTGATTAATTACAACTAACTGACTTTCAGAGATTTGATTAGATTCCGAAGTAACAGAGACGGCCTTATCCAAGCCTAAATTTTCTATTATATCAAAATCAATCATATCGAAAGTTGTCCAAAATACCTGATAGTTAGTTACATACTAAATTAATTCCAAAGGTACAAATGATTTTGCGATTTTGATAATCGAAGTTTTACTATTATTTGGACATATTCCAAAAATTTGGACAAATCATTCATTTGCTTCACTAACTAATTCATTAATAATATTATAATTCGGGCCTTAATTAACTTAAGTACAGAAGTGTTACTCAAATATCGACTTCGCTTCCTCATAAACTCTCTCAAAATTAGCCTCTAAATCAGCCTGAGAAAACGGTTTTGATACCATCGGTAATTCTCGTTGAATGTTAGCCAATTTAAACTGAACTTTCTTATCCTTTCCATCAGCATAGGTAATAAACTCGCCTTGTTTTAATCTAAAGAAAACATCTGCTCTAATTTTTGGAATTTCTTTTTCTCCAGTTGTAATACGTGTATCAAAATCGAGATTGTGTCCACGACTAATACTTTTGGTAGGGTCTTTAATTATTTCAAAAAAGCGTTCGTAATATTTAGCCGTGTCAGGGTCGTTTACCTTTCCAAAAAATTGATAGGAAAGATTACTTAATATAGCTTTGCTTGCTTTGTCGCCATACATCATATCGTTTTGAATTTTATCCTGCATCACATAAATAGTAGCGATATCATAACTACGCAAAGTTGCAGGGATTCTGTGCATATTCAATAATCGGATTGTTGGTGCTTCTTCCATCAACAAAAAAGAAGGTTTGGAATTCCGAACGCTCATTTGTTTGGTAATGGTGTGAATAATGGTAGCAATTACAGGCGAATAAGACGTTTCATATTTTGGATTGTTTACTACTGAAATTATTGCAGGGTTTTCTTCGCTATTGATATTCAATGGAACATCATCTACGGATAATGCCATAAAAATGCGCTGTGTGCTAATTCGTTTAAGTGCATTGGCCAGGGTGCTTTTGACGCCAGCTGTCTGCCTATCCGAATCCTTACCACTAATAAATGCATCTGCCATTGCTCTCGACGTGGTGTTGGTTTCCAAAAACTGAATAAGGCTATCTGTGTCCAATAATTGATAAATAGCTATCAAATGTGGAAGAGTACAGTATTTAGGATAGTCGGTTTTTAGTTTCCAAATCAAACCACCAATTAAACCTTCAGCTGCATCGTTAAAGAATTTTGTTGTACCAGTCGTTCCTGATTCCCTTTGCTCCAAAAGGTTTTCAATCAACACCCTAGAAACTTCGTTTACGCTTTCCTCGTTCTCTAAATAGTGGGGTGCGATAGGATTTACCCTATGGATGATTTTATCGAAGGAAATGACCTTAAACGGAATATCACTATCCTTGAATAGTGGATAAGCCATTTCGGTCAGCTCAAAATCTTTATAGTCGTGAATAATTCCGCAAAAACTCTCTTTCCGGAAATGTTTTAGAAATCCATAAACGACACTTTCGGTTTTTCCGCTTCCGGCGGATCCGATGACGGATGCGCCACGTTTAATATTATCTAATTTGAAGTTTCCTTTATTCGTAGAAAAACTGACCTGATATTTAGTGTTTCCATTTTGTGCGTTTTCAGTTTTATGCAGAAAAACGTACAGTCCTGTATTAATTAGCATAAGAGGACACACCAAATAAAGTAATATCGATACTAATTCATTTCCTTCAGAAGTATAGAAAACGAGAAATGAAAGCATAGTGATATTTAATAAAAATGCATATTTGCTTACTCGAAACATCGCATAGAAAACAGTACTGGTCAAACCAATGATTGAAAGTATCGTTATAAGATTGTCTATTTGCATACCCACTATATTCCTATTGAACTTGATTTTATGGCCACCTCTGCACCACGTCTTAATCGTTTGAAAACCCGAAGTGCAATTTGTGCTTGACTAACTGGAATACTGGGAACGATTGGTAATCCTGTTTTTGTAATCATTTTGAAAGCTAATGCTTTTTCGTTGGCTGGTAATTTCATCAAAGCAGCAAAGTAGAGCTTGGGATTTTTTACAAAATCCTTTCGTGCCTTATAGGTTTCGGCAAAGTTTCGTTTGTAGCCAAAAGTCTTGTCAAATGTCTTTTCTGCTTTCTCAAAAAATTTGTCTCTGTCAAAACCTCGTTTCACATTCTTACCGTGCATTTCAACTTCGGAAGCTTTGTGCTTGCTTCCTGGGGAAAGGCTAACAGAGTTGGAAGCGTCCTTTCTGCTCACGATGATATGGATATGACTTTGGTTTCCATCTTTTCGCATTCCCTGGACTATCCGTTTTCCATTTTGTTGATGTGGTGCTTGGCGTTCCAGTTTAGCAATTTCCTTTTTCATCTTTTTGATATTCCCTTCAGCTCGTCCTTCTTGGATGTTTCGGATATCCGTTTTGAGCTGAAGTATTTTTGTAGCAAAAGGTTGATTTTCTTTTATCTGCTTATCCGTTCCTTTAAATGTGCGTTGGTGTTCTATTTTAGCATAGTATTTTATGTCATCGATGGTTATGGGTCGCCCATTAATTTCCCTATTGAATGAAGCCACATAATCCTTCATCAATTCACGAGTGTAGCTTTTTAAATCTTGGCTGTTGTTCTGAAGTTTTCGTAATTCATATTTTGATGGACTGACCGTAATCGAATAAAACTTAGGTTCTTTCTTTTTTAATTTTGCGGTGTTTCCATCAATTTCTTTTACCACTTCTTCAGCAGAAATTTCATCGCCATATTGATTGAAAAAGTGTTCCATATCGTGCTGTTCCAAGCCTTGATTTTCTTTCTCTAAATAGCCTACAAAATCAGCCGAACTTTGTGAATAATTGTTACCTAATTTTTGAGGTGTTATTGTAATATACATAGCTCAAAAATTTATAGTTGGTTACTTGGGTTTTCCTTTTCGCGAAAGCGTACTTCCTTTTTCTCTTCAGCATATTTCTTTTCTACAATCAGCGGTTTTTTTGCTGGTTCTTCTGTTTCAAAGAGCGATTGAATCATAGCCACCGTAGGTTTTGTTTGCGTCTTTTCGACATCCCGCATTATGGCAATGACCGCATTGATTCTTTTGAGTAATTTAGCTTCAATGGTACGTCCTGTTGGTCCTAATTTTTCCTTTGGCGAAATTTCGTTGTAGAAGAAAAAATCCAGCATTGTGGACATTGCTTCGGTGTGCGATTTGAAGTAAGTGCGTGAGAATGTTTGGAAACGTTTTGCTGTTTCCTTTTTAAATCTAATTCCAGTAAATGAGTCCATATTTCGCCGATTTGTCGCAAAATCTTCCCTAAAAATGGGCGTTCCCAGCCTGTTTGTCGCAAATCGTTGATTGTCTAGAAATTATAATAAATTTAATTAACTGATTAGCAGGTAATTAAAAACGAAAAGGAATCCGAAACATCGCGCAGCGTGTTACCCTCTTGCTATTCCTTTTCGTCCCGCGAGCGGGACAAAAATCCATACAATCTGGCTAAAAAGCCGATTGCCATTTTCAAGGAAAATGATTTTCCTGTATGTTAAATTTAGATGTTTAAGGGTATCGGCGAAAGTCAAAAAGTGGATAGCCTTACTTTAATTTGTGCGCTGAATTTCAGCAATGTAAAGATACATTTTTTTCTTGAATTGGATTTAAATTATTTACAAAAACACCTCTAAAAATTCAGAGGTGCTTACTTATTAATTTTAAAATTATATATTAAAAATGAACTTATAGGAATACAAATTCCGTATCGCTTCTTCTTCAATCATTGTTTCAAAATTGGTATGGTTTTCTTTTACGTATTTGCGAATAGCTTCGCCAAATTTTCGTTCCACATCTTTTTTAGAATTTTCTAAAAGTCGGTTTTGAGCCTCTTCGCTCAAATCTGTAAAATTGAGATATACCATAGCCGTCTTTTACAAAATTTCGCTGTCAGCAAAACTATAGTAATCGCCATTAGGCGCAAATATCAAATGGTCAAGAATGGTAATGTCGAATAATCTAGATGCCTTTTTAATCTTGTTCGTTAAATTCTTATCTGCATCACTAGGTTGTAATTTTCCACTTGGGTGATTGTGTGTTAAAATTATAGCTACTGATAAAGATTTTAAAATGACTGCGAACAAAATTCGCAAGTCTATTGACGTGCTTGTAATTCCGCCCTGTGAAAGTTGATATATTCCTTTTACCTTATTGCTATTATTCAACAATACAACTTTAAAGGTTTCTTGTATGCCTATGGTATCTTTATCCCAATCTTCATAAAGTAGTTCAGCTGCATCTTGTGAACTGCTAATTTTCTGCCACATTGAAGATTTCAATCCACCTTTGTAGCTTATTTTTATTTCGTTAACTTGTGCTTTCATTGTTTATAGTATTTAAAATGTGAATAATGAAAAAGAGGGCGCATCTTTCGACGGTTACGCCCTCTTTCATTTTAGTTTACTTATCGCCTTTACTTCCAAGTAAAAGGATTTCATCGGCTACCACTTCCGTTACATAGCGTTGTTCATTATCATCAGTTGTATAGCTTCGAGTTTTTAGTTTTCCCGATATTCCAACTTCTTTACCCTTAGCAACATACTTTTCTACAATTTCAGCAGTCTTGCCCCAGGCTACAATTGTATGCCAATTTGTATCTGTTTGCTTTTCGCCTTTGCTGTCTTTGTAATACTCGTTTGTAGCGAGTGAAAAACGGGCTACTTTCTTTCCGCTTTCAAGGTTCGTAATTGTTGGTTCTTGTCCAACGTTTCCAATTAACTGTACGTGATTTTTAATAGTACTCATAATAAAATATTTAAGTGATTTATATTTCCCCTATTGATTTAAAGCAGATTAAATTTTAAGGGGTGTTTGTTCTTTTCTTTCGTGCACCGCACAATGGATAGAGTGGGTTTTGTCAAGACTTTTAGGGAATAAATCAGGTGTGTTTGCAACGTAGTAAATTCCTTAGAATTTCAAGGAAGTAGAAACCTTATTTTTCGCTAAAACTCTGTACAGTCTTGATAAGTTCCATAAGGGCATTAGCAATTCTTTTAAACGCAGTTGCGTTTGAGCGTACCGACAGTTAAGCGAGATAAGTAGCTGTGGTTAAATTAGAATTGGTTATGTCGTGCCTGTTTTTCGCTGTACCGAAAAACAACAAAGGCTTTATCCATTATAAACCCCTTAAAATGTGTAAGACAGCGGTTCGGTTTTTAAGAATTTTCGAGGAAGCACTCAAGAAGGGCTTACCGCAAATTCTGTCAAGAAAACCGAAGTGATGGCTTTCCGCTTTGGCAAGCGGGCTTAATTCACAATTTTGGCTATGGAATGTAGTGTTCCTTCCCAGAGCATCGGGAAGGGTTAACGGAATGGAAAGCTGAAATTGGGGATTGTGTCCAAGACTTATGTAGCGAAGCTCTTTTTCCGAAATGTAGCTTTTCGTGGAATGAAGGGGAATGTGCTGAGTGGGTTATGAAATTTCTGAATCTATTTATTAGTCATTTCAGTTCAGATAAAATTTTCTCAAAACAAAATAAATATTCCTTATAGTTATATGTTAAATTTTATTACATTATCAAGCCAATAGAATCTGATTATTAATGAATATTTTTAAGAAAAAACTAGAAGATACTACCCCAAAGAAACTCAACTTTGAACCAATTGAACTTTTCCAAACTTTGTTCCATAAGGAAGGATATGCTTATTTACGTGGAATACAGGAAGAGGTTTTAAACTCTTGACATAAAATACGAGAACAACGTGATGTGCTTTGCAAAATGAATACGGGTTCTGGAAAAACCTTGGTTAGCCTTTTAATGTTGTATTCGAAAATGGTTGAAGGTGTTGGACCTAGTTTATATTTATGCCCTGATAAGCAACTATTAGAACAAGCGAAGATTCAAGCAAATTTATATGGAATACCTGTTTGTGAAGTAGAATATGCAGGACAAAGAAGTGTGTTTCCCGATGACTTTTTAAACTCGAAAGCAATACTTCTATGTACATTCCAAAAATTATTCAATTCCCGTTCAATTTTTGAGAGGGACAATATTGATGTTGGTTCTATTGTTCTCGATGATGCACACGTCTGTTTGGATATAGCTAGAGATGCAACTACATTACTAATTCCATTTGGTCACGATTTAGCAAAGAGATTATTGAAGTTATTCAAAGGCGATTTGAAATATCAAGCTCCAGGTACTTATCACAGATTGATACAGGGCGACCCGTATGCTAAAATATTGAAAGTTCCTTATTGGTCTTGGCTTTCACGTAATGATGAATTAATAGAACTCATTGGTGAGTTTAGTGATGACGACGAGTTGTTTTTCAAATGGGGATTAATTGCGGACGACCTTAAATCTTATGATTGTTATGTTGGTCCCAGAGGGATTGAAATAGCACCAGCTTATGTTCCATTTCATAATGTAAGAGCCTTCAATGAGGCCAAACATAGATATATTTTATCTGCCACATTTGAAGACCAGATAGATTTGATTAAAGACTTGGGAATCGACAAAAACAGCATCAAAAATGCTTTGATACCAAAAGACCGTAAAGATGTTGGTCAACGGTTAATACTTGCTCCGCAACGTTTTGATTCCAGAATAGTCGATGAGCAGATAATGACTTTAGCAAGAGATTATTCTAAATCTGGAATTAATGTAATGGTATTGACACCTTCCTCAGAAAGAGCTGTTAAGTGGGAAGATATTGGGGCTGAAATTTTAAAAAATGATAGTATAAATACGGACATTGGGAAATTAAAAGAAAAAAAAGGGTTGTTTTATGTGTTAGTCAACAGATATGATGGGGTTGACCTAAATGGGGATATGTGTAGAGTACTCATTCTTGATGGTTATCCATCTTTTAGCTCTTACGAACAGCTATATGCAGAACTCCGTTTAGAATCTGTCAAAGCATCACTAAAAGCACAGATAATAGAACAAGGATTAGGTAGAGCTGTACGGTCTGGAAGTGATTACTGTACTGTCTTTCTTATGGGAAAAGACCTATTGCAATTTGTGGGTAATAAATCCAACCTTCAATATTTCACACCTGTTACGCGAGAACAGCTTAAACTAGGACTTTCTTTATTAGATGAAGAATCAAAAGACAATGCTCTAGAAACAATTAAAGAAACGGCAAATTTATGCTTGGTGCAAGATATGAGTTGGCGGGAATACCACTCAGATATCTTATCCAAAATCGAAGTCGATAAAACAGATGACCGAATATTGAAAAATTTGGAAATTGCAGATGTAGAGTCAAAAGCTATCGAACAATACAGAAGAAGGGATTATGAGGGCGCAAGTAATCTTATTTTAGATGATATTGTTGACTCGGTTGATTTAACTTCCAAACAGCGTGGTTGGTACTTTGAAAAATCCGCAAATTATTTATTTCTTGATAACGCTCCCAAATCTAATGATTTACAATTAAAGGCTGCGCAAACAACTTCTCATATGCTTCAGTCCAAAAATGGGCATAGCTATACAAAGATTACCGCTAGCGAAGGACAAGCTATACAAGTTCTTCATTTTGTTAAACGTTTTGAAACAACCCAAGACTTTAAAATGTATATTGAAAGTCTTTTTGAAAACCTTAGTTTTAGTCAAGACATACCGCATACAAAGTTTGAAAATGCATTGGCAGAAATTGGAAGTTTAATTGGTTTTTATGCACAAGAACCAGAAGCTGAATTTGGAAATGGACCAGATGTTCTATGGGTGATGACCGACCAGCATTACTTAGTTCTCGAAGCAAAATCCAGAGCCATCCACGATATTATAACAAGGGACAATATCAATCAACTTTTAGGCTCTGGTGAGTGGTTTAAGAATTTATACGGACCAGCAGCTAATCATAATTTGGTTACATTGCAACCGCCAAACATTAAAGGTTGGAATGTAAATACAAGCGAAAACACCCGTGTCATCGATGAAGAATCTTTAAATTTATTGAAGGATAATTTAAGAAGATTTGTTGATGGAATCAATAATTCGGGGTTTACAGCTGCTACAACGAAGGAAATTGCAAACTTATTAGGAATACATAATTTAACGCCCAATGGTTTTAGAACTAGTTATCTCAAGCCAGTTTATTCAAAGAAAGGATAGACTACGGGTCAAAACATAGATGGCTGAGTGGTCTAAGGCTCCTGATTGAAACTCAGGCGTACGGGAAACTGTACCGAGAGTTCGAATCTCTCTCTATCCGCAGATACGTAAGTATTTTAGCCCGCAATTTATTTGCGGGCTTGTTGGTTCTAGAAGCACCACTAATGAACTAAATGTTCTCAATTTTTTGTTAGGAATTATTTCTTAAATCGAATATTGAATGTAGATGCTATTCACTAAAATCTATTAATAGCTGTAATATTTAATAAGGTTTGAGATTAAATGGAAGTAATCATTATCAATACAAATGAAGTTCTTAAAATACTTAAATGTTGTACCTATGTTGTACCCAAGGCTTAAAATCTTGAAGAAATTCCCTTGTTAAAAATAAAAAAGCCGAGGATTTCTCCTCGGCTTTTGTGCGGGCGAAAGGACTCGAACCTTCACACCGTGAGGCACTTGATCCTAAGTCAAGCGTGTCTACCAATTCCACCACGCCCGCATTTTAACAATATTTTAAGAACCTATACTTGGTTAAATCCTAAGTCTAGCGTGTCTACCAATTCCACCACGCCTGCATTTCAATAAATTTTGATCTATAAATTTAAGATCCTAAACTTTCGTGTCTATCTCCCGATAGATATCAGGACCTCCACGACTACATTTCCGTTAAAACGGGATGCAAATATAAAGCAAAATTTCAATTCTCTAAATTTTCATGTATTTATATTTATGGTTTTTCGAAGGTCAGATTTAACATCCACACCTATCATTCCGCTTTGTACCTAAAAATTTACAATGGATGTTTCAATCTTTAAACTCGAGCTTTTTGTATTTTTAGGTAGTTTATCCAAAAAATCTAAATGAAAAACGTAAAAGAATACATCGCCAATCACAAAGACCGCTTTCTTACTGAACTCATTGAACTCCTAAAAATTCCTTCCATTAGTGCCGATTCCGCCTTCTCACAGGACGTACTGGATACGGCAGATGCCGTAAAACTGGCCTTGGAAAATGCTGGATGTGACATCGTGGAAATACACGAGACCAATGGTTACCCTATTGTTTATGGTGAAAAGATTATCGATAAAAATCTCCCTACCGTTCTGGTTTATGGGCATTATGACGTACAACCCCCTGACCCAATGGATTTATGGAATTCTCCCCCATTTGAACCGGTGATCAAGAAAACGGAACTACACCCTGAAGGTGCAATCTTTGCGAGGGGCGCCTGTGATGACAAAGGTCAAATGTATATGCACGTTAAGGCATTGGAAGTCATGGTTAAAACCGACCAATTGCCCTGCAATGTCAAATTTATGATCGAAGGCGAAGAAGAGGTGGGCAGTAATAATCTGGCCACCTATGTTTCGGAAAACAAGGAAAAACTAAAAAATGACGTCATATTAATTTCCGATACCGGAATGATAGCCAATGATGTTCCTTCCATCACCACGGGTCTTCGAGGTTTAAGTTATGTGGAAGTCGAGGTAACCGGACCCAATCGAGATCTTCATTCCGGTTTGTATGGCGGTGCCGTGGCCAACCCCATTAATATCTTGGCCAAGATGATTGCCAGCCTGCATGATGAGAACAATCATATAACCATACCCGGATTTTACGATAAGGTTGAAGAATTGTCAAAACAAGAAAGGACAGAAATGGCAAAGGCTCCATTCGATTTAAAAGCGTATAAAGAAGCTTTAGACATTGAGGCGGTATATGGTGAAAAAGGTTATTCCACCAACGAACGCAATTCCATCCGCCCTACTTTGGACGTGAACGGAATTTGGGGAGGTTATACTGGAGAAGGAGCTAAAACTGTAATCGCCAGCAAGGCCTACGCAAAAATATCCATGCGGTTAGTGCCAAATCAAGACTGGAAAGAAATAACGGAACTATTCAAAAATCACTTCGAGAGCATTGCTCCCAAAGGAGTAAAAGTCAAGGTTACGCCCCATCACGGGGGACAAGGATATGTAACACCGATAGATACTATTGGCTATCAGGCAGCCTCCAAAGCTTATGAAAAAACTTTTGGTAAAAAACCGGTACCACAGCGGAGTGGCGGCAGCATTCCTATAGTATCCCTTTTTGAAAAGGAATTGGGAAGTAAAACTATTTTAATGGGCTTTGGTCTGGATAGCGATGCCATCCATTCTCCAAATGAACACTTTGGGGTTTGGAACTATTTAAAGGGTATTGAAACGATACCGTATTTCTATGAGTATTTTACGGAGATGATGGTTGATGGTTGATGGTAAAAAACTCTATTGTCCGACTATGAACAACTACGTTTTCTTCACAAACTTCGAAATGATTACTATTTGCTGACCGTCTACTTTACCCTCAATATATTCAGCATTTTCTCTATCAAGTGATATCCTTCGCACGGCGGTTCCTTGTTTGGCCACCATACTGGACCCCTTTACTTTGAGGTCTTTTACCAAAACCACACTGTCGCCATTTTTCAAAATAACGCCATTAACATCTCTATGAATAATCTTTTCACTTTCTAAAAGCCCTTCTCCAGTAGCTTTTGCCCATGCCAATGTGGCATCGTCCAAATACATCATGTCTAACAAATCCTTGGGCCATCCCTCAGATTTTAAGCGCGAAAGCATGCGCCAGGAAACCACTTTTACCGCATCGTGCTCGCTCCACATACTATCATTAAGACAGCGCCAATGATTGGGTTCCATAGCATCCGTCCCGAGGCTTCGGGACTCAATTTGATCTATACAGGTCTCACAAGCCAGAAGACTACCATCTATACCACCAGTTGAGACAGGAGGAACTTCATATATCTCCAATGATTCCGTGGAACCGCATAATTCGCATTTATAATTGCCTCTTTCCTGTAATTCCTCCAATAAGCCCATTTCGTTCTCTTTGACAAAGGCAAACTTAAGACAAAACTTAGCAACTCAGATTTCAAACACGAAACAAATCATCCTCTACACTTGTAGAATTAAAATATTTGTTCTATGTTTGTAGAGTATAATAATATATTTATGCAATGCAGCTATCTAAAACTGAAGAGGAACTGATGAATATTATCTGGAAGCAGAAAAAAGCATTTATGAAAGATTTGCTGGATGCTTATCCAGAACCAAAGCCCGCCACTACTACCGTGGCTACGCTTCTTAAAAGAATGACGGACAAAGGCTTTGTTGCATATAAAAGTCTAGGTAGATCAAGGGAATATTTTCCCTTAGTGAAAAAGAAAGATTATTTCTCCAATCATGTAAACGGACTTATAAAGAACTTTTTTAATAATAGTCCTGGACAGTTTGCCTCTTTTTTCACGCAAGAGACTAACCTTAGTAAGTTGGAACTGGAGGAGCTCAAAAAATTAATAGACCAAGAAATTCAAAAGAAATAGAAATGTTAGATTATTTGCTCAAATCAGGGGCTTGCATGGCCATCTTACTCCTCTTTTATAAATTAGTACTGGAGCGAGAAAACATGCATGTTTTTAAACGCTTTTTTCTATTGAGTGCGGTAATGGCATCTTTCATCATCCCCGGCATTGTCTTCGTGGAGTATGTTGAGCCAACTATTTCTCAAGCTATTTCCACCACTTCTGACGCCTCTTTAGTGTCCCCTCAAATAGCCCAACGGCCGTCCGACATGGACGTCATTAATTGGGCTAGGCTTTTATGGACCATTTACTTTATTGGAGTTGTCGGTTTTGGGTTTCGCTTTACGAAGCACTTAATCCAAATTCTAAAGCGCATCAGTATCAATCCCAAATTAAAAGAACATTTTAGCATTAAGGTTTTGCTCAAAGAGAAGTTGCCACCACATACGTTTTTCAACTACATCTTTCTGAATAAAAACAAGTTCGAATCCAACGCCATCCCTGAAACGGTTTTAATTCACGAGGAAACCCATGCCCGACAGTACCATAGTTTGGATGTACTAATCATAGAGTTCCTGCAAGTAATTTTCTGGTTCAATCCCTTAATTTATCTATTCAAAAAGAGCATCAAACTAAATCACGAGTTTTTGGCAGATAGTGCCGTATTAAAAAAAGAAAAAGGCACTTCCAATTATCAAAACATACTACTTTCCTACTTATCACAGGAAAGCTTGGACAACTATCAGTCGCCAGGCATTGCGAATGCCATTAATTATTCATCAATCAAAAAACGTTTTACAGTCATGAAAAAAAGAACATCAAAAAAATCAATCGTACTAAGGAGTTTTCTACTCTTACCACTATTAGCTTTACTACTGCTAGGCTTTAGTGAAAGAAAATTTATCGAAATGCAGAGGAACACGCCCGTCTTTAATGAAGTAGGTATCCTAATAGAAAATATTGAAATCAGGATTAATAAAGAAGGAGAGTTGTTTTTTCAGGAAGGGGAGATGATTGCTGTAGAAGAATTGGGAGACCGTCTTCTAAAACTTAATCAAAGCCTCTCCAAAACGGAAAGAGAACAACAAATTAAAGCTGTCATTAAAGTAGAGGCGGACACCCCTAAAAAGATTATAAAAGATGTGGACCGTATATTAATGGAATATGGTGTTGCACAAATAAACGTCATTGGGCCTGAACCCATGTACACTGGTATTCTTATTGAAACTGTTACGGAACAATCCCAAATTAAAAAATACAACGGACTTGCTAAAAAATATAATGCCATTCCCATTGAAAAAAGGATAATTCCTATAGCGGATTTGAAGGTTTTGGAATCCATTTACAAACAGATGACGACAGCGCAAAAAAGAGAGGCCCTTCCTTTTCCAGAGTGTCTACCCAAAAATCAACAAGACGGCGCCTCTAGAAATCAGATGGCGGAATATAATAAGTTGGCTAAGTACTATAATGACATGCCTAAGGATAAGATGAAAATCCTAAAGGCGGATGTAGAGCGATTGGAATATATCTACAGTTTGATGTCCGATAAACAGAAAGCGGATGCGGAACCTTTTCCAAATTTTCCTCCACCTCCCCCTGCCCCAAAAGCACCTGAACCACCAAAAAATGTTTCGGATACGGATTATGCAGCGAACCAAATAGAAACCATAATTGAGAAACAGGACCCTTATGATGTAGTCAGTGGGAACATAGGTGTAACACAGCCAAAACAACCAGAGCCTTTATTACCTCCAACATATATCAATGAAACTACTCCAAATCTGCCACCTACTCCGCCAACCCCTCTCTCTCCCATAGAAAGTATAGAAAAATGGACAAAAGAAGGTGCCGATTTTATGCTAAACGGAAAACCTATTTCCGCCAAAAAGGCATTGGAAGTCGTGAAAACCAATAACAAAATCAATATCGACCTAAGGGAATCCAACGGTGAAAAACCTTTGGTCAAATTATCGGTGCATCCTATTTATATAAAAAACTAGCTTTTTTTGCGAAATACTGTTAAAAGCCCCTTAATCGGGGCTTTTTGTGTAACAATCCTTTACAAATAGCGTTCTAACAGGTAAGGCTTTAATCAATCAAAAAACAAATCAACATGCTTCAAGACTTTTTTATCCTCTGTTCCGGGGCAGATTCAGAACTACTAAAAACCTGTTCCAAGGGGGAGCAAAACAAATATGCCGGCATTGGTGCAACCGTTTTTTTTACGGCCGTCATGGCCTTTATTGCCAGTAGCTACGCGCTTTATACCGTTTTTGATAGTGTTTATGCGGCAGTTTTCTTTGGGCTTATTTGGGGACTTTTAATTTTTAACCTTGACCGATTCATCGTTTCCACCATTAAAAAGCGTACTAATTTTTCACAGGAATTGCTACAGGCCACTCCCCGTATTTTATTGGCCATCATTATCGCCGTAGTCATTTCCAAACCTTTGGAAATGAAAATTTTTGAAAAAGAAATCAATCAAGTGCTTTTGGAGCAGAAAAATGAATTGACCTTGGCCAACAAGGAACAATTGGCATTACAGTACACACCAAAAGTGGAACAATTGAATCAGGATATATCTGACTTAAAATCGGAAATTGCCACCCAAGAAGCCGAAACAAATGCGCTCTACGATGTCTACATCAACGAAGCAGAAGGAACCGCCGGAACCGGACTTTTAGGGAAAGGGCCCGTATACAAGGAGAAACGTGAGAAACACGATGCGGCATTAGCGGAACTACAGGAATTAAAGGTGGCCAATGGTGAAAAAATAAAGGCGTTAGAATCTCAAATTGCCGCTTTGGATACGGAATACAGCGAAGTCGTAAAAAATTCCCAACCTATTATTGATGGTTTTGATGGTCTTATGGCCAGAATTACGGCCTTGGGTGAGTTGCCGTGGTTTCCTTCCTTCTTTATTTTTCTATTGTTCCTAGCGATTGAAACTTCCCCTATCATCGCAAAGTTATTGGCCCCCAAAGGAGAATACAACGTCAAATTGGAGGAGCAGGAAAGTATCCTTAGCTCATGGGTAGCCCAGAAAGTAGCTCAAAGACAACTTATAGTTTCTACGGATGGAGAAATCAACCAGAAAATCTATGAGGATCTAAAAGGTGAAGAGGAACTTTACGGTTACAAAAAGCAGAAAGCCGAAGAACTGTTGCGACTACAGGCGGATAAATTTCATGAAGTTCAGGTGAAAAACCTGTAGTTTGGACAATTTAAATTCCGGGTTGTAGATAAGGCCTATAACAGTACCCCAAGGGACCTTGACTGAGGCTACCATAATTTCCCCGCCTACGTTGTTAGGAGCCTCATATAACGTAGCTCCAAGCCCTAGGAGTCGTTCTAATTCCGACTGAATATCCGCTACACTCCAAAGTGCCGTTACACTTTACATTTTCTAGGTTGTGGGTTGCTCTTGCGGTTGCAAACCCAATTCATATGCCTGAATACTAAACCCTCCATAGAATGTTTCATCAAAATAAGGTTCAGTTTTGAACGCCTTGGCATACCAAGATTTTGCTCTTCAATATTTTCAACTTTATAAATTACGATTCTAAGTCGCAACATTACCTTTATTTAGCACTTTGAAATCAGCTAAAATCACCCAATGGAAATAGAAATGATTCTTATGGGCGCAAAAGAGATACTCTTTATAGCAAATAAGCATCGTGCCATTGATATTACTAGGTATTTTTGCACAAGTATGAGTAGCTTGAAGGAAAGAAAGCAAAAAAAGAGAAGAGTTTACAACCTGGTTATTGTTGTTTCCTTGATTATTGTCATCGCCACAGCACTTTTGGTAAACGCTGAATAACAAGACCTTGGTCTAATTGCCAATCTATCTCTTTTCTTTAGGAATGTATGAAAATCAAAACATGGAACCGAAAGCGGATTTTGAAAACGGCGGGAAAGTTTTTTCTGGCCCTTATGCTGCTATTCTTTATTTTGGTCTTGATTATCAGGACACCTTGGGCACAGAATA
Source organism: Maribacter sp. 4G9 (assembly GCF_002742265.1). GTDB lineage: Bacteria > Bacteroidota > Bacteroidia > Flavobacteriales > Flavobacteriaceae > Maribacter. Next base: position 167,192 of record NZ_MDGL01000035.1, read on the forward strand.
GTATCGTGACCAAGATTACCGACTTTATTTCTAGTAAAACGGGTACAAAAGTCGAGGTGGAGCATGTCTTCATAACATTTTCAGGGGCCATCAAGACAGAAGGTGTTTTCTTGGAGGACAAACAGGGCGATACGCTGCTCTACTCCAAAGAACTTCAGATGGATTTACCCATCTACCCACTACTCTTTAAAAATGAATTGTCCATTGACGATGTGTACGCCACTGGACTCATTGCGAACATCGGTAGGACCAAAAATCCCAATGGCTTCAATTTTTCATTTCTGATGGAGGCATTCGCAACCTCAAAGGATACCACTACCACCACAAAACCCATGTCCATATCCTTGGGCGATTTTTATTTGAAAGACTGGAAAGTTCGCTACGACGATGCTTATTTGGGGACAAAATTTGTGGTGTCCCTTGGAAACCTGGAGACTCAAATAGATGTTTTTAATCTGGAAGATATGACATTTTCAGTGGACGGATTTAGGTTGACCGATAGCCAAATAACCTATCATCAAACCCATGATTTTCCTGAATCCAATGACTCCACTACCACCCCGATGCCCATCATTGATTTGGGTAATTTCGATTTAAAAAAAGTGAACGTGGCCTACCATTCCCAACCTGATGGAATAACATCCCAAATGCAACTTAAAGATATTGGATTATCGGATGTGCAGATAGACCTTTCCAAAAATAGCTACAAGGCAGAGGATATTCTACTGAAAGACTCCCATATTGATTTGGCATTACATCAACCTGTGGATACCGTTGCAATACAAAAAGAAAACACTCGATTTGAGTGGCCACAACTTGAAGTTTCCCTGAATAGTGTTGACCTAGAATCGAACTCCTTTACTTTTTCCCGAAATGGCGCCGTACAAAATGATACCTTGTTCAACCACGATGCCTTTGCAATAAACGACTTGCAGCTAAAAGCTGAAAATGCAAGTTACAATCCAAAAAATGTACATTTGGGAGTAGAAAACCTTTCGTTCTCAGAGCCAACCGGAATCGATCTAAAACATTTGCGTTTTGAAATAGGTCTAACGGACAAAAAAGCCTTCATTTCCAATTTAAACATACAACTAAACCAAAGTGAGGCCCATGCCAGTGTATCTACAAAATATACTTCTCTGGATAAAGCTATGGAGAACCCAGCGGACAGCAATCTGGAAGTTACCCTTACGCAACTCAAACTGGAACCACGGGATTTTGTCAGATGGATACCCCAATTACAAAAAAATACCTATCTGGATTCCCTTTTGAAACACCCCATTTCGGGCAGCCTAAAGGCAAAGGGGAGTTTGAAAAAAGTAGAGGACTTTGACACTGAACTTAATTGGGGACCCAATACCATTATAACCATGGAGGGAGCTCTTTCAAATCTCACACAACCCGATGCCTTTTCCTTCAATTTGAACAATATTGACGTAAAATCTATCAAAGAAGACCTTGAAAAATTTATATTGTCCAAGAACGTATCCTTTAAGATTCCCGAAAAACTATCCCTCAACGGAACGGCCCAAGGAACCTTGGAGTCCTTAAAAACTAATTTGGCCTTGGTAATTCCAGAAGGTAAAATAGATGTGGATGCTACCGCTGATTTCTGTTCCCAAAAGCAATTCAAGGGTCAAATCAGCACTGATAGTTTACAACTGGGAACGCTATTGCAGAACCAAAATCTGGGAACTATTTCCCTTCAAATTGAAGGTTCCGGTACTGGTTCGGAACTTTCTACCATGGATGCCCAAATTAAGGGTGCCATTTCCCAGTTTCAATTCAATGCATACAATTATACGGACCTTAGACTTTCCGGAACGCTAGAAAATGGTTCTGGTAATATATCCTTAAATGTTCAGGACAAAAATCTCAATCTTACATCGGATACGTCTATTGACTTAACCACGGAAGGAAATGACATCAAGTTTACATCGAACATAATAGGTGCGGACCTTCAGGAACTAGGCTTTACCAAGAACGATATAAAAATTGCGGCTGACATAAACGGTTCCTATTCGGGCACCGCCAATAATTTCACCGTACAAACCACCATTAACAATGGTGTTGCGGTGACCGGTAATGAGCAATATCAAATTTCTCCCGTAATTTTTAATTCGCACGTGGAGGATTCCATTACGGATGCGACTATAGAGAGTGGCTTTTTGAATGGAAGACTCTTCTCAAATGCATCCCCCAACAGAATCAATAATGCCTTGAAAAGGCAATTGGAAAACTACTTTATGGAGGAGGCGGGAAATACTAATTTGGACGATGTAAAAGCGGAATTAAAATTGGCCCTTATCCCTACCCCAATTATTTCAAAAGTATTTTTTGATGGCGTCCAAGATCTGGACTCGGTACATATTGATGCCCAGTTTGATGCCCGTTCAAGACAGATTGACGGTGAGCTATTCATTCCCAAATTCTCCTATGCCGGCAGTATGGTTGACAGTGTTGCTGTAAACGTACTTGGTGATTCCCTAAACCTTAATTTTTCCGCAGGTCTTTCCAGTTTTGAGTACCAACCGCTTCACTTAAAAAAATCCTATTTAAGAGGAAACCTGCAAAACAAGGAATTGGTGTTGGATTTTAATTCCGTAAACGACACCACCCAGATAATGCATATCAACTCTGAATTGGTATTTAAAAAAGATACCCTGACCCTCCATGTCGTTCCCAAAAATCTTACCCTCAATAAAAAACTATGGCAAGTGCCGGAGGATAACAAAATAGTTATAGCAGAATCCTATACTGATTTTCAAAATCTGATTCTTTCTAGAAACAACCAGTCGTTTCAAATTTCAACAAAGGTTCCTAAAATGAATACCGACCATATAGGAATCATTTTTGAAAACTTCCAATTGCAATCCCTTTTAAGTCTGTTGAATCCCGATGAACCCATTGCCAAGGGTAAAGTCGAGGGTAATTTTGTAATACTCAACCCGTATGACGCTACCGGTTTGGTTTCGGAATTGGATATTTCAGAATTCCGACTCATGGGAAATCCGCTAGGGACCTTAAGCCTAAATGCCTCCTCCAAATCCCTGAACGACTATGATTTTAATCTAATATTAAAAGATGGGGGAGCAGACCTTAGACTTACCGGAGATTATATCGCCAAACAAAATGATGCCGATTTAAACCTGGAACTGGACATTCAAAAATTTCAAACACGTATCATACAGGGCTTTCTCAGGGATCAAATTTCAAATCCGTCCGGATATCTCTCAGGGAGTATGTTGTTCAATGGTTCGCTTAGTAATCCCGACTACTCCGGCAGGTTAAATTTCAATGACGTAGGTCTTACACTGGCAGATTATAAAACAAATTTGAACATCAACGAACAGCAGCTCTATTTAAACGAAGAGGAAATCACCTTTAATGCTTTTAAAGTAAACGATTCAGACAACGGAACATTCACTTTGGATGGAACCATAATTACGGCCGATCTTTTTAACCCGGAATTCGACCTTGCTGTCCAAGCGGAGAAATTCACGGTACTGGATTCCAAAAAAGGAGATAACGATTTGGTATATGGCAAGGCTATGGTCGACACGGATTTGAAGGTGACGGGAAATATAGCATTACCCGTAATAAATGGTAGGCTCCGTATTGGTGATGCAACAGACCTGACCTATTTGGTTCCCCAAAGCCAATATGAAATACAGGAAAGGGAAGGCGTCGTAATTTTTGTTAATCGTGAAAACCCTGATGCCATATTGACACGAACCACCGGTGAAACGACCAGTTCAATCTTTGCCGGTATGGATATCAATACCACACTGGAAATTTCGGATGAAGCCACATTCACAATCGTCTTGGATGAAAAAACGCAGGATAAACTACAAGCCTCCGGTAATGCGACTTTAAACCTCAATATTGATCCAAATCAGGATATACGATTATCGGGAAGACTCGAGCTAAATTCTGGATTCTACAGAACAAGCCTTTATAATCTGGTGAGCAGAGAGTTTAAGATTAACGAAGGAAGTAGCGTGGTATGGACCGGTGATCCCTATAATGCAAAACTGGACGTTACGGCCATCTATGAAATTGAAACCTCGGCTGCTCCCCTAATGTCTTCCATAAGCTTTGGGCAGGATACCGGGATTTCCAGACAATACCAGAGATCGTCCACCTTTTTGGTGTATCTAAATGTTGGAGGTGAAATTACGACCCCAGAACTATCCTTTGCATTGGACATGCCCGAGAATATACGGGGAACCTATGGCGGAGCTGTTTATGGCCGCATACAACAGTTGAACGAGCAGGAATCAGAACTCAACAAACAGGTTTTTTCCCTACTGGCCTTGAACCGATTCTATCCCACCTCAGGAAGTGATGGAAGTAGTGGTGGTGCCGTGGCCTTGGCCCGAAACAATGTAAATAAAGTGCTGTCCGGCGAACTCAACTCCATCTCCAATAAGCTTTTGGGCAATAGTGGTTTTGAACTGGATTTTGATCTGGACAGCTTCCAGGAGAATCAGGGTAACAGTTATCAAAATAGAACCCAATTGAATATCAATGCAAGTAAGAAACTGTTCAATGACCGTTTGATCGTTACAGCGGGTAGTGCCGTGGACGTGGAGGGAAGTGCTTCCAATTCCGATACCGCTACACCCCTTATTGGAAACGTAACCTTGGAGTATCTATTGACAGAGGAAGGAACCTATCGCCTAAAAGGATTTAGAAGACAGGAATATCAAAATATCATAGACGGGCAACTTATTGTTACGGGACTTGCCTTTATTTTTGATCGGGAGTTCAATAAGTTTAGTCAGTTGTTCAATCCGGTGAAGAATACGACCAAAACAGAAGACAACCCTAAAAAAGGAAAAGACAAACCATGAACCTGAAACCGATTCTTTGAAAAAATCTATCATAAAATATCTTTTTTTATTTGGACTGGGAATTTTCCTAATACAATCATGTAGTATAGAAAAGTACATCCCGGAAGGTGAGCGGCTGTATACGGGTGCCCAATTGGAATTGGACACCATTGGTGAATTCAAGGGGTTAAAAGATGTTAAAACCGAGTTGGTCAATCTTATCGAACCCAATCCCAATACAAGGTTTTTGGGCATGAGACCGGCCCTGTTTTTTTATTACAAGGCACAACGTGAAAAACCAGGTTTTATTTATAGATTTTTGAACAAATCCTTTGGTGAGGAACCGGTCTATTTTTCCGAGGTCAAACCGGAAAAAGTAGAGGAATTGCTATTGAACCGTTTGGACAACAATGGCTTCTTCTATAGTCAAACAAGCTCAGAACCAGTCTTGAAAGAAAAATATGCATCGGTAAATTATGCGGCTACAGTACCACAGCCCTATACCTTGGAAAACTACCAACTGGACAATGATTCCCTCCCCATTTACAGGGAAATGTCAGAGCTCATCAAGGATACGCCCTTATCCAAGAACGACCGTTTTGATCTTGACCTTCTGAAGGCAGAACGGGAACGTTTGGATTTCAATCTAAAACAACGTGGCTATTATAACAGTCAGGCAAATCTTCTCATTTTCGAGGCGGATACCAATCAATATAAAAACAGGAAATACGACTTGTTTCTTAGATTGAAAAAAGAAGTGCCGAAAAAATCGGCCATGCCCTATACAATAGATTCCATAACGGTATATCCAAATTATTCCGTGGAAGGGGATACCATACCAAAATCACGACAAAATCCGGTAACGGTCAATGGAACCGATTTTATACAGAACGAATATTTCTTTAAACCCGAATTGCTAGAGACCTATCTTCTCTTTAAAGAAGGGGATCTTTATAATGCTAATACCTCTAAGATTACCAGCGATAGACTTGCTTCCTTGGGAAGCTACAAATATGTGAATATTCAATATACGGAGTTGGATACCACCATGACCGATGGCGATTACGGTTCCCTAGCGGCAGAAATCTATTTGGCACCGTTGACCAAACGTTCCCTTCGGGCAGAGGTACAGGCCGTTACAAAATCCAACGGATTTACAGGGCCCGGTGTGCAACTGACCTATAGCAATAGAAATTTGTTCAAAGGCGGAGAAACCTTGAGCCTATCCACCCATTTCTCCTATGAGTCACAGCTCTCCTCCGGGAATAATTCCAATTTAAGCAGCATTGCTTATGGTATAAAGGGCGATTTGATTTTTCCAAGAACCATCCCTTTTTCACCCAGAAATTTTAGGTATTCCGTCCCTAAAACCAAGATTTCCACGGGAATTGACTTCCTACGACGTAGTCAGCTTTTCACCTTGAGTTCCATTAACGGTTCCTTTGGATATACCTGGAAAGAGAATAAGTACGTATACCATCAACTGGATCCCATCAGCATCAACTACTCTCGTTTATCCAATGTAACCGATGAATTTCAAACCATTTTAGATGACAATCCGTTTCTAAGAAGAAGTTTTGAACAACGCTTTATAGCCGGACTTATGTATGGATTTACATACGATGAAGTATCCGATTTGGATAAGGATTATCCTATTTTCTTCTCCACGAACATGGATATTGCCGGTAACCTTTTTAGTTTGCTCGATGGTGGTTCTGGAACCATAATAGGTTCGGAATACGCACAATATGCCAAGGTAGATGCAGACTTTAGGTTTTATCTGCGTTGGGGCAAGGAACAGTCCTTGGTAACCAGGGTTTATGCCGGGTGGGGCGTGCCTTATGGAAATAGTGAGACCATGCCCTTTATAAAGCAGTTTTTTTCCGGCGGGCCTTATAGCGTCAGGGCTTTTGACATACGCTCCTTGGGTCCAGGTAATTTCAATGCCCAAGAAAATGAGTCCACTACAGACTATTTTGACCGTTCCGGTAATCTAAAACTGGAAGCCAACTTGGAATACCGATTTCCAATTTATTCCTATTTAAAAGGGGCCCTTTTTGTGGATGCGGGTAACGTTTGGCTTACGGGAAATTACGATGAATTGGAGGCCGACCAACAAAACAGTAATTTCTCCAATACCTTGTTCACCGACGGTAAGTTTGAATCGGATTGGATTCGTGAAGTTGCTGCTGGATTTGGTTTCGGTGCGCGTGTGGACATTCAAAATTTTGTGATTCGGTTGGACTTGGCCTCTCCGTTCCGTATTCCCTATCGCCCAGTAAATGACCGATGGAACATTCCGTTTTTTGGGGACAAAGCGAACAAAATGACCCTGAATTTTGCCATAGGCTATCCATTCTAATGGTACGGCAACTACCGCTCAAACATTGAATGAATCAAAATATTATTGGCTAACAACTTCAGGTCGTCTAATTTTCTGCTCCCAGTCCCATGCGGATTTCATAGCTTCATCCAGCGTAGATTGGGCCTTCCATCCCAAAACTTCATTTGCTTTGGTGGTATCTGCATAGGCCGTGATCACATCACCAGGGCGCCGATCTACCAATTTATAGTTCAACTTTTCCCCGGAAACCCTTTCAAAGCTTTCAATAACCTCCAAAACGGTACTTCCGGTTCCCGTGCCCAGGTTGAAAACATCAAAATTGGATTCATGACCCTCTTTCAACAGTCTTTGCAGGGCCACAACATGGGCCTTTGCAACGTCCACTACGTGAATGTAATCGCGGATGCAGGTACCATCTGAAGTAGGATAATCGCTACCAAAGACAGAAAGTTCCTTTCTAAGTCCTACGCCGGTTTGTGTAATAAAGGGCACCAAATTTTGGGGTACACCAAGTGGCAATTCACCAATATTGGCGGATGGGTGTGCACCCATAGGATTAAAATAGCGTAAGGCTATGGCCTGGAGATTAGGGGTAACCTTGCAGGTATCCCTGATGATTTCCTCTCCAATTTGCTTGGTATTGCCATAGGGCGATTCGGCAGCTTTTACAGGAGCGGATTCTGTAATCGGCATTTTATCGGCTTGCCCATAGACCGTACAGGAACTACTAAAAATAAAGCGGGCCCTTTGCATGGCACTCAGCTCCTGCAGCATGTATACGAGTGTATTCAGATTGTTTTCATAGTAATCCAACGGTTTGGCCACACTCTCACCAACCGCCTTGTAGGCCGCAAAGTGGATTACACCATCCAAATCTTTGTTTTGTGCAAAAAAACTTGAAACAGCGTTTCTGTCCCGAAGATCTAAACGAACAAATTCAGGTTTTTTGCCCGTTATAGATACAATACCTTCCAAGACATCTTCCGAGGAATTACTAAGGTCATCGATGATGACTACTTCAAAACCTTCATTTTGAAGTTCTACTACAGTGTGGGACCCTATAAAACCGAGTCCGCCGGTTACCAATACTTTCATGTACTATTATTTTTAGAGGTGCCCCGACTCCCTTTTTAAAATTTCAGAGACGGATACCAGACTTTCCCGCCAATGGGGAATGTCCATTTTTAATACCTGTTTAATTTTTGCCTTGTCCAACACACTATAGGACGGACGTTCTGCGGGCGTTGGATATTCTTTGGAGCGAATGGGACTTAAATCAACCTCAATTTGGTTGATTTCAAAGATGGCCGCTGCAAAGTCGTACCAACTGGCCACGCCTTCATTGCTAAAGTGATAGATTCCATAATTATCTATTTCCTCCGAAATGATTTTTAGGATTACTTTGGATAGATCATGTGCCGATGTGGGCGTGCCCACTTGATCGTATACCACCGATAATTGGTCCCGTTCCCTACCATATTTGAGCATGGACTTAAAGAAGTTATGACCGTATGCCGAATACAACCAAGAAGTACGTATGATGAAATATTGATCCATATTCCGTACCACCTCCTGTTCGCCCTTGAATTTGGAATGGCCGTAAATACCCAAGGGACTGGGTCTATCGGTTTCCTTATATGGCGAACTTTGGGTACCATCGAAAACAAAATCTGTGGAAATATGTATTAATTTTGCATTGGAACCGTGACAGGCCTTGGCCAGATTTTTTGCTCCTTGTTGGTTAATGAGCAATGCAGTTTCTGAATCCTCCTCGGCCTTGTCCACCTGGGTATAAGCTGCACAATTGACACAATAATCAAAGTTGCCCTTATTAAAAAATTCTGTGACCGCCCCTGGGTTCGTGATATCCATATCCTTTGAATTGGCGAATTCAAATTCAATGCTTTCTTCAATGGAGTGAACCGTTCTTTGCAAGGTAGTTGCCAATTGACCTGCGCCTCCGGTCACCAATACTCTTTTTTTACGCTGCATGAAAATTGCTTAATGAAGTATCAAATCCTTGAACCGTGGTAATACTTGGTCCTTCTCGGAAATGATGAGTTCGCTTTCATTTATTTCCCAATCGATGTTCAAATTGTGGTCGTTGTATATAATTCCCGCTTCTGCCTTGGGGTCGTAATAATTATCACATTTGTAGAAAAAGGTAGCCGTTTCGCTGAGGGTCACAAAGCCATGAGCACATCCCCTAGGGATAAAAAGTTGTCTATGGTTATCCGAGGATAAAATCGTTTTGAACACATTGCCATAGGTTGGGGAATCCTTTCGGATATCGACCGCAACGTCCAACACTTTGCCTTGAAGCACCCTAACCAATTTGGCCTGGGCACTTTCCCCTTCTTGATAATGAAGTCCCCGCAAAACACCTTTGGTGGAAAATGACTGGTTATCCTGAACAAAATTCACGTCCAAGCCCGTAAGTTCCTTAAACCGCTGCTCGTTAAAACTCTCAAAGAAATATCCCCTTTGGTCCTTGAAAACCTTTGGTTCAATCTCAAAACAATCCTTGATATTCGTTTTTGCAATCTCCATTTTTCTATGATATCACGGACCATAAGGTTTTACTGTAACCACTTTTTAGCAATGGCTCCGTAATCTTTTTAAATTGATTTTTAGTAATGTAACCCATTTTATAGGCGGCCGACTCTATAGAACCTATTTTCAAACCTTGTCTTTCCTCAATTACCTGTACAAACTGGGAAGCTTGCATCAAGGAATTGAAGGTTCCTGTGTCCAACCAGGCCGTTCCGGTATCCAAGATACTCACTTTTAATTTACCCCGTTTTAGATATTCTTTATTTACATCCGTAATTTCCAACTCGCCCCGTTTACTGGGCTTTATATTTTTCGCAATGGAAACCACCTCGTTATCATAAAAATAAATGCCAGGAACCGCATAATTTGATTTTGGTTTTGCCGGTTTTTCCTCAATGGAGAGTACGTTTCGTTTCTCATCAAAATGAACGACCCCATAACGCTCCGGATCGCTCACGTGATAGGCATAAATGATACCACCATCCGGATCATTATTGGCCTGAAGTAATTTTTCAAGGCCAGTTCCATAAAAGATGTTATCCCCCAAGATAAGGGCTACTTTGTCCAGGCCTATGAATTTCTCCCCAATGATAAAGGCTTCGGCCAAACCGTTGGGAGCTTCCTGCACCGCATATTCGAATTTACAGCCCAACTTACTGCCATCACCCAATAGTTTTTTGAAATGGGGCAAATCATGGGGCGTACTAATGATCAGAATTTCCCAGATTCCCGCTTCCATGAGCGTTGACAATGGGTAATAGATCATTGGTTTATCATACACCGGCATCAACTGTTTGCTTACGGCCAGCGTACATGGGTGCAGTCTAGTTCCGGATCCACCGGCCAATATTATTCCTTTCATCGGTTTATATGTTATGAGTTAATGGTGTCAAGCCCTAGACCAAGGTTTTTTCATATTTTTCAATATACCAGGAAATGGTCTTTTCAATGCCCGTTTCAAAGTTTTCATCGGCCTTCCAACCCAATTCCTTTTCTATTTTGGTTGCGTCAATCGCATACCTAAAGTCGTGCCCCGCCCTGTCCTTCACATACGTAATCAGCGAACGATAGGGGGTACCGTTGGCAGCGGGCCTGAATTGATCCAGCAGGTCACAAATGCGCTGTGCGATGTATAGATTGTTACGTTCGTTTCTACCCCCTATATTATACGTTTCTCCAGACCTGCCGTTTTCATAAGCTAAGGCGATTCCCTTACAGTGGTCCAAAACATATAACCAATCACGGATGTTGCTCCCATCGCCATAAATAGGAATGGGCTCTTGGTTAAAAGCCTTTCGTATAATGGTAGGAATCAGTTTTTCATTGTGTTGTTTGGGTCCATAGTTATTGGAACAGTTGGTAGTAACCACATCCATGCCATAGGTATGGTGGTAGCTTCGCACGATAAAATCCGATGAAGCCTTGGAAGCACTGTAGGGACTATTAGGCGCATAGGGCGTTGTTTCCATAAACAGGCCTTCCTTGCCCAAGGTTCCATATACCTCGTCTGTGGATACATGGTGAAACCTACAATCTTTATAAGCTTCCTTATATATTCCAGGTGCCACCATCCAATGCTTTTTGGCCACATCGATCAGGTTAAAGGTACCTATGATATTGGTCTGCATGAAGGCATCTGGGTTGGTAATGCTATTATCTACATGAGACTCTGCCGCAAAATGGACGACCCCCATAAAATCATATTCTTCAAACAAGGATTCGATCAGTTCGCGATTACATATATCCCCCTTTACAAAGGTATATCTGGTGTGGTTCTCCACTTCCTTTAGGTTATTCGAATCCCCTGCATAGGTTAAGGCATCCAAATTTACGATGTGTATCGAAGATCGCTCCCCAAGATAGTAGGGAATAAAATTGGAGCCTATGAATCCTGCCCCACCAGTAACCAAAATTGTTTTTTTCATGAATATCGGTTTATCCTATATTTTAACTTTTGTAAATATAATCCTACATTTATTTTTTTATCAACTATTTGTTGTGAAACGCAAAAAGCCTGTGGTAGAGAACCATTTTGTATAGACTAGCTACTTTTTATGAGTCTTAAACCAGGTTCAAGCACAAAGGCCCTATTACAGGCATAGGATATATTTTCCTACTTTTGAACGCCAAAACAGCCCAAAATATGACAGTAAAACCGGAAACAGCCCAGATCAACATCGCCATAATTGACGATGAATTGATGAACCTAGAAATGCTGGGCTTCCTCATCAGGCAGTTGGGTTTTGGCACTACGGCCATCCAGCATAGCTTAGAGGCCATGGAAATTTTGGAAAAATCGGTCCCCGACCTACTTCTTTTGGACGTAAAAATGCCCAAAATGGACGGTTTTGAACTATGTTCCAAAATTAAGGAACATAGAAAATTGAAGGAAGTGCCAATTATTTTTATTACCGGACTGGACCAAACGGAAAACAAGATCAAGGGATTGGAACTTGGCGGAGTGGATTATATTACCAAACCGTTCAACCCCTTGGAGTTAAAGGCGCGGGTAAAGACCCACATTGAACTTTCCTTGGCGAAACGAAAAGTAGATGAACAGGCAAAAAAGCTCCAAGAAGATATTGCCATAAAGAACAGGATGTTTTCCATTATAGGCCACGACCTCCGCTCCCCATTAAGTGCCGCCAAGCTTAAAATGGACTTTATACAGCGAGGAATAATAGACCATACCTCCCCAAATTTTATTAACGGAACCGTTTATGAAATTTCAAGGACCATGGACGAGGCCTTAAACCTATTACAAAACCTATTGGGGTGGGGAAGATCGGAAAGTGGGCAAATTGAAATTATACCAGAGAAATTGGTACTGCACGATATGGTAGAAGAGACTTTTAGGCTTCTTAAGCTGCCCAGCGAACATAAAGAGATAACACTTATCAATGAAATACCCGAGGACACTTATGCGCAGGCCGATATGAATACCACCAAAACGGTCCTGAGAAATCTAATCTCGAATGCCATAAAATTCACGCCCAAACAGGGGACCATCAAGGTTGAAGTCGAGAACAAAGGAAAGTCGGTCTATATATCGGTTACCGATAACGGCCAAGGAATCGCCAAGGAGGACATAAAAAAAATACTGAATCCCAAGAAGCATTTTAGCCAACTGGGCACCGAAAAAGAGCCCGGAACGGGATTGGGGCTTATCCTATGTCAAATCTTCATCAAAAAGAACGGAGGAAAACTCACCATTGATAGCGAACCTGGGAAAGGCAGCTCCTTTACCTTTAACCTCCCCTTGGACCAAAACCTGACCTAAGCTACGGGTTCTGCAGCGACACCGCCACGCTTGGCACGTTCCCAATTCACGGATTGACTACCTTTAAGATATCTTCCCAAACCGAGATACACCGAAAGGTTCATGATAAAGAAGTAATAGGGCACGAACAAAACCTTGACCTTGATCTGTCGGTTTTCCAAAAACCAGCCCAATAGGGCGGCAGCATAGAAAAGCACCTGCCCCCAAAATAAAAGGGAATAGATGCCCAAGGAAAAAATACCTTCATTCAACGCCAAAACCAAATTTATTGGAATTAACAATAAAAGAAAAAAGGGCGTCAAGGTCCATCGCAATACCCTGTGGGATATGTATTGAAACGATAACGTCCCGTATTTAAAAATATTCAATAAGGGCGCCAACCGCACGACGGACTGCAACCCACCCGCAGAAATTCGCACTTTCCGTTTCAATTCTTCCTTTACGTTGGCGGAAGCCTCTTCAATGGCGTACGCTTCCGGGTTGTATTGAATGGTGTAGCCGGACATAGCCACGCGTAACGAGATCATAAAATCATCCAACAAGGTATCCTTTTCAACCTCCTGCCAAAGTTCCGTTCTAATGGCAAAAAGCTCGCCCGCCGCACCTACAACGGAATATAGTTCGGCATCCCATTTTTTCAATTGCGATTCGTATTTCCAGTACAAGCCTTCACCCGCACCCGCGGCGGCATCGGCCTCTTTGGAGTATATCCGTTTTTCCCCGGAAACACATCCAACCTTAGGATTTCTGAACAACCTTATGATCTCCTTAATGGCATCCTTTCCCAAGGTGGTATTCCCATCGGAAAAAATTACAATGGGCGTGTCCACAAAGGCCATCCCCCGATTCATAGCAGCAATTTTCCCATTCCGTTCCGGCTGATGCAAAACCTGCACCCCGTCATATTTTTTCAATAATCCAGGTGTACCATCATCGGAACCATCGGTCACCCAGAGTTGTTTTATTTTGTTTTGTGGATAGTTCAAGCTTTTGGAATTGTTGACCTTGGCATCCAGATACTCCTTTTCATTATAGGCCGCCACGAACAAAGTCACCTCGGGCTCATAGTCCTCGTTCTCCTCAAACTTTTTGTCCATGCCCAAAAGTCGCCTTACCTTAATCATGGCGAACAGTAGGATACCGTACCCCAAGTAGGAATAGAAAATGACGAATAATGCAATCCAAAAAAGAACCTCCAATGCTAACATGTTCATAAACTTTAAATGGCTATAGATTGTTTTTTCACTACCGATTCCCACTCCCCGGTGAGATGGTTGTATTGTTTGATGACCCGTGCCGGGTTGCCCACAGCTACGGAAAAGGGAGGGATGTCCTTGGTGACCACGCTTCCTCCGGCGATGATACAGTGCCTTCCTACCGTTACGCCGGCCACTATAGTCACGTTCGCACCGATCCAGGAGGCCTCTTCTATGCGGATCAGCGAGGTGGAAACCCCCTGTTCATGAATGGGCCGTGTAACATCCTCATAATTATGGTTCAATCCGGAAAGCACCACATTCTGCGCCAATCGAACATCGTTGGCAATATTAACCGGACCAATAAGGGTATTCCCCAACCCGATACGGGTGTTGTCCCCAATGATAACATGCCCTACACCGTTGTTTATGGTGGTAAAATCCTCAACAGTGGAGTTTCTGCCCAACTCAAAACGGTTCCAGGGAAGTACGTCCATACGAGTTCGCCGTCGGATTTTGGCTTCCCTTCCCTTTTTGTGGTAAAAGGGGTTTACGAACCACTGCACCCATAATCGAGGTCTTGCCTGTCCCCTGGGCACAAGGGCCCAGTGCACTAATTTCTTCAATGATGTACTTTGTTTTATGCTGTCTTTTAGTCCCATAATCAAGCCGATTTTTGAATGGCCTCGTAGATGGCCCCTACATTATTTTCCCATGTATGGCTTTTGGCAAATTCTATTCTAGACTTCTCCAATTCCGATGAATTTTCCTTCAGAGCCCTTTGGGCCAAGGTGATATATTCCTCTTTTGATTCCGCCAGATAGACATGGTCCTGGAACATTTCCATCGCCTTGGTGCGGGTAGCCAATACCGGTTTCCCCATGGCCAGGTACTCATCAATCTTTCTAGGGTAGTTTCCAATAGTCCAATCGTTGACCACCTGTGGGTTCATGGCAATATCGAAACCTTTCACGTATGCAGGTAGTTCCTTGGAGTCCTTACTTCCCAGAAAATATACATTGTCCATTTCATGCAAGGCACTATTACGAAAGGCATCGTCCTCAGGCCCCACCAATACAATGCTCCAATCCTTTTTCTTTTGGGCCATATATTCCAACAAACCAATATCCAAGCGCATTCCAGTCAAATAGCCCACATAGCCAATAATAGGTCCGGGGATATTGGTGAACTCCGTTGGGATAGGTATGTTGTTTTCTTCATCGTTGAAGAGGGACACATCACACCCTTGTCCCACCATAAAACTGTTTTTGTTGAACTTGGCCCCATATTCCGCATAAAGCGTAGAATTGTTCACGACAACATCGGCCTTTGTTATCAGCTGGGGTTCAATACGCTCGCCATGCCTTTTCCAATAGGGTACTTTTATCAGATAATCGCGAATATAGTACGTATAGGAACTTATTGGCAATAGCTCCTTAAGGTGAAAGCCCAAGAACATGGAGCTGTCGTTGAAAAGCAAAACATCCTTAAAGTCGAGGCGTTCCATGGCGGAACGTATGTCCTCTGCAAACAATCTGTTGTTCCTCTTGTTCAAGA
This sequence comes from Maribacter sp. 4G9, assembly GCF_002742265.1. Taxonomy (GTDB): domain Bacteria; phylum Bacteroidota; class Bacteroidia; order Flavobacteriales; family Flavobacteriaceae; genus Maribacter. The sequence goes on from NZ_MDGL01000035.1 coordinate 182,957, forward strand.
CTTTGAACAGGGAATGAGAGGGTACCCAGTTTATGGATTCGACCAAATTTTTTGGGTAAAGGTTCCAAAGATTTTTTCCTAATGGGACCAAATCCTCTTGCAACCCTTTTCGTACCTGAATCCTTTTTAATATCCTTTCTGAATTGGCCTCCCTATTTAGAGTGGCACGGTCCAAGGGAGGATTTACATACAACACCCTATTAAATCGGGAAAACTCGCTCGCAATGTTCTTGCAATTACTACCGATTTCGATATCCCAGGCCTGTATGCCTATCACTACAATATCCCTTCCCTTGATCATTGCGCAATCACGTTTTTATTTTCTTGATATACTTCCTGATATACTTCGTGGTAAATGGCCAATACCTCCGCTGCCATGGTACGCCACGAGAATTTTGCGGCACGCTCAATGCCTTTTTCGGCCAACATTGCCGCCAACTGCCTATCTTGAACCAGCATTTCCATGGCTTCGGTAATTTCCCATGGATGCAAGGGGTTGACTATCATGGCCGCATCCTCCCCGGCAATTTCCGGCATGGATGAGGTATTGGAGGTAATTACGGGCACTCCGCAGGCCATCCCCTCCAAAATGGGAATTCCAAAACTCTCCCGTAACGACGGATATAAAAACACGGTACATTGGCTGATAAGTGCCGGTAATTTGTCGTTGGGAACATAACCGGTCAAATGGATTCTTTTGCGAAGTTCCGGCCTGCCAAGGGTATCCAATATTTTTTGCAAGGCACGCTCCTCGTAGTCCAACATTACCAAGGTATAGGTATTGGGGTATTGATCGTTAAAGTCGGAAAAAGCCTCAATAACCCCCGGCGTATTTTTTTTGGGGTCCGTATTGCCCAAAAAGAAAAAGAATCTATCGGGTAAACCGTAATCCATCTTTACCTGCTGCAGTTCCGAACCGTTGGTTATCTTTTTAAAATGTTGCCCTACCCCATTGTAAACGGCGCATAGCTTTCCGTCCTTAAATCCGAAATATTGCTGAATCCGTTTTTTTTCATAGTTGGAAACAGTTATGACTTTTTTGCTTTGTCTCACTACGGATGGCACCACAAAACGCCTATACATATTCCCCAACTTTTGATACCAGGTACCATCCTTTTTAAAGAGACTGATACTCTCCAAGTAGATGATATCATGCAGGGTAGTCACTACTGGAATAGTGCTGTTAATGGGCCCTGTATTGCTGGTGCAATGGAGGATATCACAGCCTTCTCGTTCCGCCGCTTTGCGCAATTCAATCTGTTCCCATCCTGGGTATCCAAACGGGGATTTGAGTTCCACGACCTTAAAATTGGGAGTTTCCGGAATACAGGTATGGTCCACATCAGGTTTTACGAAAATGACATATTCGTTCTCACTATCTATCCTCTGGAGATTTTTGATCAATTCCAAAGCCACCATGTCCATGCCATGTTTCTTTTCCCTAAAAAGTCGTTGGCCTTCAATACCTATTTTCATCTTTTCTTAATTACTTTTTATAGTCCCATGCTGGGTATGGATAAATTTCTTGTTGGCACCCTTTAGCTTAAAAAGCGAAAGGAACATAACCCCAAATGCCTTTGGCAAGGTCCAAATGGCCCGCAATGTGGCCCCGTTATAAAATTTTTGGGGTACGGCCAACAAAAATGAAAGAACCGTAATCCCAAAAATCAGGTACCACGCCAAGGGTGAGACCAACAATATTAAAGCCTCTGAAAACACATCGAATAACAAATAACCCATAGAGATGAGCACCACCATGCCCAATAAAAGAATACGTGGCGGGGAAACCATTTGATAAACCTTATCGGCAAAATCGACATTCCCCCTTAAGAACAATTCCTTTAGCCCCGAGGCGGCGAAACGCCCGAAATACACAAATTGTGCGGAAAGCCATCGCTTTCTTTGATTTGAGAAAACATCGGTCTTTTGGACTTTTTCGTCCAATACGTAGGCATCCGCCAAATATTCAATGGTATTTCTGTTCTTAAGTAACTTCAATTCCAGCTCCTTATCAAACCCGCCCACGGCATTTACCTGTGCCATGGTCCTTTTGAAAAAATGATAATCAAAGGCCATCCCTGACCCGATCAAGGCCGAGGAAAGTCCCATCACCCTATGCCCTTTTCGAAAAATGTGGTTGTTCACTTCCTCACTTATGGCGTCCAAAATGGCAAAGGCCGTGTTGGTGTTTTTGGCCACACGATGTCCTTGCACAACCTTAAATCCTTTATTGAAGGCATCGTTCACTTTAGCGATGAAATCCCTTGCCATGATGTTATCCGCATCCAATACAAGGGCCACCTGATAATCGTCTCCCAAGAGCTCCATGGCCTTGTTGAGTGCCTTGGACTTGGTGCTTTTGTCAAAAGATACTTCCAAAACGGTCAAGGGCAGTTTTCTTAGGGATTCCAAGGTGGACCTCTCAAAGGAATCCGCAATGACAACAACCTCGAACAAATCCTTTGGATACTCCTGTTCCAACGCCCTTTGTGCCACTTCTACGATGACATTGTCCTCCTTATACCCAGGAATGAGCACGGCAAACTTACGTTCCCTGTTCATGATTCTTGCCCGATTTGGCGCCTTAAAGACTCCGGCCAGGGCAAAGATGAACACGTAGAAGGCAGCAAAGCCGAAATAGGCGATCAAGAGCACCTCCAAAATGTACGCTATGATTCTAAGAACATCCATATTGAGGGGCTACTTAGGAATTCACCAATGCCTTTATGGATTGGTCCTGCAACATATTATCGAAATACTCGATCGTTTTGATCAAACCGGATTTTAGGTCGACAGAAGGTTCCCAGTCCTTTAGTTTTTCTTTGGCCAGGGAAATGTCTGGTTTGCGTTGCATGGGATCGTCCGATGGTAATGGCAGGTGAATGATCTTTGATTTTGAACCCGTAATTTCAATGATATTTTGGGCGAGTTCCAGCATGGTGAACTCACCGGGATTCCCAATGTTTATGGGCCCGATAAAATCGTCATCGGTATCCATCATTTTTATCATTCCATCAACCAGATCGCTTACATATTGAAAACTTCGGGTCTGGGTTCCCTCCCCAAATACGGTAATATCCTTTCCTTGAAGGGCTTGCATAATAAAGTTGGAAACAACCCTACCATCGTCCGGTTCCATTCTAGGTCCGTAGGTATTGAAGATGCGAATGATCTTTACCAAGACGTCATTGGAATGGTGGTAATTGATGAACAGGGACTCCGCACATCGTTTCCCTTCATCATAGCAGGAACGGATCCCTATTGGATTTACATGGCCCCAGTAGTTTTCTGGCTGCGGATGTATTTCCGGATCGCCATATACCTCACTAGTAGAAGCCTGTAATATTTTGGCATTGATACGTTTGGCCAAGCCCAACATATTGATAGCGCCCAATACCGAAGTTTTTATAGTCTTTATAGGATTATGCTGGTAATGGACCGGAGAAGCCGGACACGCCAAATTATAGATTTCATCCACCTCGATAAAATAGGGCAAGGTTACATCATGCCTTATAAGCTCAAAGTATGGATTGTCCATAAGGTGCACTATTTTACTCTTTCTACCCGTAAAATAGTTGTCCATACAGACTACTTCGTTGCCTTCGCTCAACAGACGTTCGCAAAGGTGTGAGCCTACAAAACCTGCACCACCGGTTACCAATATTCTTTTCATGTCTTTATGTTTAAATTATTATGGCCGCTTATATCGCCTTTTTTACCGGAACCCTGTTAGCATTTTCGACGTTGACAGCTTCCCTTCCAATACTGAAATATTGAAAACCAAGTTCCCGCATTTCCTCTGGGTCGTATACGTTTCTTCCGTCAAAAATGAGCTTTTGGTTCATGATCTTCTCCAAGATCCTAAAATTGGGCATCCTAAATTCTGACCATTCGGTCACCAAAATCAATGCATCCACTTCGATACAGGCATCGTATTCGTCCTTGGCATACACAACGGTTTCGCCCAAACTATGTTTGGCCTCCTCCATAGCAACCGGATCGTATACACGTACCTGGGCACCCATGGCCTTTAACTGTTCTATGATTACCAAGGATGGTGCTTCGCGCATATCATCCGTTTTTGGCTTAAAGGAAAGACCCCAAATTCCAAATTGCTTACCATTCAAATCGCTTCCAAAATGCCCTTTTATTTTTTCCACCAATTTGGATTTTTGTCTGTAGTTGACATTTTCAACGGCTTTTAGGACCTCTAGGGAATGCCCATGTTCATCGGCCGTTCTAATCAAAGCCTGAACATCCTTGGGGAAACAGCTACCGCCATATCCAGTACCCGGATAAATGAATTTATTGCCAATTCTGGCATCTGAACCAATTCCTTTGCGAACCAAGTCCACATTGGCCCCGACCAGTTCGCAAAGGTTGGCAATATCGTTCATGAAACTGATTTTGGTGGCCAGCATGGAGTTTGCGGCGTACTTTGTCATCTCCGATGAAAAAATATCCATAAACAACAAGGGGTGACCGTTCATCAAGAATGGTTTATATAACCTTTTCATGGTCTTTTGAGCGCGTTCGTTTTCTATTCCCACGACAATTCTGTCCGGTTTAAGGAAATCATCCACAGCGCTACCCTCTTTTAAGAATTCTGGATTGGAGGCCACATCAAAGGGTATGTCCACTTTACGCTTGTCCAATTCCTCCTTTACCGCTTTTTTCACTTTAAAGGAAGTTCCAACTGGAACGGTACTTTTTGTAATGATCACTTTGTAGTCGTCCATGTGCTGGCCAATTTCCCTGGCGACGCCAAGGACATATTTTAAGTCGGCACTTCCATCCTCATCCGGTGGTGTTCCCACCGCAATAAAAACGGCATCACTGCCCTGTATACCCTTAGCCAAATTGGTAGTAAAGGTTATCCTACCCTTTTCCAAGTTTCTTGCCAAAAAATTATCCAGACCCGGTTCATAAATGGGAACTTCTCCATTTAAAAGCATCTGTACTTTTCTTTTGTCGATGTCCACACAGGTAACATCGATTCCGGTTTCTGCAAAACAGGTACCCGTAACCAAACCTACGTACCCTGTACCAACTACTGTTATTTTCATTTTGTTTGAATTGATTATTTTTGTAAATATATTCTTACATTTATTGAGGAAATAAATTATGTTGTATAACTGCCACAATATGTGGTGTATACTTTTTTATTATCTATTAAGGATTTCAGGATTTTTATACCACCCAATGACTCCTATTTTGTTAACTTGAAATGTGTCAGATTCCAAAAAATAGCATTAGAAAATGCCTTCAAATGTTCAAATTGACCTTTTAAAAGAAATGTGATAAGATTTTTGGGTATGGACACCACGGTCTGAAACAGCATGCTGAACCATAGATATTTGAAAGAAAAATTTCTTCTGGCAAAGACTATCCTATTCCTTGCGATATAGTATGTTTTAAGTGGACTGTTCTTACCCGTGGACAATGACTCCTTGTGAAGGATATATGACTTTGGTTGATAATAAATGGAATATCCCGCCCTTTTTATCATTTCGGCCCAGTCATGTTCCTCATAGTACAGGAAATACATTTCGTTCATCATGCCTACTTCTTCGATCACGTGTCCGGGCACCATCATGGCCGCTCCGTGAATGGAGGCTGTCACTCCTTCGGTATCATAACTTCCGTCATCCATTTTATGGTACCCGATACTTTGGTTCCTAATGGTCCATTTGTTCATGGGCGTATATCCGGCATATTGTATCTTGCTGGGGTCCCAATGAAATTTTATTTTGGGACTGACCATACCAATGCCGGTATCCTTTTGTAACGTTTCCACCAAAGGCTCCAAAAAGTGTTCCGGTACAATAGTATCATTGTTGATGAACAAAAGATAGTCTCCTTTCGCCACTTTCACCCCTAGGTTATTTCCGCCCGCAAAACCTAGGTTTTCTTCGCTCGTGATCAACATAATTTCTGGGAAGGTCTCCTTGATTATGGACGGGTCATCATTGGGCGAAGCATTGTCCACCACAATCACCTCAACATTTTTGTAAGTAAGGTGCCTGAGTGAAGTCAAAAGATCGATGGTTACCTGTGATTCATTATAATTCACGGTAATAATAGATACGAGTGGTAGGTTATTGTTCATGGGGAAATTAGATTTGGTACATCCCTTTCTTTCCGGTATCGAAAATAAAGGGCTTTAGTTATTTTTTTAATTCACTGTCGACGAATGGTCGTTTGCCATATTTGAGCAATTCGTTTTACTGGTTAAGCCGCAAGGGCCTTTTTCTCTATATGTTCCTCGTTCTCCAACAACCCCTTCTCCTCCAGGATTTTTCTATCCAGTTTGGGGGCTATGAACATAAATACCATGCCCGTATACATCAGGATACATGTTGGAAACTGACCAAATACTCCGTTTCCATAAGATGCCAACATAATACCCGCCATTCCGCAGACCAAGGCCGTAATTTGACCTTTTAGCCAGACATCCCTAATCTTGTACATAACATTGTAGGCTCCGGTGACCAATATGAAAAATAATATGAAAAGATGGAGATAAAGCCCCACAATACCGGTATCCGCCCAAACAGCCACGAACCAGCTATCCGTTGCCGTGTTGGCCAAAAAGGTATTTGGGGAAAAGCGCTTGCCCCAATTTCCGGTGGAGCCAATACCCCCGCCCAAGGGTCTTGTGGCCAAATAGCCCCTGAGCTTTTCCTGATTTATCCTTCGCATTTCAAGGGATGCGTCATTGGGGTCGAAGGCCGTGCGCATACGTCTTATCTGATCATTGTCATTTCCTATGGTGGTATACTTAAAGAACACGAATATCCCAATCCCCATGAGCACCCCCATGATGATGCTGGGCATATGTTTTCGGACCAAAATGAACATGACGCCCCCCATGGCAGGAACTGCAATGGCACCCCTGGTTCCAGAAATCATCATTCCCAAGAGTCCGGCCATGGCCACGAGTCCACAAAAGACCTGAAACTTTCTATTTTTTGCGAACAGGGCCAAAATACCAAACACCACACCGGTATGACCTTGGGAGGCCCCAAATTGGCCAGCATCGGAATAAAAGGAAAAGATGCGCAATTTCCCGAAAAGGATATGGGTCACATCGCCACCGGCATCCAACCAGGCCTGTTCCCACTTATCCACCCCAAAGATGAGCTGTTGCATCCCTTTTAGGGTGGCCATAAATGAAAGTACGCCCCAGATGATAAAGAACAGATGCAAGTCCTTATGCTTGTTGAACAATATAAAGACCAAGGGAACGAACAACCATTGGTAAAGGGCCAAACCTCGCATGGCATAGAACCAGGCAGCCACACTTACGGCTTCGGGATTTACGATCTGTAGTACCGCGTAACCGAACCAAACAGAAACCAACAACGTCAGTTGTGAACTTGCCCTACTCCAAGGAACCTTGATTTTAAAGGCCTTAAAGAACAAGGAAAGGTACATGAGCACCATGATGCCATCCATGAGCAATCCCCAGGTCATGGGAATATACCTGCCGATACCCAATACAAAAAAGTTGAAAATAAGTATGGTAATAATGCCGATTCTAGGATTTATAAAAAGCGCACCCACATACATGGCGACCAAAGGAAGTACCAGAACGGCCAAAGCGGCCACGATACCCTTTGTTGCCGTAAGGTAGGAGGTTATCAATATCACGGACAGTAGCAATGCCACGGGCAAAGGCTTCCGTAAGTGATCGGGACCATGTGTAGTTAAAAACGGATTCATGGGGCCCAATTGGATTTTAAATTTTTTAGGAAAAGGATGCTTTCCAGAAACATTTCCCTGATTTGAATCTGAAGTTCCTTTCGTACATAAAAGAACCCGAGAAAGATTCCCAAGAGCGTAAAAAACACCGTGCCAATGGCAACAGCTATCAAGCTTTTGAAAACGAAAACGGCCAACAAATCCACCAAAATATTGGCCGAAGCCATGAACAATACTTTATAAAGGTTGTATTTGGGTTTGTTCAAACTGTCCAACAAAACCCCCGTAAAACGGTCAATGGGCAATAACAGGACATACACGGTAAATACCCTAAAAATAGCGGCCAATAAGGGAAGTGATTCCCGGTATTCCGTACCTCCCAGTAGCAAGATCAATTCTTCCGCGAATACGAAACTGACAAGTGCCACGGGAAGGAACAACAAGGTCACCGCCCCGGAATAGGTGTAAAAAATACTTCGGGCACCTAAAATATCGCCTTCCAAACATTTTTTGGACATCCTTGGATAGGCCGTCATGGAAAAACTATGCAGGGGAATACCCAGTAAATCTGTCAATTTAAGCGGGATGGCATACATGGCGATTCCGGCGGAGCCCAAAAAAGGACTAAGGCCGATAATAAAAGTATCCGCACTTTTTAATAGACTGGAACTGATCAGGGTTCCCATGGAATATTTACCAAAATTCACCAAGCGTCTTTCAACATCCCTCCGAGCATAGCCCAAGAAAAAGAGTCCATCCCACTTTTTTAGGGTACACGCCACGCCGGAAATAAAGTTCACCGCTATGTTCACCACAATAATGGCGGTAAGTCCATAATGGAAAAACCAATAGTTGAAAACAAGGAATATCAAGAACAGAACCACATTGGACAGACGTACGTACATCATCCTTCTAAAATTCTGTTCTGCCTGAAAAAGGGCCAAGGCATTGTTCCAACTTAAATTTGCCAAGGCCAATAAGGGATACCAAACAAGAAATAGATAGTAGCCCCGGGCAAGTTGAATTTGCCCTGTTTTCACAAGAAAAAGAAAGCCCCAGCATAGCACCGAAATACCGAGTACAAGTGCAAGATTTATCCTGAAGGTAGCGCCCAACAGCCGTTTTCTCAATAGTTCATCGGCACCGGAAAGCTCCCTAACCGCAGCGGTTCTGGTTAGACCAAACCGCAATAGATCCACGAAAGTCGCCAGGGTGATAAAAAGTACCCAATCCCCAAAGGACTCCTTAGGCAATTGCCGTGTCAACAATACAAAACTCAGAAGACCTGAAAAGGCCACGCTAACGTTGGACAACAACGAAGCAAGGTTTTTTTCCCTTCCCAATTTTAATAGTTTACGTATCATTAGGCAATGGATCTTTTATTGAAAAACCGGAATTGAACTACCTGTTTCATAAATTTTCTGAACAAGGACCGTTTTTTGGGCAGCTCCCCAAGGACGGTCTCCATTTCCAAGACCTTGACTCCGTTTAGAATGATGGTAGGCTCCGGCCCCGTGGTGGCCTCATTAAAGAGCCTAAGCGCATTTTTATCCGCTTCGCTCCATGCGCGGTTTGCGCGAGTAACCAAAAAAGTATAGTCCATGGTGGAAGCAAGCTTCACTGGAAACGGGTTCTTGATGATACCCGGAATCTCCAACACCACAAAATCGAACAGGGAATAATCCTGAATGGAATCACCGCTATCGAATTCATGGATTTCAGAAATCTTGTATAACCTGTCATTCACCGGATAGATGATTTTTTGGTAGTATTCGCTTTGAATTCCCAAGTCCTGTACATCGTACGTGATGTGCAACACCTTATAATCCAGTTCACAGAGCTTGGTAATCAAATTCTTGCAGATAAAGGACTTGCCTTCATTTTCTTGGGTGGAGAACAACATATTGACCACCGGCTTCTCCATATCGGATTTTTTGTACTGGTTCAATAAAACGTTCCGGGATATCGCATTTACGGCCTTGTTTTGAATAAACCCATAGTCAATACCTTTATCCTCCAAGTTGATGACCGGAAAGATGGAGGATACACTAAGTTCTATCTTATCCTCCGCCCTGGCCGCCGTATTGATATTGCTGTCCAAAAATTCCAACAGGAAGATGACGATAACGACCAGTAAAAAGCCCACAATTCCTGCAACCGCTACCAGCATCATTCGCTTGCTTGGTTTTGGGTTTATGGGATAGTAGGGAACTTCGGTAAGTTTTATATTGGATTTTAGTTCCACGTTCTGCTGTTTCAATTTGGCCAATCCCAAACTGTGCAACAAGCTTAGGTATTCCCGCTCCGCAATGTCGATTTTTCGCTCCAGGCGCTTCATGGTCGCTCCAAGGGGTGAAAATTTCTTGTAAAGCTCCTCAAACTCAAGGCGCTTTTGCTCCATTACCTGTAATTGTGCGTTATACCCTTCATATTCGATGGTATTCTGTAGCCAGGTTGCCAGAATGTTTGTGGATGCCACACTTTTATTATCGTAATCGGTTTGATAGAGATCTTCAACTTGCGTGGCTAGTTTTGCCTCAATTTCCGCAACCTCCTTCATTTTTTGAGTTATCCTATTGGAATCTGATGTAGCCAAGGTGGAATCCTTTTTCATGCCCAAACTTCCCATGGATATCTCAAAATTTAAAAGGGAGAGTTTCTTGCGGAGTTCCATGATGTTCTCACTGGCGATCCGCTTTTTTTCATGGGTGGCCAACTTCGACTCCAATTCATCCAAAATAGCCTTGGATGCATGGAACTTTCGATATATTTCAAAATACTTTATCTCAAATTCCTCCTTCTCCGCGGCTATATGCTTTGTCTGTTCGTTATAGTTGAAAATATTATGAGTCCTATTGAAATCCAGCAACTCATCCTCGGCTTCCTTTAAATGGGCGGTCGAATTGTTGAGTTGTCCCTCAAAGTATTTCACCACGGCATCGGATTGGTTTACCTTGATATCGGCATTTAGCTTAACGAACACCTCACATAGTATCAATAATGTGTTTTGACAAATTGCGGCATCATCGGATTCATATTGGATATCCACAAAATCGCTATTAGAAATTCTGTTGAGACCTATTTTCGCCGATATTTTTTCGATACTATAATCCGGATGGTCCAAATTTATTAGCTTGTAGATATAGTTGGAATGGCCGGAATCCTTCATGGCAACAAAGTTCTCCAAGGTCTTTTCCACGTCGCCCTTTACCACCAAGTCCTTTACTTGCTGCGGAACTTCCTCCAAAAGGGATTCATATTTTTCCGCGGAAATAATTTTGGGATTGGATTCACCCAAGGCCATATGCTGGGCAAAAAGATGGAGTCCTACCACTTCTATCGTGGTCCTTGCCTTGATGAGGTTCAACAAGTTGTCATAGGCGGTATTGGCCGCCCTAAAATCTATTTTGGTGTCCTCCAATTCTATGGTGGAACCCGATGCGATTCCCGTATATACCCTTGCCTTGGTATTATAGGTCTTGGGTTGGTCCATGGTCAAATAGAATACCATGGCCGCCAAAATAATGGGCATGCCGATCAGGAGGCCTATGTGCCTCATTAAAAGACGGACGAAAAAAAGTAGGTTAAACTTCATTATATATCAAAATCCGCGCCCGTAATATTTTCCAATGCCATGACCGCGGCCACAAAATCCGAGCGTTGTAGTTCGTAATTCATGGATGCCTGGTTCATCATCTGCTGTAAACGGGTGTACTCCGTAACCGAAATGACCCCGTTGGTAAAGTCTTTTTCCGCCCTTAGAGACTGTACCCTAAAAGTGTCCACAATTGCATTGGCCAAAAAGAACATGCGATGAACTTTCAACAGATCGTTATAAAGTATGGTGACCTGTTGTTCCAGTTCCATTTCTGCCACTTCGGTTTCATAGCGTGCTTTTTCAGCCTCGCCTTTGGCACTTAAGATTTTTGCCCTTCTGTTGATGATGGCCGATAGGGGTAAACGAACCGATACACCAAGCTGATACCTGCTCTGTTCCGTAGAGAACAAAGCCTGACTTTGGGGATCACCCGCAATTTGGGAATTGCTCAGGTTGTCAAAAATGCCGTAGTTGTATCCGGCCTCCAGATTGATATACTGTAACCAGGCACGTTGTTCAAAGGAAACAACGCCATCCCTATATTGCTGTTCGTTGAGAGTTACCTTTAAAAAAGGGGAATGCTCCTTGGCCATCACGACCAAAGAATCCAAAGGTGGCAGTTTTTTGCTGATATCGTTGACCTCAAGACCATTGGCAATGAAGTCGTTGATATCCTGGGCCATTGCCATCCTCGCGATCAATAAAAACATATAGGGAAGGGTACGGCGCAGAAACTGCGCGGTACACTTCCTATCAAAATCAGCAATTATATTATTATAGGGTATTTTCAATTTCCAACGCTTTTAGAGTGGTCTTTACTGTTTCGTCTTGGGGGTAAAATCTATCGTTACAAAATGGAAAGGGCCTACCCGGTTCCCTGGCCGGTGGTAAGGCCGTGTGGACCGATATGGGTACATATTTGAATTTTCCGGAGTTGTTCAGGGCGATGGCTACCATACCATCATCGCAACCGGATACTACTTTTAAATCTGTATTGTAGCCAAATTTTAGCATTGCTTCCCTTCGATACGCCATGGCCACCGCACGTATATGCTTTATCCGTGAGGAAAATCCAAGGGACAGTTTGGTCCTGAAATAGTGCACTTTTGCCCAATTCCTTAGCCGCATCTTCAAAGGGAGCTGGAAATCCTGTTGGTAGCTTTGTGATATGGAATAGCACAGTACCAACTTGGGATCTTTGTAAAAGGGCAATACCATCTTGTCAATATAATATGGATCATAAATACTATCCGGGTCCATGGTACAGACAATTTCTCCCTTCGCTTCCTCCAAACCCTTTTGTCTAGAATGCGTTATTCCCTGATTTTCTTCGTGGACTACCTTGGCCCCCACCATTTTCAAAATGTCCTTTGTGGCCACATCCGCATTGTTATCTATAAAAATGACCTCGTACGGCAAAATGGTCTTTAGGTTGGAAAGGGAAAACATATGGGCCAATATGGTTTCCTTGGCCCTAAAAACCGGTATCAAAAGACTGGCCATGGGTTGCTCCACCTTGCCCAAAAGCTCAAAGTAGCGGGTAATGTGATTCAAATCCGCTGGGGAAAGATCTTCTGGAAGCTTTCCAAAATATTTTTTATAATCCGTAACGTTCATGGGAATGACGGTTTTTAAACCCTATCCGTACTAAGAATATAGTCCGTTTTGGTGGCATGCATGATTTTTGAGATATTGGGATTATGCCGACCGATAATGTGTATCACCTTGTTATCACCGGCCACTTCCCTATAAAAACGCTCAAAGAAGTGTGCAGCGGAAGAATCCATTTCCGTTACCCTTTCGATACTTACAAAAAGGCTTTCGGTTTTCTCCAAAACAACTTGAAAGTAGGTTCTTAAAATGCCCAGATTTTGGGAAGTTACGCGACCGCTTATTTCAAAAAGTCCGTTTTTGTCTTCTATTCGTAATGCCATGGTTCTTTATTTTTGATTCATTTTGTTTGATTCCCATTTTTTGTAATAGGAAGTAAGCTTGTGGTCCGTTAATTATTTACACGTTTTCCTTTTGGAATACGGCCCTGAACGTTCTAAGTATGATCCACATATCATACAAGAATGCGCGCTTGCTATTGGCATATTCTACGTACTTAACATCCAGTTGTTTTCGTTCCTCCGGGGACATTTTAGAAGTTCTTCCCCGGGCCTCTACTTGCCATAGACCTGTAATTCCCGCTGGGCCATTGAAACGTTCCGTCCATTCGTCCGTAGTCAACATTTCTGCTTCGTACAGGGGCAAAGGCCTATTCCCAACAATGGACATATCGCCCTTGAGTACATTGATCAATTGGGGAAGTTCATCGATACTCAATTTCCTGATAACCTTTCCTACTTTGGTAATTCTGGGATCGTTATCGAACTTGACAAAAGCACTTTCCGTTTCCTTTCTTTTCTTCTCGTTAAAGGCAAGCTCTTCTATTTCAGTATCATCGCCATAAAGCTTGATGCCGTTGGAAAGGGTAATTTCCTCCAAGTAGGCATCTTCGCCCTTTGCATCCTCGTGTACATATTGGTTTAGGTGCTGGAATTCCTTCAAGCGCTTATCGGCATCCGGATACATAGACCTCAATTTTAGGAAATTGAAAATTCGATATCCTGTTCCCACCCGTTTTGAAATGTAGTATACCCTTCCTTTGGATTCCAACCGTATGGCCAAAATGACCAAAAGAAGAAATGGGGCCGCGATCAAGAGTACACCTCCGGCCAATACGATATCAAAACTGCGTTTCCAAAAGCCTATTTTATATCTTTTGGAGCTTTTATTGGTGGATATTTTATTTTGTAACAGATTTGACTTTAATTCCCTCAGGAAAGAAACCCTTTCCAAAATCTGTTGCATACCCACGGGATAGACGAAAAAATCATCGAAGCCATGTTCTATGGCCAACTGTTTTTCCTTTTTGCCCAGTGCCCTACCCAAAAGGATAAAGGGTATTTTCTGTTCAGGATCAAAAGTATCCGTAACGTATTCCTTAAAGGCGACCATACCATCGTCGTACAATCCAAAATCACAAAGAATGGCATCTAAGGCGTTATGGGAAAGGTTCCACTTTTTGTCCTTGTAGCTCCCTTGGCCATGGATCCACTTTATGGCCTTTTCAACATTATCTACCATATGTATGGAGGTACTTTCTTCCTTCTTATGGATTTCCTTCATCAACACCTCATAACTTCCTATGTATAGTAAAACCGTAGTCTTTTCCGTAGTCACCTCCATTCTTACTGCATTATGAGTTTGTCCACACGTATCAACAATTCCTCGGGATTAAAAGGTTTTACCATATAATCCTGAGCGCCCAGTTTAAGGCATTTTATTCTATCGGCACTGCTTTCACGACAACTGAGCACGATGATAGGAATGTCTGAAAATAACCCTGAGCCCTTTACCTTTTCAATAAACACGAAACCATCCATTTCTGGCATCTCCAGGTCCGTAATAATAAGGTCCGGCAAATTTCCCTTTTGCAACCAGGTAAGGGCTTCCAATCCATTTTCTTTGGTGGTAACTTGGTAGGATTGCCCCAAGAATTGTGCTACAAGCTCACTTAGAGACTGCTTGTCGTCTATGACTAAAATTTCCATAACATTACATTTGTAGGTTTATTAAATAACGAAATGTAGGATTTATATTACCTTTTAATTTTGGATTTGTTGTAAACCCATGGCATATAGTTGCCATTACCTATAAAGTAGTTGACAGTATTTTCCTACTTATGCGATTCGAATCGATTTTTGAAGGTTATCCCGTCTCAAGAGGAATAGAGAAAAAGCCGATACGCATATCGGCTTTTAAAGACTCGGGGGAAACTACCTGTTGTAGTTTTCTTTTAAGGGGCTACGGGCGTTCTTGTACTAACGATTATTTCCTTTCCGTTGATGACCACATCACAGATCTGATATATTTTTAGCGTTTTTGAGACTTCCAAATAGCCAAGGGATTTTCTAATTTTATTGCCTTTTTTCATTATAGTAGTGGTTTGATTTGACAACAAATGTAGCACCCGTTCCCAGTTTTATGGGGCCGTTAAGGATGAATGGTCTAAATACTGTAGATGAATGGGAATAAACTATGGATAAATAAAAGTTCCGTGCCAAAATTGCGATATGGAATTCGTCTATCCTATAATAAGTACGCTATTCTTTGATGATGTCCATTTTTCGCAATAGGAAGGATGCGTTCATATTTTGACAAATGCCCTTCTTAAAAGTATAGTCAAAATAAAGCTCATTATCAACTATCTCTGCATCAAAATAGTAGTTCTTAATTTGGGACAGTTCCTTGGCCACTTCGCACAGGCTTAGATCATGGGTGGCAATGATGCCCGAAGCACCGGAGGACACCAAACGCTCCACGAATTTTCTGGATCCAATTGCCTTATCCGTACTATTCGTTCCTTTGAGGATTTCATCCAAAACGACAAAATAGGTATCCTTCTGTATTTCGTCCACTATAAACTTGAGCCTCTTCAGTTCTGAAAAGAAATAGGAGGCGTCATCCGTCAAGGAATCTGAGGTGCGCATGCTGGTTATCAGTTTCATAGGACTATACTCCATGGATTCGGCACAAACAGGCAGCCCAATGTTGGCCATTACGATTTGCAAGGAAACGGTTCTCAAGAAGGTACTTTTTCCCGCCATATTGGCGCCCGTGATGATAAAGAAATCGGTCTTACCTATTTCATAATCGTTCAACACACATTTTTTGGGGTCCAACAAAGGATGCCCAGCCTGCCGAGATTTTATACAAATCCCGTTTTCCCTTAGAATAGGAAAGGTATATGCAGGATGGTTAAAAACGAAGTTCCCCATGCTGTTATAGGCATCGAAAAAAGCAATACAGTTGAACCACCTCCCAACAGACCCGCCATGATCGTCCATCCACTTTTCTACCTTAAAGGCCGTATGCAGTCCCCTTAGAAATAATCCGTTTCCAAAAATGAGATATAGCAGATTGTTGTTTTGGTCCAAATCTGCCAATAACCCGGCAAACGCTTTCAATACTACCGATGTCCTCTTGCCATGGCTTCGTATCTCCGATTGCTTTTCAATCAATAGGCCCGCTTTAAATTCTTGGAATTCTATAGCTCGCAACAAGTGGTTGTACTGTTCAAATAGCGATTGGACTTTTCCCGTGCCGGAAACGAGCTTGGTCATTTTTTTGGTGTATACACCCGTAATGACCAACCCCAACATCAACCAATAGAACAAAACCGATGCAGGGAGATATCCCAGAAGTAACAAGACAAAGAACAAGACACTTAGACCGGAAAATACCCAAGGTAACACCCGCATGATTCCAGGAACAAAGGGTGTATAATTTAAAATCCAATGCAACGCTGTTTGGGTGGTCACCTCCGGACTTGTCAGGGAGGCGGTGGCGGAAAAGTCCTGACGCCAATCGGGAATTTGGGCCAATTCCTTGAGGGCTTCCTGTTTTCCTACGATACGGTCCGTAGTATTCTCCTTTAAAATGGACGCCAGGAGTTGACCGCCCTCTAAAAGACTGGTCCTGTTCAAATACTGATAAAAAGAACCTTTTCCAAAAAGGTCTATATCCTGACTGTAAAAATGGGTGTCGTCCCTAAATTCCCATCCGGCCGGGAGGTCTTTAAAATCCCTATTTAGCACCTTGATTTCGGTTTCGTTAAGGGAAATCAGCTTTTTAAGCTTGTCCCTTTTGTACTGTAAATCTGTATGCCTAGAGACCAAATAAAGAAAAATAGCAATGGCTACGACCATCACTACAAGGACCATCCTGGTATTCCCATATAAAAAATAAACACCAACTACCGCAAGCATGAAAACGACCAAACGGACGGTGCTTGAGGCGAGCAATTTCTTCTTCACCATTTCCAACTGCCCCTGGTACGATTTTATTTCTTCCTGATAAAAAGATAGAGGATCCCTCATGCCATTGCTTACTTCTGGAGTTTCAACAAAAGTAGCGTTTCAATTCGTATGCATGGAAACCAGCATGGAAATTTGGCCCAAATGATATATGACATGTTGTGATATACTGGTTATTATGGGCCCAAACGTATACTTTTTACCAGGCACCCTTTTATGTAAAACCGCCTCATCCTGCAAAGCCAATTTTTCCAGAAGTTGGGTTTGGCTTTGGCGTAAATCGTTCATTAGGTTTTCCCATTCCTTTTTACTTTCTATATGGATAGGTGTCCAATCCTCATTACTATCTATTATCAAGTCATAAGCTGCATCGCCATCCAACTTTTTAACGACAAAAATTCGCCAATTGATAATGTGTTGTACCAAAACCGCTATGGATTTATTTCCATAGACTTGGTCATTGACTATTTCCCAAGGCACTTGCCCAAGCTTTTCCATTAATGAAACTCCGTACCAAGGTTTCCCATCAAAGCAGGTACAAAGGTTCTGCACGATATGTTCGAATACCATGGCCATTATTTAAAGCGAAGCAAACTCCGCCCGAAGCTTTTTTGGGAACTTCGCTACCACCAGATCATAGGAATGGTCCGTAAGCTCCAGTAACAGTTGTGGTGGTAAGTTTTCTAGAAAGAGGGTATTCCAATGGATCTTGCTCATATGGTAGCCGGGAATGATCTGGCCGTCATACTGTTCCCTTAATTGCTCGCCACGATCTGGGTCACACTTAAGGTTCACTTGTGAGGGTACCCGTTCCAAGCCGCACAACGCAAACATTTTTCCCATGACCTTGAAAACGAGGGTCTTTTCGTCAAAAGGAAATCCTTCCGTTACGCCCTTTTTAGATAAGCAGTATTCCCGAAATCCCTCAATGTTCATCTTGAATGGGTTGATGGTTGATGGTTGATGGTTGATGGTTGATGGTTGATGGTTGATGGTTGATGGTTGATGGTTGATGGTTGATGGTTGATGGTTGATGGTTGATGGTTGATGGTTGATGGTTGATGTTAAAATAATCATTCAAAAATAAAAACCAAAGGTATTTGGTTCTCCGTTTTCAAAAAGTTCTTAATTGAATACCCTGACCGACTTTGCTAGGCCTTTTCTGCCGAAGTTATCTGCCGAACCATTACTGAGGTTTCTTGCTTTATTGAACAGATTGCTTGGTCGTAACGTCGCTCAAAGACATAGTTTTTGTCACCTCTGACTCCTTGCTCCTTGCTCCTTGCTCCTTGCTCCTTGTTTCTAATAAAAACTATCCCCTATTTTTTGACGCAACTAGCTTTAAAAAGGCATCCATATCACTCCATACGTATCGGGTTTTGGAAAAGATTTTATCCCCAATATCATTCGCTTCCACACTTTCAAATCGTTGGCCACCAATACGATCATAAAAAGTAACGGCCGCATAGTTGACATCCAACACCCATAAATAAAAACCTTTTGCGTGGTTTCGTACCTTTATCTCCTCTGCCAATCGCTGCATTAATAGTGTACCAATGCCCTTGCCCTTAGCATTGGCACTTACATGTAAATTATCAAGATATGCACCGAAAACGGGATTTTCCTCAAAGTAAGAACATATGAAACCTACTAGTTCTCCGTGCTCCTCGGCAATGATAACAAACTGATTTTCTTTTGGATGTGCGAAACGTTCTTTCCAAACCGTGAGCCTATCCTTAACGACCTCATAATCCAAAAAATGGGCGCTGAACGCTTCCCTGTAGTTTTGCTGCCAACTTAGCGCATGCAATTGGGCAATGCGCTGTGCATCTTCGGCTGATGCTAGTTTAAAAACCACCTTTTAAATACTATATACCGACCGAATCGTAAACAGTCACTTTTTCCCAAAGATGTTCTGATTCCTCAATGAAAAGTTTGTGAGGGGCCTCATCTTGATAGGCCTGTTGCGCCTCGGCGGATTCAAAGGAAACCATTAGGGAAAAGGTGAAGGAACCGTCCACAACATCCCTGCTTGCCTTTGGCGGGGTTCCTATGAACTTGGTCTTGGCATACCCGGAATTGTCCAAAAATTTGGATAGGGATTTTACAAAGGCATCCCTATCGGCCTGACTATCTGGGTTTTTTAACCAAAAAAATACGGTGTGGTTAAAATTGGGGTCGAATTCTTTCATGTTTTCTTTTGTTTGGCTTAAGGCCATGGTTGTAAATGCCAAAAATACTAAAGTTGTTATTGTTTTCATAGGTTAGAATTTATAGGTTGCCCGGAGTATTAACCCAATAGTTTTTTGTCCTTCTCCGAAATTTGCAAGGCAGAATAATCCAGTTTCCATCCAATGGTCTCCACGATCTTTTCAATGAGCAAAACCGATTGTAAAGCTTCCTTTTTGGCGGTCTCCATGAGTCCGCTTTCAGGTATCTTCTCCCTGATATGCTTTTTTGCCTCGGTATTAAGACTGGTCAAATCATCTGGGGTAAAGGTATTGAATAGTCCGTTTTTAATATCATAAAATTCCAAATCGGGCTCAATCGACAAAACCTCCGGTTCCGGAAAATTGGATAGGATAATCTTCCTTTTGCCAGTATCGGCATGCATCAAAATTTTATTGAGGTCATAACCTATTTGGGCTTTCGCCTTAATGACGATGAGCGCCTTTTTTTTGCTGCTCAACAGGCTCATAAAACGTTCACGGGTGTTTTCATATTTGTACACCTCGGCAAAATCCCCCTCTACGGAAATCAACTTGCAGACACTCCGGATCTTTTCCAATAAAACGGTGGATTGATGGGTGGTAATCTCCTTGCTCTGTTTTTTTCGGAACAGGGAAAATAACCAGTACATGCTGATCCCACCCAAAATAAGGCCTAAAAAAACATCGAGTATATTATCCATTCTTTTTTCCTATCTCCCCTAAATGGGTGAATTTAAAACCTTTATCATATTTTAGGCCGTATCCAAAAATCCGGTCCATGGAACTATGTGCAAAAAGAATCACCCCAACCATTTGAACCACCGGATAGGACAAATACATCCCCATGAAATATAAAAAAATAGCCACACCTTTATGATGAAAAATGTTATAGCCCAAGGCACCGACCCTTTCATTGACCAAATAACCCAACATTCCAATATCCGGGGTTAAAATCAATACGAAAAAGAGCCACCACGGATAGCCCAATAGTCCGTATATAAAGACACCTAGCACAAACATGGCCAATTCCTCCAATTTCAATATATTCCTCATACTTCGGTAATTTTAAACAAAACAGGTCTGCTAGGGCTCGCATCGTTTACGAACGGTGCTACCTGTAGGTTCAACAAATAGGTGCCGTCGGCCACATCGTTGGGTACGAAAACAAATTCCGTAATGGTGGCATCCTTTCGTATATCACCGTGCAAATTCCAAAAAGCCTTATGTGCTCGCAGTTCTCCCCCATCCCGTTCCTTATCCACGGATGGTAGGTCCACCAACAAATGGTCCACGTCGTTAGCTACCAAGAACGCCATGGCTTCCTCCATAAAGTAAGGGGGATTGCTGTTGGAATACTGCTTTGATAATTTTTCCTTGGTATTTGGCAAAGTTCTTACCACAAGAGCATCCGGTTTTGTGCCTTTTAGGGCATTGCTCAGCTGTTGCTTGGAAATCACGAAGTCGTCGCCAAGCTTACCGGGAGCAATCGTAATGACTTCGGCCAAAAAGAAATACTTCTTTAATTTTTCGTTCACAGAATACACTTCCCGGGTAATATGTCCGTAACATTCCGTATGGGTGCCATGGGCATGGGGATTGAACCAGATATCATTGAAATTGGTACTTGCGCCTTGCTTTACACTGCCCGTAAAACCATGTTCCGCATGCGGTTCTATCCTGGGATGGTCCACGTACCAGGCATTCACATTAGAAATATCACCGGTCATGGGTATGGATATATCCAAGGGTTTGGAAAGGTCCACTTGATACGTTCTTTTTTTATGGGTTATGGTCGCTTTCACTATACGAAATGTGTCCTTTTTGCTGAAACTTTTATTAGGACAAGTTAATCATAAACAAATCAGCAGCAATTCCATCGGCCAAAAACTTACCATTTTTGGTCGTTGAAAGTATGGTGTCCTGCAAGGTCAACAGGCCCTCTTCCCTAAATTTTTTGGATTGCCATAGGATGTACTCCCTATATTTTTCACCGTATTCCTTTTGAATCCTGGCCAAGTCCACACCCCAAATTGTCCTTAGCCCGGTCATGACATACTCATTGTATTTGTCCTTTGTGGATAGCACTTCGATTTCCATGGGAAGTTCTCCCTTTTCAAGGGCCTTTATGTATTTAGGATTGTTGCCTATGTTCCATCCCCTACGCTCGCCGTCAAAAGAGTGAGCCGAAGGACCAACACCAATATATTTCTTCTGCTGCCAGTAGGCCGAATTGTTCTGGGAAAAATAGCCCGGCTTGCCAAAATTGGAGATTTCATAGCAAACAAATCCTTCCTGCAGTAATGTTTCGTACAAGAGGTGAAAGTGCTCTTCGGCCACTTCATCACTAGCGGGCCGAATCAATCCCTTGTTTACAAAGTTGGCCAATGCCGTCTTGGGTTCTATGGTGAGCGCATAGCTTGAAATATGGGGCACCCCAAAGGATAGGGCCTTTTCGATGTTTTTCTTCCATCGGTCCAAAGACATATCGGGTATGCCGTAGATAAGGTCGATAGAAATATTGTCGAAATAGCGTATCGCATTCTTTAAGGATTCCGATGCCTGATCGGCAGAATGGGCACGGTTCATCAGTTTTAAATCGGTGTCAAAAAAAGATTGTATGCCGATGCTCAATCGGTTAACAGGGCTTTTGGCCAATGCTTGGATTTTTTGGAGCGACAAGTCATCCGGATTGGCTTCCAGGGTGATTTCAGGCTTATCTTCCACATCGTAGTGCTCAAAAACGGTTGCCACCAAATCATCGATTTCCTCCAATTCCAAAACCGAAGGTGTGCCGCCCCCAAAATAGATGGTTGCCACTTTTTCATGGGTAAATTCGGCCTTCCTTAAACGCAATTCCTCCTTCAAAGCGGTTATCATGGCTTCCTTTTTTCTAAAGGATGTGGAAAAATGAAAATCGCAATAATGACAGGCCTGTTTGCAGAAGGGGATGTGGATGTACAAGCCCCCCCCGTCCCCAAAGGGGGAGCTATTTTCAGTATTCATACGAAACAGATTTTCCAAGCATAATTTAACAGTTTCCAGTGGCAGTTAGCAGTTTCCAGTGGAAGTTGGCAGTTTCCAGATGGCAAGTTTTATTTGTTGGTTATTCCGACCCAAATTTAGAAGGATTGTTGATCATGTAATTTATAAGTTTACCGACCTCCTCACTTTCTTTAATAAATTCATCAAAATGACCTTGTTCAATGTATTTACATGCCAATGCAAATTCTAACCAGGTTTGTGTTTCAGAATTTTCCGCGTCACTGTCAGTCAATTTGCTGATAAAATTCTTTGGATATCTTCTTTTGCGATAGGCCTCTGCAATATTGGCGCTCACGCTTCTAGAAGAACGCCTTATCTGGTCAGTCAACGAATATTTCTCTTCCGCTGGAAACGACTTGGAAATGTGAAAAATTTTCATCGCTAAAGCAAAAGATCTTCTATAAGCTAGTAAATCTTGAAACTGCATTTATTTTAATTTTATCCTTACTAAGCCTTATTACTGCAAACTAAAATTGCGAACTGTTCACTGATAACTGTTTACTGTTCATTGATTAAGTACCTCCAACCTTTCCCGGATTATTTTTAATATAAGATTCCCACCCCGAATAGGACTTCCCTACTTCAACCCTACCCTCATTATAGAAATGGCATACCGCTGCGGCAAGTCCGTCCGTGCTATCCAAGTTCTTTGGCAGTGATTTTAGGGACAGAACGCTTTGTAGCATTTTTGCCACCTGTTCCTTACTGGCATTTCCATTGCCCGTAATGGCCATTTTTATTTTTTTGGGAAGGTATTCCGTGATGGGGATCTGTCTGGAAAGACCTGCCGCCATGGCTACGCCCTGGGCACGGCCCAATTTGAGCATAGACTGAACGTTTTTTCCAAAAAACGGGGCTTCGATCGCGATTTCATCGGGATGGTACGTATCGATGAGTTCAATGGTCCGGTCAAAGATGAGTTTAAGTATGGTATAGGGATCCTCGTACTTTTTTAGTTGCAGTTCGTTCATTTGAAGGAACTCCATTTTTTTGCCTACTACCTTAATCAGGCCGAAGCCCATGATGGTCGTTCCCGGGTCTATCCCTAAAATGATTTTTTCTGTTGCCAATCCCTATTTTGTATTTAATTGTACCGGTAACTTAAATTTTGCCTTTACCGGAATGCCCCTTTTTAATGCCGGGGCGATGGGAGGCATATTTTTTAGGCTCTGGGTAATAATGCCGTCAAACTCTGGCATTTGTTTAAGGATAGTCGCGTCCTTAATAATATCCACAACATGTATTTTACCTTCCTCATCAATAACAAAGATAACATCTACAATGGCGTTTTTGTCGGAATCGACGGTAAATTCAAATTCGTTCAGGGTAGTTTCGAAGTGACGTGTTATTTTTTGCTCAAAACACTGTTTTTGAACTTGTTTGGTAGCGGTTTCATCACAATCCAAGAAAAGCGGATAGGAATCAATGGAATTCCAATCCATCTCCCTCAATTCCTGATTGATCATTTCTTGGGTTCTTTTTTCCTTGGATTCAAGGAAATTACAAGAAACCAATCCCAGAAAAACCAAAAAGACCAAAATGCGTTGCATGACACCAAATCTATGGTGGAAATTACAATTTTTTGGGCATTTTGGTCTTTGAAAGCCTTGATATAATGATAGGAAACTAAATATTACTGAAGTTTGAAATTTACAGGAATGGAGTAGGCGACCGCTACAGCATCTCCTTCATGCTTTCCAGGGGCCATCACGGGCAAACGATTCAAGATGCGCTCAACCTCATCCTCTAAAAGCTTGTCCGGACCTCTTAGTTCAATGTTTTCAACCAAACCCTGTTCTGAAATTGTAAACAAGGCACTCACCCTACCTTCTATACCTTTTTCTTGGGCATCTTCCGGATATCTGAAATTTTTGCTGATGTGCCGCATTATTTTTTCGTTGAAACAGGCTCGGGTATCTGTAGCATCTTCACAACCCGGAAACATTGGGATTTCATCGACAGTAGCAAAGGGTATAAAATCCGTTTCCCCCTTAACACTTGATTTAAAAGCTTGCGCCGAAGTACCGTCCAGTTTAAAAACTACAGGAATAGAATACGGCACATTCACAGCTTTTCCTTCCGATTTACCTGGTTTCATTTGGGGCAAACGAGAAATAATACGTTCTACCTCAGCTTCCAAAAGCTGATGTGACCCACGTTTTTTGATATCTACAATGTTTCCATCAGAAGCTATGGTAAACATGACGCTGACCTTTCCTTCGATACCTTGTTCAAGTGCTTCTTTAGGGTAGTTAAAATTTTTACTAATATGTGACTGCATTTTTTCGTTGAAGCAGGCTCTTTTATCTTCGGTATTTTCACAACCTGGAAAGATGGGCACCTCATCTAATTCAGCAAAAGGTATTATATTGGTTTTTAAAGAAGTAGCTTCTAAATTTTCTTTGGAATTTGGCTCAGTACCACACGATGTATAGAACAACATCCCAAGAACCAAGGGTACCAATACCAAATACTTTAATTGCCAGATTTTTTTTGATCTTGATTTTTGTAACATGACTATTCGTTTTTTGATTAATGATGATTTAAAAAATGGATTGACAAAGGAGATATGCTGCACCTCAAACATTTGGGACAGCAACATTTCATAATGTGTACTTATTTCATTTTTGGGAATGTGGGCGTCCGCAATAAACTCATGTAGTTCCGTGATTCTTTGCTGATAGACATATACCAAGGGGTTGAACCAGGAAACAATGCGCATCACCTCAAAGAACAGTAGGTCCAAGGTATGCCATTGACGTATGTGTACCAGTTCGTGTTCTACTATCGCTTTGGCTTCATTTTGGCGTATATTTTCGCCCAGAAATATGGATCTGAAGAATGAAAAGGCTACATGACTTTTGGGAACTAGAATACGAATATGATCTTGAAAATAGCGCACCTTGCCAGTGGAACGTATTGCATGCAAGCGTCCTAATTTAAGAACAAACCAAATGGCGGCAAGAAGCACACCTGTCCAAAAAACACCTTCTTCCCAAGACATGTTTACCCAACTTGCATCGTTCGATACGACCGAAACTTCTGGTTGGACCATGTTCCATATAAATTCCGAGTACCCAGAAAAAACTTGGGTTTCGGTTCTAAAGGCCTCTATCTTAACCCAAGGCAAAACGAGTGACAGAATATGGGTTCCCAATAAATAAACCCGGTTCCACTGAAAGAAGGTCTCACGTTTTAGAAAAAAATCGTAAATGATGAGGAACACCAATTGAAAGGCGATACACTCCAGAATATACTGTATCATTTTTTATCCTTTTTTATTTCGTTTAGGATGGACTCCAATTCAGAAAGGCTCATCTCGTTTTTCTTCATAAAGAAGGAAACCATACTTTTAAAAGAGCCTTGAAAATATCCTTCCACCAGCTTGTTGATGCTTTGGTTGCTGTAATCCGATTTCTTGACCACCGGAAAATACAGGTAACCCTTTCCCTCCTTTTCATGGTCTACAAAGCCCTTGCTCTCCAAAATCCGAATGATGGTGGAAACCGTGTTGTAGGCAGGCTTAGGTTCGGGCAATTCATCAATGACACCGGCTACGTTGGACTTTTCCAATTTCCACAATACCTGCATTACCTCCTCTTCGGCCTTTGTTAATTGCTTCATTACTTTAGGTGTTATTATTCTTATAAATACAAATTCCAGTTATAGCACCCCTCTACTCCGCTCAGGGTAGCGGTTCAATTCCTAAATCTCATCGCTAATATAACTAAATATTTAGTTAAAACTAATTTTTTAGTTAAAAAATAAAGGATAGTAAGTAATGATGTAACAATTTCTCGCTATTTTAGTCTTATCGATATATGGATATAGCGCTATTAATTATTGGATTTGTTTTTATGCTGCTGGGAATCTTGGGCAGCTTTCTGCCCGTTCTCCCCGGACCTCCCATCAGTTGGATCGGACTTTTGCTTTTATACCTTACCAAGGCCATTCCCAACAATTGGTGGATTTTGGGCATCACCCTTGCCATTGCGTTGATCGTATTTGCGCTGGATTATATCATTCCCGCTATGGGCGCCAAGAAATTTGGCGGAACGCGAGCCGGGATGATAGGTACGACCATAGGCCTCATTATTGGTTTACTTGCACCAATACCAGGAGGAATAATAATAGGACCTTTTGTGGGAGCTTTTCTAGGGGAACTATCGGCGAAAGCAGATAACAAAACTGCCCTAAAAGCTGCTTTTGGATCCTTTTTGGGTTTCCTTACCGGTACTTTTATGAAATTCGTGGTTGCAGTCGTTTATTTGGGATTGTTCATCTCCACTGCTTGGGAATACAGAGCGGCCTTATTTCCGTATTTCGACTATTCCATCCAAACTGTTTTATCCGAAATTGGATTTCTTGTAGATGTCGGCATATCGCCTTCATAATAGCCCATATACAAGAACCCGAGGCACTTTTCCCCTTCGGCCATATTGAAAAATTCATCCATGTATTTAATGATTCCCGGGGAACTCCAATAACACCCGATTCCCAATTCCGTGCAGCACAACCACATGTTCTGTACCGCCATGGAAACCGCGGCCACCTCCTCCCACTCGGGTAGGCTCTCCTTTGGGTCACGTTGCATACAGATAGCGATGACCGCTGCGGATTGATCGGCATTGGCCCGTAACTTTTTGATCTTGATCTGTTGGGGCCGTGCATCGGTATTCTCATATTTCTTGGACAGGAATTCACCCAAGGCTTCCTTGGACTTTCCCCGTAAGACCTTAAATCGCCATGGTTCCGTTTTTTTATGCGTCGGTGCCCAATTGGCAGCTTCCAATATTCTTTCCAGATCCGCTTTGCTTATCTTTTTATCATTGTATTGTGGCGGAAAAACCGACCTTCTTTTTTGGATTAAATCGAATATCATAGTTTACCATTTTATCTTAATAACGTAAGGAAAAAGTTTCGCTAGTATTAACCCCGAAACATTCCTATAAATTCTCAATGTACCTTCGTTTCATTACGATTCAAACAAAAGATCGATACAGTTTTGTAGCACAGGGTTCCTATGCTCTTTTTTCCAAATGGCAGATAGCAGTGCCCTTTGCTGAACATCCCGAAGTTCTATAAACTTCACACGCATTTGAAAACCGTATTGCAAGGCCGTAGGTACAATGGCAATACCCAAATTGTTCTCCACCAATTTAAATATGGTCTGCGCATGTACGGATTTGTGGGAAACCTTGGGTACGAATCCTGCATCGGAACAAATGCCCATAATGGTTTCGTAATAATAAGGACTGTACTCCTGACCGAACAGGATAAAGTTATCCTCGGAAAAACGTTCCATACCTGTGTATTCCCTGGTCAACATGGGGTAACTTTCCGGCAGTACCAATGAGAACGTGTCCTCATAAACAGTGCGCATGTGCAACTCCGCGGGCACCTTGGCCAATCGCACAAATCCAACATCCAATTCACCCTTTAATACGGCATCCACCTGGTTCAAGTTGGACAACTCTTCTAGGGAGGTCTTTATCTTGGGGAATTTATTCTTTAATTTCAACAGGAGGTTGGGGATGACATCCTGCATGGCGGAACCCAAAAACCCGATCCTGATTTCCCCGGTATCGCCCTCCCCTATCAACTGCAATTGACGTTTGGTCTCTTTTAACTTTTTAAAAAGCTCTTCGGCCTGGTTCTTCAAATAATGTCCAGCCGGGGTCAAGGCCACTTTCTTTTTGTCCCTAACAAACAGTTCTGCCTGTAGGATCTCCTCCATCTGCTTTATTTGGCGCGACAATCCCGGTTGTGAAATGAACAATTTTTCTGCGGCCTTTCTAAAATGCAATTCATCGGCCACGGCCAAAAAATAGGTTAAATGACGAAACTCTATCTGAGAACCCATAGTTATTAATTGTTCAAATAATTGGTATTGGTGATTATCAAACTTAAACAATATCTTTATAAAACTAATATTCAAAATGCAAATTTTGGCCATAAACACATTTAAATTTGGAGAAGACCGGCTTACTGTAGGTAAGGTCTTAGATATCGTAAAAGGAGAGACTACAAGTGTCCTGTCCAAAACAATCCAAAAACGGATTGAAGCCAGCTCTCGTGTAGTTGAAAACATTGTGGAAAAGGGGGAGCCCGTGTATGGCATCAATACGGGCTTCGGTCCCCTGTGTACCACAAAAATATCCAAGGAGGAGACCCGTATCCTACAGACCAACATCCTTAAAAGTCACAGTGTAGGCGTGGGGAAACCTATATCCAATGAATTGGCCAAAATTATGCTGGTTTTGAAGGCCCATTCCCTGGCCAAGGGCTATTCCGGAATAGCCTTACATACCTTAAATCGTATTCTCTGGCATATTGAAAATGATGTGATACCTATAGTGCCCTCCCAAGGTTCCGTTGGGGCATCGGGAGATTTGGCCCCTTTGTCCCATTTGTTCCTTCCCCTCATAGGGCTGGGCAAGGTGGTTTATCAAGGAAACACTATGCAGACTCAGGAGATGTTCGATAAAACAGCCCTTCAACCAATACATTTGGGACCTAAAGAAGGACTGGCCCTTATAAACGGCACCCAGTTCATTGCGGCCCATGCGGTCAAAGTCGTTGAAAAACTGCATTCGGTACTGTCCCAAGCGGATATAATTGGCGCTATGATGATCGAAGGGCTACAAGGTTCCGTAAAACCCTTTTACAAGGAACTGCACGAACTACGTCCCTTCAAGGGCAATATCCATGTCGCCCGAAGGGTCAAGCGACTGCTCAAAGGCTCCGAAATCATGGAGGACCATATCGATTGCGATCGGGTCCAAGACCCCTATTCCCTGCGTTGTATCCCACAGGTACACGGAGCCTCTAGAAATGCCTGGTTACATCTCAAGGAATTATTGGAAACAGAACTAAACTCGGTCACGGATAACCCCGTAATCATTGACGAGGAACTGACCATTAGCGGGGGTAATTTTCACGGCCAGCCGCTCGCAATGGCCTTGGACTATGCCTGTTTGGCCGCCTCGGAAATAGGTAACATCTCGGATAGAAGAATTTATTTGGCTTTGGAAGGGAATAGTCCGGGTGTTCCAAAATTATTGATGAAGGACACAGGCATCAATTCCGGCTATATGATCTTGCAATATACCAGCGCAGCTTTGGCCAGCGAGAACAAGGGCATGTGTTTTCCCTCCAGTGCGGATAGCATACCCACCTCCTTGGGGCAGGAAGACCACGTAAGCATGGGGTCCATCAGTGGAAGAAAAGCACTTAGGGTCATTCAAAATGTGGAAAAGATATTGGCCATTGAATTACTGACGGCGGCGCAGGCCTTTGAATACAGAAAACCCTTAAAATCGGGTATCTTTTTGGATGAAGTCCATAAAGCCGTTCGGAAAAAGGTATCCTTTGCGGATCGGGACCGCGTTTTTTCCGACGATATCGAAAAGGGGATTGAAATGATCCGGAACAAAACGATCATATCGGTCATTGAAAAAGTGGAAAAAAACAAAAATATATCGCTCAATACAAAGTATTCGGCAGAATTTGAAAGCTATTAATTTATGGATGCATTGCAATTAATCGGACCCTTCAAACAACTATTGACCATGGAGGCACTGCCTTTAAAAGGTGCCCTGACGGATAGTCAACTTTGGATTATAGAGAATGCAGGTATCTTGGTTTCTGATGGAAAAGTGATGGCCACGGGAAAATATGTTACCCTAAAGAAAGAACATCCTTCTGCCGAGTGCCAAGAATTAACTGGCGACCATGTTTGTCTTCCAGGTTTTATCGATGCCCATACCCATATTTGTTTCGGGGGGAGTCGGGCGAACGACTACGCGCTCAGAAATTCGGGAAAAACCTATTTGGAAATCGCCAAAGCGGGCGGTGGTATTTGGGATACGGTTACCCAAACCAGAAAAGCGGACAAAGGAACCTTGATAAAAAAGACGGCAAAATTGGCCAATCGGCATCTTAAGACAGGTGTAACAACCTTGGAGGTGAAAAGCGGTTACGGGCTTTCCTTGGATGAAGAATTAAAAATATTGGAGGCGATACAGGAAGCCAACAAAGAAGTTCCATCGGACCTAATCCCGACCTGTCTAGCCGCGCACATGTTTCCAAAAGATTATGATGGCACGAAAACCTCATATTTACAGGAACTAGCCCAAAAACTGTTGCCTAAATTGAAAGCCGAAAACCTCACCAACAGAATCGATGCATTTATTGAGGAGAGTGCCTTTTCACCGGAAGAAATCGCTCCTTATTTTAAAACCGCCAAGAACCTAGGGTTTAACATCACGGTGCATGCCGACCAATTTTCCACCGGTGGGAGCAAAGTGGCCGTGGAATACGGTGCTATTAGTGCGGACCACCTGGAGGCGAGTACGGATACCGAAATTGAGCTTTTGGCTAAAAGCAATACCATTGCCACGGCCCTACCGGGAGCCTCTTTGGGACTTGGCTGCAATTTTACCCCCGCAAGAAAATTGTTGGATGCAGGAGCGACCTTGGCCATTGCAAGCGACCATAACCCAGGTTCAGCACCCATGGGAGATTTGTTGACCCAAGCAGCCATATTGGGGGCTTTTGAAAAATTGACCAATGCGGAAGTCCTCGCCGGAATCACGGTTAGGGCGGCGGCGGCCTTGGGCCTTACGGACCGGGGGAAATTGGCAAAAGGATACTTGGCTGATTTTAGCCTTTTCCATACCAATAACTACCAGGAAATCCTGTACAACCAAGGCAACCTGAAACCCTGCATGGTCTGGAAAAATGGAAGTTTGGTGTACAACAAACATAAAGCCTAAATCATGAGCATGGATTTTAAAGCACAGATTCTCGCAGGTATTCCCACCGAATTGCCAAAGAAAAAAGAACGTTCTTCCCTAGTTTCGCACGCTCCAAAAAGAAAGGATATCCTTTCAACCGAGGAGAAAAAACTGGCCATACGCAATGCACTGCGCTATTTCCCCGAGAAATGGCATCAAGAACTTGCGGAAGAATTTGCCAAAGAACTCATGGAATACGGTCGCATTTATATGTACAGATTCATGCCAGATTATGAAATGTATGCCCGACCCATTTCCCACTATCCGGCCAAAACAGCTCAAGCGGCCGCAATCATGCTGATGATACAAAACAATTTGAATCCCGATGTGGCGCAACATCCGGAAGAATTGATTACCTACGGGGGCAATGGTGCCGTTTTTCAGAATTGGGCACAATATCTCATTACCATGCGCTATTTGGCTACCATGACCGAAGATCAAACACTTCATATCTATTCCGGGCATCCCATGGGTTTGTTCCCGTCTTCCAAGGAAGCTCCAAGGGTGGTCGTGACCAACGGTATAATGACCCCCAATTATTCCAAACCGGATGATTGGGAAAAGTTTAATGCCTTAGGGGTTACCCAATACGGCCAGATGACAGCCGGTTCATACATGTATATTGGACCCCAAGGTATCGTTCACGGCACTACGATTACGGTCATGAACGCCTTTAGAAAAGTGTTGAAACCCGGTGAGACCTCAGCGGGAAAAATCTTCCTTACGGCCGGGCTGGGAGGCATGAGCGGCGCCCAGCCCAAGGCAGGAAATATTGCAGGCTGCATTACCGTCTGCGCCGAAGTGAATCCGGCGGCCGCCCGAAAACGCTTTGAACAGGGATGGGTAGATGAACTTTTGGAAGATATTGACAGCCTAGTTGAACGAACCAAAACGGCCATCGAGCAAAAAGAAATTGTTTCCTTAGCCTATATAGGCAATGTTGTAACGGTTTGGGAACGATTTTATACTGAAAACATATTTGTACATCTAGGTTCTGACCAGACCTCCTTGCACAATCCATGGGCCGGGGGCTATTACCCGGTGGGACTCAGTTATGATGAGTCTAATGAATTGATGAGCGCAAATCCCGAACTTTTCAAAGCCAAGGTCCAGGATTCGCTAAGGAGACATGCCAATGCCATCAATAAGCACACCGAAAAAGGTTGCTATTTCTTTGATTACGGTAATGCCTTTTTGTTGGAGGCCTCCAGGGCAGGGGCGGCTATCTACAAGGATTCTAAGGGCAATTTTAGTAACACCCCTTCCCTTGGGGAAGGGGCCGGGGGTTGGGCCTATCCTTCCTATGTACAGGATATTTTAGGGCCCATGTGTTTCGATTATGGTTTTGGACCGTTCCGATGGGTCTGCACCTCTGGAAAACCTGAGGATTTAAGAAAAACGGACGAGATAGCCCTTGAGGTGATGTTACGTATAAAAGTGACCGCTCCAGTTGAGATTCGGCAGCAAATGGAAGATAACATCAAATGGATCCATGAGGCCGAAGAAAACAAATTGGTAGTTGGTTCCCAGGCAAGGATTTTATATGCCGATGCAGAAGGTAGGGCAGCCATCGCCGAAGCCTTTAACCAGGCGGTGAAGTCGGGCGAAATTTCCGCCCCCGTTGTTTTGGGCAGGGACCATCATGACGTGAGCGGCACGGACAGTCCCTATCGGGAAACCAGTAATATTTACGACGGTAGTAAGTTCACTGCGGATATGGCCATACACAACGTGATCGGCGACAGCTTTAGGGGCGCCACCTGGGTATCCATTCACAACGGCGGTGGCGTAGGTTGGGGCGAGGTCATAAATGGAGGTTTTGGTATGGTGCTCGACGGGACAAAGGAAGCTTCGAACCGATTAAGAAACATGTTGTTCTTTGATGTAAACAATGGCATCGCCCGAAGAAGTTGGGCCCGAAACAAGGAAGCCATTTTCGCCTTACAAAGGGAAATGGAGCGCACACCCAACTTACGCGTTAATTTGCCTAACTTCGTGGAGGACCACGTTTTGGAAAAATTATTCCTTTAGCAGGAATTAATCGGATAGTTTTTTTGTCTCCTCGAGCGCAGTCGAGAGGTCATCAAAAGTCTGTTACTAGGAAAGAAGGTTACGCATCTCGACTTTTGTTTATATTCATCATTGGGTGAAAAGAAAATATGTTTTCTTTGAACGTCCCTTGCAAAGCAAAACGAAAGACTCGATATGGCAGCTCGACCGTACAAATACATATTTTTAGGGCGACCCTAGCATTAAAAAAAATATATGAGC
Source organism: Maribacter sp. 4G9 (assembly GCF_002742265.1). GTDB lineage: Bacteria > Bacteroidota > Bacteroidia > Flavobacteriales > Flavobacteriaceae > Maribacter. Next base: position 216,444 of record NZ_MDGL01000035.1, read on the forward strand.
AACTATTCAGAAACTTTTTCGAACATATACACCGGAAGACCTTCGGGCCAGCAGCTGTATTTACATGAAAAGATTTCTTGTTTGCCTATTTCCAACGTATCCACGGTTGCTTCCGAAAAATGCTTTTCACTTTTGGGCTATGCCTGTGATGAAGGTGTGAAAAGGAATATGGGGCGATGTGGAGCTATTAATGGACCGGATGCGATCCGGAAACAGTTGGGGAAACTCCCAAATCATCTAACAACGGATACCTTTGTTTGTGACGTTGGGACCTTACTTTGCTTGGATGGTAATATGGAAAAAACCCAATTGGACCTTTCGGGATCTGTTTCTCAACTACTACAAAAAAACCATTTTCCCATTGTGCTGGGTGGGGGTCATGATATGGCCTATGGAACGTACGGCGGACTCAAAAAATACGTGGGAAACTCTGGCACCATCGGCATTATAAATTTTGATGCCCATTTTGACCTAAGAAACAATAAACGGAACAACACTTCAACCGTTAACAATTCTGGCACCCCATTTTATCAGATAGCCCAGGATTGTAAAGAAAACGGCTCACCCTTCAAATATCTTTGCCTAGGTATACGAAAGGACGCCAACGACCGGACCCTGTTCGAAACGGCAAAGGGATTGGATGTGCAATATATCATGCGGGACACTTTTAGAATTCAATTCCACAATGAAATAAATGCTTGGATAAACGCCTTTACCAGCAGTGTAGACCATATCTATGTGACCATTGACCTTGATGGGTTTTCCTCGGCATATGCCCCGGGGGTAAGTGCCCCTTCACCCATGGGTTTCACCCCAGATGTTGTTTTGCAATCCCTAAAGACCATAATGGGCTCCGGAAAACTAAGGGTTTTGGATATTGCGGAATTAAATCCAGATTTTGACGTGGACGACCAAACGGCGAAATTGGCCGCATCCATGGTGCATTACCTCCTTCACGACCTTCCTTAAATAGGCCCATAAACAAAAAAAGCCTCCCAAATGGAAAGCCTTTCATTGGTTTAAAATAGGCTAAAACCTATTCACACCATTGTCCCAAAATTGCTTTTGAGACACAACACAACGAAACAAAGATAAGAAAGGAATTTTAATATTTTGTAGGGTTTAAAAAAATAGGAAAAGATGAAAGGTCAATTTCTTCCTTGAAAAGGGATATATACACATTGGGCACATTCGATTAAAACCCATTAAATCAGGTTAAAAACAAAGAACAGGAGCAATGGCGAAGATACTTTCGCTTGGTCGATAGTTTCCCTCTTCCACCACACCACAACGTATCTTGCAGTTCCAAATCTGTATTGACCTACCCTATGAACCTACGCTTAATTGCATCCATCTTTTGGTTTTTGTTCCTTTTTATCTCCTGCACCAAAGAGGACGTAACCACCATACAGGAAGATTTGATGGTTTCCTTGGACGAGGATATTGCCTCCGAATCCGAAAAAACAAATCAAAAATCCCAAATTTTTGATGAGGCTTTTGTGAACTGGGTCGTAGGAAGACAACAGACTACAGGTTTAATGGAAAGTACGGAAATTTCAAGCTTTACCTCCTTATATGATAATGCGCTTGCCGCCATATTTTTCATACAGGAGGATAAAAAGGAAAATACGGAAAAGATATTCGATTACTATGAATCCTTAGCCGATAGCGAGCTATCCCAGAACAGCGGTTTTTATCAATTTAGAAATTCCGATGGTTCCGAGCCAGAAAGGGTCTGGATGGGCGACAATGCCTGGTTGCTGATTGCCTTGAACCAATACGCGAACAAATATCAATCCACAAAATATGAAGCCCTTGCCCTTAAACTGGATAGCTGGTTACGGTCCCTTCAAATGGAAAATGGCGCCCTGAAAGGCGGTACGAATGCGGACGGGACAGAAATCCCAAATGTTACGGAAGGTATGATCACGGCATTTCATGCCGTAAAAGGATATGACGATTTCCACACAAATATCCTACAGTTCCTAAGGAACAATAGGTGGGACGAGGAATTGGGACTCTTGATGGCCTGGCCAGAAAATCCGGAGTATGCCTTTGCTTTGGACGTGCTTTCCCTAAGCAAACTAATTTTCAAAGATCTCTCTGATGACGTGTTATTTCAGGCGAACAAATTCCTAAATGACCAAACTGCCACCTTGAGCGGGGCAATGATTACAGGATATTGCTTTGACCAGGACAAAGACGTAATTTGGTTGGAAGGTACCGCACAAATGGCAGTGGCCTTTAACAGCATTGAGCGATACGACCTTTCCGAAAAAATAATGTTGGACATTGAAAGGACAAGGATTCAGAGCACGATTTCAGAAAATGCCGCAGGTATACCGTATGCCGCAAACTATGGAACTTCCTATGGCGCGAGCGCTTTATGGGACCATGCCGATATCACCCCCGCATTGTCCTCAACCTTATGGTATTACTTTGCAAAAACCAATTTTAACCCTTTTGATGCTGGCAAAAAATCGGTAATTCCAGAGGCCGATAAATTTTGGCAACACGATTTTTAGTCCAAGTTTTAGAAATACTTTAACGCAATTACCAGTCCCTAAACACTATCTTTCTGTTAAAAATGAAAGATTCAGTCTACGTTTGGGTGCTGATTACCACTTTAGCCCTAGTCACGGTTACCATCATGTCCGTAATGGATTTCCCTTTTAATTGGGTATTTTACTGCACCGTTTTGGGTCAGGCCCTGATTGTCCTAATGGTCTATAAAGTACTGACCGATAACTATAAGACGGACAAAACATTCAAGGATTTTTACGAGGACAATCCCATTGGAAATCGCCTTAATTAGGGACGACTACCTTTTCCTTTTTACTGGATTCCCTTAAGTGGGAGGTCATGCCCAATTCCGGTATGACCAAAAGCGGGATTTGGGTATGAAAGGCCACCCGTTTTACCACAGGCTCCCGTACCAATTGTTCCATATAGCTGTGTTGGTAGTTCAACATGGCCAGTAAGTGAATGTCCATTTCCCTGGAAAAGACCTCCAAAGTCTTGGATACTGAATTCAATTCAGACACGGTGTGCACGTAGTGTTCCACTTCGCCAAGATATTTGCGCAACATCCCTAAATTGAACAGTTGCAGTTCGGAAAGGGTTTTGATTTCATATTGCACATGCACGATACGTACGGTGGCATCAAAAATCCCCGCCAATTCTACCAAAGGCCTTAGCTCGGATTTGGTGTAAAAACGGTTAAAATCCGTGGCAAAAGCGATTTCCGTAGGTTTTTCAAACTCAAAATTTTGAGGAATGGCCAATACCGGACAATCCTTGACAGATTTGATGACCCGTACCGCATTACTTCCCATAAAGACCTCTTCCATACCGGTCGCCCCGGTAGTTCCCATAATGACCAATTCAATATCATAGGCCGTAATGCTTTCAATGACCTCATCCACCAACAAACTAAAGGAAGAAATGGTCTCAAAATGATGCCTATCGTTATTGAAGTCCTTCTGAACCCTTGCCACGAGATCCTCAAGTCCCTTTTGTGAATACTTTGAGGCACTGTTGGTCAACATGCTTTCTTCAAAGGTCGCTGCCATAAACCTACTTCCCGCAATGGCTGGCGTGTAGGTATTCAACAAATAAAAGGTACATTCCTGATCCCAGAACATGGAAATGGCATACTTGATGGCATTACAGGAATTATCCGAAAAGTCCGTAGGAATTAAAATATTCTTCATCTAATTTCAACTTTGAATCGGCGATAAAATTAGACCGTACGCTACGGTGAAACTATGACAATTATCAGGTTTAGATGAAAAGACATTAGATACCCAACAATAGTGCTTTTTGGATTTTGAATGTTAGTGAGGGCGATGTAGTGACATCCCATTGAACCCATCAAGTTAAATAAGCACTCAAATTTGCTTTAATCCGATAGAAAACAAAGTACTTGAGGCGATTGCACTATGTGATTGCGATAAATAATAAGAAATTAAGACTTAAAATCCTTCCACCAAATTTTTTAGGGCCTTCTCGTCCTTGATTCCGATTCTTTTTCCAGAGGTCCTCAGATACCCCTTTTTCTTGAATTCTGAAATGATGCGAATACAAGATTCTATGGCGGTTCCAACAACATTGGAGATATCCTCCCTGGATAGGACGAGTCTCAGGTAGCCTTCCTCATCCTCCCCAAAATTATTTTTCAAATACAAAAAGGCTTCGGCCATTCGCTGCTTTACGCTTTTTTGGCTCATGTTCACGATAACGTCGTCGGCCTCCTTAAGGTCGTGCGCCATATGCCTCAATACCTCCAAGGTAAAATTTGGGTTGGTATGTAACGTAGAGACTATTCCCTCCTTGGGAATAAAACAAACCTCCATGTCGCTCACGGCCACGGCACTCAGGTTTACGCTTTCTTCCGCCACTACGGATCGCTGGCCAATGACCTCACCCTTGCTGGCAAGTTTTACAATTTGATCCTTTCCGTTCTCGCTTAATTTGGATAGTTTGGATACCCCATCACGAACACAAAACACACCGTCAAGCTTTTCGCCCTCTTTAAAGATGGCTTCACCTTTCTTGATTAAACGCGTAGTTTTGGAATCCGATACCCGCTTTAATTCCTCCTTGGACATCGCACGTAAGGAATTGAATTGTCGCACGATACAATTTTCACATCTGCTTTCCATTTTATAAACTTTAACTGACCACTCAAAAGTAACACCTACAAGTTACGCAAAACCTGATAAATATCATATTTAAACACGGCCTCATTTCCAACCTTTGCCCAAGGTATTAGCAAATGAATTATGGAAAAGCAACATTGTTATCACTGTGGTGACGATTGCGATTCCGATAGTATCGAATACGACCAAAAATGCTTCTGTTGCAACGGATGCAAGACAGTCTACGAGATTTTTTCGGAAAACAATCTTTCCTATTATTACGATTTACAGGCTTCGGCGGGTTCTACACCCACGGCTATCGAAGGTACCTATGACTTTCTGGAAACGGATAGTTTAGTTGAAAAATTAACGGAATTCAATGATGGCAACCTCCAAATCGTCAATCTCTATGTTCCTTTAATACATTGTAGTTCCTGTATCTGGGTTTTGGAAAACATGAACAAGCTGAACCCGTTCATTACCTCATCACAAGTAAACTTTTCCAAGAAAACGGTACGGATATCCTATAACAGCAAAAAGACCAACCTAAAGGAGGTAGTGGTGCTATTGGCCAGAATAGGGTATGAACCCTATATATCCTTGGAAGATATAGATGGAACCAAAAAAAAGGTAGACCGAAGCCTTATCTACAAGTTGGGAGTCGCGGGGTTTGCCTTTGGCAATGTAATGTTTCTTTCCTTCCCGGATTATTTTGATATAAGCTCCAGCAAAACTTCCGGTGGCGAATTTTGGTTGAACCAATATGAAGTGGTTTTCAGATGGCTGATGTTCGCATTTTCCCTTCCGGTCGTTTTTTATGCGGGAGCCGATTACTTCATTTCGGCATACAAAGGGCTGCGATCCAAAATACTGAATATAGACGTTCCCATTTCCTTGGGGATACTGGTTTTGTTCGTTCGTAGCACGGTCGAAATCATGTTCGATTGGGGAAGCGGTTTTTTTGACTCCCTAACCGGCTTGGTTTTTTTCCTACTACTTGGGAAATTTTTTCAGCAAAAGACCTATTCCTTTCTCTCTTTTGAAAGGGATTACAAATCCTATTTCCCCATTGCGGTCACCAAAATCAATGATGATGGCACCGAGGTGAGTACACAGGTACACGAAATCAAGCAAGGTGACCTGTTGTTGATCAGAAATGGGGAACTGATTCCCGTAGACGGCCTTCTTTACAAGGGCAAAGCGCAGATTGATTACAGTTTTGTAACGGGGGAATCGGTTCCCGTGGAAAGGGAATTTGGCGATAAAGTATTCGCAGGGGGCAGACAAATGAACGGGCCAATTGAGGTGGAGGCCTTAAAATCCGTTTCCCAAAGTTACCTTACCCAGCTTTGGAGCAACTCGGTCTTTAAAACGGACAAGTCTACCCGATTCCAAAACATCACGGATAGTATTGGAAAACGCTTTACCATTGGGGTGCTCACCATCGCATTTTTGGCTACTTCCTATTGGTTGTATTTTGACGCGTCCTTGGCCATGAACGTTTTTACGGCCGTGTTGATCATCGCCTGCCCGTGTGCCATTGCATTGGCCTCCCCTTTTACCTTGGGCAACATGCTCAGAATATTTGGTCAGAAGAAATTCTATCTACGGGACACAGCTGCCATTGAGCAATTGGCCCAGGTAGACACGGCCATATTTGACAAGACCGGCACGATTACCACATCCAAAAGAAGCTGGGCCACTTATGAAGGGATGCCGTTGACACGGGAAGAAGAATCCCTTTTAAAAAATACCTTAAGGGCCTCGAACCATCCCTTGAGCAGAACCTTATACGATATTCTGTCAGACCACAATATTTATACCTTGGATGAGTACGAGGAACACGTGGGCAAAGGCCTCGAGGGTAGTAAAGGCGGCAAGCATATTAGGGTTGGATCATCAGAATTTGTGGGCAACCGGGAAGTATCGGATAGTTTGAATACGGCGGTGCATGTTGCGAGCAATAATGCGTACAAGGGCAAATACGTCTTCCATAATCAGTATAGGGAAGGTGTTTCGGAGGTTTTTAGGCAAATGTCGGAACAATTACAATTGGCCATTCTATCCGGGGATAACGAAGGGGAAAAGAAAAACTTGGAAAAACTCCTGCCAAAACTCACCCCACTGTACTTTAATCAAAAACCAGAGGATAAACTGGCCTTTATTACATCCCTGCAGGAACAGGGAAAAAAGGTGCTGATGGTGGGTGACGGTCTCAACGATGCCGGTGCACTTGTCCAAGCGGAGGTAGGCATCGCAATTTCAGAAAACATCAATGTATTTTCTCCTGCCTGTGATGGCATTATGGATGCCTCAAAATTCCAATACCTATACCAGTATATCATCGCCTCAAAGAAGGCCATGAAGATTATAAAACTGAGCTTTTTATTGTCGCTCCTTTACAATGTCGTGGGACTTTATTTTGCGGTTACCGGGCAGTTGCAGCCCGTAATCGCGGCCATTTTAATGCCCTTGAGCTCCATTAGCGTGGTCGCCTTTACAACGGTACGGACCAACCTTTTGGGCAGAAAATTGGACTAAGGAACGATAAGGAATAAGCATTTTAATAAAATTTTTAAAACTGATAAATGTCATATTTAAAAGGAATCAACAACGGTAATTTTACCCCGAAATTCAGGTAGGTATGAGTGTTATATATGTGTTATTGGCCATTAGTATCATCGTTGCCATTGTCTTTTTTACAGCGTTTATTTTATCCGTAAAAAATGGGCAATATGACGATTCCTATACGCCATCGGTCCGAATGCTCTTCGAGGACGAACTGGTAAAAGAAAAAAAGAGTTTACAAAAATCCAACATGGATACATCAATAGAATCAAATAACTAATCAACTATGGAAGTACAGCAGTTTTATTACGATAACAAAATCGTAAAAAAGTTTATCTACGCCACAATGCTTTGGGGAATTGTGGGTATGTCCGTGGGCCTATTGTTGGCCTTTATGTTCCTGTTCCCTAATGTAACGGACGGGATTTCTTGGCTAAGTTTTGGCCGTTTAAGACCCTTGCATACCAATGCGGTCATTTTTGCCTTTGTGGGTAACGCCATTTTCGCCGGTGTTTATTACTCTACCCAGCGTCTCTTAAAGGCAAGGATGTTCAGTGATGTCCTGAGCAACATCAACTTTTGGGGCTGGCAATTGATTATCGTGGCCGCGGCCATAACACTCCCTTTAGGATACTCGACCTCTAAGGAATATGCAGAACTTGAGTGGCCCATCGATATCGCAATAGCCCTAGTTTGGGTAGCATTTGGGGTGAACCTGATCGGTACCATGATCAAGAGAAGACAACGTCATTTATACGTTGCCATTTGGTTCTATTTGGCCACATTTGTTACCGTTGCGGTACTCCATATCTTCAATAGTTTGGAATTACCGGTAAGTGCCTTAAAAAGTTACTCCGTATACGCTGGAGTGCAAGATGCCTTGGTACAATGGTGGTACGGCCACAATGCGGTGGCATTCTTTTTAACGACACCGTTCTTGGGGCTGATGTACTATTTTGTTCCCAAAGCGGCAAACAGACCTGTATACTCCTATAGACTTTCCATTGTACACTTCTGGTCCCTGATATTCATATATATTTGGGCGGGACCTCACCATTTGTTATACTCTGCATTGCCGGATTGGGCCCAAAACCTTGGTGTTGCTTTCTCGGTCATGTTGATAGCTCCCTCCTGGGGTGGTATGATCAACGGTCTGTTGACCTTAAGGGGTGCCTGGGACAAAGTTCGTACAGATCCTACCCTAAAATTTATGGTGGTAGCGATTACCGGTTATGGTATGGCCACTTTTGAGGGGCCTATGCTATCCTTAAAGAACGTAAACGCCATAGCGCATTTTAGTGATTGGATCATTGCCCACGTACATGTTGGGGCCTTGGCCTGGAACGGTTTCTTGACCTTTGGTATGATCTATTGGTTGGTTCCGAAAATGTTCAAGACGCGTTTGGCTTCCGTTGGGCTTGCAAACTTCCACTTCTGGATCGGCACCCTAGGTATTATCCTATATGCTTTGCCTATGTACGTTGCAGGGTTTACTCAGGCACTGATGTGGAAAGATTTTAACCCAGATGGTACTTTGGTATACGGTAACTTCTTGGAAACCGTAAACGAGATCATCCCTATGTATTGGATGCGAGCCATTGGCGGTAGCCTTTTCATCGTAGGTGCCATCGTAATGGTGTACAACATCGTTGTAACCATCAAATCCGGACAAAAAGTAGAGGATGAATTGGCCGAAGCCGCTGCACTGACCCGGGTATCCAAAAACAGGACCGCAGGGGAAACCTTCCACACTTGGTTGGAACGTAAACCCATTCAATTGACCATTTTGGCAACGGTTGCCATTCTTATTGGTGGTATCGTTCAAATTGTACCTACCATCATGGTGAAATCCAATATTCCTACCATCACCAGTGTAAAACCCTATACACCATTGGAATTGGAAGGACGGGACCTGTATATCCGTGAGGGGTGTGTGGGATGCCATTCCCAGATGATCAGGCCTTTTAGAAGTGAGGTAGAACGCTATGGGGAATATGCCAAGGCCGGGGAGTTCGTATACGACCACCCATTCCTATGGGGTAGTAAAAGAACAGGGCCGGACTTGTTAAGGGTTGGTGGAAAGTATTCCGATAACTGGCACCTCAACCACATGTACGATCCGCAGACGACCTCTTCCGGGTCCATAATGCCGTCCTACTCTTGGTTGGTACGCAACAAACATGACAGAAGCGGGGTTCAGGATAAAATGGAGGCTATGGTTACCTTGGGAGTACCATATACTGATGAGGATATTGCCAATGCCGAAGCCAGTATGAGCACTCAAGCCGTTCAAATAGAGAAAAACCTTTATAGCGACCCGGATTTTGCGAAGACTTATGAAGCCGATAAAAAATATGCCGCTGAAAATGGGGAAGAATTCATAGAAATGCGCGACAGGGAAATTGTTGCCATGATTGCCTACCTGCAACGTTTGGGTACGGACATAAAAATTAAGGAAACAAACGAACTAATCTCAGAAAATAAATAGCCATGCTAAAGTTTGTAAAAGGATATATGGAAAACATTGAGGGGGTAGCCACCTACCCAATGATTTCGTTGATGATCTTCTTCGTCTTCTTTATAGTTCTGTTTTGGTGGGTCTTTACGGCATCCAAGGATTATGTAAGAGAAGTAAGTGAAATACCCCTAGACAATAACAACCAACAAAATATTGAATTATGAAAAACCTAGGACCTTGGTGGATCAGACTTCCACTACTATTTTTCGCCATATTTGGCTTGACGGAGTTTTTTGTGGACTCCGGGGACAAACCCGCCTTTCTTGACCAACCCATTGTTGCCCTTTTTCTAGGCTTCATTCTCCTTTTGCTTGTGGGTATTGAGCTTATTCTGGCCTCCATTGAGAATGTCATGTTCCAGACCCTTTCAGAGGAAGCAAAGGAACGTTACCTGGCTTCCAAGCAACAGGGCTTTGAATGGGCTTGGGGCAAAAGAATGTACGAAAAGCTATTGGGCTCCAAACCTATTGAAGCGGAAGGTGAAATTATTTTGGATCACAATTATGATGGTATCAGGGAGTTGGACAACAAACTTCCGCCATGGTGGGTATATATGTTTTATGCCACTATCATTTTTGGTGTCGTTTACTTGGTTCGCTTCCATGTTTTCCATGACTATGATCAAGATACCGAATACCTAACGGAAATGACCTTGGCAGAAGCCGAAATAGCGGAATACAAGAAAAATGCAAAGGATTTGGTAGATGTAAATACCGTGGAAGTTTTAACCGATGCATCGGACATTGCCGCAGGTAAAAACATTTTTGAAACGAATTGTGTAGCATGTCACATGGCCGACGGTGGTGGGGGAATCGGCCCTAACCTTACAGACCAGAACTGGATATTGGGAGGCGATATCAAATCGGTCTTTAATACCATTTCAGAAGGTGGTAGGGACGGTAAGGGTATGATCGCCTGGAAGCAGAGCCTGAAACCTTTGGAGATGGCACAAGTGTCCAGTTACGTATTGAAATTTCAGGGAACCACACCAGCCAATCCTAAGGCACCTGAAGGGGATATCATCGTAAACCCCCATATGGACGTAGAAGGAGCGCCTGCTGTTGATTCAGTGCTAATAGAAGTTGAAGTAGATACTTTGGAATTTACCAAGACCATTGACGAAGAAGGTAGCGTAATAGAGTAGCGATTCCTTATTGGATTACCACATGCTATTATTAATTGGCATGTGGTGGTTCAAAAAAACATCGACCATAGAATAGAACATAAAAAATCAACTATCCCTATTTTAAAGCAAGACAAACTAAACCGTAATGGCACAAGATCAAGATAACTTTAGGGATTCTATTGGCACGATAAACGAGGAAGGAAAAAGAGCTTGGGTTTTTCCCAAAAAACCCAGTGGTAAGTTCTATGAATACAGAAAATACGTGAGTTATTTTCTGCTTGCATTCTTGTTTGCCGCGCCCTTTATAAAAATTAATGGCAACCAATTTTTGATGTTCAATGTATTGGAACGCCGTTTCAATATTTTTGGATTTCCATTTTGGCCCCAGGATTTTCATTTGTTCGTTATTTCCATGATCATCGGTGTGATTTTTGTCGCGCTTTTTACCGTTGCTTTTGGACGTATTTTCTGTGGATGGATGTGCCCCCAGACCATTTTTATGGAAATGGTCTTCAGGAGGATCGAGTACTGGATCGATGGTGACCGTGGGGCCCAAATAAAATTGGACCGACAAGCTTGGGATGCCGAGAAAATTAGGAAAAGGGTATTAAAGTGGTTCATTTTCTTTGTCATTTCATTTTTGATCGCCAATATATTCTTGGCCTATCTGATCGGCAGCGACCGTCTAATACGCTATATAACAGACGGTCCTTGGGAGCATGTAAGCACTATTGTATCCTTATTGATTTTTACGGCAGTCTTTTATTTTGTTTTTGCCTGGTTTAGGGAGCAGGTTTGCATAATTGCCTGTCCCTATGGTAGAATGCAGGGGGTACTATTGGATAATAAGTCCATAGTTGTAGCTTATGACCATAAACGCGGAGAGGCGGAAAACGGTCGTAAAAAATGGCGTAAAAATGAAGATCGGGAAGCCTTGGGCTATGGGGATTGTATCGATTGCTTTCAGTGTGTGAACGTGTGCCCTACCGGAATCGATATTAGAAACGGAACCCAGCTAGAATGTGTAAACTGTACCGCCTGTATCGATGAGTGCGATACCATCATGGAAAAGGTAAACCTACCAAAAGGTCTTATTAGGTATGCGAGTGAGGATGAAATCACCAAAAAGGAGAAATTCAAATTTACGCCCAGGTTAAAGGGCTATTCGGCCGTACTTATCATACTCATAGGGGTGCTAGTAGGTATGATGTTTCTACGCAATGATTTGGAAGCCAATATTCTTCGGTTACCAGGCCAACTTTACGAGCACAAGGAAGGAAATATCATTAGTAATGTGTACACCTATAAACTGGTGAACAAGACCACAAAGCCCGTAGAGGATGTAAGCTTTAGGCTGCTTTCGCACAAAGGCACGGTGAAGTTGGTCAGAAATGAAAATTTCGAAGTACCTGCACAGGATTTGGCCGAAGGAACGCTCTTTATAGAGATTGACAATGCTGCCATAAAAAGCGATAAGGAAAAAGTAAAAGTGGGGGTATATAGTGGAGATGAATTGGTCGAGACGACCCTATGCTCCTTTATGGCGCCTAGAAGTTATAAATAACTAAAAAATAAGAGATGAAAATCAATTGGGGAACTGGAATCGTATTGGCCTTTATAGGTTTTATTGGCTTTATTATGTTTTTTGTAGTACGAATGAGTACGGACACACGCGCCAACCACGACCTTGTCACAGAAGATTACTATAGGCAGGAACTGGCCTATCAGAAAGAAATCGATGCCCAGAACAATGCTAACAAGGACATCAACCAAGTAGAGGTGAATAAAAGTGCAAACGGACTTGAAATAGTATTCCCCATAAAATTGAACCCAAAAGAAATAGAAGGAACAGTGTCCCTATACAGACCATCTAATAAGCAATTGGATTTTGACTTACCCATAAGTTTGTCCAATAACCATTTGCTCATACCTGACAACCGCTTGTTGGATGGTCGCTGGGACATTAAAATACGTTGGAACTACAATGGCACCGAATATTTACATAAAGAAAAAATAACTTATTAGACCACATGCTTTTGTCCGCACTCATTTTAGGATTTATGGGAAGTCTCCACTGCGTGGGTATGTGCGGACCCATTGCCTTTATGTTGCCCGTTGATCGCAAAAGCAACCTCAAAAAATTTGGGCAGATCAGCCTTTATCATCTGGGAAGGCTTCTTGCCTATGGCATTATCGGTTTGGTTTTTGGGCTTTTGGGAAAAGGGCTTTATGTCTTTGGAATGCAGCAAAGACTTTCCATTGCCGTAGGGATTGTAATGATCCTCTTGGTTCTAATTCCCGCGAAGACCCTTAACAGGTTTCAATTGGGACGCCCGGTTTATAAAATCATATCAAAAATTAAAAGTAGGTTGGGCCAGGAATTCAAAAAGAAAACGGCCGACACCTTTTTGACAATAGGTTTCCTTAATGGTTTTCTTCCCTGCGGCTTGGTTTATATGGCACTTTTTGGGGCCATAGCCATGGGAGATGTGGCACAAGGTAGCCTTTATATGATGTTATTTGGCCTGGGAACAGTTCCCCTAATGACAACTGCCGTATACTTTAGTGCTTTGCTAAAAGGGAACGCAAAGAAACGGATCCAAAAACTGATTCCGGTATTCGTCGTCCTTATGGGAGCGCTTTTCATTTTACGCGGACTTGGATTGGGCATACCCTACGTATCTCCAAAACCGGTAACCCAAATGGTATCGGCAGAAATAGAATGTCACCCATGAACGACCTATGAAAAATCTGTCCAATGAAATCGTTCTTAGACCTAGGTTTCAACTTGAGATTTTAGGCAATAGGGAAATATTGTTGCGAAAATTCTTGGACTCAAAAAAAGACCCATTTCTCATCAAGTGCCTGGACAACCATATTTTTATCGGATACAATAAGGCAACCACCCATTTTGGCTCCCCCCAACTGCACTTGGAAATAGATGCATTGGATGAAAAAACCTCCAAGATCTACGGTTTTTTCGGGCCAAACCCCACCCTATGGACCTTTTTCATGTTCTTACACTTTGTGGTAGCTACCCTATTTATCATAATTGGCATTTGGGCCTATGTAAGCGCATCACTGAACAAACCATACGGACCTCAAGTTGGATTTATGGTAATTCTGGTGGTAGTTTGGTTCGCACTCTATACCTTTGGACAGATGGGAAAAAGAAAAGGCAAGCCCCAGATGCAAGAACTGTATGCCTTTATGATGGAAACCTTGGGATAGATTCACCCGCCCTCCTTCCAATTAAATGTCCGCCATTGTAGTTATGAGCACCAAAGCTGAAATAAAGAGCCGAAAAGATATAGCGCTGCTTGTAAACACTTTTTATGAAAAAGTGCGGAAAGAGAATACCCTAGGACCCATTTTCAATGGAATAATTTCCGATTGGGATGCCCACTTGGAAATTTTGACGGATTTCTGGGAATCCCAATTGTTCCTGAAAAGGAAATATACCGGTGACCCGATAAAGGCCCATATAAAAACCGATGACTACATGGGTAACACCATGGCCATGGAGCACTTTGGCATTTGGCTAAACCTATGGTTCGCCACAATAGACGAACTATTTTCCGGAGAAACGGCATGGATTGCAAAGAACAGGGCAAGGAAAATGAACACCATGCTCTTTATGAAAATTTTTGAACATCGTACCGCCAAATAAACCTGCGGCACGTTTTCCATAAGATTTATCGTTCAAAAATTCCTATTTTTAGAACCGACGAATTCAATTACAAACCAAGCCCGTTTTGATTATGAGCAAGAAAAACTCCCGAAGGTCCTTTCTAAAAAAGGCGACCTTGACATCCGCAGCCGTAACTTCCAGTCCATTTCTATTAGCTGGAAGCTTCGAAGAAAAATTGATTCTTAGCAGACACTATACGGCGCACTCCTTTTCGGCGAACGACCATATAAACATCGCCTTGATTGGAACAGGTATTCAAGGGATTTATGATACGCAGACGGCCCTAAAGGTAGACGGTGTCCAATTGGTTGCCGCCTGTGACCTGTACACGGGCAGATTGGAAAGGGCCAAGGAACTTTGGGGAGCATCCATCTACACCACTAGGGATTATAGGGATATATTGAATAGAAAGGATATCGATGCCGTCATTATTGCGACACCGGACCACTGGCATCAAAAAATTACGATCGATGCCCTAAAAGCAGGTAAGCATGTATACTGCGAGAAACCCATGGTGCAAAAACCTGAAGAAGGCCAGGCCATTATCAACGCTCAAAAAGAAAGCGGCAAAATATGCCAAATTGGGAGCCAGGGTATGTCGTCTCTGGGCAATGAAAAAGCAAAAAAACTTTATGAAGAAGGTGCCATTGGGGATTTGGTCATGTTGGATATGTATAACGACCGATATTCGGCAGAAGGCGCGTGGCAGTACCCCATACCACCCGATGCAAATACGAAAACCGTAGACTTCGACACCTTTTTGGGGAAAGCGCCCAAAGTTCCTTTTGAGCCCAAACGGTTTTTTAGATGGCGAAACTACAGGGACTATGGGACCGGTGTTGCGGGCGATTTATTCGTACATGCTTTCTCCACTTTAAACCACGTAATCAGTTCCATGGGTCCTAACCGTGCGCTGGCAACAGGCGGACTCCGCTACTGGAAAGACGGTAGGGACGTCCCAGACGTTTCCATTACCCTATACGATTATCCAAAAACGGATACCCATGCCGCCTTTAACGCTGCCTTCAGGATCAATTTCATCGCCGGTAGTGGCGGTGGTGGGGGCTTTAAGCTTATTGGTACCGAAGGGGAAATGGAAGTGGGACAAAATTCGGTTACAGTAAGACGTTCCAAACTCAGTATGGTACCCCAAGGATATTCCATGGTCTCTTTCACGGAGGAAATGCAGGAAAAGATCAGGGCTGGTTATGACCTGAATACCTTGGAACCAAGAACTTCTTCCTTAAGCACGGGCACTACTACTTGGGAGGCTGAGAGAGATTATAAAGGAGGGCATTATGATCATTTCAATAATTTCTTTACGGCGATTAGGAACAATGGTTCCGTAATCCAGGACCCTACCTTTGGACTGAGGGCCGCTGGTGCTGCCCTATTGGCGAATGATAGCTACTTTACCCAGCAACCCGTAGATTGGGATCCCGTAAACATGAAAACACAAAAATGATAAAGCTTTAGGAATATTATTAACTCAGTACTTTGATGTATATCAGGGGTATTTAAATAGGTAAAGACTTAAAAAAATTCCGATCTATACATCTTTGTCATTGAAAATATATATGTCTTGAAAGGTTCTCCTCTACAGAAATAAAGGATTCTATGCCCTTGATGCCTTTAATCATAAGAATGGAGTCCTGATATATTTGACGGTAGTGTATACTATCCCGCGCATGCATTTTTACGAAAATATCGTATTTCCCGGTAACATGGTGCACCTTTACTACTTCCCCAACCCTCATAAGATTTGTTATTACTTCCTTGTATAATGTACTTTCCGTAAGATAGATGCCAAGAAATATAGTTAGTTTCCAATCCATCTTACTGTAATCCAGATTTAAAGTTGCGCCAACGATCAAACCTAGCTCCTTCATCTTCCTCATTCTAGCATGTACCGTTCCGGGGGAAATGATCATTCGTTTCGCCACCTCGGTATACGGGGTCTGGGCATCCTGGGTAAGGATGTTCAAAATTTCAAAATCGACTTGGTCTAATCTATTTTTCACAAAATTGCTAATAAATACAATTTAAAATATTATATATCAATACATTATACCCATTAATCCCACATTGAAAGGATTTGAACATACAAAGGTAAAGATAATTTAACGTTTCCTAATTTTTGATTATAATTACATAATTAAATGTTATTTATACTAAATATTCAATAATTTAAAATCCAAAAATTATTGTTTTGATAAAAATAATGCAATATCATGTATTGCCAATTTCACCAGCTTTTGGATTTTTTCAAAACCAAAAATACCATATCGACATTAAAAGCTAAAAATATTGGCGATATGTCAAAAAATGAAACCTTAAGTGCTGATTTTAAGGGTTTTAATAAGATATGCTCCCTTTTTTATTTCATTATCTCTGATTAATATTGTCTAAATCAATAAGGGCTTAAAAAACCCATTATGATTATAGAACAAGTGTCCGGAACTTTTCTTTTAATCACACCACTGTCACAAATTAAGTGATTACTTACCAGTGTGTCAGTGCTGTTTTGAGTACTAACTATCTAAACCTCAGATTATGAAGAAAGTTTTATTTTTTTTGCTTTTCCTGTGTATTCTCACCCATTCGTATGCACAAGAAATAACCATCTCCGGGAAAATCTCTGACACAAGCGGTCCTTTGCCCGGGGTAAATATTAGAGTGAAAGGAACATCTAAAGGTGTAATATCCGATTTTGACGGAAATTATTCCATTGTATCCTCAAGGACCGGAACATTGGTTTTTTCCTATCTCGGCTACGGAACCAAGGAAGTACCAGTTAATGGCAATAGTACTATAAATGTAATACTGGAGGAGTCTGCCCAGCAATTAACGGAAACAATTGTAGTAGGCACAAGAGGACAGGCACGAACCAAACTGGAAACCGCCGCCCCTGTGGACGTCATAAGTATCAAGCAACAGCAAATAAACATGCCACAGTTGGACATTGCCCAAATGCTAGTAGCTTCGGCACCTTCATTCCAAGCAGTACGTTCGCAAGGAGGTGACCTTAGTTCATCCGTGGCACCTCCTTCCCTTAGGGGCTTGGCACCAAACCAACTCCTCGTTCTTGTCAATGGTAAAAAACGACATAGTGGGGCACAATTAATTGGCACGGCAACAGGAAGTGCTGCCAATTCAGTTGATATGGATTTTGTTCCCCTCGATGCCATCGATAGGGTGGAGGTTTTACGTGACGGAGCCTCCGCACAGTATGGATCAGATGCCATCGCCGGGGTCATCAATTTTGTTACTAGAAAGGGAACAAACTTATTTACGGCCAATTATACCACGGGATTTTATACCAATAGCAATCCGGATATTAGCGATTCAAATATTAGCGAAGCGGATCAGGCCCTGCTAAACGATACCGGGGGCATAGATGGAATAACTCATCAACTAGGAATAAATTACGGTACCAGTTTTGAAAAAGGTGGATATTTGAACGTTTCTGGAATGTATCGGCAAAATGAGGCGGCCATTAGGCCAAACATAAGTGGAGCCACTCCATACGGAAGTTCATACTTAAATAACGAAAGAACGGATTCCCGGGGCAATCCAATAATTACCAATCCTGAATTGTTAGCGGCACAGGCAGCCGGAAATACGGCACTAGCAGCAGAGCTTCAAACCGATGCCGGGCTATTGGCGGCACGAGGACTTACGGCAAGGGACATTTCTACCTTTGCAGGTCTACCTGCATCCGTATTAGGAGTTGTTTCCTACGCTTTGGAACTACCTCTTTCAGAAAGTACGGAAACCAACTTTTACTCCTTTGGGGATTTTGGCTATAAATCCGGTGATCTTTTCGGGTGTTTTTATCGAAGGTCGGCCCAAACGGATCGTTTTAATTTTGACCTATACCCCAACGGGTTTAGACCTCAAATGATCAATACCCAGACGAATATCGCATTTACAGGGGGTATTGAAGGAAAGCTTGGCGATTGGGATTTTGATTTTAGTAATACGTTTGGCACCAATACTCAAAGGTACGGGCAATTCAATACGTTCAATGCCAGCTTACAATCAGAATCCCCTACAGAAATGGATTTGGGCACCCATAAATTTTCGCAGAATACATCCAATTTTGATCTGTCCAGGTTCTACCCTGATGTATTATCTGGCCTTAACATTGCAATTGGAGGCGAATTTCGTATAGAAAACTACATTATAGAAAGGGGTCAAGAAGAAAGTTATACTGCTGGCGATGCTGGCCGCATTACGGCCACAGAGGATAACCAAGCACTTGTTGGACCGGACGGATTTCCATTGGAGGATCTAAATGGCAATCCTATCGTTGACAGCAATGGAGATGCGCTAATATTGCCGTTTGCCGGGGTTAGTTCCTACCCGGTTTTACAATATAGCCCAAACTCTCAATGTTTTAGAGGATTTGCACCTGAAAACGAAGCCAATGCCTTTAGGTCCGTAACTGGTATATACTTGGATGCGGAATTGGATGTTACAAAAAAGTGGTTCGTAAGTGGAGCGCTCCGTACGGAACAGTACTCTGATTTTGGAGGCGTATTTACAGGAAAGTTTGCCACTCGTTATAAAATCACCGATAATTTTGCCGTTAGGGGATCCGTAAGCAACGGGTTTAGAGCTCCATCCTTACAAGAGCTCAACTATTCACATACCTTTACCTTCTTTGTGGACCTACTTCCCTTTGATGGCACTCTTTATCCCAACAATAGTCAAGTAGCAAAAGCCATTGGCATTGGGCAGTTACAAGAAGAAAGATCTACCAATGTGGCTTTTGGAATTACCGCAAAACTATTCAACAAACTGGATATTAGTATAGATGCATTTCAAATTGATATCACAGACCGTCTCTTTGAGACAGGTAACTTCAGTGCTACCCAAGCGCCCGTTCTGGAGCCTTTGATCGGTTCAGGCCTTGCTAGCTTTAGGATCAACGGAGGAGATATCAGTACAAAGGGTATTGAATTTGTAGCCAATTATACCGATAGGCTTGGTGAAGGCATGCTAAACCTAAATTTTTCAGGATTAATTTCAGATAGGACCTTCGAGGGCGCAAATGTACCGGACTTGAATACAGTGTTGTCAAATCAAGAGCTTGAAGATCTTTATATAGACAGAGCGATAATAGGCGCCTATGAACAAGGTTTGCCAAATACACAATTGATCGCTTCTGCAACTTACAGTTTGGGAAAATGGTCCGGGATGTTGCGAGGAACCTATTTTGGGGAAATTTCTAGATTAGATGATGGCATTGGCACCCTTACCGATGAAAATTTTCCAAACGTGGGTGAACAAGGATTTTCAGATCAAACGTTTTCCGCACAGTTCACCACAGATTTGGGAATAACCTATGCGGTATCCAATAATTTATCCTTCACATTGACCGGTCAGAATATTTTCAATAACTATCCGGACCTATACAGAAGCGAGGAAAGAGGTTTTTACCTGTATGGCAATGCACAACAAGGTTCCCTTGGTGCCTTTTACTCTGCACGGGCAACATTGAGTTTCTAAATTTTAAGCAATAATAAAAAGCAAAAGACATGATAAAGATATTTATAAAAAAGTTAGGGGTATTTACCGTAATGCTGATTGCGCTCGCTTCATGCGATTTAGAAAGACTGGAGCCAGCCCTGGAAGTGGCCGATGGCGGGGGAACTCTGGAGACCTTTACGGCTTACAGCATAAATTCTACAGATCCCATGGGATCTAACGTATATGGAAGGATCGTTTTTTGGGAAACCGACCTGGACCAGACCTTGGTACAGATATCCTTATACAACACAATCGATGATACCCTTCACCCTGCCATTCTGGTAGAAGGCGCTGCAGGTGTGGGCACATCGACCATGATGACCTTGGATGAAGTGAATGGTAGTACGGGTGAATTATCGGATAGTAAGTTCTTCCTGATTGCAGACACCGCTTTCTATGGCTCCATTACAACACTCAACGCGCACGTAAGCATTAGTTTAAGCCCAACCGACGATACTGTAGTAGCTGCCGGGGACATAGGCATCAATGCAGAACCTGTAGAAACAAATTAGAGAACAGTAAACTTAAATATAGCACTTAAATGAAAACAAATGTAAACAGAAGAGAATGGCTCAAAAGAGGCGTTCTCACCGCTGCAGGAGTAATGGCAGCACCTTATTTGACCTACGGAGCTTTTCCGTCCCAACCTATTAGGATAGATGCGGATGGGAATATTCCTTACACTCCATTTTTTAAGGAGTATCTACCTTATGCTCTTACTGCACCTGTGGAGTTGGAAGCAAAAATCAATGCCAACGAAAATCCGTATGGACCGTCCCCAATGGCTGTAGAAGCCATGCAAAAATGGGCGCCAAAAGGTAACCGTTACGCATGGAAAGAATTGTACGAATTGATGGACAAGATTGCCTTGGAAGAGGGTGTAAAACAGGAAAACATCATGATGGGACCTGGTTCCTCTGATTTGTTGGAAAAAACCGCCATGGTATTCTTCAAAGAAGGAGGTAATATAATATCCGCTGATCCGGCATATATGTCCTTGATCAAGGTGGCCGAAGCAACGGGCGCCACTTGGAAGCCTATTCCGCTGAAAAAAGATTGGTCGCATGATTTGGCCGCTATGGAAGCTGCCATCGATACCGAAACAAAATTGGTATACATCTGTAACCCGAACAACCCTACAGGTAGTATGACTGACCATGATGAATTGATCGATTTCTGTTCAAGGGTATCGGAAAAGACACCAATTTTCGTGGATGAAGCCTATTTGGGATTCTTGGAAGACGGTGCTAAGAAGAGTATGGTTTCCTTGATCAATGAAGGAAAAAATGTGATCATCGCCCGTACATTTTCCAAGATACAAGGGATGGCGGGATTACGTGTAGGTTACATTGTGGGCCAACCCGATACTTTGGAAATCATCCAGAAAGTAACCCGTGGTGGCATGGGCATTACCCTGCCTTCCGTTTATGCAGCTATGGCAAGTATGGACGATATTGCCTTTAAGGATAAATCCAGAAAATTGAACAAGGAATGTAGGGAGTATGTATATGAGAACCTTGAACGAATGGGGTTTGAATATGTTCCCTCTTCAACAAGCTTTATATTATTCCCAATTGAAATGGAGGGTCGAACCTTCTTGGAAAAAATGACCGCCCTTGGGGTTGGCGTTAGGGCTTTTGACATCTATGATAAAAATTGGTGCCGAGTAAGCATGGGTACTATGGATGAAATGAAGTTGTTTACAGCTGCCCTAGAAAAAGTGCTAGTTTAAGTTTGATTAGCCCAGGAGTTGGATTGGTTTGACAATTGCCTTGATAATCGTCTTTGTCCGACTCCAAGGGGCTGATCTAAGTTCACCAACCCCGTAATTCCCTATGAATTTTGCCCTTCAAAAAACCTTAGAACTTCTAATCATAATTGCAATAGGCTTCTTTTTACAGAAGAAAATTGCCAAGCAAGATCTTAAGGGTATAAAGGAAATTATTCTATGTGTTGCATTACCCGCGACAATATTTGTGGCACTATTGAAGATCGAGCTTAAAGGAAGTCTTTTAATATTTCCCCTACTGGCATTGGCTTTCAATTTTATCATGCTTTTTGCCTCCAAATATCTTTTAACGGCAACGCTGCCTATAGGGGAGACTGCCAAAAAAAGAACATTACTGATGCTTTTACCTTCGTTGGCACCGGGTCTATCATGCTTTCCATTTATCGTGGTATATCTTGGCGACGATTCTTTGGCGTTAGCGGCCCTATCCGATGTGGGTAACAAAATATTTGTATTGATCCTGCTCTATATTTTGGCCATGCGATGGCATCGCCTTGCCACTGCCAACGCTAATCAGAAAATAACTACCAAAAGTAAACTTAAAGGGCTACTTCTATCGCTACTTAACGAACCTATAAACATGGTAATTGTGATTGGCCTTGTTTTATTGGGATTTGGAATATCGATTACTTCGCTACCAAAATTTCTACAGAATACTGTTTTGAGCCTTACTTCCTTAATGACCCCATTGGTACTTCTATTTATTGGTATGGCGGTACGAATAAAATCAGGAGAATTTGGGGTTATTTTGTCAATGCTGGTCCGTAGGGCCGGGCTCACCTTCTGCTTGTCGGCGATATTTGTCTATGCATTTCCCAGCTTAACGCCTGCTTTGATCCTGCTTTTGATCGTTTTTCCTCAGAGTTCTTGCAGTTTTTGGCCGTTTGCCCATATGAATGCCATAAATTCCATGGAAGAAAATAGTAACTATCAACATACAACGTTCGATACCAATTTTGCGGTAAACATTTTGGCTTGTTCCCTTCCGTTTTCGTAACTAATCAGTGCTGATAAAGTTGTCAATTCATTTGGATCCTACGAAAGATTATCGGATCTTTCGGTTATCGAAAAGGATAAGTTCATATCGGAGTTATTGGTTCGTTTGGAGAATCTTGAGCGTGCGAACCGTCGTTTGGCCGACCGTGTTGTTGAACTTGAGGGACTTTTGGTCAAG
>NZ_MDGL01000036.1 GCF_002742265.1 Maribacter sp. 4G9
CGATGCGGTGATGAAATCCGTATATTTGGCAACAAGGGAGGCCACCAAGAAGTGGTCCATGCCCATCAGGAACTGGGGCATAATTTTAAACCAGTTCCTTACAATCTATGAAAAAAGGGTCAGACTTTAGATAAAAGTCCAACCCTCGTTATTTTTAACTTACACACTTGGTGGGATAGTGTCTCTATTCAAAATATTCCTAGTTATTTATTTCCGATTCTTAATTGCTTTTATAAGCTCAATTAATTCTTTCACTTTTGTGGCTAATTCTGTTTCTTCAATTTCATCTGGCATATGAACCACTCTGTTCCGAAAATTTATAATACTCGCAAGAGTATATTCTTCCAGTTCTGATAAATTTAATAGTTCAGTGAAATTTTTGAGTCTGAATATTTTAGGGCCTTTATTTATCACCAACTTATTGAAGTCAGCCCATGCCAAAAGAAAATCATCGATTCCGTATTTAATTCCATCAACTTCAACTTTTTCGTAAAATAGATTTTCAAATAAAATCTTGGCTATACTGGAATATGCTATTACTTTTTCCTTTTCAACTGTTATTCCATTCCCATCATGATACAGTTGATTCCTAATTTTATGATACCATTCTATTTCACCAAGTTCTATTCCAACAAGTTTTCCCTTGGCATGATTTTCCATTGAATCCAAAAGACTTGGAAAACTTTTTGTTGCTTCTTCATATATTTTTCTTGTTACACCTTGTAACCGGGTTATCCTTTTCGGTAGGCCTAAATAGGTCTTCAGCATTAATTCAACTGAATTGTCGATGGCTATCATTGCCATTCGATAATCAAAATCGGTCTCAAGGGCTAAATGCTCAAGACCATGCTTTAATAGCTCTTTTGGTCCTGTTTTCCAAGGTTCATTTTTCATTCAGCTTTAAATATACTTTTGTAATTTAATATTTGTACAAATACAAATAGTTCTATTCTAGGGGAAGTACTTTAAAAATCCTACAAAAAGTTGGTTTGGGCAAGGAAATGGGGAAATATGTGGGTTCGACTACGCTCACCCACCGAAACCAACTCCCCTTCGACTACGCTCAGGTACCATAGCTAAATATAACATTTAGTTGTACCAAACTTCGTTCACAATTTCAATTTGGAATCATTTCTTTAAATACGTTCCACTTTTCAATATCACCATTTATTTCAAAGGTCTTGGAATTTTTAAATAGTAGGGAGATAACGCCTATTCCCGTACCCAAGGTCCCTCCAACAAATGCTCCAGCTACCGCTGCTTCTCCATTGGATAATCTTAATATTTGGCTATCTGGATCATTTGAAGCTACCCCTATAATCGCAAAGGTCACAGCACCTGATAATGCGCCAACAAGAACATTGTTTCCTCCAGAACGTTTGGTCTTGACCTTACCGATTTCATTGACCGTAAATGAAGTAGTTTCCCCATGTCTGATTAATTGTAGTGACGTTTCAGAGATGTTTAGAATTTTTCCCTTACCAATCTTTTTACCCTGTACATTGTACACCCTTACAAATCCATTCTTAGCTTTAATGGAGTTCTGAGCGGCGATGTTTAAACATAAAATCAAAGTCAACGAGAGAAGTACATATTTCATAACGGATAATTTTATTGGTAAAGGGTTCAAATGTAAATACACCTATTCAGCAATTACAGAAAAAACCCATTTTGTTTTTTGAGGAAGTAATTTAAAAATCCTACAAAAAATTGGTGTGGCCAAGAAAAAGCGGAAATATGTGCCTTCGGCTTCGTTTAGGGCGGACTGCTCAGTCACCTGCGTAAAAAGGTATGGTGCTTTTGTTATTTTTAATTTAGTCGTGTTCCCTTATACGTTCCAATAATCGATTTAAAATAGACTTTCTAGATTCTATGATACCAATTGCGCCATATGACCTCCCCATATCCCCAATCAAATAATTTTCAAAGCTTGACGTTTTTAAAATCCTATCATAATCATAGGTAATGTTTCGATTGTCCTTTATTGACGAGACCTTCTGATAGAACTCCTGTACATCTTCTTCACTAATTACCAATGTTCCAGTAGTCTCCGTAATATAGCCTTCTGGTAGTGTATACATTAAAGGTTCAAATTGATTTTCAACTATTCTTGTTATTGCGCTAAAAGAATTCTCTACTAAAACAAAGTCGGCATAGTACTGAGAGAGCTCTTTTACGATATCTTTTTCACGAAAATTATTGAAAATGCCCATCGATTTAGCAGATTCGAATGTCGTTGGGTAATTGGTAGCATTTACCGAATAAAACAAAGGTTCTACATACATGCCAAATTTTTCAATACCCATGGTCCGATTCGGATTTCTAACATATGTTAAAAGTGTATCTAAATATTGAATTCTCTTTTGGTGAAACCTATTGTAATATTTAAGCTTTTCATCATCCTTTTCCAAGTCTAATAGAATATTGGCAAAGAAGTTGTTTTCCACGATTTTTGCCTTGCGATCGTCATTCCAAGAGTTAATTTGCAAAGCAATTAAAATACCGATAACCACCAGAATTATCTCTCCAATTGCGTATTTAAAATACTTTTCTGTTTTACCCTCAGAAAGTAGGTTTTGTCTTATTTGTCTGAAGAACTTAATCATATTTCAGGTTTCTTTTTCTTCCGCAAGCGGCTATCTCAACCAAATGTCCACCGGACATTTGATTTTGCTTTGCAAAATTTAGTTTCGATAATCTAAAGAATTTTATCATAGGTTATTAGTTGATTACAATAAAGCACTAATGGTGTTGTGCTTTCTTTAATTAACTCGAGTTTCCTATTATAATATTGTTTTTTCAAATTGAAATGCCATTACGAACAGGATCAGTTTGATGACGAACCCGTCCGCCGTCACAGCGTTTATGTGCCTTGGCATCAGGGCGCAGATCCGGCTTATCGAGGTCTCTATCCTTTTTCTCATATGTTCCTTTATGAATGCCACGGCCG
>NZ_MDGL01000037.1 GCF_002742265.1 Maribacter sp. 4G9
CCTATACTGAGGACTACTATTACTGAAAAACGTCTAAGAAAAAGAGGTTACGAAAGTATGCTAGCGTACTACCTTAGTGTAAAGTTCTGATATAACGAACCGCCGTGTACGAGACCCGTACGCACGGTGGTGTGAGAGGCGCAGTCCGTTCCTAACTAGGGGCGGACCCGTCTACTCGATTGTGCTTTCGTTATTTAAAATTAATAATTTACTGATGCTCTAATTCCTCTTCGATAATATTCTTTAAATTATTTGTTAAGTTTAAAGTTTCTTTTAAAATTCTTAATGCATTTATCTCGGCAAAATTTTTAATAGTTAAAGCCAAATGATATTTTGCTATTTGGTCAGCAAAACTTGTTTCAATTTTCAAAGCATTAAAAAACTGCTCTTGATTTTCTATCAAGTTCCGAACGGAAAATGGATTAATAAGATAAGTGTCTTCAATTGTATTCAAATACATACCATAGTTATTGTCTTGAATTTTAGATAACAAATTTTGTTGATTTTCGAGACTTATTAAAAGATTTTTAATTGATTTTGGAAGTAATTTTATATCTCCTGTTGATTTTAGAACTTCAATGGTTTTTGTATTAAATCTAATTAAACCGAAAGTCGGTTCCACCTTTTTAATATGGTGGTATATAGAATCAAGTGACACATTAGATGTCTCGAAGATTGCCAAATAAGATTCGTATGTGTTTATGCTTTGTTCAACTCTTTTTATTTGAGGGTTTAATTCTTTAATATCCAAATTTATTTCAGATAACAACTGTTCGTAGTATTCAGTTTTTGATTCATGTAGTTTTCTATTTTCATTCCAATTGTTGATTTGAAGCGCAATCAAAATTCCAATTACCACAAGTATAATTTCCCCAATAGCGTATTTAAAATACTTTCCAGTTTTATTTTCCATAAGCAAGTTTTGCCGAATTTTTCTAAAGAATTTTATCATTGGTTAGCGGTTGGTTATAATGAAGCACAACGCAGGGCTATGTGAAGCCACGTTACGGATTTTAAATTTACGCAACTTGTTGGGATAAATTTACAAATACGTGTTGAACGTGGCCAGGTTGCATATAGCCGTTGATATGTACAGTTTTCCTCGATGGCGCCTAAAGGTGATAGGTTGGATGGCCCCTCATCCTACGGATTATGCAAACTGGCATGGCCCTGCGATGATGTACAAATCCCAAGGGGCGGGAATTGGAGCCTTTGGCGACAATGTAGCGACTTGGGTTCACCTTTAGGTGACCGAGCGAAGCGACCGATGAATACCTTTGAAAAACAATAAAAATTAAATGAATAATTGTACATCATCGGTCTCGGCTATGAGTATTTGCGTGGGTTAGCACTTAACTTTACAAGTACACACCAAGTTGGAAATTCCGCAGGAATTTCCAAAGTAGGAGAGAACAAGCAATTACTTATAGCATCTATGTAAAAGCAGCCTGTCGAGTATCTTTAAGATTCACCAAAATCAAAAGATATGAAAACACAACAAACTGCTCCACCCAAGTTATTCATTGGTATCGACATACACAAGCGAAGTTGGAAGGTACACTGTTCGACCGATCTTTTCTCGGGCAGGACCTTTTCCATGTCCCCGGACC
>NZ_MDGL01000038.1 GCF_002742265.1 Maribacter sp. 4G9
CCTATACTGAGGACTACTATTACTGAAAAACGTCTAAGAAAAAGAGGTTACGAAAGTATGCTAGCGTACTACCTTAGTGTAAAGTTCTGATATAACGAACCGCCGTGTACGAGACCCGTACGCACGGTGGTGTGAGAGGCGCAGTCCGTTCCTAACTAGGGGCGGACCCGTCTACTCGATTGTGTTTTCGTACTTTATTTTCCGTTCTGTTTGTAGCGTTGGCAAAGACATACTCTTTTGCAATTTTTGACTTGTGTATTGGCTGAAGCGAATTGCAAATGTGTATGGCTTTATGCGTTGGCTAATTATTTTTCAATTAATTCAATTTCCTCTTTATTAAAATTAAGTTCCTTGTAAATTATGTTGTTTATTTCAGATTCAAATTCTGCAATATTGCCTTCGGAATTATGTTTTTTAATCTCAATTATTTTATCAACGAGTTCGATAACTTTCTCTGCTTGTTTTAATGATAAATAAGGTGTTTTGTCTAAATACATTATTTTCAAGTTCACATCTAAAAAGTTCTTTCTAAAATAAAAATTGTACAATTCTGAATTCAATAAAGCCAATGCTAGTTTCAGCTCATTTATTTCTTCGGATTTTGACGTTAAAAATATTACTCCATCTCCTAAATAATAGTTTGATGTGTCTAAAGTTCCAACTAACCGCTTATGTAAAGTTTGATTTCTTATTTTTTGAAATAATATTTTAGGCTGTTCAAACTGTTCTTTATCTCTGGGCCATTGAAGAGAATACCAAGGAATTACACCCTTTTTTACTTCACGCCTTTTTTCTAATCTTTCTTTAAAAGGAATTAGCCATTCTTTTGTATTTGGAAAACTTTCAATCTCTATATGTTTATTCAAATAAAGTATTTGTTTTTTAGATGAATCATTAATTGAGTACTTTTTAAAATCAGAACCAAGTAAATATGGCTTGAGATTACTACTGTCTATACTTTCAGGCAATTCCGAAGCAAAAATAAAAGCACCATTTAAGCCTGAAACTATACCTTGATATATATTGAAATGTGCTGATAAAAGACTTTCTGAACTTTTCATAAGTTTCTCGCAAATTTTCAACTCCTCATTTGAGCTTAATGAAATTTCAAAACCCTCTTTTTCAAACAAGCTTTGCTTTGTTAAAAATTGCTCATTTGTAATTAGTTCTATACTATTATTGCTAGAAATTGAAATTTCAATGTTATGGTTTTCTTTTGGTTTTTCTTTTTCGTATTCTATGATGATAGTATCATTACTTGCATCTTCAAAAACATCAGAACCAACATAATTAATCTTATGTATCGAAGAATTAGTAATTAGATTTTCTCGAATTTTTGCAAAAGCTGAATTTTTCAGTAATTGCATTGGTATTATATATGTTAGTAAACCCTTTGACGATAGTAGAGATAACCCAAATTCTGTAAACAAACCGAAAAGGTCTATTCTGCTAGAAGCATTTTTATAAAACGAGAATATATATTCTCTTTGGTCTTTTGGAATACCACTAACTGCAACATAAGGTGGATTTCCAATTATTGCATCAAACCCAACAAAGTCACCGTTATCATCTAAAACTTCTGGAAATTCAAAACGCCATTCAAAAGCTTCTTCATAGATTTTATTATTCTTAATTTCCTCAATTATAGACTCTAATTTTTTAGAATCTTCCGTTAGTTTTTTAAGTTTTTTATTCCAAGCAGTTTTTTCTCTTTTTGTCAATTCAAACATTTGCGTTTGATTGGTCATTCCAAAAATCTCGCCTTGTAATTTATTAAATCTCTTAACTTTTGGGTCGTTAAGTGATATTTCACTTCTAAAATCGTTCTTAATATCATCTATCAGTTTTTCCATTGCTCGCTTTTGCTCTTTGTTTTGAGCATTGCGATAGGTGTCAACTGCAATTCTATAACTGTCAATAGTCCATTTACTACTTTTTAAAGCTTTTTTAAGGTCAGCATCTAATTCAAAGCGACTAATAAGAGAATTACCGCATTTGATATTTATGTCAATGTTTGGAAGTGTTTCTAGTTCACTTTCGTTTTTGTAGTATGCGTTTTTAAGTAACTCAATCCAAAGACGTAATCGACATATTTTTACTGAATTTGGGTTAATATCTACACCAAATAAGCAGTTTTCAATTATGGTTTGCTTTTCGTGAAATAATGTTTCTTGTATTCGTTGACTTTCTTTATTGGTTGGATTGTACTCAAACAATTCTCCATCTTCGTCAGTTACAATTAATTCATCATTAACAACTTCAAATTGGTATTCTTTTAGCCTTTTTCCGTCTCTATCTTGTAAAACTTTAAGGTCGTTTTTAATGGCAATCATTTCATTAAGTGCAGAAACTAAAAAGTGTCCTGAACCAACTGCTGGGTCGCAAATTTTTAAACTGTTTATAATGTTATTTGCTTCTTGTCTGTCCTCAATTTTATCGTAGAGAGAATCTATGTCTTTACAGTTCCAATCTTTAGCTTCGTTGAATTTTTGGATAACCGCTTTTCTAATGGTTTCACGACACATATACATTGTGATAAAACCTGGTGTGAAAAACGAGCCATCCTTGTAACCATTAATTTTCTCGAAAATTAAACCGAGAACAGAAGCGTTAATTAGAGTTTTATTATCCTCTTGAATTTCTTCTTTTCCTTCACTACTAAAGTCGTAAGCATTTAGAAATTCGAACAAATATTCAAGCGTGCTTAAATTTCCTGTTCGTTTTTTTCCGCTTTCACTTTTTAAAACGGTTGAAGAATAAATCGGAATTGTTTTATCGTCACGTAAATTGCTAATAAATAATGTTCCGTGTTCAATGCCTGTTGGCTCAAAAAGTGAGCTGTTTAAATACGGAACTTTTGCAAAAAGTTCTGTAACATCTTCATTTCTTTCGGATTGTTTTTTAGCTAAAACTTGAAAGAAAAGGCTGTTTAAATCATCATAATTTTGAATTTTATCAATACTCAAAAATTCATAGGATTTGTCTCCTTTATGATAGGTTTTTAGTTGAGCTTCTAAAAGTTTAAGAAACAGAATTCTGTTAATCCAAGTTATGCTTAATTCAAGTCCAACATTAAATAAACGCTCTTCTTGAGTTGTTCCAAAATGACTAGGATTGTCAAGTCTGTTTATTTTATCTAAACTGTCAAGTTGTATTATGGCATTTTCGAGAAATGAACCTGTGTTTCTTTCACCTTTTTTGTTTCGTTCAATTAGTTTTTTACTTCCGTCTTTAGTTTCGGAAAGTCCAATAATATGTAGTAATTCACCATAAAATCTTTTGTCAAGACTATTGCTGTCATTTGCAAAAGGTAATTTTAATAAATGTTCAGGCGAGAGTAACTTAAAAAGCGCTATAAGTTTATTGTCGTCTTTTGGATTGTCATTACGAAGTGGTTTTTCGTATTCTCGTATATCGAAAAATGTAAATTCAATATCATTCTTTAATCCTTTGACAAAAGGCTCTGCAATTTCCTTGTAGAAAAAATCAGTTGTTTTTCCTGCTAATCTTCCATTTTCAAAATCGTTGAATTGTTTAACCAATCCTTTGTTTTGAGCAAACTGCTTTTCAAATACGTTGGAATCAAAAATGAACCATTCGTTTATGTTTGTAGCAACTAAATATTTTATTTCGAGGTTTTTTTGAGTAATTCGCTCTCTCAAATAGTAGAGAGCCAATTCTTGAAATGCTTTGACATTGATTTTTTCCTTTGTCAGCATTTCCGATTTGTTGGTTGGCTTTTTTGCTTCAATGATTACTCCAACTGTACTTTTTGCTTTATTTCCGTTATGGATTACAAGGTCATTTCTTCCTTTTGTATTTATGAAATGGTTGTTCTTGTAATAAGTGTCTTTTAGAAAGTCAGAAACTAGGTTTTTGTGAAATTCTTCTGATTCAGTATCATTTGTTCGGTCGAGCAGTTCAATCAAATTCGTCTTGAAACTTTCAATTTCCGTTCTGTTCGGTTTTATTTTTAAAAAGGCTTTGTTTATTGCCTTTCGTGGTTTCAAGATTTTTATTTCCATATATTGTATTCTCTCTGTCAGTTTTTAAATTTAATTCATTCTTCTCAATATCATTCGAGCGTTGGCAAAAAACAGCTCTTTTGGTTTCTTAGCGTTGGCTTTCGTGTCGGAAAAAACCAAATGTGCTGTTTGTGCGGCTGGCTTTTTTCGGTATGAAACACAACGCAGGGCTATGTGAAGCCACGTTACGGGTTTTAAATTTACGCAACTTGTTGGGATAAATTTAAAATACGTGTTGAACGTGGCCAGGTTGCATATAGCCGTTGATATGTACAGTTTTCCTCGATGGCGCCTAAAGGTGATAGGTTTGATGGCCCCTCATCCTACGGATTATGCAAACTGGCATGGCCCTGCGATGATGTACAATTCCCAAGGGGCGGGAATTGGAGCCTTTGGCGACAATGTAGCGACTTGGGTTCACCTTTAGGTGAATTGTACATCATCGTTGATGTATAAGATTAGTGGCGTGTTTAGTCAACTAATTTAGTAAACAGATACGTGCCAGAGAAAATTCCGAAGGAATTTTCCAAGTAGGCTAAAACTAGCCATTAATTTTATACGGTGTTGTGCATAGGCTTTCCTCGTATTATATCTTTTTATAATATTCTAATGCCAAAAAACTGGTCGGATAATATTATAATTGAACTTACTACCATTGTTATTATTGTTGTCCAAAAATTGAATTTCCAATTCAGTCTGTATTTTTTTGAGATTTTAAAGACTAAAAAAAACAAAAAACCAGAAATAATGATTGAAATAGTAAAAAGGCCAATTCCTAAGAATTCACTTATTCGTCCTTCGTCGTTTGGATTTATGAAGTTCATTATTCCTGCTAATAACCTCATATAAAATGGAACGAATAAAATGGGATAGACAAATTTGTTCCAGCCTTTCGTTTTGAGTATTGAAAATGCAAGTATTGCTTGAAAAATGGTAATTACTGGTCCAGAAGCTGAGATATAGATTTTATGCCATTCAGTTCGTTCCTGTTCGTTTTCGAGAGATACAGAATTTAGTCTCATTATAGATTCATATCCTAAAGATTCGCTTGTAATCCAATGGGTGAATTCGTGAATTATCCAAGTAAAAATGACAATTATTAGAGTTGAAATAATATATTTTCCATTTATCTTTTGTTCACTCATTTGTTTAATATTGAAATGTTAATTTTATTTGACAATAATCAGACAATAAGTGTGAATTATTAAAAAAAAGATAACGACAATGTTATGTCAATGATGTGACATTTATTATAATAGTTTGATTTTGAGAATTATATATAATTCCGAATTATTTGTTAAACTTATTGAATTTTTAAACACAATAAAGATATTTATACAGATTAGAGCAATTAAAATAATTATAAGTAAAGGAATATTAATTTGTAACCAATTCTGAATAAAAGGACAAATTATTAATAAAATAGATGTAATAATAGTCCAAATGATTTGAATATTTAATATGTCTTTTCCTATTGATTTTGTTTTTTCATTTTTGCTTTTAAAAGTTAAAATGGCAGGTAAGATTATGTTTCCAAAAGGGATAATACAAAAAGATAATGTTGATATATTGATGATTTTAACTTTCTCTAAATCAATTTTCTCATTTATAAGGTTGTCTGGTTTAACATTTAAAGTTTTTGCTAAGGATTCTAATGTATATCCTTTTAGTTCACTTCCATTCTCAATTCTCTGTATAGTCCGTAATGATAAACCTGATTTTTCAGCAAGTACAGTTTGAGTTAAATTATTTTTTTCTCTATAAAATCGAACTTTGTTTTTCATTAACTATATCCGTTTTTCAGCTTATGCACAACGCAGGGCTATGTGAAGCCACGTTACGGATTTTAAATTTACGCAACTTGTTGGGATAAATTTACAAATACGTGTTGAACGTGGCCAGGTTGCATATAGCCGTTGATATGTACAGTTTTCCTCGATGGCGCCTAAAGGTGATAGGTTGGATGGTCCCTCATCCTACGGATTATGCAAACTGGCATGGCCCTGCGATGATGTACAAATCCCAAGGGGCGGGAATTGGAGCCTTTGGCGACAATGTAGCGACTTGGGTTCACCTTTAGGTGAATTGTACATCATCGGTCTCGTATAACCGTCAGTTGCGGGTTTTAAGTTAGCTATTTTTCGGTTTGGCACAGACGCTCGCAATTCCGAGTGGATTCGGACGTAGTCGAATCCGCCGTAATTGCGGTTAGCATCTATGTAAAAGCAGCCTGTCGAGTATCTTTAAGATTCACCAAAATCAAAAGATATGAAAACACAACAAACTGCTCCACCCAAGTTATTCATTGGTATCGACATACACAAGCGAAGTTGGAAGGTACACTGTTCGACCGATCTTTTCTCGGGCAGGACCTTTTCCATGTCCCCGGACC